>JAUJNL010000109.1 GCA_030448185.1 Cytophagales bacterium | reverse complement strand
CATAATGGTTACGTTAGCAGCCATACCGGCTGCAATCTTAGCCGCCTGGGTACCTACAATCCCTCCGCCCAGAATCAATACGTGAGCTGGTTTGACCCCGGCTACTCCTCCCAGTAGTATTCCACGGCCTTTTAGGGGTTTTTCCAGATATTTGGCCCCTTCCTGAATTGCCATCCGTCCGGCTACTTCAGACATTGGAATGAGCAGCGGCAAACTACGATCCGCTTTTTCCACGGTTTCATAAGCCAAACATACCGCTTTACGGGCTATCATGGCCCGGGTTAATTCTTCGGAAGAGGCAAAGTGAAAATACGTAAACAGAAGCTGGTTTTCCCGGATCAGATCGTATTCGGAATAAATAGGCTCTTTTACCTTAATAATCATCTCGGCAACTTTATAGGTTTCCTCGATGGTCGGAAGTAGATGAGCTCCGGCTTTATGGTATTCTTCATCCAAAAAACCACTACCTTCGCCTGCACTGCTCTGCACATACACAGTGTGTCCCTGCTTGCGCAATTCGGCTACTCCGGCAGGGGTCACTGCTACTCGGTTCTCGTTGTTTTTAATCTCCTTGGGAACTCCGATAATCATCTTATTGTAAAGTAAAAATGTTTAACAAAAGTACTTTATTAAGAAATATATTTCAATAATACATAATAAATTAGTATAATTTATTAATAAATGCTTTAATATTAGATTTATTTTCTTTATATAGCAGCCCGTTATTATCTGTTATGGAAAAAAAATCTTTTGTTTACGCTTTAGATGAATCTGATCTATCTATTCTCCGGCTATTGCAGCAAAATGCCCACTACACCAATAAAGAAATTGCGGCTAGCCTCGGTTTAACCGTCACTCCGGTATACGAACGGATCAAACGCCTCGAAAGCCAGGGGTACATAAAAAAATACGTGGCTTTACTGGACAAAAATATGATTGGCAAACCACTGACGGCTTTCTGCCATGTGTCGTTGCGACATCACACCAAAGAGAACGTGGAAAAGTTTGAGACGGAAAGCAAACAATTGGAAGAGGTTCAGGAGTGTTATCATGTAGCAGGTGTGTTTGATTTCTTATTGAAAGTCTCAGTAAGCAGTATGAATGATTATCATAGCTTCATCCGTGACAAATTATCTACTATTGAAAATATTGGCAATATCAATAGCTCCTTTGTTCTGAATGAAATAAAGTATTCACTTGCTTATGAGATCTGATCCGGTGAGCTTACCATTCGGAGACAAAACCTGCTAAGACCCGAAGCAGGCAGACCCCATGCATGCCTGGAAAGTACCTAAAAAAGTGAAAGCCAAGGAGAAAACTGCGGTTTAACGCCGTTTTCTCCTTGGCTGCTTGATGTAAGGACTGGGTAAGCTGTTTATTTTCTAGCCGTTTCTGCTTGTTTTCCTCCGATTTGTCCGTTATCGACTTCCTGCGGCTGTGTAGGTTTATAAGTACCGGTACAACTGAATGCAAAAGACAGGATAATCAGAATAAAAAGCTTAGTAAGGAAATTGGACATACAGAAATAATTAAATTTACAGTATTATATTACGTCTGACAGAAAAAGGTAAGCGGAGAAACAGTTCTATTTCTGAAAACTCTTTGTCAATAGCCGGATTCTATGCAACTGTATTTTTGTTCCTCCTATAAGTTAGGAGAACCATCAGGATAAAAGTGTTATGGCGATGCTCCTTTTGCCCACAAATGGCTAGGAGTACCTGCTTAAGCTGAGGAAATCTTACTATTTTTGAAGAAATACCATTTCAATGAAAACTTTATTCCGGCCATGCATTACTATAATTCCATCATAGAAACGATTGGCAATACGCCATTGGTAAAGCTGAACAAAGTGACCAAAGGCATCAAGGGAACGGTGCTGGCCAAAGTAGAATACTTTAATCCCGGAAACTCAGTAAAAGACCGGATTGCTTTAAAAATGGTGGAAGATGCCGAAAAAGCCGGGCTTCTTAAGCCGGGCGGAACCATCATTGAGGGCACTTCGGGAAACACCGGCATGGGGCTGGCGCTGGCTGCCGTAGCAAAGGGATATAAGTGCATTTTTACCATGGCCGACAAGCAGTCCAAGGAGAAGATGGATATTCTACGGGCCGTGGGAGCCGAAATTGTGGTTTGCCCCACGAATGTGGTTCCGGAAGATCCCCGGTCTTATTACTCAGTGGCCAGAAAACTGAACCAGGATATTCCTAACTCGTTTTATCCGAATCAGTACGATAATTTATCTAATACGGCGGCCCATTATGAAACTACTGGTCCCGAAGTATGGGGGCAGACTGAGGGGAAGATTACGCATTACGTAAGTACGGTAGGTACTGGCGGCACCATGTGCGGTACGGCCAAATACCTCAAAGAAAGAAAGCCGGATATTGTAACCGTGGGAATTGATACGTACGGTTCGGTATTTAAAAAGTATAAGGAAACCGGCATTTTTGATCAGAACGAGATTTACCCCTATCTGACGGAGGGCTTTGGGGAAGATATTCTGCCCAAGAACGTAGATTTTGATCTGATTGACCTATTCATTAAAGTGACGGATAAAGATGCAGCCATTATGGCCCGCCGTTTATCCCGCGAAGAGGGCTTATTTGTGGGTTGGTCCTGTGGTTCGGCCGTGTACGTGGGCGCTGAATATGCCGGAGCATCTTAAAAGAAGAGGATGTAATGGTGATTATCCTACCGGATCACGGCACCCGGTACCTGGCCAAGATCTATAACGACGCCTGGATGAAAGACCACGGATTTCTGGAATTACGTGATTTTGCTACGGCTCGTGATATCATCCATACCAAAAATGGCAGTGACCACTTGTTGACTATTGACCGGAATATGAAAGTAGGGGATGCCGTAAGAACGCTTACTAAAGAAGGCATTTCGCAGATACCGGTGACGGATGGGGAGAACATTGTAGGCAGCCTCATTGATTCTAAAGTGCTGAGCCAACTAATTGAAAATCCGGAAATTAAAGATCATCCGGTGAGTGAAGTAATGGGGCAAGCCTTCAAGTTTGTGGCGCTTGACAGTACCCTGGATGTACTTTCCTCCTTGATTGATAAGGAAAATAAAGCGTTGCTGGTGCGTGATGAGCGCAACCAGGTGCATATTATTACCCAAGCGGATTTATTAATGGCAATGACCGGATAACGGAAGTCGAAGTCGGAAGTCGGAAGTCGGAAGTCGGAAGTCGGAAGTCGGAAGTCGGAAGTCGGAAGTCGGAAGTCGGAAGTCGGAAGTCGGAAAAATATGGCCGAATGGGTAAGTTACAAATTTTTACAACTTGGGTATATTATTTATAATAAAGTTGTAAATTTGCGTTTCCAAAATTATAGGGGCTTATTTAAAAATAGAATTTCAATAATGGCAAAGAAAGGCAACCGGGTGCAAGTGATTCTGGAATGCACCGAGCAAAGGGCTACCGGCGTACCAGGCATTTCGCGGTACATTACTACCAAAAATCGCAAAAACACTACTGCCCGTATCGAATTGAAGAAGTACAACTCTTACCTGAGAAGGGTTACTGTACATAAAGAAATCAAGTAAGAAACCGGAAGTTGATAGTTAAATTTAAAAAGTATAGCTTTTCGCTTAACTATCAATTGTTAATCATTAACTGTTAACTTATTAAAATACTATGGCAAAGAAAGTAGTTGCTACCCTGAAAAAAGAAGGTGCCGGCAAAGGATACGCCAAAATCATCAAAGCAGTGAAATCACCTAAGACGGGTGCTTACACTTTCAAAGAAGAAATTGTACCGGTAGATCAGGTACAGTCTTCATTAAAAGGCTAATATTCAGAAAAATCTGTTTCTTAAAAGTCCCGGACCGGGACTTTTTTTATTATTTTGGTGTTAACGGTTTTTAGTTTCTGGTTTACAGTTTCCTGGTGCCAGTATTGGGTTTCTAGTTATCTAGTTATTAAATAATGAAACCCCTTCTGAATCCATTCTGCTTCATCAATTAGAAACTAAAAACCGGAAACGAGAAACTAAAAACTGCATGGGCTTATTTGATTTCTTCGCTAAAAAGACCAAAGAACAGGAAGAATCTTTGGATAAAGGACTGGAAAAAACCAAGCAAAACTTCTTTTCTAAATTGGGCAAAGCCATGATTGGCAAGTCTACGGTGGATGAAGAAGTGCTGGATGAGTTGGAAGAAATTCTGGTGGCGTCGGACGTAGGCGTGGAAACCACGCTGAAGATCATTAAGCGGATAGAGAAGCGGGTAGCCGAAGACAAATACATGACTGCCGGCGAATTGGACCAGATTCTGAAGGAAGAGATAGCCAAACTCCTGTCGGAAAATAATTCACAGGATGTAAAAAGGTTTTATATACCTGATACCGTAAAACCGTATGTAATTATGGTGGTAGGGGTAAATGGAGTGGGTAAAACTACTACCATTGGTAAACTGGCAGCCCAGTTCCACCAGGCGGGGAAAAAAGTAGTGCTGGGAGCGGCCGACACTTTCCGGGCAGCTGCGGTAGACCAGTTGAAACTGTGGGGGCAAAGGGCAGGCGTACCTGTAATTGATCATGGAATGAATACAGACCCTGCTTCAGTGGCCTACGATGCCGTAAAGAAAGCCGTTGACTCTGGGGCAGATGTAGTCATTATTGATACAGCGGGCCGGCTGCATACTAAAGTCAACCTGATGAATGAGTTAAGTAAGATCAAACGGGTGATGCAAAAAGTAATGCCCGAGGTACCGCACGAAGTATTATTGGTATTAGATGGAAGTACCGGGCAGAATGCTTTTCTGCAGGCTAAAGAATTTACCAAAGCCACGGAGGTAACGGCACTGGCTATTACCAAACTGGACGGAACGGCTAAAGGCGGCGTGGTAATCGGTATCTCGGATCAGTTTAAGATACCGGTTAAGTACATTGGCGTAGGCGAGAAGATAGGAGATTTGCAGTTGTTTGATAAAAAGGCGTTTGTGGAATCGTTGTTTAAGAAATGAGTCACCCCAGAGGTCATTGTTGAATTGTTTCTACCAAGTGATTCTTTTTGAAAATATGGGTGAAGGGTTTTACGGAGATGTTAGTCATTTAGCAATTTAGCCATTTAACAATATACCTAATCTAACCTCTGCGCCCCTCGATGTTCTCTGCGGTTAAATTTTTCTCCAATGAAAAATATAGATTCAACTAATCATATATCTGTCGAAGAATACCTCCGAAACGAAGCCGTAGCCTCGTACAAGAGTGAGTATCGCAACGGCATAGTTGTGCCAGTGCACCGGACAGTAAATGAGCATGGGGAAATGGTAGCAATGGCCGGAGCCCAGCCTGCACATAACCGATTGGTTACCCGCTTATTAAGATTGTTGGAAGGGTGCCTCGAAACCACGGACTGCCTGGTCTTTGCCTCCGATCAACTCGTGCATTTGCCTGAATGTAATCAGTTCGTCTATCCAGATGTGAGCATCGTCTGTAAAAAGCCGGAGTATGTAAAAAGTCCGGGCGGGTTGGATGCGCTGGTAAACCCGTCCATTATTGTGGAAGTGTTGTCTAAAAGTACCGGGGATTACGACCGGGGCGAAAAATTCCGGTGCTACCGAATGATTCCGTCTTTTGAGCAGTACGTACTGGTAGATTCAGTGGAGAGACAGGTCGAAACGATTACCAAACAGGACGATAAGCACTGGCTGATGGCGCTGGCCCGGCAGGCGAATGAGAAAGTAAAAATCGGGAGTTGCGAATTTGAAGTAGGAGCCATTTATAAAAAAGTGTTTTTGGAATAAGCGTGCATGAAAACCAAAGGTTTAAAGAAAAATAAAGTAAATATTATCACGCTGGGGTGCTCCAAGAATCTGGTGGATTCGGAACAGCTTTTCACCCAGCTGAAAGCCAATCAGTTTGACGTTAGTCACGAGTCGAAAAAGGACGATGCCATCATCATTATCATCAATACCTGTGGGTTTATCGATGAAGCCAAGCAGGAATCTATTGATACAATTCTGCGCTACGCTGATGCCAAGGAAGGGGGGATGATCGACAAACTCTATGTGACCGGCTGTCTTTCACAACGCTATAAAGACGACCTCGAAAAAGAAATCCCCGTGGTAGATTCCTGGTTTGGCACCAACGAATTGCCGCGGTTGCTCAAAACGCTGAAAGCTGATTACAAGCACGAACTGGTAGGGGAGCGATTAATTACTACGCCTGCGCACTATGCTTATCTGAAAATTGCCGAAGGTTGTGACCGGCCCTGTTCTTTCTGTGCCATCCCGCTGATGCGGGGCAAGCACGTTTCGCAGCCTATGGAGCTGCTGGTGCAAAGTGCCCGGAACCTGGCTGCCAAAGGTACCAAAGAGCTTATTCTTATTGCCCAGGATCTGACTTATTACGGCTTGGACCTGTACCGGAAGCGAAACTTGCACGAACTTATAGCCCAGCTCTCAGATGTGGAAGGTATTGAGTGGATCCGTCTACAATATGCCTATCCGGCCGGTTTTCCAATGGAGATACTGGAGGTAATGAAGGAGCGAAGTAACATCTGCCAGTACCTGGATATGCCTCTGCAGCATGGTTCTACGGAAATGCTGAGGCGGATGCGCCGGGGCATTACCCGCGAGAAGACTGAAGCATTGATTGAAGAAATCAGGGCCCGGGTACCAGATATTGCCTTGCGAACAACATTGATCGCGGGCCATCCGGGTGAGACGGAAGAAGAATTTGAGGAAATGTACGGGTTTGTGGCAAAGATGCGCTTTGACCGGCTTGGCATATTTACGTATTCACACGAAGAAAGTACCCATGCCCATTCTTTTGAGGATAACGTTCTACCGGAACTCAAGCAGGAGCGGGCCGATATGATTATGGCCCTACAGGAAGGAATTTCGGGAGAGTTGAACCAGAAAAGAATCGGGCAAACCCATAAAGTACTCTTTGACCGGAAGGAAAATGGGTTCTTTATCGGACGGACCCAGTTTGATTCGCCGGAAGTAGATAATGAAGTTCTGGTTGACGCCAAAAAGCACTACGTCCGGTTAGGAGATTTTGCTACCATAAAGATTATGGATGCCACTGAATTCGACTTGTACGGCGACGTGATTGGATAGGACCCAATAAGATATTTCGGAAAATAAGCGAGTAAGCTATGCCATTTTGGTATGGCTTATTTTTTTGCGCTCTCGTAAGCTTTAGTATTTTTAGGATAGGGGCAGATTACCAATCAAAATACTTGCTTTTCCAACCTTGGGTTTTCAAGTAGTAAATTATTCTTTTACTTTAAAACGCCTACTTACAAACTTCTATGAACCGGCTTCCTTTTCTGGTGTTGTTTACCAGCGCCATGTTGTTTGCCTGACCGATTGTATCGTTTTCCTGCAAAAACGCATTAGTTTTTACCTTGAACACCCTTCTTCTCAATGACAACTGACCAATAATCTCGAAGATCGAACAAGGAACCGAAGCTCGACGAAGTCAATATCCAATGATGAAGGAATTAATGTTGACCAATACCCACCCAATACCTAATATCCAGCGACCAATGACTAGTGCCTACCCATTCCTCCCAAGGATCAGCATGGGGTCCGGACATATAGAAAGGTAAAAATTGCGCTTGCTAACTGATGCCACACCGGGAAAATCCCCTTCCATTCCCAGCATATCCGTGATGATTTGAAAGTGAAGATGCGGGGGCCAGTCGCCATTCTCCGGATAAGGGCCGATTTCTCCTAATACTGCGCCCTTCTCAAAGAGCTGCCCTTGATGCAATCCAGCCAAGGAAGCCCGGCTCAAATGCCCATACAGCGTATAAAATAGCGTATCATCTAGTAAGTGCTCAAGAATAATAGTTGGGCCATAGTCTCCAAAGCTGGCATTATCGCGGAAGCTATGAACTTTTCCAGTTAGTGGGGCAAAAATGGGCGTACCTGCTTCCGTCCAGATATCTACACCTAAATGAATGGTTCGTGGTTCTTCGCCCTTAAAGTGATTGCTTCGGTGATAAATCATCCGGTCCTCGCCATACCCCCCAATAGCTGCCAAAGCACCCGCTGATCTTATTTTGGAAAAAACATAGTTGGTAAAAGTTGCGGTATCGGACACATTGCCCTGATTAAGCTCTATGTTTTTAGTAGATAAATCCAACCTATGGGTATATGGAGCATCTAGGGAGAAGGGAACAACGCTTCCAATGACATAAAAGTATTTTTCCAATAGAATGGCGATGTTTATCGGCATAAGATAAAACATTATAGCTAATGTGCAATATTATATCAGGCAATCGATTGCAAAGAAAATATAAACCTATTTAGGTGTAATAAGAGGTGACCTAAAAACATATAATATATTCTTGGTAAAAAAATATTTGTTGAAAGCTTTAAGATAAAAAATATATTATTTGTAATATAGCAAAGCAGAGTGCAAGTTTTAATTCTATAAAGTATAAATGAGTATTGCTTGTAACTAGATCCTTCCTTATTTAAACCTTTCTTCACTATTATGAACCAATTTTATCTATCCTGGCATTCTGCCGATGCGGCCCAATCACTACGGGCCAGCAGGCGAATCGCTGACTCCGGATGGGCTTCTCTTGGAAAAAACTGCAAAAGAATGGCCCTATTATGTCTGCTGACTTTTACCAGTAATCTGGTTTTTGCACAGTCCAGAAACGTTACGGGAAAAGTAACCGCGCAAGACGATGGATCTGGCTTACCTGGTGTGAGTGTGGTAGTAAAAGGATCAACTACGGGTTCAGTTACGGATGCCAATGGTGGTTACAGTATTTCGGTGCCCGGTAATGATGCTACACTGGTTTTCAGCTTTGTGGGTTTTACCACGCAGGAAATAGCCGTAGGAAACCGATCAAGTGTGAATGTATCGCTGGCCGCTGATGTAAAAGCATTAGAGGAAGTAATCGTGACGGGGTATACCACTGAGAACCGTCGGGAGGTAACCGGAGCTGTTTCTACTGTAAAAGCTAAAGACTTGGTAGCGGTTCCTTCTGGTAACGTAGAGCAGCAATTCCAAGGCCGCGTGGCCGGGGTAACGGTTATCACCAATGGTCAGCCGGGTACAACCAGTGTGGTACGGGTGCGGGGCTTTGGTGCTTTTGGTGGGAATGAGCCATTGTACGTAATTGATGGCGTACCCGTAGGCTCTACCAACTTCGTGGCACCGGATGATGTTGCCGAAACGACGGTATTGAAAGATGCGGCGGCAGCCTCCATTTACGGAGCCCGGGCCGCCAACGGGGTAATCATTATTACCACTAAAAAAGGGAAAAGGGATGGTAAAATGCACTTCAACTACGATGGCGTAACGGGTTTTACGGTTCCTGGTAAAGTGGATAACATCCTGAGTCCGCAGGAGAGTGCCGAATGGACCTGGCAGGCTATCCGCAATACAAATATCCGGCAGGGGAAGGATCCTAATGACCCTGGACTTTTCAAACATCCCCAGTATGGTTCTGACCCTAACCAGCCCGTATTACCGGACTATATTCTGGTAGGCAACCGGACCGGGGTAGTAGGTGATATTGATCTGGAGGCAGAACGGGCCAAGTATAATACTGATGCTTCAAAAGGGCCGGTCTATTTAGTAATGCCCGCTAATCAGGCAGGGACCAACTGGTGGGATGAAATTACTCGCATTGCCCCCCTGAACCGCCACGCTTTCAGTTTCTCGGGAGGTACGGACCGGAGCAACTATTACCTCAGTTTTTCGCTGCAGGACCAGAAGGGGATTCTTATCGAACAGGATTTTAAGCGCTATACCTTCCGGTTTAACTCGGAACACAGTTTGCTGAAAAACCTGCGCATTGGTGAGAACATTCAGGGCAGTTACATCCGGGCTCGGGGACTACTCGGGGGTAGTGGCGGACGGGGCGCAGCTCAGGAAGAGAATGACTTTTTGCAGGCCTTCCGGATGCCGCCCATTATTCCAGTATACGATGCATTCGGCGGATGGGCAGGAACCCAAGCCAAGGGCTTTAACAACCCACGTAACCCGGTGGCTAACCGCCGGCGGGGAGCGGATAACCGGGGATACGGTATTTACGGTTTTGGCAACATCTACGCTGAATTAGATGTAATTAAAGGACTTACGCTACGTAGTAGTGTAGGAGGTGGTGCGGCTAACTTCTACAATTATTTTTATACCCGGCCTCAGTACGAAAATTCGGAGAACAATACTTCTTTTACGTACGGTGAAGGAGCATCTTCTCAGTTTAACTGGGTGTGGACCAACACAGCCAATTACAGAAATAAATTCGGGCTGCACGGCATAGACTTATTAGCGGGAGTGGAAGCTTTGAATACGGATTTTGGCCGGAACGTTAGCGGCTCGGGACTTAATCCGGCCATTACTGATCCCGCCTTTGTGAGCATATCCAACACCCAGGCTTCGGGTCGGGTCGTCAATAGCGGTCAGTTCAGAGGAGTACGTTTCTACTCCCTGTTCGGCCAGGCCCGGTACAATTTCAATGACAAATACATTATTACCGGCGTTGTTCGCCGCGATGGTTCATCCCGCTTTAGTCCCAACAATCGCTATGGGGTATTCCCGGCCGCTTCGGTTGCCTGGCGCATCTCCAGCGAGTCCTTTATGCAGAACCTCACCTTTATTAATGATCTGAAGCTAAGGGCAGGTTATGGCGCGATGGGAAACTCTAATAACGTTGATCCCAACAACCAGTATAATTTGTATGCTTCTCAGTTAGGCGGGTCGGCTTATGATATTACTGGTTCTAATTCGGGGGTATTACCGGGTTTCTTCCGTAGCCGGATTGGTAACCCCAATGCGAAGTGGGAAACGAGTATAACTTCTAACATTGGATTGGATGGATCTTTCTTCAATAATAAACTGGAACTAGTAGTCGATTTATGGCGGAAAGATACCCGCGATCTCTTATATCAACTTGAAATTCCAGCCGTAGTTGGTCCGGTGGCTACTGATCCCTCCATCAATATTGGGGAAATGCGAAATCAGGGCCTTGATATTCAGGCGATTACCCGGTAGCTTCACTCCTGAACTAAGCTACGAGTTTACGGCCACCGGCGCTTTCCTGAAAAATGAGATTATAGCGATTGCGCCGAACGTTAACTACTTTGATCGCGGTGGTTCCCGGATATCCGGACCGGTGATCCGTAATCAAGTGGGCCGGCCCATGTCTTCGTTCTTTGGTTACAAAGTAGCTGGCTTGTTCCAAACGGAGGAAGAAGTGCAGAATGCACCTGCACAAGACGGTAAAGCAGTAGGACGTTTCCGGTACGAGGATACAAATGGCGATGGCAAAATTACGGCCGATGACCGTACCTATCTGGGTGATCCCATTCCCGATTTCACGGGTGGTATTAACATAAAGTTAACGTACCGGAACTTTGAACTGGAGACTTTCCTATACACCGCCCTTGGATTCCAGAACTACCACAATGCGAAATGGTTCACTGATTTCTATCCTTCCTTTACGGGAGCTGCCCAAGGGGTAAATGTGAAGGATTCCTGGACGTTTGAAAGGGGCGGCAATACCGTGCCGATTTACGAAAACGTTTCCAATTTCAGTACCAACACGCAGTCTACTTCTTACTATGTTGAACAGGGGAACTATGCCCGTTTGACCAACTTACAGATTGCCTATAATTTACCCGTTTCGTTGCTGAGCCGCTACAAAATAGAAAAAGCGAGAGTGTACATTCAAGGCACGAACCTCTTCACTATTTCAAAATATAGTGGACTAGATCCAGGGGTAGGTGGAAATGCCGATACGACCTTAGGTATTGATGTAGGTAATCCTCCTGTAACGCAGGGCTTTAACATCGGTGTAAACTTTGGATTCTAATATAATTAACTTGGAATCTGTTTTCGGGCAAGAGAGAAATACCAGAACAGACCCCATCAAAAATGGACAAGAAATCTATATGAAAAGAATATTGAGAACGAAAACGGCCCTTTTACTTATTGCGGCCAATGTGTTAGGCGTTGTTGCCTGTAGGGATAAATTCTTGGAGGTACTACCCACCGGTCAAGTTGCAGAATCGGTTTTACTAGACCAGAAAGGGGTAGATGGATTATTAATTGGCGCCTATTCTTCCCTGAATGGGAAACAGAACGGCGGCTGGTTCTCCGGGCCGACTAACTGGCTTTGGGGAAGTATCCGGGGTGGTGATGCCAACAAAGGCACCGACGCCGGTGACTTCAGTTCAATGAACCCGATTCAGAGGTTCGAATTGGACGCCACTAACGGCGAACCGCTTTCTAAATGGAGAGGCAGTTTTGAGGGAGTTGCTCGTGCCAATGCAGTGCTGAAAGCTATTCCGAGGGCTAAAGATATCCCAGCAGCCGTTCAAACTCGGTTTGAAGCTGAAGCCCGTTTCTTAAGAGGACATTACTACTTTGAGTTGAAGAAGACATTTGGGAAAGCGCCCTGGATAGACGAAACGTTAGCAGATACGGCAGCTGTAAAGGTGTCTGACACCGAAGATTTATGGCCTAAAATTGAAGCAGATTTCAAATTTGCCTACGATAATCTGCCCGAGACACAAGCACAAGCTGGTCGGGTAAATAAGTGGGCAGCCGGTGCGTACTACGGCAAAACGCTGCTTTACCAGGAAAAATGGCCGGCCGCCAAGGTGGTATTTGACGAAGTGATTGCCAAAGGTCAAACTTCCAATGGCAAAAAATACGGTCTAGTTCCCAACTTTACTGATGTATTCAGAGGTGCCAATGAGAATCACGAAGAGTCTGTATTTGCTTTCCAGGCCGCTTCCGGAACCGGTGATGTGGCTAATACCAATATTGAGTTGGCAATGGCTTACCCTTACAACACGGGTCCTAATGGTCCAGGTGAGTGCTGCGGGTTTTATGCCCCCAGCTTTGAGTTAGCCAATTCCTTCCGGGTTACGCCAACTGGTTTCCCCTTGCTGGACAAATCCTACCGGTTACCGGCTAATGAGTTGAGAACCGATCAGGGGATATTAAGTATAGAAGCATTTACCCCTGATCCAGGACCTGTAGATCCCCGCTTGGATCAAAGCATCGGCCGCCGCTACGTGATGTTTCTGGATTGGCAACCGCACCCTGGTGCCAGCTGGATTCGTGACCAGAAGCATGCTGGACCTTACACCCAGAAAAAATTGTCTTACCGTAAATCTGAGAAAGGTACTTATCAGGATGGTAGTTCCTGGACGCCTGGTTACCATTCCATCAACTACATGATTATTCGATTTGCGGATGTACTGCTGATGGCCGCTGAGGTGGAAATTCAATTAAACAATCTGAATCAGGCCCGTATCTACATTAACCGGATACGGGAACGGGCCGCTAATCCCGCGGGATTTGTAAAAGGTAAGCTGACTGGATTTGGAACAAACGATAAGGGGGAAACGGATTATACAAAACCCATTCTGGATATGACGCAGGATGCTGCCATATATGCAGTTGCTCAATACCCAGCTTTTGCCAGTCAGGCGGAGGCTATTGAGGCCTTGCGTTTTGAACGTAAACTGGAACTGGCTTTGGAAGGACAACGTTTCTTCGACTTAGTGCGATGGGGTATTGCGGAAAAGGAAATTAATGAGTACCTGCAATACGAAGGTGCAAAACTGCCTATCCAGTTAGGTAATCCTATCCCAAGATTTGTGGCTGGTAAGCATGAACGGCTACCTATTCCACAAGTGGAACTGGATTTGCAGAAAGGCGTGTTAAGTCAGAACCCAAATTATTGATTAATTTAATAAAACAATTAAAAAGGCAGGCTAAATGAGCCTGCCTTTTTAATTATAAAGCGGGTTGAAATTTGTTTTTTTACAATTAAAAATAGTAGCTATCAACTATATGTCTGCCAGACAATTCCTTCCACCTATTCTATTGCTGGCTCTTATTGCACTAATAAGTGCCTGCCACCGGAAGAAAACCTTATTTACGCTTATTCCTGCGGAGGAATCCGGTATTACTTTTTCCAACCGCATTACGGAGAATGATACCATGAACATCCTCAAGTTTGAGTACGTGTACAATGGCGGGGGCGTAGGCATTGGCGATTTTAATAATGACGGTTTGCAGGACCTTTTTTTTAGCGGCAATCAGGTACCTAACCGACTCTATCTGAATAAAGGCGATTTCAAATTCGAAGATATAACGGAAAAGGCCGGAATAGCTGGTAAAAACCGTTGGTCTTCCGGCGTATCCTTGGTGGACATTAACAGTGATGGCTTGATGGATATTTACGTAGGGGCTACGGTAAAGAAACCAGACCAGGAGCGGGCCAACCTTTTATTCGTGAATCAGGGCATTGGTAAAAACGGTACGCCGACCTTCCGGGAAATGGCCGAAGCCTACGGAATCGCTGATCAGAGCTATACGACGCACTCCGCATTTTTTGATTATGATAATGATGGAGACCTCGATTTATACGTGCTCACCAATATGGTCGAAAAATACCCTAATTCCTTTCACCCCAAATTGACCGATGGCTCCTCACCAACTACCGATAGACTGTATCGCAATGATTGGAATGCGCAACGGAAGCACCCGGTATTTACCGATATTTCGAAGCAAGCCGGCATTCAGATTGAAGGATACGGCCTCGGAATCAATATTACCGACATTAACCGGGATGGCTGGAAAGACATCTATGTGACGAACGATTATATCTCCAACGACCATTTATACATCAATAATCAGAATGGTACTTTTACGGACCAGTCCAAGCGTTACTTTAAGCACACCAGTAATTCGGCCATGGGCAACGATGTCAATGACATCAACAATGATGGTTTGGCCGATGTGATTGCCGTGGATATGTTACCCAGAGACAATTTCCGGAAGAAGGTATTGATGGGCGCCAACAGTTATCATATGTATACCAATACCGAACAGTTTGGGTACAACTATGAATACGTCCGGAATACGTTGCAACTGAATCAGGGAAATAAACTGGGAACTAATG
Organism: Cytophagales bacterium; assembly: GCA_030448185.1. GTDB lineage: Bacteria > Bacteroidota > Bacteroidia > Cytophagales > 172606-1 > CADCTQ01. The sequence goes on along the minus strand of JAUJNL010000109.1, from coordinate 2,204 downwards.
AACCGGCTTTCAGTGAGATTAGCCTACTGGCCAACGTGGCCGAAACGGATTGGAGCTGGACACCGATGGTCGTTGACTTCGATCATGATGGTTACCGGGATATGATTATTACCAACGGGTTTCCGAAGGATATTACCGACCGGGATTTCATATCCTTTCAGGAACAAAGCTCATCCGTGGCTTCCCTCGAATATATGCTGGAGCAAATCCCCGTTATCAAAATTAAGAATTACGCCTTCCGGAACAATGGCAACCTGACATTTAATGAGGTAACGGATGATTGGGGTATTACCGAACCTTCCTTCTCCAATGGAGCCGCTTATGGTGACCTGGATAATGACGGTGACCTCGATTACGTGGTCAATAATATCAATGATTCCGCTTTTGTCTACCGGAACAATCTGATGGAAAGCCGGCCGGAAAAGGCAAATTATTTGCGGGTTCGATTTAAAGGCGACGAGAAAAACCAAATGGGTTTAGGGACTTTTGTGGAATTAACTTATGGAAACGGACAGAAACAGGTGTATGAGAATACCATTTACCGGGGCTACCTGTCTTCCGTGGAAAATGCCGCTCACTTTGGCTTAGGGAATGTGAAGGAGGTAAAGGAAGTAAAGATTATCTGGCCGGATGGGAAGCAGCAGGTATTGCGACACGTAAAGGCCAATCAGGTAGTATTGGCGAATCATAAAAACGCTAGATCCATAATACCACCTTCGGAGGCAACTGCTGAAATAAAGCCTCTTTTCGCCGAAATTGCTGATTCCCTTGGAATCGCTTTCCGGCACGAAGAGCCAGACTTTATTGATTTCAATATTCAGAAGTTACTGCCCCACAAACTCTCCCAGTACGCACCGGGAATAGCAACCGGCGACGTGAACGGAGATCGTCTGGATGATTTATTCATTGGTGGTTCGCGGCAGCACAAAGGCCGTTTTATGTTGCAAACCGCCTCCGGGAAATTTGAAGAAAAAGACTTGCTGCCCGGACCGGAAGGTGAATCAAAGGAAGAGGAAGATATGGGCACCTTGCTATTTGACGCCGACAATGACCAGGACCTTGACTTATATATTGCCAGCGGCGGTACTGAGAACGCCCCTGATTCTCCTGCCTACCAGGACCGTTTGTACCTGAATGATGGCAAGGGACATTTTAGCTTGGCGGACCAGGCTTTACCGCAACTTTTTACCAGTAAGTCATGCGTGAAAGCGGCTGATTTTGACCGGGATGGCGACCTGGACTTGTTTGTAGGGGGCCGGGTAGAACCGGAACGGTATCCCAAACCGGTTTCCAGTTTTATTCTGCGTAACGACTCTAAATCGGGTCAGGCAACATTCACGGAAGTAACCCGTACCATTGCGCCTCACTTATCCAACCTCGGCCTCGTATGTGATGCTCTGTGGACGGACTACGACCAGGATGGCTGGACCGATCTGGTACTTACCGGGGAATGGATGCCGCTTACTTTTCTGAAGAACAACCAGGGCAAATTCAGCAATGCTACTACCCAAACGGGAATCAGTACCTATACCGGCTGGTGGAACAGTATTACCTCAGGAGACTTTGACAATGATGGGGACACTGACTTTATAGCGGGTAATCTGGGAAGCAACACGCTTAACCGGGCTACGGAACAGGAACCAGTTAGTGTATATGCCAAGGACTTTGACAATAACGGTACTTATGATGCCATTACAACAGCCTACTTTCCTGACGTAGATGGAAAACGGAAGGAGTTTACCTTTCATGGCCGGGAAGACCTTATTAAGCAGATTATTGCGACCCGGGCCCGGTTTCAACACTACAAAGACTTTGCCCATGCTACGATGGATAAACTGTTGAAGGAGGAAGAGAGGAAAGAGGCACTGGTGCTTAGAGCTAATTATATGCAGTCAGCGTACGTGGAAAACCGGGGTAATGGCACGTTTTCACTCCGGCCTCTGCCGGTACAGGCTCAGTTAGCCCCCGTTTTCGGAATGGTTACCGGGGACTTTGACCAGGACTCCCTCGTCTCGACCGTCCGAAGAGTGGTAGGCAGATAGATGGCGAAGATCGTGATCGCCGCCGACAGCCCGACGCTGCGGCGCAACGTCACGAGCGTGCTGACCCGCGAGGGTCACGAGGTCCTCGCGAGCGAGGACGGGATCGGGGCGGTGCAGGCGGTGTTCGCGCACCAGCCCGACGCGGTCGTGCTCGACGTGCAG
>JAUJNL010000108.1 GCA_030448185.1 Cytophagales bacterium | reverse complement strand
CCAATAGGGCCGCGGTACTGGGTGGTAATGTGTTAATTTTAATAAATCTTTTGTTGGTAACTGCGCAACTTTTCAGGGTACTTTCAAAGAAGGCTAACCTAACCGGAGTCGGAGAAGCCATTGCCTTCTACCTGCCCATTTACGGCGCATGGACCATTATCGTGACCTTTCTGTTTCCGTTACTATTTGGGTTCAAATAAAGAAACAGGTCAAAAGCAATGGCTATTACCATTTTACTTTTTACGCATGCATTAGTACATTGTTAATTAAGTTTCCTGGTAATTTACGTTATTGGCATTCACTTTTTGATAGTGTCGATTGAACTTGCGGCGGGCAGCAGTAAGAGAAAACTGCCAGGTGATTTTGATTTGCTTTTCTTCGCGTTCTTTGGCCAAAGCCAGTATTTCTTTTTCAAGCACAGTTTGCGTAGCAATTCTCCGGTTAAGACACTGGCGAGCTAAAGCGGAAAATTCGATTTCAATCAGTGGCTCTCATTAGATCCACATGAGCCAGGAGGCTGATTTAGGGGTATAGTAAAACTCAAAACGTTGACTCAGGGCAAAAGCCTCATCAGCAGGCAAATGTTCATAAAAAGTGCTGGTGTGATGGGTATTTAAGTTATCCTGTACCGAGCCGATGGTACGCAACGTATCAGGTAAGCGAATTTTGATTGCATCAGGATAAGCTTTAGCTAAGGCTTGCATAAATAGCGTGTATTGCTTTTTAGTCCGTTGTTCATGCACTTGTACCATTCGTTTGCCAGTTAGCGGTTCAATAGCCGCTAGTAGACAACAGGAGCCATTCTTCTGATAGGCATAATGTTCTTTTTTGACTTGACCCGTTTGTAAAGCAATGGGTTCAACGGTGTTTCCAATCAGAAAACAAGGTCTTTCGTGGACCTGCTACGCGTGCAGCATCGGCTCCAAGCATACTACCGGATAAGACGCATCATACTGCAAGCTATAGAGCCAAAGCAGTTTCTCCATTAAGGCAATAAAGACGGAATTGATTACCCCAATACACCAATTGCGTTTCAAATGCGGCTTTAACTCATTTTTTTTAAAATCTCTCCCGCATATACATACCAAAGATGTTCACAATAGCCTAGTTCTACTACTTTATCGGCCAGTAGTCTCAAGCTCCACTGGCTGTGTCCTTCTGGTGCCTGGCTACAAGCTAAAGCCGTGATGTTGGCGCGTTGTTGGCCTGAAATTTCAATCGGCCGTCCACTGCCAGGCTTATCGTAAAGAAACTTGAGTTGAGTAGTCTTGTACTCATTGCGCCACCGGGCTACCGTATCATTGACTACCCCTATGCTCTCAGCTACGGCTTCCAGGGTTTTGCCTTGGTCTAATGCCAGTAATGCCTGAGACCGCTTAAAGGTTTTTACCGGTAATTGCCCTTTTGAAAGTAAGTCTTTGAGGGGCGCTTTATCCGCTTGACTTAGTTGAATATGAGATTTAAGCATAGTTTTTCCTGACTTAGGTAGTTTACCCCAAAAGTACCATACAACTTAGTTTACACTGTAGTAAATCCATTTCGGTATTATTGTACCGTTACCGATTCTTCCCCTTTTTTCGCCGATACCTGCCGGACTCCCGCTGGCAACACCTGCACATACGCTTTTCCCTTTTCCGGCAGCATTCATTCTCTTGCCTATTTCGCTGGTAAAACAGTACAATTATTTAATGCTGCCACCGGCCCGATTAAAAATAGCTTGTAGTGCTTCCCCGTTCTGCGCATGCCTGAAACGGGCTTATAAACCAGCTGTTTAATTGCTTGCATGGTCTGAACCGGCGTCTTCAAAAACGTATTTTTCTGGCGCTGACGTTACATAAAGCCCTTGGTGATTCATCCTGAAAAAATAAACGCTGGTCGAAAGGCATCAAAAAGTCTGGTCACAGCGGCTGTTTTCGGAGGCATTAAGTACGAAACGGGATGATTTACAACCTCCCGTGCCAGAAATCAAGGTTATTTTTCCTCAACTTCATACAATAGTGTATCCCATGAAAGCTGTATTTTTATCTCTGCTCGGCTTGATCCTGATGAGTAACTATACTCTCTACGGCCAGTCATCCACCAATCAGCTTCCGGTAGCCAACCAGGACTTTATGCAGTTGATCAAAGAAAACGGGCTTGAATTCAATTTGCCCGCTGGTTTTCAGCCAACTGCTATCCAGACAGATAGCAAAGTGCCGTACCACTATGCGGTCAAGGACACAGCGACCGGTTTTGAAATCCGGTATTTCGTGAATCCTTACGCTAAAAACGGCAATGCATCCCGTTCCGAAGATCATACCTATAACCTATTCGTGGCTACCGTGCTGGAAGCCTCCGGTACGGAATTTTCCGAATTGCCGCGCATCGATGCCTTGCCAGGTCATGCGATTGAGAGAGATTTTCATGGAAACTACGGTGCCATGTCGGCCTTTGAGCCCCAATCAGAGTTTGGTAAAGGGTTCGGTTTCTGCGCGGCCCGGGTAATCAGGAAAGATCAGGTAGGCGAGATTTATATATTCTGGCTGTTCACGGATGTAGAGAAGCAGAATACCATGTTAATGAAAACTTTTGCTGCGCTAAAATTTGCCCATTTGCCCCTGACCGCGGCTAGCCGCTAAGCCGGGAGGCTCACACCAAAGTGCGGCAAGGTTGACGGCCGGGCAATGAGAAAGGAACCGATAAGGGAAAGGGACCGCTTAGCAGTCCCTTTCGTATTTTCAATAAGACTTTCGCAAAATGCCCCTAAATCCCCTAAAGGGGACTTTTCAGCACCTGTTTCGGGCCTCCTCCAGGGGGTTGGGGGTAAAAACTGCGGGTAGTCCTATTCAAGAGTAAAGATACAATTCAATTGCACACCCGCAGGAATGCGCTGCGACCCATTCTCCGCTCAGGAAGTCAGCTCTTTGGGGAAGTACTTGGTACTGCCAACGCTGGTCCCGGTATACTTGCGGTTTCATCCGCTATATCGGCGGCATCGGCACACAACTCAACTGCGGCCCCGGCAATGCCTCCGGTTATGAGCATGGCGGCCATTTCCGTCAGTGATTCTTCGATTTTCTGGTATCCTTCTTTTTTGTTTTCGGTAAAGAGTACTTGCCCCACGCCTGCTCCCAGCTCAACGATTCGTTCGGCTTTCCGGACCGGTACTTTGGCAATGGCTTTGGCTACGGGCAGCGAATCGTCGATGATGCCGCATAGCCGCCCGGATACTTTATCCTGGATCTCCCACATTTTCCGGGAAACCGGATTTTCACCGTAGGCCTGCTTGATGGACCCGGCCACAACCACCGTAGCCACTCCCGTAGCAGCGGCTACGGTCACTTTTGCCACTCCGCCGGCTTTCTCCACGGCCGCGTCAATGAAGTTTCGTACTTGTCCGAACATAGCCTATTTGTTTGGCTGATAAGTTCATTCAAAAAACTAAGAATGTCAACCAGATAGTATTCATTTGGTTGAATTTACTTGACAAGCGGTGTTTTTTACCCGGCCATATTCATTAATTAGCTTAATACAAACTGGATAGCAGCTGTGCAGGCCGTAGATAAAAAAGACCGGGCCGGTACGTTCAATTACCGGGTTGGGCACCACCTGTTGTATCGAAAAATTTTCAGTAGCCATGGTGTAGGTCTTTAGTGTGAGGTGCCCAGCCCGAAGCTTCTTACTGGAAGCTAATTCTGGCGGGGATTTTACCCATCATCAGGCGCCATTGCTAATTGTCCATTGGGTGCTTGAGGCTAACCACAAACTGAGTCGGGAGCAGAGGCAAGTTGATGACTAAGGCCATCAGTGAACAGAAGCCATTACTTGGGGAAACGCTGCCAACGGGGCACAGTCAGGGAGGCTGGTCTGGCATTTTCCGGGACCATAGTTGCAGCAGATAAAATAGTCGGCGGATTTTTAAAAAGATGGGGCAGGAGAGATTTCTTGAAAGGTTTTTTAGAAAAAAAATACAAAAAAGATCTTTCATGACGGTTACAAACTCCGGAATGGCAATTACTAATTTACACAAATGGCCGGAAATAAGCCCCGGGAGCTTTGCAGGCCATTAGGAGGATGTCCTGATCATACCCCTCCCTGACCACAAACCAATCCTTTCAATTTATTCTAACAAACCATTGGAACTTACTATTTATGAAAAATATTTATGCCCGTTTTCCAAAACTTGGCCTTGCTTTTAGCACCCTGTTCGTATGGTCGCTAGTAATCCACCAGCCGGTATTGGCGCAAACCGTCCTGGTCAAAGACATTATTCCGGGGGCTACCAGTTCCAATCCCACTAACCTGACCCGGGCGGGCAGTACCCTCTATTTCACGGTAAATGATCCGGCTACCGGAATGGAACTCTGGAAAAGCAACGGCACGGATAGCACGACTACGCTGGTTAAAGATATCTATCCGGGTGCCATGAGTTCTTCACCCTCAGGGTTAACGGCCGTCGGTAGTACGGTGTACTTTAGGGCCTACACGGCTAGCGGGCACGAATTATGGAAAACCGATGGTACGGAAGCCGGTACCGTAATGGTGAAAGACATCAATCCGGGAACTGCCAGTTCTAATCCGGCAACCTTATTAAACGCCGGAGGTGTTCTTTATTTCTCCGCTACTAATGGTGTACATGGCGCCGAGTTGTGGAAAACGGATGGTACCGGGGCGGGTACGGTAATGGTAAAAGATCTCAATCCGGGTGCAGCAAATGGGGCGACTGCTTCCATGATTTACTTGGATGGCGCCGTTTATTTTTCGGGCTTCAACGGAATCACGGGCGGTATTTGGAAAACGGATGGGACGGCAGCCGGCACCACGCTGGTCGAGAGCCTCTTGTACACGCCTCAACAACTTACGGTCACTGGCAGCACTTTTTACTTTACGGTTGATAATGCACCTAGTTCCCGGTCTAAACAGATGTGGCGGAGTGACGGAACAGCGGCGGGCACGATCCCGGTCAAAGAGGTCACTGCTCCCCGGCTGGGTCCGGTTGTGTACATGTCGTCCATCACCCGGGCAGGTTCGGCCGTGTATTTTGTATCGGAAATATACTCGCCTGCTTTCGGCAAGGAAATCAAACTCTGGAAGACTGACGGAACGGCAGCCGGTACGATTGCGCTTAAATCCATTGTTTTCTACTATTCCGTGCCGGACCCTACCATTGGGTTTTATAATCTGACGGCAAAGGGCGCAATCCTATACCTGGCCGTAAATGATGGCGTCAATGGCCGGGAACTGTGGCGGAGTGATGGTAGTGTGGCGGGTACCACGATGGTCATTGACCTCAATCCTGGTCCGGCCAGTGGGGAGGTTTCGTCTATCCTCTTAGCGGGTAGTAATCTGTACTTTGCGGCCAACAACGGGGTCCTTGGCAAGGAATTATGGAAGAGTAATGGTACGGCGGCGGGTACTACCTTAGTCAAAGATATCAATCCGGGTGCCGGCAGTTCAAATCCGGACCTGTTAACGGCCGGCCTTTTAGGATCTTTTTATTTTACGGCCGATAATGGAACCGCTGGCCGGGAACTCTGGAAGCATAATTATCCATTTTTCTTTCCTTTCCCGGTTTTACCGCCTGACATCATCATTACACCGCTGGTCGATGCCGGAGCCCGGGCTGCTAATGCCGAAGGCCGCCTCGGCGAAGAACTGGCCCTGAACATGAGCCTGTTTCCTAACCCGGTGGTCAATCAGCTTTCGGTACAAATGAATGTGCCTGCTTCGTCAGTAACTGCTACCGCCGTAACGGATGTAACCGGTAGATCTTACCTGCATAATGCCCACCAACGGGTAGCTCAGAACCAGATCCGGATCAATACCGCGGGGTTAGTTTCAGGTACCTATCTGCTTAGGGTGGCTACGTCTCAGGGCCAGCAGACCATCCGGTTCAGCAAGCAATAAAAATCTCACTGTTGATATATACATCAAAAACCCGGCATTACTCCTTTGGAGGCCGGGTTTTTTCGGTAAGGTAAGTATTGAATGCTCAATTTAATTAGGGCAAATACTTGTCAGCTGGTTAATTGTATTCTTTTCATTTACCCTTTAGCATTTAAAATTTAACATTTATCCAGGCATTATTCCGGATACCCGTAACTCAGGGCGCCGGCATTGCCTGAAATTCTCTGGCTTTTTCCTCCCACAGCTTAGCCAACTGGCTTACCTTTTCGGGGTATTCCCCCGCCAGGTTATTCAACTCAGTGCGGTCCGTGGCCAGGTCATACAATTCCCAATCTGATTTCCCATCCAGCTTGACCAACTTCCAGTTTCCCTGCCGGATGGCTTTGGCTCCGAAATGTTCCCAGAACAGAAACTCGTGGCCCTTCCGCTGGTTCCCTTTAAATACCGGAACCAAGCTTTTACCGGCCATAATGATAATGATATTCGGTTTCCTTTATTGGGTGCCTGTTTTAGTTTGAGCGGGCAGGCCCGTTGAAAAGCAACCCAGCAGAAGGATGAGGAAATATCGCGAAAAAATTCTCTCCATAAGGGGATAATGTAGTTAAGGAGGCATTGCGGCGCAGGGCCATCGGGTTGAACCAAAGGGTAAAGAACAAAGAATTTATTACTTCCGCAAAAGGATGCCCTCCCGGCAAAGATTTTAAAAATTTAAGGCCTAAGGCCGGGATTGACATTTTATAAAAAGCCAATTAATTAGGAATTTAGTGGTAACATTACTCCTCGGTTCTATTGACCAAAACTTTTGCCTAAATCGCTTTTTCTACTTTGAAAAGTCAAACTTCTTATTTGCAGATCTTTGTGCGTCATGTTCCGGCGGGGGCAGTCAGTTATTGTTATAATCTTTGGTTGGAACATAATTTTTTGCTGAAAATTTCTGAACACCGGCGGACCAAACTTGGCGATTACCGGTTTCTGGCAAAGAACGGGGGAACGCATCAGATCAGTGTCAACGGCACCCTGAATCCGTACGCTTTTCTGATTACGTATCTGCACGAAGTAGCGCACCTGGTTACTTTTTCGGGCTATAAGCGTCAGGTGAAGCCCCACGGCAGCCAGTGGAAAAAAATGTTCCGGGAATTAACCTTGCCCGTGTTGAACGAAGAGGTTTTTCCGCGTACGATCTTGGACGCTTTGCAGCGGTATCTTGCCAATCCCAAGGCATCCTCCTGTTCTGATCTGCAACTCATGAGTGCCCTACAGACCGCCGGGGATGATCAGTCAGGCAAACTCCTGCTGGACCTGACCGAAGGCGCAAGCTTTAAGCTCAACGGCCGGATTTTCATTAAAGGACAGATTCGCCGAACCCGGGTAGTTTGTGAGGAACCGTCGACCCGCAAAAGGTACTTGGTACCCGTGCAGGCAGTGGTAGAGGAATTGCTGAATTGCTGAATCGTTTTCGCGGTGGCGTGAAATAGCTTTTTAAAGCTACCCTAAGCTATTGGGCTTCTGCCTACTACTCATAATCCGCAGTTTTTGCTTCCGAAACATTACTTGCCGGAGGAGCGGATAAATAAATCCGTTCTCCTCTAGGCGGGGCAGTCATGTTCCTTCTCGAAGAAGGCTAAAATGAGTATGCACAGAAATTAAACTCTTAATCATCCTATGCGTTGAAAGGGGAACCTTATGCTTTTCAAAATAGCAATTTAAATAGAGAAAAGCGTAAAAATTATACAGTTAGCATTTTAGCCACTTACCCAATAGCCACTTACCCAAAATGAAGAACATTACATTTCATAGCCTGCTGACCGCTCTATTTTTGCTGGTCAGCTCCTGCGCCAAGAACCCGGTTACCGGCAAAAGGGATTTTATGCTCATGTCTACCGAACAGGAGATTGCCATGGGGCAGCAATCAGATCCCGAAATTGCCGGTTACTTCGGGATTTATGAAGATAAAACCTTGCAGCAGTTTATCAGCGAAAAAGGGCAGCAGATGGCAGCGATCTCTCACCGCAAAGAATTGAAATACCAGTTTAAAGTAGTGGATTCGCCGGTAGTGAATGCCTTTGCCGTACCCGGTGGCTATGTGTACTTTACGCGGGGTATTATGGCGCATTTTAACAATGAAGCTGAGTTCGCGGGAGTGCTTGGGCACGAAATTGGTCACATTACGGCCCGGCATTCGGCTAAACAGTACAGTAAGTCTATGATTGCGCAGCTGGGATTGGTGGTAGGAATGGTGGTTTCGCCGGAGTTTGCCCAGTTCGCCGATGTGGCCCAGCAAGGGGTGGGCCTGCTTTTCCTGAAGTTTGGCCGCGATGCCGAACGGGAATCTGACAAATTAGGGGTGGAGTATTCGACCACCATCGGATACGATGCCCAGGAAATGGCTGACTTCTTCGCGACCCTGGACCGCATCGGCAAGCAGAGTGGGGGAGAAGAAGTGCCCACTTTTCTTTCTACGCACCCCGATCCGATGGACCGTCAGGACCGGGTAACCAAAATGGCCGCTGACTGGAAGAAAAAACTCAATGTGACCGATGCCAAAGTCAATCGGAACAGTTACCTGAAAATGATTGATGGCCTTGTCTATGGCGAGGACCCCCGGCAAGGATTCGTGGAGAATCACGTTTTTTACCACCCGGTGCTTAAATTCCAGTTTCCGGTGCCGCCGGCCTGGGCTTTGCAGAATACGCCCCAATCGGTGCAGATGGCCGACCAAAGCGGCAAAGCCATGATGCTATTATCCCTGGCCGAGGGACAATCGCTGGAAGCGGCAGCCCAGGCTTTATTGCAGAAATACCAGTTTCAGCCCGTAGAATCCAAGAAGGAAACGGTAAACGGACTGCCGGCCATTGCCATTGTGGCCGACCAGCAGCAGACCGAACAGCAGCAGCAACAACGGCAACAGCCACCCATCCGGTCCCTGATTTACCTGATCCAGTACGGCGGCAATATCTATAGCCTGATGGGTGTCAGTGCGGCCAGTGATTTTACGACGTATTTTCCCCAATTCAACGCGACCATTACGAATTTCCGTGAATTGACTGACCCTACTAAAATAAACCGTAAGCCCGACCGGATCCGGATCAAGGAAGCAAAGAAAAATCAGACCCTGGCCCAGGCCCTCCAGGAGAACCGGGTAAGCGATGCTAAAAAAATGGAGGAACTGGCCATTCTCAACGGTATGCAACTGACCGACCAGGTAGAGCGGGGGATGTTGTTCAAAGTGATTGAAAAGTAAAGAACCCGTCTAAGCGTAGCGGCCTTGCGGTGGCTCTTCTCAATGGATAGTTTAAACCGGACCGTAGATTCCCTTACCTTGCAATAAAACTGTCCGGCAAAACGGGACCACTCCAAACTGCTAATGGATCAAACACTCCCATAAACTGGTCCTGCTGCCGGATGACTATGCGGTGGATGCTCCCTGGTTACCATTTGTGTTGGGTATTGTGCCCTAGTCTCTACCCTTTGATAAAGTAAAGGGCTTAACTGCTCTCAAGCTATGATCATTGTTTAAAACTCGTAGCGTACCGTTACGATTGAATTCATAGTAGTAGGTTGAGCCTACCTGTTGGGCAGTAATTGGCAATCCTCGGGTGTTAAAAGTTGTTCTTGTCCATTGCCATTTATGAAATATGTCCCCAACCGGCTCATCCCCTCTACTGCAAGCTATAAGTAATATAGCTAAGGGGTGGTCCTAAATCGGATTACCAACCCGATGGTTGTTCGGCATTTGCAATGCCGAACCGGGGAAATGGCGGATTTGCAATCCGCTCAAAGGCCTTACAGTAGCTTATTGTAGACCTTTTTATTTATGACCACCCCTCATTTATATAGCTAAGGAAAACTTTATTACTTTCATATTCTACCCGTTTTTCCTTATGACCCATTCTTGTCTATGCTGGTTGCATGTATAGCTTGTTTAAGTCAGTTACTTTATTTCCACTTGGGCTGTTGACACTTTGGAGGCCCGGAAGATTCCCAGGGCACCATTACTGATATTACCTTTCGGGTTTTTGGGCGGCGAACTGATCAAACCACCATCATTATTGAGCACATTGGCCAGGCCGATATAGTATTCAGCCGCTTCTTTAGTGAGTGAATGCACCTCAATTTTCACCCGGTCACCCTCATTAAAACGGTCAGTATACATCAGTGAATCAACCCGTTCGGGATAAAACTGGTCGTCTTCCACGAAAATATCCCCGCGGCCATTGTTCAGCGTATCGTTTTTATACAGATACCACCGGTAGTAATTTCGTTCGGGCTTGGGCTCCCTTCCGTACATAAATACATAATACCCTTCCGAAATCAGCCCTCTCTGGGGCACAAAGGCATAAGTGAGCTTATCAAGGGTAATCCCCGTAGGCAAAAAGGATTCTGCTTTGTACTCCTGCCCTTTATAGCTGATCGTCAGATAATAGGTGTTACCGACTACGCCCCGCAGATTCCGGGTTCGGTAGACTCCTTCTTGTCCCGGGGCCCGGGTAAGCACTTCGCGGCGGCCCGTGTTATCGGTAATGGTCACGCTGGCATCGTTTACTTTAGGAGGAGCTCCTTTGTCGTAATAACTACTGGTCAGGGAGAGCTTAATATAATAGGGTCCCGGCTGGTTGGTGATCAATCCCTCTACCACCAGTCTCGGGTTAGACTCATCTAATTTGATGTCAATGATTTCAGGCTCGGTGGTACAGGCCGCGAAGGAAAGTGTAAGAACCAACAGGCAGCCAAATGGAATGATACTTTTCATGGGGTAAGGTGAGTTAATGAGTTGAAGACTGGGACAACTCACGTCTTATTGTTCATCCTCAAAACTTGAAGTTATAGGTAACCGATGGAATAAACCGGAACAGATACGATTTAACGGCCTTAGGCTCTTTGGTCGTGATTTCTACTGGCTCACCGTCCAGTTCACCGGATTCATTAATTCGCGGATCGTTGTTATAGACTTCCCGGAATTGAATCGTGAATGGATTTTTACGGGAATAGGCATTGTAGACCGAAAAATTCCAGCTTCCCTTCCAGCGCCGGTTGGGTCTATCCCTTCCGTTCAGGGTAAGTGACAGATCCAGCCGGTGGTAATTGGGGAGCCGATTCTGGTTGCGGCCTTCATAGTAGTTGATCCGCTTGCCCTCCACTTCGTAGGCTCCTTTAGGAAAGGTGACGGCACTGCCGGTAGTATAGACCCAGTTTCCCGAGAGGCTGATCCGCCTGGATAGGTCATAAGACAACACGACGGAGACATTATGTGGCCGGTCGTACCGCGGACTATAGGCTTTTCCTTCATTAATTTCTTTAATCTGCCGTTGAGCCCTTGACCAGGTGTAACTGACCCACCCCGAAAGCCGGCCGGAATTTTTCCGGACCATAAACTCAGCGCCGTACGCCCAGGCTCTGCCAGACCGCAATTCGGTTTCCAGGTTATTATTAAGCAGAATCTCCGCCTCTTCCTTAAAATCAATCTGGTTTTGCATCCATTTGTAGTAGACCTCCACGGAGGTTTCGAACATATTATCCCGGAAATTTCGGAAATACCCCAGCGCTACCTGGTCAGCGACCTGTGGCTTGATGTATTGATCAGACGACACCCAGCGGTCAATGGGTAAGCCCGCCGTAGAATTGGAGGCTATCTGCATGTACTGCCGCATGCGGTTGTAGGAAGCCTTCACGGAAGAAGTAGCGCCAACGCTGTACTTCATACCAATCCTCGGTTCGGGACCATGGTAAAAGTTGATGTTGCGCAGCCGTTTATAAACCGTGGTATCAGTAATAGCCCGGTCATCGGTTGGGATGTTGTCGCGGTAGGAGAATACCCGGCCGGGCCCGATGTTCTGGAAGAAGGAGTACCGGATGCCGTATTCCAGGGAAAGTTTATCCGTTATTTTCTGCGTATTGCTCAGATACAGGGCCTGCTCAATGGCGTATTTCGTATCCAGCTTAAAGGTCTCAAAGTCGAGTTGACTCTCCCGGAACGTAATGGTGGCCGGCGAAAACTTGTGCCCGATTACATTATAGCCGAAGCGGATTTCATTATTGGGGTTGAGGAAGTAATTAAAATCCAGCTTGGTGTTCACTTCTTCCAGGTAGGATTTCCAGTCGAATCGCTGCGGGCCTGATTCTACGTGAATACCATAATCATATTTGCTGTAGAGTACCGTCGTATTCAGGAATAGTTTAGAACTGAACAGATGGTTCCAACGGAAGGTGGTGGTGTAATTGCCCCAATTCATCCCGAATATACGGTCAAACCGCAGCACATCACGGCCAAAGTATCCCGACAAATACAGCGTGTTCCTCTCATTGATGCGGTAATTGACCTTGGCATTGAGGTCGTAAAAGTAGAGGCCAACCTGCGACTTTTTCCCGGTCCGGAGACGCGTAACGAGATTATTGATCACATCTACGTAGGTACGCCGGCCAGAGACAATAAAAGAAGCCCGATCTTTTTTAATGGGTCCTTCCAGGGTTAGACGGCTGGAAATGAGACCAATACCCCCGGTAGCTGAAAACCGCTTGGAGTTTCCTTCTTTCATCCGGATGTCCACCAGGGAAGACAAGCGGCCGCCAAACTGCGCCGGAATACCGCCCTTGTAAATTTCCACGTCCTTGATGGCATCGGGATTGAATACGGAGAAGAAACCGAATAAATGGGAAGCATTGTACACCGGCGCTTCATCTAGCTGGATCAGGGTCTGGTCGGCGGAACCACCCCGTACGAACAAGCCGGTGGTCCCTTCGCCGGCCGACTGAATGCCGGGCAACAACTGGAGGGCTTTCAGGATGTCTACTTCCCCAAATATGGCGGGTATGGATTTGATCCGGTCGATCTTAAGAATCTCGCGGCTCATTTTCACTTCATTTATATTGGCATCGGGCCGGGTAGATCGGATTTCTACTTCCTGCATCTGTACCTGATCCGTAGCCAGTTCCAGCGACAAAGTCTGGTTTTGCCCAAGCGTAGTGGGAAGTTCTTTAGGCGTATATCCAATATAGGAAACCAGCAGCGTATAATTACCGGCGGGTAACGTGATGGAGTAAAATCCGTAGGCATTGGTGGTAGTTCCGGCACTGATTTCCTTTACGTACACGGCGGCTCCAATCAAGGCTTCTCCGGTACTGGCATCTTTGATGTAGCCACTCAGGGTGGGTTTACTGGTAAACACTTTCCGCTCCGATTCTCCTTTGGGACTTAGCACAATGTTTTGCCCCATCAGCTTATAGGTCATGTTGTATTGGGTACAAAGCTGGTCTAGCATGGCTTTCAAGGACTGATTCCCCCTCAGGTTCACCTTCTCACCAATCGGAATTTTGTCGTTGCTGTAGGAAAATCCCAGGCCGGAATGGGCAGTAAGCTGGTACAGGGCCGAATCCAGACGGATATTGTCCAGGTTCATAGCCAGTTTCCGTTCCATTACATCCCCGGTTTGGGCCAGGACAGCCTGCCATCCCAGTATAACTACCATCATGGTCAGCCAGCACCTTCTATTTTTTTTCATGCAGGTTATTTTGATAGTGTTTCCCATTGCTGGTTACCCGCAACAGCGTTTACTTAGAAGTCAAGTTTTGCCCCAGTATATTTTTAAAAATCTATCGCCGATTCAAAACCTCATCCTAAATCCCTTTCTCAAATCCTCCCACTGGCTGAACTCCCGTTTTCGTCCCCTGCTGAGAAGGACTTTAAAACGTGAGTGTTCTTACTCCCCTCTCTGGAGGAGAGGGGCCGGGGGTGAGGTTTTAAATAGATGTGCCTCAGCACCCGGTACCCGAAATAATGATCTGGTTTCCCTCCATTTTATACTCTATTCCCAACGAAACTTTAAGTGCCTCCAGTACCTCATCTAGTTGGGCATTCTTAAAGGTACCCGTAAAATGGCAATTCCCAATGGCAGGGTTTTCGAGCCGGATCGAAACGCCAAAGTAACGGTTCATCGTTTTCACCATTTGGTTCACACTGGACTTGCGAAAAATAAGGTTGTGGGTGTGCCAGGCCATTTCGTTCAAATCAGCCGCTTGCTCACGTAACTGGCTGGTTACCGGCGTCCATACGCCCCTTTCTCCGGGGGTAAGCAGCAGCTTCCGGGAGTCGCCCTCCACGGCAAAGGATACCCTGCCGGTACTGACCGCTACGCTGATGGAAGAATCTTTTCCGTACGCTTTCACATTGAAGGAGGTACCCAGTACTTTAGTAAGGGTATGGGCCGCGTAAATGATAAAAGGCTTTTGCGGATTGGGAGTTACTTCAAAATAAGCCTCGCCCTCCAGGTACACCTCCCGGGTTTCGCCATCAAAATGTTCCGGATAGCGGAACCGGCTGCCGGCATTCATCCAAACCCGGGTACCATCAGCCAGCCGGACGGCCATATTTGCCCGACTGGAAGTTTTTTCCACCAATGCCACATCTGCGGATGTGTTTTCCCGCCGGAAAAGGACAACTACCAGGATTCCCAGCACCAGCACAGCTGCCACGCGGGAAGCATAATACCAGAGACTTCGGGAGGTTGGGGGCAAATCCCGTTCCCATTCGGCTGCTGGTCTGGTGGCCGTCTGCACCTTTTGCCAGGCTTTATGGGTATCCGGACGGAAAGTTTCCGGAACTTCTCCCGCCAGTTGCCAGACATCCTTAAAACGGTCCAGGTATTGCCCGTTAGCCGGATTTGCCTGCCGCCAATTCTCTATTTCCGCCGTTTCTTCCGCCGAGCAGTCCCCCACCGAATAACGGGCCAGCATTTCCCAGTCAAAAGGAATCTTTTCCATAAATTTTCTACTTAATAGCACCCAGAAGACAAATAAGTGTTACACTTCCCCCAATAAAGGCAGAAAATATTCCCATATTATTTATTATTTTCCCGAGAAGATTGCCAGCAGTAAGAAGCAGAAGAACTCAATCAGGTTCTCCCGGAGCTTTTTAAGCGCAATACTGATCTGATTCTCCACCGTCTTTTCGCTAATTTCCAGTTTGCGGGCTATTTCTTTATAAGATAAGCCTTCATTGCGGCTCAGGTGAAAAATCGTGCGGCAACGGTCCGGCAATTCGTTAATGCTGCTGGATACGGCTGATTCGAGCTCCTTAAAATTAATTCCTTCATTAAGGCTATCCTGCTCTATAGAATGATCCCGCAGCAGGTTCTCGTGGGTTTTCCGGAGAAAAGCCCTTCTTTTGACCACATTAAAGCAGCGGTTCCGGACGGAGGCGTATAGATACTGGTCAATGGAAGTCTGGATTTGTAAAGATTCCCGGTTTTGCCAGAGCGTAATAAAAAGCTCCTGCACCAGCTCTTCGGCACTTTCTTCTTCATTCACGTATTTGTAAGCAAACCGGCACAGATCGGCGTATAATCGCTGAAATAACTCTTCGAAAGTTTTCTCACTCAGGACTAATAAGGAACGGGAAGCTTTACCGGAAAGGGGTTGCATGGATGCCTAACGGGAAGTATGGACCCAAAATTAGGTGAATTCCCCAGAGGTTAACGGTTATTAACAATTTATTAAAATGCTATGGTAGGCCTAATCCTTTCCGCATGTTTGTGGAAAGGATTAGGCCTACCCAGAAAATATTCATTCCTGAATTTCTCATTGACTCTTCCGGCAGGAATTTCAATAATGAGTTCGCCAGAGGCTGGATTCGGATACATTTTGCAGAGCGCTGTCAGTACTGAACTCGTCATCTCAAAGTTAACGGGCTCTGATCATTGGGACAGGCACCCTTGGTCATTCTCAGTCTGCAATTCGTAAACTCCTCCTTGGACTGCTTTAATGTCCTTCGTATCTTCTGGCAGGAGCTGGCCATCTAAAAACCAATGATACCGGATCACCAAGTGGCCCACTTGGTGGCCCGGCTTGAATCGATGCCGGGTTCGCGGGCGGCTTCCTGCACTGACCCTTCTGCACGGGACAACTCGACAGCCATTTTTTTAAATGTCTCGTCAAAAACCCGCCTTTTTTTCATGACTACCTTGGGGTTTACCCCCAAATCTGCTTAAAAACCGTCTCCAGTCAAAGGTAGCAAGTTCATTCGTCAGTTTGAAGTAATTCCTGTAGCACCTACTTCCCCTGACTTGATTTTATAGAGTATCCTCCAGGTCAACAGTTGACCTCCTATCCATAACGTTTCAAGTAATTCCCCCCCTAGCCAGGGAGCGGTAGGGTGCTCATCCCGAGAGGATATTCCTCCTTGTGCCTGGATGATGTCAATCCATCGCTCAGTAGTTTGGATATCCGTTTGTAGCCGATCCACTATTTGTTCCGGACATAAGCCTTTTTTAAATAACTGATAAGCTTTAATTTGTTTGGGTAATGTAGGATCTAGTAGCATAGTAAATTTTAGTAGTAGTTTAACTTTATGAATCATGTTCGGGTGTAGGACAAGTTTACTTTCTCGCAGATGTTCGCGGATAAAAGAAAGAATCTGCGGCAATCTGCGCCCTTATCGGAGTAAACTATT
>JAUJNL010000107.1 GCA_030448185.1 Cytophagales bacterium | reverse complement strand
ATGCACAATAAAAATATCCGACGTACCGCCGCCAGTAGCCACCTGGCCGCCAATGACCACCTGGTCAATTCCTTCCCCCAGCGTTTTTACCAGGTTTCGGTTGCGGGTAAATGCCGTGAAAATATTCCAGGTAAAACCCGTGGGCAGCGTTACCGGCGTCACGTCCAGGCCAATCTCCAGCCCGCGATTGTTGAGCGTACCCAGGTTTTTCAGCGTAGAAGTATAACCCGAAGTGGGCGGCAGATTAATGGAGGCAATGGCATTGGTCGTGGTTTTGTCGTAATACGTGAAGTCGAGCCCTACTTTGTTGTTAAGCAGTTTTACTTCCGTGCCCAGTTCCAGTTCGGTTACAAATTCCGGCTTCAGGTCCGGCGTACCCGCGACATCTGCTACAGTCAAGCCATTAAAAGTTAGCCCGCCAGTGGTGACTGGGAATTGCGTACCGGTCGTACCGCCGTAAGCGGCATTAGTGTTGTACACCGTACTGGTCCGGTAGGGAAGCGCCTCGTTTCCCACGCGGGTATAACCGGCCCGGACCTTGGCGTAATTCAGCAGGGACGAATTGATCTTCAGGGCGTCGGTGAGTACGACCGAGGCACTGATACCCGGATAAAAGTAGCTGCGATTATTCTTGGGCAAGGTAGAAGACCAGTCATTGCGGGCTACCAGGTTCAGGAAATAAACATCTTTGAAGGAGAACTGTAAATCGGCAAAAACCCCCTGAAACCGCTGTTTAAACTGCCCATCGGCAATGACGCGCTGCTGCGAAGTATTGGCCAGGCTGTTAAGGCCGAATACAATAATCCCGTTGCCTTCCACCGCATTCCGCTGAGTTGTACGCTGGTTGACGTTGTGCCCCATAATCGCCCGGAGGGACAGATCAGGCACCAGATTTTTATTGAATGTGAGCAGCAAGGTGCCGTCCAGCTCTTCGCGGTACCAATTGTCGAGGGTGATCCGGCCGAGCGGAATGTCGTAAGAACCCTTCTGAATGGTATTGCTGCGCCGGTCGGTGTAGGCGTTGAATCCAATCTGGTAAGAAGCCGTCAGCCAGGGTTTGAAAGTATACCCTACGGAGGTTTTGCCGAACACCCGGTTCACGGCGCTGGTATAGGGCGCATATTTCGTGAGCCAGTAGGGATTATCCGTATCGGTACGGTAAAATACGTTAGCGTGCGAAATGGGATCCTCGTAAGGCAGATGGGTCAGGTCGTACATCCGAGGCAAGAACAGAATGCGTTCCAGCACGGAAGGATTTGCTCCCTGAATGCCCGGGGCAATCTGCGGTGTTTGCTGCGCCGTGAGTACGTAGCTAAGGTTGCCCTCCAAGGTGAGGCCGTTGTCCAGCTGAGCCCGTCCACCGAAATTGACGCTGGTGCGGCTGATCTTGCTATTAGGAATAATGCCACCATTATCCATGCGCGAAAAACCACCCGAAAAGCTGATTTTTTCACCGCCGCCATTGAGTTGAATGGAATTTTCAATTAAATGACCCGTTTCGAAGAAATCCTTGACGTTATTAGGCGCCGCCTGATACGCCATTCGTTTGCCCGCAAATTCCGGGAAAGGACCCGGTACGGAGGGGGTTCCTACGACGTGGGGTTGGTCCAGCATGTGCCGGACCGAGTCAAACTCACTGAAACGGGGTCCGAAGCTCCCGATGAAATTAGACACCAGGGTTTGGTATTGCCCGGAACCGTACTCATTCTGATACCGGGGTAGGCTAGCAATCTTTTCAAAGGAATACGATGAATTATAGGTTACCTCCATTCCCTTGCGGGAAGGTTTTTTACCAGCTTTGGTCGTAATGACTATCACGCCGTTGGCCGCCCGGGAACCGTAGAGGGCCGCGGCCGCGGCTCCTTTCAGCACGGTCATGGAGGCGATGTTATTGGGGTCCAGGTCAAAGGCCCGGTTGGTAAACTGATTTCCCACACTGGCCGGGTCACCGGTTTGATTGACGGAATTATCAAATGGCACACCGTCCACCACAAACAGGGGTTGCACGTTGCCCGTTAGGGAGGCGTTGCCCCGGATGGTAATGTTGGTATTCCCGCCCACCGCTCCGCCGGAGCCTTGGATATTTACGCCCGGCACTTTGCCTGATAAAGCCCGTACTGGGTCGGCTTCGGACTTCTGCACTATTTGCTCACCGCTAATCTCGGACACGGCGTAGCCCAGGGCTTTTTTCTCCCGCTTGATGCCAATGGCGGTAATGACCACTTCGCCCAGTTGCCGGGTATCGGTCATCATTTTTACATCAATAACTTCCCGGTTGCCGATGTCGGCCTCCTGGGAGACGAACCCAATGAAGGAAAAGATCAGCGTTCCTCCCCCATTGGAGACGTTTAATTGATAAGTTCCTTCCGAATCGGTGATGGCGCCAGTCGTGGTGCCTTTCAGAGCCACGTTGACGCCGGGCAAGGGGGTGTTGTCTTCCTGAGACACTATTTTGCCCGACACGGGACGCGTTTGCCCCAGCAACTCTTGTTTAGCGCCTAGATAAAGGAGTAAAATGAGTATAGGAGTAGAGATTAGCTTTTTCATAGAAAATAATTTGGCTGTAAGCAATTCTCTTATTGAAAAGCCCCTGGCCGTAAGCAACCCGGGCAGCTTTGTAAGCATGACAATACCAGTGGTGACACGATCACCTGATTCTGAAAACCACAAAGACAAGGTAAGTGCATGATCTCCCGGCCGGAAGACAAGATCCTTGTATTACCTGAGAGTATAAACAAACGCCTTGCTAAGAAAAGCAGCAAGTAAAAGGAACTGGTCTAAAGGACCACTAGGACGTTTTCCGGATTAATGCCCCAAGGGAAAGAGTAAGGCCATGCATAGCCCGCCTACCGTTGGTATACAATTGCCACGGTTCTAACTGGAAAGATTGCAGTTTTGCTAGCAGATTCAATCAAATGAACCTTAACTGAATCGTAACCGAAATTAGCGATAAAAAAACTATAAAAAAAGAATTTAATTTCAAATTTATAATTTTTAGTAAAATTATATTTCGATAAAATCAATAATCACAAAATATAATATGCATTTTAATGTTAATTGTACGGTTATACGGTAAAATTGGCTTATTTAAATATAAGTGGATAAAATGGGCGAAATAGGTTCAGCGTCAATGTTGGTGAAAAATGGGATAAATTCACCAGAGTAGATTCCTTTTCCAGCAGCTGGGGTAGGTAATCCTTCAGCGTATTTAGGTTAGTGCTTCGGGCTGTAATGATAGCCAAGCAAACCAGAAACAGATTCTTAATCACTCCATTACTGAACTCGGGAAAGTACGGCTTATACTTGGTAAGCAGGGAGGTAACCATGACTAGGATGAGCTTGGTGGATAGCTCTTTTTACGGTTAAATGGGGTTATGAACCATAAAATGAAAATGTCCAGTAGTATGCCTTTGTTGCCCAATAAATTCCCGGTCGGCTAAACAATAGTACGAAAGGGTTTTAAGGATAAGCTTCTTAGCAAGGGGCTCATCTTAGCAGGCTCATCTTAGCAAGGGGGCTTCATCAAAAGGGGTAAAAGCGTAGGTTTGAGCTACAGTGAAAACAAAACTAAAATTCCATGAGCAGAAACACGCACCAGATCAATATTGGCAAAAATGAGTCAGGTAGGCAAATGGCAGCGGGAATTTTTCGTGGGAGTTGGTCCCTACCTGGCTAGGCTTGAGGAGTCGTTGATTTTTGAGAACCTGTGCTCGCAAGGGTGCTGAGTGCAGTCAGTTTACCGAAACTGGTTTAGTAAAGAGTTTGATTTTAAGCAGTTCAATTTCTTGCTCATCAGCCACTACACGAGCCAGGAAAGGGTTCAAGGCTTTTGATCCCAGTTTTCATCAGCAAGGCTGCAGGTAAACATACTGCTGGTTTATTATTTCCGGACCCGATGCAGCATCGTCGCAGGTCCAGTCAGGCTGTGCTCAGGCAGTAAAACGCGGGTTGGAAATAAGCGGACTAGCCGTAGTGATGTAGTCAATCATACTGTTTTGCATTATCATGCCGCCCAAACGCTTCAAAGAAGGGCAGTCTTACTGGATCAATTATGCCAGTCTCGTTCAATTAGTCAGCTTCACTCAACTCGCTCCAAGTTTCGCCTTATGTAGTGTGGACGCTTACTTTGCTAAACACAGCTTTCTGCACCAACTCACCCAAGCAGGCCTACAAGTGATTACCCGTCTGAGAGATGATGCCATCTTATTGTATCCTTACCTGGGTCCTCAACGGAAGTGGCCAAGCAGACAGAATGGAAAAGTATGCTGGCAAAGTAGACGTCAAGCACTTAGATTCTCGGCCTATTTCCTGCCCCTGTCTTGTTGAGCCGGATTAGTTTTTGAAGCTTGTCTGTACGTAAAGCCCTTAAGCATTGGGTCAAAGCCGTAGTGCTGCACAACTACCACAAGGATGGTAGCCTTAAGTCGAGCAAAATCTTTGTTTCCACTGACACTACCTTTCTGAAGGATCTGTGGCTCTACTACCACCTGCGTTACCAGACCGAGTTTTTGTACCGGGATGGCAAGCAGCTCACCGGCCTTCCCAGTGCTGAGTCGGCACGGATCGCCAACCAGGCCCGGCACTGGGATCCAACGAGCGGCTTTGCTTCCAGTTCAACTTCAGCCTAACGCTGATTTCACTAGCCAAACTAGTACACTGGCTCTCCCAACCGATCCTGCAAAGGTGAGCCTTTTTCAATGCAAGACATTAAAACTCCACTATGCCAATCAACAATTGCTGGAGCGTTTTTTCGCCTGGGCTTTGTCCCACAAATGCTAAAAATAATCCAGCCTATCAACGCTTGATTATGCTAAAATCGCGGCCTAAGTTCCCCTAAACCCTTTCGTACTATTGCTAAAAGAACCTTACCTTTTAAGTTAAAATATCCGATAGCTTCTTTGAGCAATTTCTCGCGGTCCGCTTCTGAGGAATGACCTTCTTTATCCAATTGATGCCAAAAGATGGGAATGGCAACATTTTGATAGACAATGCATAAGGTGAGTAAATGAAAGGTCTTCTTACCCCTTTCCCATTGGGTTCCGTCTAAAATGATGTACTTGATTTTATCCTTCAGCAATCGGTAGATTACTTTCAGAATACAAGCTACTAACTTATCCGGCTCCTTCATTCGGAAAAACCGGATTAGCCGCTTGTAGTGTGAATCTACTAATGTTGATTCCTTTTCCAGAAGTTGGGGCAGATAATCCTTAAGTGTATTTAAATTCGTGCTTCGGGCGGTAATGATAGCCGAGCACACCAGGAATAGGTTTTTGATAATGCCATTACTAAACTCGAAAAAGTACGGCTTAAACTGGGCTAGCAGAGAGGAAACCATGACCAGAAAGAGCTTGGTGGGTAGCTCCTTTTACGGTTAAATGGGGTTATGAACCATAAAATGAAAATGTCCAGTAGTATGGGATTGTTGCCCGCGACTACCGCAACCGGCGGATTGGAGATTTTTTAAAAGAGTTGCACTTGACAGAAGGACGAGGTACAGGATTACCCACCATCTACCATCATATGGAAAGAAATGGCTCTCCTGCCCCTCGGTTTGAGACCGATCAAGACCGAAGCTATTTCTTAGCCATTCTGCCTGTTCACCCACAGGCACGAGTCGAAGCACGAGTCGAGGTACCAGTGGAAGCACGAGTAACCTTAACAGATGTAGAAAAGCGAATCTTAGGAACCACCGCTCAAGGACCACAAGCTACGAGTGAGATTGTCCGACAACTGGGATATAAATCTGTCCCAGGAAATGTCAAAAAAGCCCTGCCTCATCTGATAGAATTAGGGCTGCTTGAGTACACTATTCCGGATAAACCTAACAGCCGATTGCAGCGATATCGGCTTACTCAAAAGGGGAATGACTACCTAAACTGAAATCCTCCTTCCTATATTGAGCTAGGTTTGTTAGAAAAAAGATTCCTAATACCGTCACTTTTAAGGTTCCTTTCGGAGAATCTCGCTCATTCACTTCTAAAAAGATCCAAAGGGGAAAAACTGTCTCAGCAAAGGGTTCAAAAATGAAATAAACGATATTTCAACCTAAATAAAGCCTTTTGGAATGTCCCATATATAGCAGCCGTACTAGTAGGATTGGCCGTAAACCTAGTAGTGATCTAAAGGTAGTTTGTAAGAAGGATCTTCCATAATATTGACTTCAACCACCCCTTCAGCATTTTTGAGTAATTGACGACAATCAGAGCTTAAGTGTTTGAGCTGAATCTTTTTGCCCGCTTTTTGGTAGCGTTCTGTGATTTTATTGAGTGCCTCAATTCCCGACATATCCATGACACGGCTTTCCCGGAAATCAATGATCACCTCCAAGGGATCATTTACGACATCAAACTTTTCGTTAAAGTAAGCAACCGAACCAAAAAAAAGCGGACCAAAAATCTCATAGTGTTTGACTCCCTGATCGTCCAGGAATTTGCGAGCCTGGATTCGTTTGGCATTTTCCCAGGCAAATACCAAGGCCGAGAGGATCACCCCCATCAGTACGGCTAGGGCCAGGTTATGCAGTAATACGGTAATGGCCGCTACCAGAATGCCCACAAAAACATCATGGCTAGGCATTCGGCCAATCATTTTAAAGCTGGCCCATTCAAACGTACCAATAGATACCATAATCATCAGGCCAGTTAGGGCGGCCATGGGTAACTGCTCAATGAGTGGGGCACCAAACATAATAGAGACCAGTAGCATTACCGAGGCAACTATACCAGCTAAGCGAGCCCTAGAACCAGCGGAAATATTAATCAGGCTTTGCCCGATCATGGCACAACCGCCCATCCCCGAAAATACGCCCGTGGTTATATTAGCTATTCCCTGCGCTAGGCATTCTTTATTGCCGCGTCCCCGGGTCTGGGTGATTTCGTCAATCAAATTGAGGGTTAACAGACTCTCAATTAATCCCACCCCCGCCATGATCAAAGCATATGGAAAAATAACCTGCAGGGTTGACAGGCTGAAGGGTACCGCTGGAATATGAAAAGGAGGAAAACCGCCCTGAATGGAGGCAATGTCACCCACAGTTCGCGTATCAATCTGTAGTCCGATTACCAACCCGGACACGACTACAATTGCCGCTAAGGAGGCAGGAATTACTTTGGTGAGTTTGGGTAATCCCCAAATGATAAGCATGGTGAGCAGTACCAGTCCCAGCATCCGATATAATTCACTGCCGCTCATCCATTGCAGCGCTCCATTGGCAGCGGGGGTTTTAAACTGGTCGAGTTGGGAAAGGAAGATGATGATCGCTAACCCATTCACAAAACCAAACATAACCGGATGAGGGACCAATCGGATAAACTTGCCTAATCTTAACAAGCCCGCTCCTACCTGAATCAATCCCGAAAGTATTACGGCAGCAAAAACATATTCTACCCCGTGCGTTTTCACCAAGGCTACTATAATGACCGCGATTGCGCCCGTAGCTCCAGAAATCATTCCTGGCCGCCCACCCAAGATAGCAGTAATCAGTCCCATGGTAAAAGCTGCGTATAAACCCGTTAAAGGGGATAAACCCGCAATAAATGCAAAGGCCACTGCTTCGGGAATCAAGGCAAGGGCCACCGTTAGACCGGAAAGAATTTCACTTTTATAGTCTACCTTTTGGGATAAATCGAATAGTTTAAAATACTGCTTCATAGACAAGTTGATGCAAAAGCCATAGCTCCTCAGGGTCCAAAACGAGTTCGGCACTAAAGGTCGGAAAGCTTGATTTTTGAACAGGGTTAAACAGGAATGGAAAAATTTAAACGTCGAGGCAGGTGTCTAAGCAATAGGTTCACCACTCCCTTAAAACACGGGAGCCGAACCCATCCGTATCCTGAAAGCATACTCAAGGGGGCGTGGAACCGCTAGTTTTAAGAATAGAATTCATTAGGATACTGGCAAATTTAGCTATTTATATTCTTTTTCAAAGGAGGGCAATAAGCAACACGGGGTAATGAGTCAGGTTCTATACAAAAAGTTTGGTCTGTTGCCTGGTTGTATGCTCAATTATAGAAATCATAGAAATAGGGACAATGGTTTGGGTATAAATAAGTCAGGAACCCCAAAAGGCTACCATTAAGTTTTAACTCCGGTTTGCTGGCTATAGTCCAAGCCTAACCTTGAACAAGCTTCAAGGATGCGTATGTAAAGTTGCCAGCAAACCAATGGTATTGTTTTACGTACATACGGCTCTTCCACCACCTTTTGTCATGGATCAAGTAACTCGTGCGTAAATAGAACTTTGCCTAGCCCCGTGCTAATGGTAGCTTTTAACCAGATTGAATTCTTCCCAACCCGCTTTGCTAAAACTCGTAAGAGTGCTTACAAAAAATTTCCCGCCATTCGCTTATGCTAAAAGCTCCCAGCGTAACTGTTTTCATGCCGGTCTACAACGGAGAGAACTATCTCAAGGAGGCCATTGAGAGTATTCTTAGGCAAACTTTCTCTGACTTTGAGTTCCTCATTATCGATGATGGAAGTGTAGATAAGAGTGTAGCCATTATCCAATCGATTCCAGACGAAAGAATTCGCTTTATTCAGAATGAACGGAACATGGGATTGCCCTTTACCCGCAACAAAGGCTTTACCCTGGCTAAGGGAGAGTATATTGCCTTCATTGACTCGGATGATACCAGTGCTCCAGACCGTCTGGAAAAGCAGGTAAACTTCATGGAAGCGCATCCCCAGGTAGGTATTTGTGGAAGCTGGGTGCAGGATGTAGATGCGCAAGGAACGATCCTACCGGGAAAAGTACGCCGGTACCCAACTGAAGATGAAAAGATCAGACGCATGTTGCTATGGTCGCCTCCTTTATGGAATCCAAGCTTAATCCTTCGCAAGCAGGTCATTATCGAACACAACTTGTTTCATGACCCGCAGTACCTGATTGGGGAAGATTATGATCTTTGGGTAAGGGCATCAAGGGTAGCTAAACTGGCTAACATCCCCGAGTATTTGCACTATTACCGGCGACATGCGCACCAGATTTCCACTCGTAGATCAATCGAAGCCGTATGGAACGTGTGTAACTTGCAACTAGGTGTCCTTTTCCACTTGATAAAAAAATACCTTCCCAACGATGATCTGGGTAACCTGGAAAAGGACCTGGCTAATCCTACATTATTACCTACTAATCTGGTCAGCGTGGATCATCTCATTGATAAAATAATAAGTAGTGGAATACCTACAGGTGAATTGAGCAAAAATACGCTGCAAGCTTCGCGCAAAGACCTATGGTTTAAGTTTTTTGCGGGTTTGCCCCGATTTGACTTAAAAGTGTACCGGATCATTCGGCAAAGTACCTTCTTTTCCACCCTTCCTTACTGGGTTCGGTTTAATGTATGGTTAAAATGCCTAGCCGGAATCCGACAAGAATGGATCGTGCCACTACAGTCCTTTAGGGCAAATTTGAAAAATCGTAAACGTAAAATAGTCTGGCCATAGGCACGCTTAGGAGTACAGCCTAAACTAAAGCGCGTTTCGTTGGGTAGTCCCGTTTTTTATTTTAAAGGTTGGTTAGATCCTTCCGCGGCTTATTGCTTATTATATACATAGACGGCAAGTCTTTTAGCTGAGAAAATTGGCTGATTCAAAAATAAAGGTGACCATTCCTAAAAGCTGAATCTATTTGCCTGCCGTAGTTTTAATGGGGTGATGCAATACTGATCCATCAATCCGTTTCTTTACGGGACTACAAAAAGCCCCGAATTTTCTCTCGGGGCTTTTTGTTTCACCTTACTGAAAAGACTGGATTAAATGTACAATCAGCAGTCACATTGGAGCCATTAGAAGGAAAAGTTGTTTTTCGAGCCGCCAGCATTGGTTGTACTGCACAAAAAAGCACTCCTAAAATGAATCCAACTTTTATCCATCCATCTACCATCCCTGGATTGACCACCTTACCAGGCGTAGGTTTACCCATCCATTCTGATGAAAATCGGGAGCCTAAAAACGGTACCTGCTAAAAAGACGGGCAGCATCCTTTAGGAAGCCTGATCTATTCTTTCGGCTGGTTCATTGGGACTAGATTATGAGAAATTACACGAACAGAATCTTCCTTTTTGAATCTTCGCTGTGTACTGAGTTTTCGTTTTGCACAATGGGCGAATTACTCGTTGGCGCTTGCCAGCTGGCGGGAATGGCTAGGCGTAGTTGGTCAACGGCCAGTTCTACGGCCAATTCATTCCAGTGGTTGTCATCGGGATGATAGAGTTTTTTACCACCCGATGCCGCCAGATCATAAAAGGACCTCTGCAAATCCATCACCTTGATCCCTTCTGATCGCAACTTAGTGAACAACTTGGGTAGGAAAGCCGGGGCGGGCTTTGAGTAGGTAATAACCGGTAGTAGATGTTTTTCTTATTAGGCACGGGCATAAAGATAAAGTCAATGCCCCGTAGCTAAGGTATCCCGGTACCCTTTGATAACGGTGGCAATTTGGTCCAGTTGGGCCACCGAATCATCTTCCCGAAGAGAGAGTCCATACCGGGAACGCTTCTCCTTGGTAGCGTATGGGCCGGGGCGGATACAGGCTTCGTTCAAAACGAAGCAAACCAATGGTACCAGTTTCTTTTTAGAAACGGTCGCGGCAATAGCCACCGGTTCCACACCCTTAGGAACTAACCGGGAACGCTCATACACCTTCCGCAAGAAGTGCACCTCATCTCTATTTACCGGACGCAGCCAGTGGATGGTTTCTTCTCCTTCTGGAGAATGACCAGTTGGGGCGGATGTTCGCGGAAGCGGTCCAGGGCCATAAAGTTATCCATGTGCTGGGTATTGGCCGGGGTAGGAGCCAGGGAATAGACAGGTTTACCTACTTTCCGTTGCAATACTTCCGAATGATCTCATCCTGGTCGAGTTTTACGCCAGTGGTATAGGAATCGCCAATGATCACTATGTCCGGCATTCGGGTAGAAGGCCGGTTCCGGTAGCCATACTGATCCGTATACCAGGTAACCCTTCTTTTGACGGCGAAATCCGTATGGGGCGTGAGTTCTCCTCTTCTTCAATTTCTAGTTTCTGATTGGGGTAAAAGGGGCCCGTAAGGGAGGGGTAAAAGGTATGAACCCGGAGCGCTTCCCAGGCCCGGAAGGTGAAAAATTCCGGAGGGAGTATCCAAACATCTGCCAGCAGCAATACAAAAAGGGGAAGCATAAACAGGCCAAGCTTAATAAGAAACCGTTGAATCCAGTGCTTTTGCATAACAGAAGGATGTTAAAGGTTAAAACTGAAATAGATGAATTGCTCCTGGCCA
Source organism: Cytophagales bacterium (assembly GCA_030448185.1). Lineage (GTDB taxonomy): Bacteria > Bacteroidota > Bacteroidia > Cytophagales > 172606-1 > CADCTQ01. The sequence continues at coordinate 11,313 of JAUJNL010000107.1, read as the reverse complement.
AAGTTGCCAAGGAGCAGAATGGCAATGATAACCCCATAGTACAAGGGCCAGCGTAACCAGAAGGGATGTTCGGCAATCATTTCGGTAACCGAGCCCTGACGTTGTAACAGGTGCACCCTTCCATAACCCAGATAGCGATAAGGGCCGTAATAAAAATATGTACGGGCGCATCCAGGAACAGTACGTGGTAGGCCTGTTCCCCCAACATACTCCGCCAGTTGCCAAAGCCCGTCACCATATGCTCAATAATGTAAAAAGCATCCTGTATTGAGTTAGCCTAAAGAAGATCCAGGCAAAACAGACCAGGATAAACGTAGTTAAGGCCCGGATTACCTTCAACAAATGAGGAAACCGGGTGAGCCCGATTTGTTCGTTGAACTGATTACGGTATCGCTGCGTAAGCAAGGCAAAACCAGGTAAAACCCGTGTAGAGCCCCCCAGATCACATAGGTCCAATTGGCTCCGTGCCAAATACCGCTGACCATAAAGACCAGAAATAGATTAAAGCATTGATGGGGGATGGCGACCCGGTTCCCTCCCAAGGGAATGTAGAGGTAATCTTTAAACCAGGTAGAAAGCGAAATGTGCCATCGCTTCCAGAATTCGGAAATAGACTTGGAAATAAGGACGGTTAAAGTTCTCCATCAGTTTGATGCCTAGCACCTGCGAAGCGCCAATGGCAATGTCTGGAGTAGCCGGAGAAATCACAGTAGATCTGGAAGGCAAAGAAAATAGTGGCAATCACCAGGGATATCCCCTCATATTCCTGGGGATGGTTATAGACGTTATTAACCATTACGGCTAGATTATCCGCGATCACTACCTTTTTGAACAAGCCCCATACCATCCGTTTTAGGCCATCCAGGGTACGGAAGTAGTCAAACTGGTGATTGATTTTAAACTGGTGCAGAATATTCTGGGGCCGCTCAATGGGACCGGCCACCAGCTGCGGAAATACATCACGTACAGGCTATAAATACCCAAATGCCGTTCGGCTTTCTGCTTTCCCCGGTATACCTCAATGGTATAGCTCATTGCCTGGAACGTATGAAAAGAAAGCCCAATAGGGCAGGATGATGCTCAGATAAGGAATCGGATTTTCCAGGGCAAAAGCCTTTAAGCAGAAAACTCAGGTTCTCGTTTAGAAAGTTATAGTATTTAAAAACGGCCAGTACCCCTACATTGGCTATAATGCTTAGGGCTAGCAGCCACTTCCGGTGCCTTCCTCGGGCATTTTCAATGGCAATCCCGGCCTCGTAATCGATAATAATGGTGAAGAATAGGATTAGGATGTAGATGGGAATGAAAGCCATGTAGAAATAGCAACTACCGGCGAGTAGCCATATCCAGCGATAGCGGTATGGTAATAAAAAATAGAAGAGAACGGCTATCGGAAAGAAGACAGCAAATTCAATTGAGTTGAATAGCATAGAATAATGGTATGAAGCTAACTGCAACGCCTTTGCTCCCCCAGGCATCGCAACGAAGGGACCGGACTACATATGAGCAGTATTGTTATAAGCGACTAGGCTGTCTAGTTGCGATTGCTCATCCTGTTGAAGAAAGCAACACAGACCCTAAAGGCATGTGAAGATCATCCCCGTAGCTTTAGCCCGGCAACCTAGAAGATGCAGTAGATAAAACGTGCATATAGGGGCTGATTCCAAAATAGGAGCAGCCTGAGGAAAAAGCGCAGAGGGCGTCAGGGCACACGACGCCAGCATACCATCACTAGGATTGATACGGGCGAACTGCCATGAATTGAGTAGGTAGCAGATGAACTGGTAAAATGCACTGTCTTCCCCAACGGGTGAAAAATGAACTGAAATAAACCCGGATACCATTTATGGGTAAATAGTATCCCTTCATCTTTATGCTGGCGGGAGAGGAAAAGTAAACGAGGATGCCATACTTTCTTTCCACTTAAAATGTAGCAAAATATACTGGTAAGAAAAAGCAATATTTTGCAATTTTTTTTTCTTTGTTCAGAGCCTGGGAAGCTCGTTCTACCTGTGCCTTTCCGCAGTCCCAGTGATTTAATAGCGCTACTAGTAGGTTGCTTCTCATCAGGACTTAAGATCCCGATTACTAAGGCTACTTTATGCCCCATTCTGCTAGCGGATGAAAGCTACCTGCGCGTAATATTTTTGCCCAATGTGACGGGGTGCCACGAAGGGAACATTCTAATAAGGCTAAAAAAATTATTTTTTCGATTGCCTACGTTTTTTAATCGACTCTTTACCCCCTTGACTAACTGCTCCTGATGAAGAAACTTCCCTTAGTGGGTATTACCTTTATTTGCCGTTTTCCGGGAGAAAACCATTTTTCTCCCTTCCAGTAGCTTCCTATGTCTCGGGGAAAGGCGGTTAGCATTTCCCTGGTAAAACTGCCATCCCGGAGTAAGGTGTGGCTTGTACCTTTTGGGATTATTTTACGCTGTTTTTTGCTGCTATTGAGACTTAAATTTGCAGCTTGCTTTTTGAATCCTTTAGGTTTCAATTGGTCTATAAGGCTCTTTTCGCCTGGTTCATCTACTACCTTCAAGTAAAGGGACCATCGCGGGAAACATTTCCCGTAGTAAGGCCCTAGAAATCAAGGCGATTTTTGCCCCTGATTTTTCTATTGTGCTTTTTCTTACCATTTCCAACCAATAAACCCTAACCTTATGCTTACCATTTCACCCCCTCATGGAAGAATTAAACAAATGCTTTTATTTTGTATTTATTATACAGTCATTTTATGTCAAACTGGACTTGTAAAAGGAAAGGCGCATCTTATTTCAGAGGCCCGGGAGAACCGGGAAAACTCCCAATTTACTTCTTGGGCGGACCCAATTAAAATTATGCCCATTGGCAATTCCATTACCCAATCGGATGCCAATCATGACAGCTACCGTCGGCCTTTATGGCATCGATTAAAGAATGCTGGGTATCAGGTAGACTTTGTGGGATCGCAGCGGGATAATCACAATGGTCCCCCTTTGCATCAAGACTTTGATATGGATCATGAAGGGCACTGGGGCTGGCGAGCCGATCAGGAACTGGAAATGATGAGTGAATGGGTAAGCCAGAATCGCCCCGATGTAGTCTTATTGCACCTAGGAACAAACGACATGTTCCAGAACCAATCCGTTAGCGGTACCATTAGCGAGATCAGCCAGATCATTGATAAGATCCGCGCGGCCAATCCCCAGGTCAAGGTCTTACTGGCCAAGGTGATCAATTGTTGGAATGGAGACGTGAATGCCCGCATTGTCGAGCTTAATAACCAAATTCCGGTGCTGGCTCAGCAGAAGAGTTCGGCTCAGTCTCCCATTGTGGTCGTTGATCAGAATACGGGTTTTAGTGTGGTTGATGATACCTTTGATGGCACGCATCCGAATGAATCAGGAGAAAGTAAGATGGCCGACCGCTGGTTTGAGGGACTCACGGAAGTATTAGCGATCACGCCCCCTGTTCCTGCCAATCAAGTACCCGCTGTCAGCTTAAGTGCGCCCACTCATAATAGTTCCTTTACGGCTCCAGTGACCATTACCCTTACGGCCAATGCCACCGATAACGATGGACATATCACGAAAGTAGAATTTTACCAAGGCACGGCTAAGATTGGAGAAAAGACTTCCGCTCCCTGGAACTATAGCTGGAGTAATGTAGGGGAAGGCACTTATTCGCTCACGGCCAAGGCTTTCGATAACGCCGGAGCCAGTACAAGTTCTTCTAGTGTTGGCATTGTTGTACAAGCGCCCCAATCCACTCCGCCCGTGAACCCACCACCCGTAGGGACTACCACCGCTGGGCTGGATTACCGCTACTACGAAGGGGCCTGGAATGCGATGCGCTCCCGGCATTTAGTGCCTTAAGCCCGGCAAAGACGGGATACGTGGATAACTTTAGTCTGGCTCCCCGCAACCGGAATGACTATTTCGCCTTCCAGTTTACGGGCTACGTGCAAATCCCTACCACGGGACAATATACTTTCTACACTGCTTCCGATGATGGTTCCCAATTGTCAATCGGCTCTACCCTGGTGGTGAATAATAATGGATTACACGCCGAAGAAGAAAGATCAGGCACGATTAATTTAGCCGCTGGTAAACATGCCATCACGGTTACCTTCTTTGAAAAAGCGGGCGGGGAAGTGCTTGCTTGTCGCTGGTCCGGACCCGGCATTGGCAAACAAGCGATTCCTAACTCAGTACTCTCCAGAGATGGAATGACCCCGCCTCCCCCGCCAACGGATCCGAATCCTTCCGCTAGCCCGGCTTTCTACCGGGCGATCAACCTAAATGGGGCAGCCGTAACGATTGATGGCAATAATTGGGAAGGAAGTACTGCGGGTAATTACGCTTACAGCGGCTATTCCTTTACGGATCATAACGTGACGCTCAGTCCGGCTCCGGATGCCAGTCGCACGGCGATGATCCGTTCTTCAGTTTATGCTAAAAACCTAACGGTAACGCTTTCTTCAGTACCTGCTGGTACGTATGAGGTATACCTCTACGTATGGGAAGACAATTATGCCGAGACATACAGCATCAGTGTGGAAGGAAGCGTGGTGAAGCAAAATCATAATTCTGGTGCAGCAGGTTCCTGGGTAAAACTGGGACCGTACAAGACAAGCGTGAATGATGGCTCACTTGATGTAACTACATCAGGTGGCGATGCGAATATATCCGGTATTGAGGTGTGGAAATCAACTACTGATCCTAATCCCGCTCCTACGCCTCCTCCCGCTTCGGCAGTATCTGCTTACGCAATCAATGCGGGAGGAAGTGCAGCGGGCAGTTTTACGGCGGATAATTACGTAAGTGGAGGCAACACCTATGTAGTGCAGGTAGCCATCAATACCAGTGGGGTCGAAAATCCAGCCCCCCAGGGAGTGTATCAGACGGAACGGTATGGCGACTTTACGTATACCTTCCCTAATCTATCCCCTAGTAAAACCTACCGGATAAGGCTCCATTTTACCGAAAATTATTTTGGCTCTGCCAATCAGCGTAAGTTCAACGTGGATATTAATGGCAAGCGGGAATTATCCAGCTTTGATGTATACAGTGCAGCCGGTGCCAAGAATAAAGCGCTGGTAAGGGAATTTATGGCTACTCCAACCGGGCAGGGACAAATCAGCCTTGTGTTTAGTAGCGTTATAAATAATGCCCTGATCAATGGGATCGAAGTGCTGGAAGGATCTTCTACTGCCGCTGCCCGGATGGGAATTCAGGAGCAATGGGCACTAAGTATCCATCCCAATCCCACTTCCCAACTAGTAAATCTCTCCCTGGAAAACGCCCCGTTAACCGAGGGATACTTAACGCTCACGGATCTCATGGGCCGGGAGAAACTTAGCCAGGTACTTAGTCTTGCCCCGGGAACTAATACGCTGACCTTAGATATAGCCGAGTTGCCCGTCGGAATCTATTGGATCAAAGTAATTTTCCACGGAAAAGAAGTCAATGAAAAATTAGTCATCTCCCGCTAAAGCAAGCTGCGCGGCTGAAGCAAAAAACTGTCAGTCACCGTACTGGCAGTTTTTTCCTTAATCACTCCGATGGAGTTGTAACGTTATTTCCGGCTGGTTCCCCTCCCCTAAGTCAGGGGGCTAATGCTTGGGATGGTTCTTTGCCTCTCTTGGTTTGAGTGCTTGTCTGATGAGCAGAAATAAGAGAACAGGCAAGGGGGTAGCAAAAACCAAAGCGACCTTTATCCAAGAAGAGGTAATCAAACTATGTTTAAAAACACCTACTGCTAGTAGGAAGAGGAAGCCAAGCATACATAATCAGAGCAATCTTAATACATATCCTATCGCTTGAGTTGGGTCTTTGACAATAGTTCTTGTCAGAAAGATTTGAACTAATAAATAGATAAAAGAATAATAGTATATCAATGGGAGTCCCATTCATTACTTCAATTTAAGGCTATAATTGTCTGGTTAGAATAAGAAATTAGAAAAGCGTATTTAAAACCTATCCAATATTCTTTTTTAAGTTGAGTCTTCAAAATTTACCCCTTCTACTGCCTTTTACTCGTAATAAACTATGATCGAACTTCTCAAATAAATTACTTCCCAGGGAGCCTTTTCCTTTTTTGATTCCATGAGTGACTGTAGTGTAACTACCCAAGAAGTATTTGCCAACGCTAAAGATTAGCCGTTTTAGGGGCTTCTTGGTGCAATTCCTGCTTTACAAACTTTAGTCTCTTAGCGAATTTATATAATCTGGGCCTTTAGTGAATGTGCTCAAAATTCAAATTAACCGGTTAAATTTATACTGTTTTTTGATTTCTGACCTGTTTGCATGTTGGAGCCTTACAGGTACGCTTATGCTCCCACCTCACTACTGCTCAGAATTCAAAAAATGAATTAATCCAAAGAGGCAGACAAGGGATTAGATAGGGTCTTTTCGGCTTTCTTTCTTGCTAACAGCTACTTACCTTGCTATCCCATTCTGAAGGCTTATCACCACTACTTACCATGCAGAAACAGGCAGCCAAGGTTGAAAATAGGACCCTTGAAGATCCTGCGATACGTGCCATCGAAATTGAATTCACCTTCACCTTTACCCAGAAGTTAACGGCCCAGAAGGTATACGCCTTTTCGGAGTATTTCATCGAGCAGGCGGAGAAACACCACCTTAGGGTCGCCGGCAAATACAATGCAAGGAGCATTAGTGGCTGCATGGATTTGAGTGAGAGCAATCTGACTGCCCAGCAAGGAATCGCGCTGCTGGAGTCAATTGCCAAAGTGCAACAGGCCGTGATCCAATCAAGCATCATTGGGTCTTCACCCGATTAAGTAAAGAACTAGTTTTTTCTCTTATACCGTAGTTTTAGATATAAGATTCCACTCCATAAGGCGACCAGCCATAGCTTGATTCTCATAGTAGCGTTGATATGATTTGAGGGTAAAATAGTATTTGAGGTAATCCATATTCACTCAACTGCTCTTCATCCCCTTACTGGCTTGTTATGTAACCATTACTTTAGCTGGAACATGGCCAGTATGATCCTAGGTTAGAGACCAGGGAATCCGAGCAGTTTCATTTTGTAAATGAACTAAGGAAGCATCCCTCATAAAACAAAAAGCCGAAATAATACTAATCCTTTTATTGGCCCTCGCGCAAGTTTAGTGCAGTTGATTTTAAACTTTACTGGAGTCTGACTTTGTGAGCTTCATCTCTAAAAATGGACACCTTGGAAAGAGCCAGTTTCTCTAAGAACCGTAACTTTTAATGTTCTAATCCTGAAAAGGCAAGAAACCTGTAACACATCTTCCGAACGGTTCGCATTCCCCTGTTGGGTTCGCATTCCCCTATTGAGTGTTGTTGATTGCCTCCCCTTTGCTGCAGGGCCTTCGTTAAGTGCAAAACTTTTCGCGGCAGTCGAACGTTTTCTTCCGTATCACTGATCCTAGTTAGTATCACTGATCCTGGTTCAACCTTTTACCTACCCCCTTCATGGCTGACATCACCCCAACCGCCTTCATCACCGGAGGCTCCAGAGGCATTGGCTACGGCATTGCCCAAGTGCTCATCAAACAAGGTATCCGCCTAGCCGTCACCAGCCGCTCCCAGGCCAATGCGGATGCGGCCGCCGCTGCCCTCAATGAAATCAAGCCTGGCTTTGCCTTAGGGCTAGAGGCGGATGTACGGGATCTGGCCTCCCAACAAAAAGCCATCGACAAACTCCTGCAGCAGTGGCAACGACTCGATTACGTGATTGCCAACGCGGGGGTGGGACACTTTGCCCCAATTCAGGAGATGACGCCCCAGCAGTGGCAGGAAACCCTTGACATTAATTTAACGGGGGTGTTCAATACGGTCAAAGCCAGCCTAGGTGCCCTCAAAGCGAGCCAAGGGTATTTCATTAGCATCGCTAGCCTAGCGGGTACAAATTTCTTTGAGCAAGGCTCGGCCTACAACGCCAGTAAGTTCGGGCTGGTCGGTTTCTCCCAAGCCATCATGCTGGATCTGCGAAAGGATGGCATCAAGGTGACTACCATTATGCCCGGCTCGGTGGCCACCAGCTTCGGCGACCAAGAGCCCAGCGAGAAGGATCGCTGGAAGATTCAGCCGGAGGACATTGGCCAGATGGTGGCCGATCTGATCCGAATGCCCGCCCGGACACTGCCCAGTAAAATTGAGGTTCGTCCTACCACTCCGGGTGGAAAAACCCCATAACCGTCTCGCCAGGAAAGAAAATCCTCCCTGGCCGGCGGGCCACCATTGCCCTTCCTGATGCGGACTAAAAGGAAGAGGAGCTACTTTCCCGCTGGCAATGGGATAGGTGTTGTGCATCATCTTAGCTCCTAAGTGACTGAACCTGGCGCGAAGGGACCGAACCTGGCTTGACTGAACCTGGCTTTGTGAGCTTTACTCCTACGAATCAACACTTAGAAAAGCGCTAATATCATCAGGCAATGCAGTAAAAAAAAGGTTCTCTGCGTGAGACTTTCGAGAGAGGGTAGGGGAGAAGCCCTGTTTTTTCCCTTTAGTTCTAAAAGCGTCCCAAGGAAGAGTGCTAATATGAGATAAACGATATTTCAAACTAAGAAGCTGTTTAGACTTTCCGTTACATGAGGAAGATTTCCAAAGAAGGATGAATTTTGGGTTGCTACCCCTGAAACTTACCCTTAAAATGGGAACTTAACAGTGAATTTAATTCATTAGATCTTCTGCTGAACCGACCTATACTCCTTTTCCCCGTATGATACACTCATAATTTAAGGTTATTACGAGTCATACATTGTCAAGATGTTAAAAAGGCCTTTTCTGCTAGGAAAGGTCTTTTTTGTGTTGCTGATACGTACTCCCATAGTATCTGTCACTAAGTACTTTACCGCTTCAAAGAGAAATGCTTTATTCTTCCCCACTTGAAAGGTCTAGCTCCCACGGGCTTGCTGGGTAATAGTAGTCAAGCACCTGGCCCCGCCAGTCATAAAGCACGATCCAGTGATCTTTGAATCGTATTTGCTGAGAGGAGAACAAAAAACCGCGCTCCGCAAAATGCAAAAGGTGAAAATGGGTGCCTTCTACCAACGCTCCAGTAGGCGTAGCGACTGCTAGATAATACTGGCTCCCCTGCGGAACAAAAAGGGCGGGAAGGAAGGGAGGTAGTTGCGCGTCTACCGCTGCTTGTTGATGTAGTGGCATAAGAAAAAATTAACCGATCTAGAGCAAAGGTAATCCGGCAGATTTTTAACAATTGGGGCAAATACTACGGATTTTTAGGCTCCGTATTTCTCCCAATCGGGGAAAGCCTGAATAGGTACCGCTTTGATCACTGCCGGTTGTCCCTACGCATATGGGCTATCTTTAGGCCCGAATCGAAAAGTTCTAACCTATTGGGTAAAAGCAGACGTATACTGTGTTGATAGAGCTTTCCTTATTTATCGAATTACTCAAGATGAAGGCGGACGATGAAGTCCAATTGACCTTACTAAGAAGTAGGTATAATCGCTATGCGACTCGCTACAATCAAACATTGGGACAAGAAAATAGCTTGCGGATTTCCCTATATTACCGACTAGAAACGCTCAAAAAGCAAATGGAACGGATACAATCAGGATCTAATGGAAATAAATGAGCGTTCCCTATCCGGATTGGGATTTAGAAGGATACTGCACCAGATACGAAAGGTGATACTCGTGCAGCAGTTTAATCAAGGGCATTAATTTGCCGGAAGCTGGTTTATATTCCCGCTGGTTTTCATGTTCCTCCCACGTACTGGACAAGGCTTCCAGCAGCGGGATTACCTCCGGATGCTGAAGCAATTCAGACGCAGCTACCTCAAAATAATCGGGTTCATAGGGGCGTATTCACTGTTTCTATAGGTTCTACAATGAGATTTAGGGTAAAGTTAGCCATAGAATTAGGTAAGCAGTAAGGTACTTATGGGTAGAAAGTAAGGTAACGCGTGCCGGCTCATGGCTTAGCGGACACTTCCACAAAAAAGGTGGTGCCTTTATTTTCTTCACTTTCCAGCCAGATCTTGCCCTGGTGTTGCTCGACGATCTGACGGGCAATGTAAAGTCCTAATCCGGTAGTAGACTCCCCTTGGGTTCCTTCCCGGCCGGCACTCGTAAACTGCTCAAACAGATGCGCCTGCAATTCGGTAGGAATGCCCATCCCGTAATCCCTTACCTGGAGACGTACAGAGCCCGCTTGCTCAAGTAAGCGGAGATGAATCTTTCCCCTAGCAAAGGAAAACTTAATCGCGTTGGAAAGCAAATTATCCAGCAAGCGGGTGAACTTAAGGCGGTGGATAGAAGCTACTACGGGAGCCTCAGGAAAGGTATATTCCAGGTCTACTTCTTTCTCTTGGGCTTTGAGTCGCCAGGGTTCCAGTACTGATTCCAGAAAGGCTTGCATTGCGGTGTCTTCCTTGAGCAGGGGCCTGGTAGATGATTCAAGTTCCCCAATCAAGAGCAGATCCTCCAGGATGCCAAAGGTTTTATCACACAAGCCCTGAATCAGGCTCAGCAGGGTGAGGCTTTCTCCCTTTTGGTCGGGTTCCTTAGCCAGGCTTGCCTTTAGATTCTTTTCCAGTAAGCTACTTAAGCCTTTAATGTTTTGCAAGGGGCCTTTCACGTCATGAGCCACCAGGTGCACGACTCTCTGCTGGGCTTTATAGAGCTGATGGAGCTTTTGCTCCAGGCGTTTTTGCTCATTGATATCCTCAAGGATCGTATACCCTAAGGTGATGCCTTGGTCCTCAAAGAGAATGGAAGTAACCCGGCAATGGAACGAGGAACCATCTCTTCTAACTAGACACGTATCCAGGCTAAAGGAGGGGATCTTCTCGCTCCAGAGCTTTTGTTGCAATAGTTGCCAGTCGGCTTTACAATCTGGATGAGAGTAATCCATAATCAGGCTGCCCAGGATCTCTTCCTTAGTCTGGTAGCCTAGCAGCGTAACCAGGGCTTGATTGACTTGCAAGATCTTTAGGTCGGGCCCTAAGATTTTTTTGCCTAGCAGAGAAGCTTCAAAAACGCTGCGGAACCGCAGCTGGCTTTCCGCTTGCTGCTCCTGGAGACTAAGCCGTCCATGCAACCATTCGGTATGTGAGCTGCTCACTTGCTTTTCGGCTCGTAAGCATTCGTTTTCGGATTGCAAGTGTTGCTTTTCCTGCGCTAGTTGGGCGTTCTGCTGGGCTAGTTGGGCCAGTCTGGCCCGCAGGCCCTCTACATTTTCACTTCTATACTCATTATTGATCATCACAGGGGAGGTTTACGAAAAGGGCAGCGCTTGGGAGCCGGATCTACTACTCGATAAGAAAGACTAATCGCCGGATAGACAACTAGCAGGTATTCCATTAGGTT
>JAUJNL010000106.1 GCA_030448185.1 Cytophagales bacterium | reverse complement strand
CGGCACCAGCTCGGCGCATGATGGAAGCATTCCCGTTACGGCCAACGAAAGCAACACATCCTTGAAGGCTCTCTACGGTTTTGGTGTGTGGTTTGCGCAGTTGTATCACCGGGCTACAGGTATTCCCGCATTCAATGAGGGCCTGCTGCCCAATGCACAAGCCTATGTTTCTATGGAAGAAAAGCAGTCGCTACGGGAAGAACTGAAGCAGAACCTGCTCCAGATAAAAGTCCGCGACGAATTACTGCAAGTCAAAGAAGATGAAATAAAACAGTTACGGGAACAGTTAGAACAGCGCAACCAACCGTTGCGGCACTATACTGGTACCCTTACGGAAGCCGAAACCCGCCGTTTGTTCATTGATGTGCTCCTGCGGGAAGCTGGCTGGAATCCGGATGGAGAAAATGTGCGGGAATTCCAGATTACTCCGCAAGACCGGGCCGATTATGTGCTATGGGATGACGATGGTTTACCCCTTGGAGTGATAGAGGCCAAACGTACCACAGTTGACAAAGAGGCGGGTCAGCAGAAAGCCCGCCGGTATGCCGATGCTTTGCAGGAACGGTACGGTCACCGGCCATTTATCTATTTCACCAACGGTTTTCAAACCGGTTTCTGGGACGATTTGCTATATGCTCCCCGCAACGTACAAGGGTTTCATAAGAAGAGTGAATTACAACTGCTGATGAATCGCCGCAAAGACCGGCTTCCTCTCCTTTCCCAATCTGTTAATAATGCCATTGCCGACCGGTATTATCAGAAAAAAGCTGTAAAGGCTGTTTCTGAACATTTTGGAAGTGGCTTCCGGAAAGCACTAGTGGTAATGGCTACCGGCAGTGGAAAAACTCGTACCGCCGCTGCCATCGTGGATGTATTGGTTCGGGCTAACTGGGTAAAACGGGTGCTGTTTTTAGCCGACCGAAAAGCATTGGTGAAACAGGCGTACAAAAACTTTAAGCGTGACCTTCCCAGCCTGACTGGGGTTAATTTGCTGCAAGAGCCCATTACGGTCAATACCCGGCTGGTTTTCTCCACCTACAAAACCATTATAAACCGTATTGACAGCGAAATGGAGAATGATGTACGGTTTTTCGGCATTGGTCACTTTGACCTAATTATTATTGACGAGGCCCACCGGAGTATTTATAACAAGTACCAAGCCCTGTTCGAGTATTTTGACGGAATGCTGTTAGGGCTTACGGCTACACCTAAATCCGAAACGGATACTGATACCTTTAACTTTTTTGACCTTCCCAAACACGACCCTACATTTTCCTACGATTTAGACCAAGCCGTGGGAGATGAATACCTTGTACCCTACAAAGGCATTTCCGTACCTATGAAATTCCCCCGGAATGGTATTAAGTACCGTGATTTATCTCCTGAAGACCAGCAGAAATACGAGGAGTCATTCATCGAGACTATGGGTCAGGTACCGGATGAAGTGGATGCTTCCGATTTAAATACCTGGCTGTTCAACCAAGATACCATTGATAAGGTATTGATTCACCTCATGGATAACGGGCAGCGGATTGAAGGGGGCGATAAGTTGGGTAAGACTATTATATTCGCCAAGAGTAAAGAACACGCTCAGTATATAGTCAGACGTTTCAATGTACTTTACCCGCACTACGCCGGTCATTTCTGCCAGCGAATTGACTATTCTGTAGATGATGCCGACAAACTGATTGAGGAGTTTGAAAACCCAGAGAAAACCGATTTTCAGATTGCCGTATCGGTTGACATGCTCGACACTGGTATTGATATTCCGGAAATCCTGAATCTGGTTTTCTTCAAGCGAGTTATGTCAAAAGCCAAGTTCTGGCAGATGATTGGCCGGGGTACCCGCTTACGTGAAAACCTGTTTGGCCCAGCGGAACCCGAAGACAAAACTAAGTACACCACCTACCGGAAAAATCCCAAGCATAAACAGTTCTTCTACATCTTTGACTTCTGCGAGAACTTCGAGTTTTTCGAGACAAATGCTAGAACTTCGGAGGGTGGCCTGCAAAAAACGCTAAGCGAACGAATTTTTATGAGCAAGTTACGTCTAGCTTTAGCCATTGGAGATGATGCCAGTGAAGAAGACAAGGCGTATAAGGCTCAACTTTTGGAGTGACTACACCATTCCGTACTGGCCGTGCCAGAAGATAGTTTTGTAGTGCGGAGAGTAATGCCGCAAGTATTAAAATTCAAAGATGCCGGAATCTGGAAATTCCTGGAAGATGCCGATGTACGCGAACTGGAGCAGTACATTGCCCCCTTATTCTGGATAGCCGTGCCAAAGAAGCCATTCGCCGGTTTGACCATCTGATGCTGCAAACCCAACTGGCAAGGCATATTAAAAGTAACTCCTCAACGGCGCTGACATTAGCTGTTCGAAAAGTGGCTAAGGGTTTACAGAAGAAAGGCACTATTACGGAAGTAGGCGAAAGAATGCCTCTTATCAATGCCGTTGCCGGGGAAGAACTTTGGAAAACAGCCACCTTAACTCAGCTGGACCACATCCGTTCTGAACTTCGCTATCTGGTGACAGCTCTCGACAAGGAGATTCAGCCAATTATTTACACGAATCTACAGGATGAATTCACTGGTGAAATCAGAGTATTCGAGACAGTGGCAGGCTATGTCAGCAGTGAAGTTTACAAAGAAAGGGTAGAGAAGATAGTTCGTGCCAATGAAGATCACCTTACCATCTGGAAGCTGAAAAACAATACCCCCATTACGGAAGCAGAAATGGGAGAACTGGAGCGAATGTTATTTGAAGGCTGCGAATTTGACAGCCGGGATAGCTTCGTCCAAATCCTTGGTGAAAAACCCTTAGGGGTTTTTATCCGAAGCCTGATAGGTTTAGAAGTTCAGGCAGCTAAAGCTGCCTTCTCAGAGCTGATGAATGACGTTCAGCTAAATACAGCCCAAGTTACCTTCCTCAATACGATTATCAATTACCTGAGCAAGAATGGAACCATAGACGGTGGTATGCTCTACCAATCCCCCTTCACCGATATTGATATGGAAGGCATCTCCGGTGTATTCGACGAAGCCAAAGCCATTAAGATTATCCAAATCATTAATACTGTGAATAATAATGCTATGGTAGGGTAGGTATTATTTTATGGAATAGGATAACGCGATCAATGATTACACTACCGGTGCTGATCTTCTGGCAGGCGACAGAAATGGTAGGATAATTTTAACACAAAGAGAAAAAGCCGAACCAATCCAGAGAGGCAATTCTGTTTTGTTCAATATCGGCAGTGTATGTTTGAAATTCCTGACCCGGAAGCCAAAATATTTCATCTAAGGGCACTATATAATCTGTTTGCTCAGGGCCTACCGGAGGCAAGTAGAACACATTAGAGTAGAGTTGATCCTTCACTCGCTGCTCCACACCCTGTAATTCATCTTGCCCAACAGTTTTTGCCAATTCTTCTAAATAGTTGCTGAATGGAACAATAGGAGCAAAAAGTACTTGCTTCTGAACAGTTCGGATATTGGAACTATCCATATCGCATGTATTGGTTATAATAATGGCGTCTACGTATTTCTTTTCATACGTGCGGCTCTCTGCGTTCCAATACGCATAACGTATTTCACGAACTAAATCGCCCTGCAAAAAATACGGATGCTGTTTAGACAAATAAAATCCGGTATAAAACTTAGGGTGCCAGCCCTTTGCTTTATCACCGGATTTGAATTGCTTCAGTGCTTCTGTTAATCGTTGTTTATCAGGAATAGATAGGTAAGGCGGTATCAGCGATTGAAAATAAGCACTTTCAAAAGTCATACGGTATTACAGTCGGTTGGGCAGCGTAGGCTTATCTTTCAGGCTTCTCTTCACGGCATCATGTAATCCAGTCAGTGCCTTTCCTTCCATGGGCTTACTGCCCTCAAATATAGTAGATTTAACCACTTTATTAACAATAAACACTTCTGTAGTCAAGTGCTTACTTTTGACTTCGTCGAGACCTAAAGGGGTTCTTTTGCCTGCCCAAATTCAACGTAACAAAAGAATCCTGAAAGGATCAGCGAAGCTAACAGGGCAGCAACAACCGAAGCTCGAAGCGAAGCTAAAGCCCTTTCTTCCTCCAAAAGGTCTAGCCCGCAATCCTCAAGTAGCTAGAACGGGCCACACTGTTGCTGCACTACCTACCCGCCACTAATACACTAGTAATAAGGCTAATTGGGAAAGTAAGAGAGAAGAATGAAAATAAAAACAAAAATTCCATGAGCGGAAAGGCCCGGCAGAAAAGCGGGGTGAGTGTGAGCCTGAAGCGGGAAGCGTTTTTATGCCTAGATTTTTTTTGGTTACTTTCTTTGTAGCAATGACAAAGAAAGTAACATGCCTCGGAGATGAATGTAAAAAGTAAAAAAGAAAGTAGGAAAGCCAAGAACGTCTATTCTTTATTGTACAATTTGTAAGTAGAAGAACTATAATTGATTTGCTAGTTCATGGGTATACAATTGACCTTCCGTTATTGGTCAGCCTCATATCAATTAGTAGGTCAGTTATATACAGCGTTTCGTTCATTGGCTTCAGTGCTTGATATGCGTTTATTACATTTGTTAGCACATAGTAAACCTTGTCTTCCGGCGTGTGGTGATACGATTTCTTTATCTTTTCGTTATACACCGTCTCCGTTTTGGCAACCCCTTTCGCTTGCGAAATATCCGATCCTGAGTAAGTGTTAATAGCATTATCTAATAATGTTTTCTAGTTTAGGGAATGATTTGTTTAAAAGCATTAGTTGCCTTACTATGGGCACCATCGGCTAGTGCAGTTCCAA
Source organism: Cytophagales bacterium (assembly GCA_030448185.1). Lineage (GTDB taxonomy): Bacteria > Bacteroidota > Bacteroidia > Cytophagales > 172606-1 > CADCTQ01. Next base: position 15,772 of record JAUJNL010000106.1, on the reverse strand, counting down.
TTTAATTAATAGGGATCTCTTTTTAACTTTCCTTTCCAAGTACAAATCGGAAGGAAGATGCAAAAACGATTAGCGCCCCTATTCTGAGTGAAAAGGATCGGCAAGAAGTAGAACTGCTGCTAGGTAAAGGCAAGCATTCAGTACGAAAAGTGAAGCGGGCTCAAGTGCTACTGCTACTAGCAGAGGGGCAGAAGGTACCAGCCATAGCCCATCAAGTAGGCGTAGCGAGGCGACTGTCTACAACGTGTACCACCGTTATGAGCCGGGCAAGCTCTCTGAAGCCTTGGAAGAAAGACCACGTCCTGGACAAGCGGTCAGCAACGCCACGCTTAGAGGCGGAAGTAACCCGGATTGCTTGCAGGGGAGGCACCCCAAGGGCAGAAGCCGCTGGACGGTAAAGTTGATTAACGGTCGGTTGGTGGAGTTAGGCTACCAGGTAGACGACGAATCAGTAAGACTGGTTTTAAAAAAAGCAAACTTAAGCCTTGGCAGAAAAGACACTGGTGTCTGAATCAATGACCTTCAGGTCAGATTCAGTTGGCAGGTAGACGGAGAGTACCTCTATAAGATGGAGGATGTACTCAGGAGTTTATGAGCAGGAGCCCCAAGCGCAATCATCAGCCGTAGTGGAGCCAGCCGTAGGAGCCAGCCGTAGTGCGGCTTTGTTTTGATGAACGTCCCTGTCAGTTACTCGATGAGGTGTTAACCCCTTACCCCTCAAGCAGGGTAAGCCCCTGCGGCAGGACTACGAATATGAGCGCAAAGGCACCGCCTGTGTCCTTTTAGCTTATGACCTGGACAAAGGCCAACGCTACGTGCAGGTCAGAGAAGGCGTACCAAAAAGGACTACGCCCAGTTTGTAGCTCATACTACGTAGATAGGATACGTGGACTGGTTAGTCAAGGAGCACTATTCCAAGGCCCAGAAAATACACTTACCTGATACGTTGTAACATCGGCTCGGTGCAGGATAATTTGAACACCCACTCAATGAGTTCTTTGTTGAGCACTTGTGAGAGGGCCAGTGAGTTAGCCCAAAAGATGCAGTGCCACTTCACGCCTAAGCACGGCTCTTGGTTGAACATGGCCGAAATTGAGTTTTTCAGCTTTAGCCCGTCAATGCTTGGACCGAAGAATCAAAGACATCCATACCCTACAAACCCAAGTACGGGCCTGGAGTGAACAGCGTAATGAGGATGCAATCAAGATTCATTGGAGTTTTACTGTCAATACGGCCAGGGTAACCTTGGCAAGTAAATACCAAAAGGTCAACCCTGGCAATATTGGAATCCCTAATAATTAAATTGGATGTGTGCTAGTGTGGCCAGAGAATGGGTATAATGGGCAATATGGGCGGTTTTGCGCAGGTTGTTATGTCCGCTTAGGCCGGGTAATTGAAGAGCTTACCCCGTTTGTCAGTACGCTTGCTTCTGTCTTTGGCACTATCGTAGAGTCTATTGCAAACGTAACCGGGTCTATCGTTGGTTTTATAAATAGCTCTGAAGGCGTACAGCGGTTCCTCAGCGGTTTGTCAAAGCGTTTACGGGTGCCTTTCAAGTTATTGGAGAGATAGCCAAAAACGTATTTGGTGGTATAGGCGACCTGCTTACGGGTATCTTTTCTGGGGACATGGATATTATCAAGTCCGGAATAGGTAAACTGGGAGAATCCATCAAGGCGCAATTTACTGACCTGCCCAAAAGCATTACACAGGGCTTTATGAACGGCGAAACCTTTCAGATTGGAATGAACCTTGCCAAGCTACCGGGGTAGCAGCGATACGGGTTTGGTTGGTGCATTAAAGCCGAGTAGTGTCTCTGCTATGTTGGGAGCCGGTGCAGGTGCCGGTGCAAGTGGCCTAAAGGCGGGCATTTCTCAGGTGCAGGGTGACGCAAAAGCCGCTAAGAGCGTAAATATTAGCATAAACAGCCTAATGAGCGGCAATATTGTATTTCAAACAACCAATATCCGGGAGAGTGCCGGTAAGATCAAAGAAGCCGTAAATCAAGCCCTTGTTGAGGCAGTCCGTGACTTCGAGTTAGTCGCGTGATTTGAATAAGTGACCACATATACCAGGAAGCCCGAGAAATTCGGGCTTCCTTCGTTTATGCGCCCCACAAGGGCAATATTTAACATTCGCTTAACATTGATCGCAATAGCAGAGACCGAATAGAGGCCGGGCAGCAGGGTAAAAGAAGCCAGAAGAGGGCTACGGTGGAGGTTGCAGTATATTATACTGTCTAAATTTTGGCACGATGTTTATCAAAATCTGTGCCACTATTCAAAACGGTATATTATATATAAATAATTTGTTAACTTACCTATATTTGGATATGTGGAAATAATTGTTTACGGGGCGCTTGCGGCCAAATTCGCAACCAGTGGATGGTGAGCAGCCCCATTTGCTCTTGACAACCTTATCAGAAGCAACACAACCCGCCCCACAACTTTAGGAGGCGTGGCCCGATATGCTCACCAAAACATATTCAAATTTGAAATCTTCATACGCTTCCTCATACCAGTAAAGCACAGAACTTCGCAAGTGCTTGACTTACAGTGTGTTTCAATAATATGCAGTGGAAGTATAGGACTCGAACCTACGACCCCCGCCCTGTCAAGGCGGTGCTCTGAACCAACTGAGCTAACGTTCCAGGGTAGCGCAAAATTAGAATTTTTCCGCTAAAAACCCAATCAGGCTCCTGCTGCTACTGGCTTGTCTTTTCAGGAGGCGGGTTAGGAACAGTAATCCGATTAAAAAGTAACCAATCAGGGCAAACAGGCTGTACCGCATATTAGGCTGGCCATTGGCTGTAATGTGACGGGATATATCAGTAATCAGGCCAAAGGTAGCCGTACCCAGTACAATGCCCGTTTTTTCCGTGAATTCATAAAAGCTGAAGTACGAAGCATGGTCGTTGGTTTCAGGCAGGAGTTTGGAGTAAGTAGCCCGTGACATACTTTGCATACCTCCCATAACAAACCCAACTAACACCGCTAGTATATAGAACTCAGTAGCAGTAGTAGTAAAATAAGCTCCCAGACAAACTAAAATACATAAGACTACTCCTAAATATAAGGTCCTGATACTTCCAATACGGGCAGATATTTTCGTGAACAGCCAGGCGCCCAGTACCGCAATCAGCTGGATAATCAGCACAATCGCAATCAGTTCGCCGTCGGCCAGGTGTAGTTCCTGACTACCGAAAATACTGGCCAGATACATAATAGTCTGAAACCCCATGCTGTAGAAGAAAAAGCCGAGTAAAAGCGGGTCAGGTGCGGCATTTCCCTTATCTCTCCAAACACTTTCTTTAACTCTTCAAAGCCTTTAAACAGGTAGTTCCCACTAGCAGGCTTTTTTAGGACGTGGGTCCGGGAGGGCAAGTAAGCAAACGTGTACAGAGAAAAACTAATCCACCAGATACCTACAGAGAGGAAAGCCAACCGGGCTGGGAGTCCTTCTTTAATACTTTCTTCACTAATATTAAATAGTTGGGGCATTTGAATTACAAGCAAATTCAGAATCAGAAGAATAACACTGCCGATATAGCCCATAGAAAAGCCCCGGGCACTGACCCGGTCAAATTGATCGGGGGTGGCTATTTCCGGCAAATAGGCATTATAAAATACCAGACTTCCGGCATAGCCAATACTGGCCAGCATAAAAAAGGTAATACCTAAGGGAACATTTGTCTCGTCGAAGAAAAAGAGCAGGCTGCAGGAAAGCGAGCCCAACCAGACAAAAAACTGCATGAAGGACTTCTTCCGGTCACTATAGTCAGCAATCCCGGACAGAAACGGCGACAGGAAACAAACTGCCAGAAAGGCTAGTGACAAGGAATAGGTGTAAACAACCGAGTTGGCTTTGGTAAAGCCGAGAAAATTAATCTCTTTGGGTGCAACGGCACTGAAGTAGATCGGGAAAATAGCCGTTGTAATGGTAAGGCTGTATACGGAGTTGGCCCAATCATACAGGCACCACGCATTAATGAGCTTGGGATCGTTCTTTTGCATGGAAAGTGGCTTTGTTGCCTAAAGATGGTAACTTTCCATAAGCTATCAAACCGTTCGGTGCTTATCTTTTGTCTCCTGTCTAACGCCTTACGTTTACGCGTTTACGGCATCAGCAGCGAAGAGTCGCCATAGCTCAGGAAACGATAGTCTTTCTGCAAGGCCTCATGATACACTTTCCGCCAATCTTCTCCGATAAAAGCCGCAATCAGCAGGATTAGCGTACTGCCCGGCTGGTGAAAATTCGTAAGGATACCCTTACACACCCGGAATGAGTAGCCTGGTGTGATTAAAATCTCCGTTTCACCCGTGATTTCTTCCAGGCCACAGGCCAGTAGATGTTCATAAATTGCCTGGAAAGACGTTTTGGTATCGGGTAGCGTTTCTCCGGAGTGGCTATACGGATAGAGCTTTTCGATAAACAGGTGAGCGGGCTTTTCACCCGAAAGCAATTTTACGCCATACCAGTATAAGCTTTCCAAGGTTCGTGTAGAGGTGGTGCCAACGGCAAAAATGCGGTCCGGACGGGACAGCAATGACTCCAGATTTTGGCGGGTCACGACCAGTTGTTCGGCGTGCATGGGATGCTGCAGTACATTGTCGGCTTTGATCGGCTGAAAAGTACCGGCCCCTACGTGCAGGGTCAAAAATTCGGTAATTACGCCTTTATCCCGCAGTGATTGCATTACGGAAGGAGTGAAGTGCAGCCCGGCAGTGGGTGCAGCTACGGCTCCTTCCTTCCGGGAATAAACGGTCTGATACTGAACCTTATCCTGCTCGGTTACCTGTCGGTTCAGGTAGGGCGGTAGTGGTATTTCGCCCAAATACCCAATTACCGCTGAAAAAGGAATTTCTCCCGGCTGCCAGTCGAATCGTACTATCTGGTTGTCATGATCTATTAGCGTAGCCTCTACTGACAATAAACCATCTGGTAGTTGCATGGCTGCCCGGAGGGATTCCCCTTCCTTCCAGCGTTTCTTATTGCCAATCAGACATTTCCAGGAACAGCTTTCCTGTTGCTGCATCACCTGGTGAATACTTCTTTCCATGGGCTCCGGACTGAGCAGAAATATTTCAAGTAAGCCTCCGGTAATCCGGCGGAAGTAGAGCCGTGCCGGTATTACCTTGGTATCGTTAAACACCAGTAACGTATCCGGTGAAATGTACTGGCTTAATTCGTAAAAGTGCCCATGCATAATCGTTCCCTGCCTATAGACCAATAGCTTTGCCTGATCTCGCTCAGGCAGCGGAACGGCCGCAATGCGCTCCCCGGGTAGTTCATACAGGTAGTCAGTAAGACGTATGGCTTGTTCAGCCCGAAAAATTGATTTCATGCAGGGTAAAAGAAAATATCCGCAAAAATCTGAAATAATCTCCAGCTATCCTTTCAAAGAGTGTACGACAAATTGCAGATCAACCATTAAACTTTGTTCGTGTTGTTTCTCAGTTCCGCATTTGCAATGCGGAACTGAGAAAAAGGGCATTTCAAATGCCCGGCTATACACCTCCGCATTGCAACTATTCTCAGCGAAGCTAAATGCGGATGAACGCTCTGCATTTTGTCGTACACCCCTTTCAAAACAGCAGCAAGCCATGCCAATTTATCCTCCCAATCTCCTATAGGTCAAATTTCTGGCTACCATCCGCAGCTTGGTATAATTGTTGAGTTTTTTATGGTCTATATTTGCAACGTAATTGCATTTGGATTATTTTTGAATCTGGCTTATACTCACTTGGCAACCCTGTCCCGGTTCTTATCCTGTTTCTTCCTTTTTTCCCTGCTCTGTGGCGCCAATACTCGGCTGGCGGCACAGTTGGCGGAGTATTGTCATTTCTCCGTACAGGGTTCTATCCGCGGCCAGCAGGAAAAAGACCCCATCATTGGGGCTACTATATATATTAAAGAACTCAGAAAAGGAGTCGTATCTAATGTCAATGGTGAATACCTGATCACCAATCTTTGCACGGGGTATTATACACTCATTTGTCAGCACGTAGCCTACCACACAGATTCCATCCGGATTCACGTACACGAAGAGCCGATTCAGCTAAACTTCTCACTAAAAGAAGCCGATATCCAGTTAGAAGCGGTAGTAGTAACTGGTGAAAAAAATTTACCCATTTCTACGCAGCCCGTCGACGTGCTGAAGGGCACTGCCCTGGACCAGGCCCGGGGGCAGACACTGGGTAATATGCTGAAAAATATGACTGGTGTCAGTACCCTACAAACTGGCCCGGGCATTTCTAAACCGGTTATTCATGGCCTGCACAGTAACCGGATTCTGATTCTGAACAATGGCATCCGGCAAGAGGGCCAGCAGTGGGGTTCGGAGCATGCCCCCGAGATAGATCCTTTCATTGCCACTAAACTTACGGTTGTAAAGGGAGCGGCGGCAGTACGCTATGGAGCCGATGCGATTGGGGGGGTAATTATTGCCGAACCTCCGCCATTGCCCATCCATTCGGGTACTACCGGCGAAGTAAACCTAATCGGCTATACCAACGGACGGGCCGGGATTGCTTCGGCGCTGGTGCAAGGCGGGTTTAAGAATGCGGAGGGTTGGGGTTGGCGGCTTCAGGGTACGGGCCGCCGGGCTGGCGACTCTCATGCTCCCGATTACATGCTATCCAATACCGGAGTAAAAGAATTCAACTTTTCGGGGGCCTTGGGAGTGAATAAAACCCGTTACGGAGCGGATATATATTTTAGCCGGTTTGCGACGGATATCGGTATTTTACGCAGTGCCCACATCGGTAGTATCACCGACCGGGAGGAGGCTATCCGGCGGGACGAGCCTTTTTACATTCAGGATTTTACGTATAAGATCAATGCGCCTAATCAGCATATCGTCCATTACCTGCTTAAATCCAGTGCCTTTTTTAATGCTCCCGGCGTAGGAACGTTCCGTCTTCAATACGGCGGCCAGTTGGATGAGCGGCAGGAATATGACATTCGCCGGGCGGGCCGGTCGGATAAACCAGCGCTGGATCTGCAGCTTTTTACCCACACCCTGGATGCCGTGTTAGAGCACAAGCCCCTCAAAAACTTTTCGGGTAGTGTAGGACTCAGTGGCATGTTTCAGGATAATAATAATATTCCCGGAACGGGAGTCACCGCTTTTGTTCCTAATTACAATGCCTGGACTGCCGGCGTATTTGGAATTGAAAAATGGACCAAGGGCAGGTGGGAACTGGAAGGCGGAGTAAGGTATGATTACCGTTCCCAGCAGGCACAGCGTTTTGTTAATAAGGAGTTGGTGAAGCCGGAGCTGGTTTTTCACAATGTCCTGGGCACGGTTGGCCTTGCTTACCGGCCAGATCCGCGGTGGGTATTTAAATCCAATCTGGGTACTGCCTGGCGGCCACCTAATATAGCTGAATTATACAGTCAGGGGCTTCACCACGGCTCGGCTACTTTCGAAAACGGCAGTGACAGCCTGCACACCGAAAGAGCTATTAAATGGATAAATACCGCCGGATTTAATGGTTCACGGTTCGTTTTCGAAGGCACCGTCTACCTGAACAAAATCAATAATTACATTTATTTAAAGCCCGGCCTTACAATAGAGCAATCGGTCAGGGGCGCTTTTCTGGTGTTCAACTACACCCAAACTGATGCCTTGTTCTTCGGAACGGATGCGGCCGTAGCCTATAAACTGACTAAAGAGATCACGTTTCGTTCCAAAGCTTCCCTGATCCGGGCACAGGATACCCGGAGGAATAATTATCTGATCTACGTGCCGGCGGATCGCTTCGAGAACTCGGTTACGTATAATCAGGGAAAACTCGGTAAGCTATCGGGTTTGTACTTTACCGTAGGCGCTACGAATGTACGTCGTCAGAACCGGGCTCCGGAAGGTGAAGATTATCTGGCTGCGCCGGAGTCGTACATGCTCCTTGGGCTGCAAGCTGGCTTTTCAGTTCCGGTAGTCAAGCATCAGCTGAGTATTAGCCTAAGTGTAGATAATGCCCTGAATACATCTTATCGGGACTATATGAACCGGTTACGCTACTACGCCGATGAAGTCGGACGCAATATCACGCTGCGTTTGAAGTACCGGTTTGGTAAGCAGGAGTAGAAAAAGTTTGAATTGGTATGCATAAACAGTTTGATCGCACGGATATGATACTGGCAATAGGGCACTTCTGCCGTTTTTCGAAATACTAATCTTTTTGAAACAACCATTAGAGCCAATTCTTCAAATAAAATCTATTGCCTGCTAGTACTTCTTCTCTAGCAATAAGTCACTTCAAATAAATTTCCATTAACCCCTAATCACATACGCTATGAACAAACCCTTGAAACCCCTGTTATGGCTGCTTTTAGCCGTATTTACGCTCCCAGCCTGTAATACTGAAGACCCTGAACCCGAAAATGACGAAGAGCTGATTACGACCGTCAAACTGACTTTCACGCCAACAGGAAGCGGACAGACCGTAACCGGTACTTGGCAGGATACGGATGGAGTAGGCGGAAGCGCACCTTTGGTGAGTAAAATTAATTTAGCTAGAAACACCACCTACACGGTCAGGACTGAATTGCTGAATGAAAGTGCCAGCCCAGTACAAAATATTACTCAGGAGGTGGAGAGTGAGAAAGAAGACCACCAGTTTTTCTACCAGGCTTCCGGGGGCGTATTTACGACTGCTACGGGTTCTACCCAGCCTTTCACGTATAAGGATACCGATAAAAATGGCCGCCCGGTTGGCCTTTCAGTGGAAATGAAGACTGGAAATAGTGCGGGGAACGGGACCTTGAAAGTGATCTTGCGGCACCAACCTAAGAAGGACGCTGCAGGGGTAGCTGCGGGAGATATTACCAATGCCGGTGGAGAAACGGATGCTGAAACCACCCCTCCCTTTGAGGTAGCCGTACAGTAAGTACGATTGAAGTTCCATTTATCCGGCTTAAAAATAGGTTATATAAGCTGTACAACATATTCCTGCAGATTTGGGAAGGGGTATAGAGGATGGCTATACAACTCATGAACTTATTCACCTGATATAAGTAAAGACTACAAAGCAGTAAAATGCCTTGTAGTCTTTTTGTATTTTAGGGGTACTTTTGCCCCGAGAACACCCGAAACTACAACTATATGCCCACGATTGCCCTTGGCGGAGATCACGCCGGATTTCAGTATAAAGAAGAGATTGTTGCGCTGCTGGAGACTAAAGGAACAATGTATAAAGATTTTGGGCCCTTTAGTGAAGCTTCTGTCGATTATCCGGATTATGTACATCCATTGGCAAGGGCCGTGGAAAGCGGAGCATATGATTTTGGCATTCTGATCTGCGGGAGTGGGAATGGGGTTGCTATGACAGCTAATAAACACGCTGGTATTCGGGCTGCACTGTGCTGGAGTCCGGAACTAGCTTCCCTGGCCCGTCAACATAACAATGCCAATGTGCTCTGCCTGCCGGCACGCTTTATTCCTCTGGAAACTGCCAAGGCCTGTATAGAGGTGTTCCTGACTACGGCCTTTGAAGGGGGGCGTCACGAAGCCCGGGTAAAGAAGATGAATTGCTGATTGGTCAATAGGTATTGGGTATCAGGTACTGGGTATTAGTCATTGGTCAATAGTCATCAGTTTTTTCCTGAATACTCTTTTTTACCAATAACTACTGACCAATGGCCAGCGACAAAAGTTACTATCGGACAAGGAACATCGAATGAAGAATGTAGGTTGATTAATGACAATTGACTAATGACCAATTAACCAATAACTATGTACAAACGCGATGAATCGCGTCTCTTCTAAAACCCTTCAACATTCAGTGTTCCTTGTTCTGCGGTTAACCCCTTTTTCCCATTGACTAATACCCAATACCTGATACCCAACCTCTACTTCAATTCTGTGGCCTTGATTTGCTGCGTCCAGCGTTCCTTGCCTTCGGCGTCCATCACCCGGATGGTCAGGACCCGGTCAGTGCGGGGACCGGTTACTTCCATCAGGGCAAAGTTGTGGGCTACTACCACCGTGTTGGGCACTAGCAGCGGATTGGTTTCCTTCGGATTATAGGTACCCGCCGTTAGGGGTGAAATCGTAACATCATACAATGGATACGTTCCAGGCCGTTCCATTTTGGTCAGTGACGTAAAATGCCGGTCGCCGTCCAGAAAGATTACCCCGGGAATTTTCGCCTCAGTAATGGCGCTGACCAGTTTCTCCTTTTCCTGCTTATAATAGCTGTAGCTTTCTTCGTTTTCGACCGGGTTCAGCACCTGGCTGCCGATCACCACAAATTTAAAAGGAGCATAGCTGGAAATGAGCGCATCAATGAGCCAGGTCAGTTGCGCCTCTCCCATCATCACCCGGTCACCCGTAGCCTTGGTAAAGTTTTCGTTGGGGGTTTTGTACCAGCGATCATCCAGTAGGAAGAACTGCACATCGTTCCAGAAAAAAGTGCTGGTAACACCGTTATTTTCGCCTAACACGTAATTGGGGCTCGTCCAGAATAATTTGAAAGCTTCCAGGGATACATTCTTGTTCCAGAAACTACGGTCAGCGTTGTTGGGGCCGTAGTCATGGTCGTCCCAGGTGGCATAGTGATGCACCGAACCCAATAGTGGCTGCAGTTCCGGTAGAGACCGGGTATGGGTATAACGGTGAAAAATGCCCGTACGGGTGTTCCAGTCGGGTTCCCGCAGGTAAGTATTGTCACCGAGCCAAAGCATGAAATCAGGTTTCTGCCCGAAAATGGTAGTCATGATCCCATACTCACTGCCGTAAGGCTTGCCTGGCCGGTCGTAAGGCGTTTCGTTAACGTAGAAACAGCTACCGGTAGCAAATTTGAAGTTAGGCGGATCATTGCGCCACTGCCAGAGGGCCTGTGACTGAAACTCCAGCGGATAAGGGCGGTCTACCTTCTTGTTGTTGATATGAACCTCATACGCGTACTTTTTACCCGGTTGTACCTGATCCGCCATCAGCGTAATAGCAAATGCTTTTTCCCTTTCGGTTTGCGCTTCGGCCGTCTGGTACTTCTGCCCGGGATTTTCCTTGTCCCAGTACACAAATTTTACTTTAGCCGGCTGCGTAGTCTGCACCCACAGGGCTACTTCGCGCATTTCGGAATACCCAACCATAGGGCCTGATTGCAGCAATGCCGGCTTCTGTGCCCATGCGAATACTTGAAAGAATAGAATGAGTAAAAGGGTAAGAGGAATGTTTTTTTGCATAAAACGGGGATGACTTCCGCAAAATACACAATCGTGTGAATGTTAAATTTTGAATGTTTAATTTTAAATGAGAAGAAAACGATAGACTGTTTTTGGTTTATTCTGCCGGCTTTACCAAACATTTCTCATTTGAAATACGCATTCACTGCCCCAAAGGGATATTTATAATCCTGAGACTGTATGACAAAGTGGTACTTGTGATTCGCTGAATGAAACAGCCCTAGTTCTTAATTATATCCGCCATCCGATTTCCGAAACCCCGAAGGGTATGGAGGCGGGAGCCGAACGTAGTTCTACGGAGTTAATCCGAAATCATTCAAGGATATCCCATCTTTTGGTACCTTTGCTTACCGAAACAGGCCCCATTACTAATTAATGAATTCCACGATCCGCATTGCCATTCAGAAGTCAGGCCGCCTCAGTGAAGATTCACTGAACCTGATTAAAGAATGTGGCATCCAGTTTAACAACGGCACCGGCAAACTCAAGTCCGAATCTTCCAATTTCCCGGCCGAATTTCTCTTCCTGCGCGACGATGACATCCCCGGCTACGTGGCCGATGGAGTGGCCGACGTAGGCATTATCGGAGAAAATGTGTTAGTTGAAACCGGCAAAGCAGTGGAGTTAGTCCATCGGTTGGGCTTCTCCAAGTGCCGCCTTTCTATTGCCGTCGAACGGGCCAAGGACTACAAAGGCGTAACCGACCTGCAAGGCATCAGTATTGCCACTTCGTATCCCCGCATTCTGACTCAGTTTCTGGAGGAAAATGGGGTTCGGGCCGATATTCACGAAATCAGCGGTTCGGTAGAAATTGCTCCCAGTATCGGGTTGGCCAGTGCGGTGTGTGATATTGTAAGTTCGGGCAGTACCCTGATGAGCAATGGCTTAAAAGAAGTGGAAGTGATTTTCCGCTCCGAAGCCGTACTGATTGCGCACCGTCAATTATCTGCCGACCGCCGGAAAACCCTGGATCAGTTGTTGTTTCGGATTAAGTCGGTGCAGGCAGCCCGTAACAATAAGTACATTCTGCTCAATGCTCCGAAAGAGGCAGTTCCCGCTATTATCCAGGTGCTTCCAGGGATGAAAAGCCCCACGGTAGTACCCCTGGCCGAATCAGGCTGGTGTTCCATCCATTCGGTAATCAATGAAAACGATTTTTGGGCCATTATTGATAATCTCCGGGCCGCTGGTGCCCAGGGAATCCTGGTGGTGCCCATCGAGAAAATGATTTTGTAAAAAAGAAGCCGGAAGTGAGAAGCGAGGAGCGAGAATACAGAAGTCAAAAGAACAGAAGCAGATGGGATAATTGGTTCATGTGCTGATGTGTCAATTACAAATTGTTTATCAGCAACTGGCCCAGAATCAGTTTTATAGTTAATTCAGTTCTGGGCTTCGACATAAAAATTCTATTTCCTCACTCCTGTATTCTATCTGCTGTATTCTCGCTTCTCACTTCCCGCTCCTCACTCCTATCTTCTTTCCCTATGCTAAACATCATTCGCAATCCGCAACGTAACCTTTGGCCCGAATTACTGGCCCGCCCGGTGATGGATTTGCGGGAAATTGAACAACGTGTGGAACCCATTCTCCGGGAGGTCCGGTTAAAGGGCGATGAGGCTGTGCGTGAGTTTACCCGCCGTTTTGACCAGGTGGAAATTAATCAGCTGAAAGCAACCGCGGAAGAGATACGGGAAGCAGTACAGTTGGTGAGTGAAGACCTGAAAGCAGCCATCGGATTAGCCAAAAGAAATATTGAGATCTTTCACCGGGCACAGGTACAGGAACCGCAGAAAATTGAAACGCAGCCTGGTGTGGTCTGCTGGCGGAAAAGTGTAGGCATTTCAACAGTAGGCTTGTACATTCCCGGCGGTTCGGCTCCCTTGTTCTCCACCGTACTCATGCTGGGCGTTCCTGCCCAGATTGCCGGTTGCCGTGAAATTATACTCTGTACCCCGGCCAACCGGGAGGGCAAAGTACATCCGGCCATTTTGTACACAGCACAGTTGGTAGGAATAGAACATATTTTCAAAATTGGTGGCGCCCAGGCTATTGCCGCCATGGCCTATGGTACTCAATCTGTGCCTCAGGTGTATAAGATTTTTGGTCCCGGTAATCAGTACGTGACGGCTGCCAAACAACTGGTTAATAAAGAAGGCATTGCCATCGATATGCCCGCCGGCCCTTCAGAAGTGGCTGTCTATGCGGATCGTTCTTCCAATCCTGGTTTCGTAGCCGCTGACCTGCTCTCCCAGGCCGAACACGGCCCCGACAGTCAGGTTATTTTGGTTTCTACGGATGAAGCCTTAATTGCAAGCGTCAACTCCGAAGTGGAAGCCCAACTTGCCCGATTGCCCCGGCAGGAAATAGCCCGGCAAGCCCTTGCGCACAGCAAAGCTTTTATGGTTTCAACTGAAGAGGAGGCCCTTGAATTATTGAATGCTTATGCGGCTGAACACCTGATTCTGGCCGTGGATAAGGCTGAAGCAATGGCAGCTCAAATCACCAATGCAGGCTCCGTCTTTCTGGGTCACTACACCCCTGAATCGGCTGGCGACTACGCTTCCGGAACCAATCACACGTTGCCCACCAACGGCTTTGCCCGGGCTTATAGTGGCGTTTCAGTGGATAGTTTCGTCAAGAAAATTACTTTTCAGCAGATTTCCTCCCAGGGAATCCGCCAGATTGGACCAGCCATTGAGCAGATGGCCCAGGCTGAAGAGTTACAGGCACATAAAGAAGCTGTCAGTATCCGTCTAAAGGTTAATAGTTAAGGAGTTAACAATTAATTAATATAATACCATTTTTTGATATGAAAGAAAGCATAGTAGCGCAAAAGAGCTATCAGTTTGCGGTACGAGTCATCTTGCTGCGAAAGTTTCTGACGGAGCAAAAGCGGGAATTTGATTTATCCAAGCAGGTACTGAGAAATGGAACGGCAGTAGGCGCTTTGATTGAAGAAGCACTTGGAGGAGAGTCGAAAGCCGATTTCATCCATAAGTTTGGCATGTCTTATAAGGAGTGCCGCGAAACTCGGTACTGGCTTCGTTTGCTTAAAGATACTGATTAATTAAGCCAGGAACAGGCTAATTCTATGCTTACTGACTGTGAAGAGCTATTAAAGATGATAACCAGCATCCTAAAATCTTCCAAGGGTCAGTAAAAACTTATTAATTTTTCATTATTACTATTAACTGAAAGCCGTGTCATTTAGCTTAAGTTCTGTTCTCCGTCCCCATATATTATCCGTAAAACCGTATTCTTCGGCTAGGGATGAATACGAAGGCACTGAAGGTATCTTTCTGGACGCCAATGAGAATCCGTTTGGCTCGGCTACGGGCCAGCCTTATAACCGGTATCCCGATCCCTATCAGGCCCAATTAAAGCGGAAAATAGCTAACCTTAAGCATGTCCGTCCCGAACAGATTTTTCTGGGGAACGGCAGCGACGAACCGATTGATTTGCTGATCCGGGCTGCCTGCACTCCTGGCCAGGATGAAATCATTCTGCTGCCACCCACGTATGGTATGTACGAAGTGAGTGCGGGAATTAATAATGTGCCGATGGTAAAGGTATCCCTTACTCCAGATTTTCAATTGGATGTTCCGGCAACTTTAGCCGCCATTGCTGCACACCCAAAGGCCAAGCTCATTTTTCTCTGTTCACCCAACAACCCGACCGGTAACAGTTTACAACGCGAAGATGTCATACAAATCATTGAAGCATTTGCGGGCCTGGTGATCGTAGACGAGGCTTATATTGATTTTTCTTCAGAGCCTAGTTTCATTACGCTGCTTGACCGCTTTCCCAACCTGGTCGTGTTGCAAACGTTCTCCAAAGCCTGGGGCCTGGCAGCCCTGCGGTTAGGCATGGCCTTTGCCTCGGCAGAATTAATTTCCGTGCTTAATAAAATAAAGGCCCCGTACAATGTGAATGCCCTGACGCAGCAGTTGGCGAGTGAAAGTTTGGATAATCTTACAGTGAAAGACAAAATGGTGAAGGAGATTATTAGCCAACGCGAACTACTGCTAGTGCAGCTGTCAACGCTGCCGCTGGTACAGAAAGTATTTCCTTCGGATGCAAACTTTCTACTGGTAAGAGTACCAGACGGAAAGCGTGTGTATCAGTATTTAGTGGATGGGAAAATCATTGTGCGTGACCGGTCTGGTGTGCGCCTGTGCGAAGGTTGCTTGCGGATAACAGTGGGAACTCCTGATGAAAACAGTAAACTGATCGAAAGCCTGAGCGCCTACCGGAATCCCAATAATTAGCCTATCCGTTAAAGAGGATTGTCCCCAAACATTACATACGGATTAAACAGTGTGGCAATGGACAGCAACTATTCTGGCGGCTGAACGGTGAATGAACCGTAGCTTTGTAGCCAGCATCAATAAAACCAGCTAAAACATGAAAAAAGCTCTTCTTTCTCTCCTTTTACTTGGCTTACTCAGTGTATCAGTACATGCCCAAAAACGCGATTGGGCCGTGGGTTTGCGTTTAGGTGACCCTATGGGGGTAAATGTCAGAAAATATTTTGGTAGTCGTAACGCCCTGGACGTTAACATCGGCAGTACCGGTTCTTTTT
>JAUJNL010000105.1 GCA_030448185.1 Cytophagales bacterium | reverse complement strand
ATCCCGCTGTACCTCGGCAATCCGTTCGGGCAGACGCAAAAACCGGTAAATTTCATCCCAATCATTGGTAACTAGCGAAGTCACCTCGTCCACGGGAATGGTTCTTTCGGATAGATGATTAATAAAAATAGCTTTAGAACCCAGATTTTTCGCCAGTTGAATGTCAGTAAGCCGGTCACCAATTACGTAAGAATGGGCCAGGTTATACGTTCCCGAAAGGTATTGCGCAAGCATTCCCGTTCCCGGTTTGCGGGTAGGCAGGTTTTCGTGGGGAAAGCTGCGGTCAATGTGGATGGCCGCAAAATGGATATTTTCGCCGGTCAGTGTTTTCAGCATTTTAGTATGGGCCGGCCAGAATGTCTCCTCAGGGAAAGATTTTGTACCCAGGCCATCCTGGTTGGTTACCATTACCAGTTCAAAATCCAGTTCTTCGGCGATTTTCCGTAGATTAGAAAGGGCTTTAGGCAGAAATTCAAGTTTTTCCAGCGAATCGATTTGCTCGTCGGGTGGTTCGGCAATGATGGTACCGTCGCGGTCAATGAACAACACTTTTTTCATGCCCGCAATTTACGGTAAAACGGGAAAGGATTTCAAAAGCACGTACTTTTGCTCCATGAAGGGCCGTACCTCCCAGACTTTTCCGGTAGCTGACACCGCGCTTTTTAGGCGGCAATCCCTGGAATGGGGAAGGCAGCATAGCCACTGCCATTTTTTTACCGACAATCAGATTCCTTATCCACACGGGGGATTTAGGTCTGTACTGGCGGCAGGGTGTCATCAAGAGGTGCCTTTGCAAGCCGGAAAAACGTTTGAGAGCCTGCTGCAACACCACCAAAAATATTCCGACTGGCTGATTGGGTATTTTTCCTACGATCTGAAAAATGAGATTGAAGCCCTGCAAAGTCGCAACCCCGATCATTTACAGTTTCCCCCAGCTTGCTTTTATGTACCCGAACATCTGATTTTTTTTGAAGACCATAATCAAATTACCATTCAGACTTACGAAAACCCTCTAACCATTTTCGCCCAAATTCAGCGTACCATTCCTGACACTTCTTCCCAACATCGTCAATCGAACATCAAACATCGAACATCGAAGTCAACCTACCTGCAAAACGTGGAACGTATCCGGGAACACATCTTGAATGGGGATGTATATGAATTAAATTATTGCATAGAATTTTTTGCCGAAAATGCTCACCTTGATCCGCTTTACCTTTACCAGAAGCTTTCAAGTCGTTCACCCATGCCCTTTTCGGTATTCGGGCGGATAAACCAACATTACCTCGTGGGTGCTTCTCCGGAAAGATTTTTGCGGAAAACGGGGAGGCAATTACTTTCACAGCCGATTAAAGGCACTGTCCGCCGGGGGTCAACTGCTCAGGAAGATGTGCAATTAAAGGAATGGCTTCGCACGGACGAAAAAGAACGGGCCGAGAATATGATGATTGTGGATCTGGTGCGCAACGACCTGGCCCGTAGTGCAGTTACTGGCAGCGTCCGGGTGGAAGAAATGTTTGGGGTGTACACTTTTGCCCGGCTTCATCAAATGATTTCAAGCGTGTCAGCTACAATCCGGCTGGGAATATCATTCACAGAGGCGATTAAAAACGCATTTCCAATGGGCAGTATGACTGGGGCGCCTAAAATTAAGGCAATGGAACTCATAGACCAGTATGAAGACGTAAGGAGGGGGTTATATTCAGGAGCTGTAGGCTTTATTACGCCCGAAGGCGACTTTGACTTTAACGTAGTTATTCGCAGCATCCTTTACAATGCCGACAAACAGTATCTATCTTTTCAGGTGGGCAGTGCCATCACTTACGATGCTATTGGAGAAAAGGAATACGAAGAATGTCTGCTCAAAGCTCAGGCTATGCGGGAAGTGCTGGAGGGGTAAGATTTCCGGTTTTTAGTGGCCGGTTTAGGGTTATGGGTTGTGCCAAGCTTTATGGAAAGGCTACCTTGATTATATCTTTAACTCTTTCAATTGGAAACTAACGGATCAACCGCTGACGTCAACCGCGGGTGTATGTGGAGGTTTTAGCGTTAGCACCCCGGTTGGTTGTCGGCTGAACAGTGTTGTGTGCCGTGCTTATTTGTTCATCACAGTTCTAAGGTTATCTTCAGATGTCCACCAAGTCCTTGTTGAATGATTCTCATCAAGGTTGATAATCTGATATCGGAAGCATTGTTCTCAATTCTGGAGATGTATGCTTTGTTTGTCCCACATTTCTCGGCAAGTTCTTCCTGCGTCATGTTCAGTTTCTTGCGTGCCTCCTCTATCAATACACCAAGTTTGAACGCTTCAAACTCCTGCTCCCACTTATCCCGTTTTGGCATGCCTTTTTTGCCATATTTTGCATCAAGTACCTCGTCTAATGTGGTGATGTTATTATTTGCTGTCTTTTTCATCAAAGTATTCCTCCATAATTTTTAGCGCTTTATCTATCTCTTGTTTGGGTGTCTTCTGGCTTTTCTTTGAAAAGCATTACCAAGCACCACTAAATTGCCCTTATCAAAGAATGAGAAGATGCGGTAAATATTTCCTCCTGCTCTACTCTCACTTCGTAAAGTCCTTTGGTTCCTTCCATATGCTTGAAGTATTTCTCAGGTACCTGTTGGGTAGTCCTGATTAATTCAAGCGTCCATTCTATCTTTTCCTGTACTTTGTCAGACTGGTTTAAGTAGAAATCCAGGAAATATTGCTTAAATGCGATAACTTGTCTTATGTAACTCACAAACAAAGTTATCTAATTAGACAACAAAATTCGAGCACGTTTTATTCGTCAACTGTTTATTTTTTGTTCCCATGGCACAAAACGTATCGTGACCACCCGGCACCGTGGCGAATCCGGGCAGGTTCTGCGCTTCAGCAGCCCGGTGAACGGTGTTATAGGCCCGGCTCTGCTTCGTGCGTCAGCTATGAGCTTCGGCTTTTGGTTTGTTAAGCTGGCCTATAACGTATAATGAGCAGCCGCAAACCGTGGCCTTATGCGTCTGGCCTGCGGTGAGGCGGCCCGGTTGCCGGTCTGGTTAATGTTCTATGCTGGTCTTTCCTTTATTCTTATTGCTTCCTGTTCAGTAATTCATCCTGATGAGCAGTTTTTTTCTTTTCATTCTTTCCCAGCTGTATTGATCTGTCGGACAGCAGCCAGAAATTTTAAGAAATTCAATCTTCTGCGACACACCGGACAGAATTTATCCAACTCAACCTGAGGATCATCAATATCTTTTACAAAAACGAATGTTTCATAGCCTATTCTGGTATTGTCCCGGAAGCTGAAATATTCCGGACGATAGAGCCAAAGTCCACCATGCAAAAACTACACAGGTTAAGTCTCAAACCTGCATATACTTCAAAGGTGGCATAAGTATGTTTCTTCTGCTGCAGGTCTTCAATCTCACCGGGTACATCCCATCCGCAATCATGGCAGGGAGCACATTCCCTCACCTCCAATTCAGTATAACAAATTGGGCAATGATTCATTTTTTACTTGCATAAACATATAAATACCCGAAACTCATTTCGGGTATTCTCAATATAAGAAGATACCAGAAACAAAAGTGAAATGCGAAACCTACCCCTCACTGCTCAAACGCCACCTTCATCTCTGATTCCCGGACCAACAATTGAAATTTGCGCAGCGGACTGCCCTTGAAAGAACGGTTGCTGGCAACTGTTTCAAAAATGGTATCCATGGTTAAGTCTAAGCCATATTTAAGCAAATTTCCACTGAAAAACAGGTTCATAGCTACAGGAGTACGGTACGTTTTGCCATTAATTATACAGTCCGCAGCCAGGGTTAAGGTTACCGGGTTACGGAATGCTTCAAAGTTCCGGGTTCCATCCGGCATATACACCCATAATAGCATGATATCATCCGCATCAGCTACTCGATTAGGATTATCCATGAATACGGCGTTGAAGACTGACAAGTCACCGGACGTACTAACTGCCTTTACGTATTGCAGCGGCATCCGGAATTCGAAGCGCTGAAGCCGGTTGTTGAACCTCCCCTCCATCCAGTCCGATTGAAAGAGAAAATTTTTCTTGTCACCCAACAGATTCAATTCTACCCGGTGCGTCACCGTATACTGGTCGGCGTTGTTCTGAGCTCCGGCCATCCGTACACTGCCCCCAATCAGCAAACAACAGGCAGTGATAAATCTTAGCAGTAATACGTGTTTCATAATTCACTTGGTTTTAATCAGTAGAATAAAAAGGACAAAGGCTTTAGACACGAGATTCAGGACAATTACCTATCCTTGCGGGCATTGAGAATACATAATGAGCTGGCTTATAATTCCTTTTACGGGAATCGTTGAGCAATAGCCATTTCACTTACGCACCAGATATCATTTTTACAATTAACCTCATGCACAAGCAGAGGGCAACGTACTGGTTCGCGGTTCTGAGAAAATTGAAAGAATCAAGTAGCCGGGAGAGTCTGGCGCATCCCGTCTTCAGGCCGCGTAAAAGTATTCACTATACTGCCCCGAGAACGGTAATGGGAATAGTAATATAACCCAGAGCTCTAACCCCTTCATATTACTTATTCCCTTTTGGGTGATAGAATAGTAAAAATAATTGATTGATAATCAGTTAGTTATAAAACTATTTAATTGTAAGTTCTTGATTGTCAAATAGTTTAATATAAGTAAAATTACCAATTTATCGCCCGAAAGGGAATAATATAATAGAATTTCAATTACACCCGACCCAATGGGGCAAATAAACGAGGGTCAATTGCGTTTAGTCACTTCAACCGAAGACTCGATGCTACGGTATTTTGTTTCCCTTTTCCGGAGTTTAGGCAAGTGGCGCCATTCGATCTTTACTAATATGCCAATCAGTAGTCCAACCACTACTATCACCAGAAGGATCTGCCATTGGTGTTGGCGTATAACTTCCAGGTAGGTTACGGCTATTTCTCCAAAAAAATAACCAATGGCAGTAATCGTAACGGCCCACATCAGGGTGCTGGCAGCGGCAAGCAGCATAAATTTGATTGCTGAAATGCGGCTCATGCCATACAGTAGCGGAATAATGGCCCTGAGGCCGTACAGAAAGTGAAAAATGAGTAATATTCCAACGGGATACCGCTCAATCAGTCGCCTGACTCGGTCGGCCCGTTTGCCCCACTTAGGGTATTTTTCCAGCAAGGGTTTACCACCCCGCCGACCCAGAAAAAAATAAAACCAATCGGCCAGCGAAGCACCGGCCATCGCTGCTGCTATAATCCAATGCAATTTTAAATATCCCTGATGTGCCGCAAAAGCGGTGGGCAGCAATGCCGTTTCCCCTTCAAAAATTGTCCCGATCAATACTGCCCAGTACCCAAACTGACGAATAAATTCTTCGAATGACTCCAAAATACTAATAGCACATCGTTAAAACTGTTTGTACGGAAGTTGGGAGTCAGCGGTTACTCTTTCCCCATCTATCCGAGGCCTTAGTCAGTGCAGGGGTTTTAAATGATTGCAAATATTTTTATTTTTGTAGAAGGGCAAAAATTAAAACAAACGAACAGCAGGACTGTTACGTGAGAAAAGACTAAAACCGTAATTTGCATTTTCCTGAATCAACTGCTTTACAAAGCAACCATTAACAAAGTATTGTCTGGTTAGGAGGCCCCGGTCAGACACGTATCAACATGAGAACCATTCAAATACTTTTAGTAGAAGACAACCCCGGCGACGTCCGGTTAACGCAGGAAGCACTTAAAAGCGGCAAGATTCTGTACGATCTGCAGGTAGTCCGGGACGGACGGCAGGCCATGGATTTTCTGCACAAAAAAGGCCCTTATTCGGCAGTTTTTACGCCCGATCTGATTCTACTGGATCTTAATATTCCCATCAAAAACGGCCGTGAAGTATTAGCTGAGGTCAAGAGCAACCCGCTATGGAAGCAGATTCCGGTGGTAATTCTGACTACCTCCTCGGATGAGCAGGACGTATCTGAAACTTTTGCCCACGATGCGAACTGTTATATTACCAAGCCTTTTGACTTTGACCAGTTTATCAATGTGATCAAACTCATCGATGACTTCTGGCTTTCGGTTGTCAAACTTCCCGAGAACGAAAAACACTAAGTGATGCAATTGGGAAAAACTCTTTTTAAGCTGCTTATTCCGGTTGTCTTTGTCCTGCTGGTGGGTTGTACGGGTAGTAGTTCTGATAAAGAAAGTAATACGACCAGCGCGGTAAGTGGTTTGCCGGCTCCCACCCCGGTAAAAGTAGCTTATTCACTACCAACATCATTCAAGGAGCAGTTGCAGAAGACGATATCGGCCTATCTGGCTACTAAAGACGCCCTGGTTGCTTCCAACAGTCAACAGGCTAATACCAGCGTAGGTGATCTGATTGTCGCCCTGCAACAGACGGATACTACTGGCTTGCCAGCCGAAGCCCTGCCCAAATGGACTGAGCACCGCAAGATTGTCCAAAGAGCCGCTACTACCCTCCAGGCCACGCCCAAAATAGCTGATAAAAGAATTCAGTTTGATGCACTGTCCAAAGCTATGTATGCACTGGTAAAGGATTTTGGCGCTTCGTCAACCTTATACAAAGAATATTGCCCTATGGCCATGAACGACAAAGGCGCTTTCTGGCTCAGCGCCGGGCACGAGATCCGGAATCCCTACTTCGGAGAGAAAATGCTGGAATGCGGGGAAGTGCAGGAGGTGCTAACCTTCAAGTAAAATGCCAAATGTGCGATATTCGATGTTCGATTGGCGATGTTAGGGAAAAATAGCAAATAATTTACCCTTAACTGATAGTATGGAACACCCTAAAGCGATTTTCGACTTCCCCTTCCAACCTCCATCGAACATCGCCGATCGAACATCGAGCTTAGTCTTCCAGCAGGCCACCTAATAATGAGCCGCCTTCCTTAGAGTTATTTTTTCCGTAGGGAGCCAGGGCCCGCACTAGTTTAGAAATCGGCATCGATTGGATCCATACCCGGCCGGTACCGTGCAGCGTAGCCAGAAATATGCCTTCCCCGCCAAAAACCATGGATCGTAGTCCGCCAGCCCGCTGAATATCAAAGCTGATGCCAGGCTCAAAAGCAACTACGCAGCCCGTATCTACCCGCAAGGTTTCGTTGCGAAGCGTCTTTTCAATAACGGTTCCCCCCGCATGCACAAAGGTCAGGCCATCCCCTTGCAGTTTCTGAAGGATAAATCCCTCGCCGCCAAAAATGCCCGAGCCCAGGTTGCGGTTGAAATGCATAGATACCCCAATCCCAAGGGCTGCACACAAAAAGCTATCTCGTTGCGTAATCAGTGTGTTCTGTGGCAATTGGGCCAGATCAATCGGAATAACCGTACCCGGGTAAGGCGCCGAAAAAGCCACTTTACTACGGGTATAACTACGGTTGGTAAAATGGGTCATAAATAAGGACTCTCCCGTTATCAGCCGGGAACCCGCTTGCATTAATTTACCCAGGAAACCCTGAGTAGGCTGTGAACCGTCTCCCATTTTGGTTTCAAACTCTATCCCCTGTTCCAGATACAGCATGGTGCCGCTTCGGCAATCACCGTTTCGTTGGGGTCCAGTTCAATTTCAACAATCTGAATATCGTCGCCGATAATTTTGTAGTCGATCTCGTGAGAACGCATGGCAAAAGGGCTAATGGTTAAAATTTGGGACGAAAAAAGATTTACGGCTGGCAGTACAGTCATTAAAAGGTACCAGACGGCCAGTGAATTTCAATAATAAACAAATCCCTGACAGTTTTAAAAACGATCAGGGATAAACATGTTGGAATTGGGTTGAGCGAACTACTTCGTCTTCACCGTCCTGTGCTTCTTTTTCTTGCCCTCGCGGTCAGCATTGCCTTCCTTGGGGTCGTCGAGGTGGCGAAGTTTTTTATCGTCCACATTGCGGTTCAGGAACTCATTGATTTTTTCGATATCATAATTCGCTAATATTTCCCTAAAGGAATTAACCGAAATATCAAATCCCCTCCAGCTCTTTGTTTACCTTCGGCTTCTCTTCTTTCGGCTTGGTTTCTTTCTTCTTAGCCACGGCAGTAATGATTAATAGTTAATAATTGAAGAGTCGCAATAGGAGATTAATAGTCAAAGAGTTAATAATTAATCAGTCACCATTCTTAAATCTAACTCTTCGCTATTAATTTTTTAACTATTAACTCTCTTTTAGGGTGTTCAACGCCTTTTCAATCCGGTTGGTTGTTTCTTCCCGGCCAAGAATTTCCATAATCTGCATCAGGTCGGGCCCTCCGCCAGTGCCGGTTACTGCCAGCCGTAGCGCCTGCATTACTTTCCCGATTTTCACGCCGTGTTTCTCCAGCACCGCATTCAGGGTCGATTTGGCAATATCCGCCGTAAAACTGCTCTCCCCATTTCGCAAGGCTGTTTTATAATCGGTAATGATACGGATGGCCTCATCGTTCCATTTGCTTTGCACTACCGCCGTCATAGATCCGGGGCTGTTCGAAGAAATAGACGGCCTCCGACCAGAATTCACTAGGAAGGTTACCCGTTCTTTCATCACGTGCACAATCTTTCGGCTTTTTCGGGGGTGCAGGGAATAGCTCTTTCCTTCAGGTCGTTGAGCAGGTACTGAGCTAACTGAGTATCAGGTTTCGTACGCAGATACTGCTGGTTATACCATTTAGCCTTATCAATATCAAACTTAGTACCTGCTTTGCCTACCCGTTCAATGGAGAAAGCCTCAATGAGTTCTTCCATCGTAAACAATTCCTGCTGGGTACCGTTCCACCCCAGAAAAGCCAGGAAATTAATGACTGCTTCGGGCAGGTATCCCCATTCCCGGAACCCTTTAATGGTTACCGGTTCGCCGGTTTCGGCATCCGTGCCATTCCAATTTAGCGGAAATACCGGAAAACCATTTGTCGGCGTACCGCTTATTGAGCTTGCCGTTGCCATCGGGGTTCAGGAGCAACGGCAGATGGATAAACTTGGGCATGGTTTCTTCCCAGCCAAAATACCGGTACAACAGCACGTGGTGCGGGCGGAAGGGAGCCATTCCTCTCCCCGGATCATGGGTGATCTCCATCAGGTAGTCATCCACCACGTTAGCCAGATGATACGTAGGCATCCCATCTGATTTGAGCAACACCTTATCATCCAGGGTCGACGAATGAATCATTACCCAATCCCTAATCAGGTCATGCAGCTTCGATTTCTTCCCTTGCGGGGCACTTGAGCCGGATTACGTAGGGTGCCCGAATCCAGCAAGTCTTCCACTTCGCTTTCTTTCAAGGTCAGGAGTTCCGCATTTGCATCCGGGTCACGGCATTATATTGAGGATTCGAAACATTGGCCGCCAGCAAACGGTCTCGCATGGCGGCTTCTTCTTCCTTGGTATCAAAAGCGTAATAGGCATGTCCGGCCGCTACCAGTTTTTCGGCGTACTTCCGGTAAATGGCTTTTCTTTCACTCTGGCGGTAAGGCGCATGCGGACCACCTTCGCGGATGCCTTCATCAATACCGATGCCCAGCCAATCCAGAGATTGGAAGATATACGCCTCGGCTCCGGGAACGAATCGGGTCTGGTCGGTATCTTCAATCCGAAGCAGCATTTTGCCCTCTAATTTCCTGGCCAGTAGATAATTATACAGGGCGGTACGGACTCCACCGATATGCAATGCCCCGCAGGGACTGGGGGCAAACGGACTCGACTTCTCTTTCCATGGACAAATGTAGTGGCTTCGGTAAGCGGTTTGAAATGGCACAAAGCTACAAAAACGAAACGGAGTTTGACGTCCAACAGACACTTCTTAGAAGATTGCAACGTTGTGCGCTTCGTGTAGTGAAAGAATAAAGTCGGTCCAAAAGGGGAATTAAGGGTAGAAAGGCAGGTATTGAAAAAGTTCAATTCTTAAAATCTTTTCATGCTTCCCAGTCATTTTATGAGGAAGTTATTTGCATTCTCAGAAAGTAAACCTTAAAAGTGACAGAAGGGTGTACGACAAATTGCAGATCAACCATTAAACTTTGTTCGTGTTGTTCCGCATTTAGCTTCGCTGAGAATAGTTGCAATGCGGAACTGAGAAAAAAGGGCATTTCAAATGCCCGGCTATACACATCCGCATTGCAACTATTCTCAGCGAAGCTAAATGCGGATGAACGCTCTGCATTTTGTCGTACACCCTGACAGAACTATGGCTTCTAGTCATTTCTGAAAAAAGGTAGCTTTACATTTTCGCAATCAACCCTATTTTTTGGACAACTTAGTCTGCTACTGTTCAGCGAAGTACCTCTGAAGAGGTAACTTCGCTGAACAGTACTGTATTTACATGAAACCAGCTCTCCCCGCTATTCCCCTGCAACCAGAACGTCTTTATGAAGATGTGCTCACCCTTACTTCCATCCAGCCTCCTAGACAGTATCAAAACCTGGATTCACTTGCTGCCATTGCCGGTTACATTGCTCATGAATTAAACAAGTTGAGTTGTACAGTAGACTACCAGAAGTTCTGGGTTGAAGGCAGAGCGTACCAGAATGTGATTGCTACCTTCGGAGATATAAGCCAACAGCGGGTAGTGGTAGGAGCTCACTATGACGTGTATGGCAACCTACCCGGCGCTGATGACAATGCCAGTGCAGTAGCGGGACTATTGGAACTGGCTCGGATAGTAGACCAACTACAACCATCCTTAGGCTACGGAATTGAGTTTGTGGCTTACTGTTTGGAAGAGCCCCCTTATTTTGCCACTCCCTACATGGGTAGTCTCATTCATGCCAAATCTCTGAAAGAAAGAAAGGCCCGGGTAAAAGCCATGGTATGCCTGGAGATGATCGGCTACTTCTCCGAAACTCCCAATTCCCAACAATTTCCCCTGAACCTGTTAGGGTATTTCTATCCCACGACGGGCAACTTTATTACAGTGGTAGGAAAGCTCTCTCAGCTGAAGCTTATAAGGAAAGTGGCTGCCCGCATGAGAGAAGCCTCCTCGATCTCAGTGCAAGCCTTTGCCGCACCTAACTTGCTACCAGCCATTAGTCTTTCTGACCACCGCTCCTATTGGCAGTGCGGCTATCCAGCTGTGATGATCAATGACACATCCTTTTATCGTAATCCTCACTACCATAAACCTTCTGATACCATTGATACCCTTAACTTTGAGAAGATGGCTCAGGTAGTAAAAGGCCTTTACTGGGCTTTGGTGAATCTTTAGACTTACGTCTGCTACCAGTTTAGACTTTGCCACTAACGGTCAGGGGCTCCGATCATACTATGCTTTATTTGTTACCAGAAACCAGGCTTAGCTCCTGATCAATTTTCTGGTTCCACTGCGCCTGTGCTACTTTATTAATTCCGTGCCCCGTCTCGGAATCATATTGTTCCTGCAGGCGGTTCATCTCCCGGAATGCTTCCAGATATTGATACTGAATAATGCTATTGTAGTCTTCTACCGTCAAACTACCGGGTTGTATTTTCTCCTTAAAACGTTCCGTTACCATTTTCACGATATCAAAATGCCGTTGTTCGTGGTTTAGTCCATACGCGTCACGGGCCGCATCCTTTACCCACGAGGAACTTCGCAACACGTACGTTTTCAAACTTAGGTTAATGTGCAAAACTCCTTTAACTACTTCCGATTGGCCTTCGTAGGCAAAACTGGGAAAAACCGTAGCGGCAAACCGGCTTTGCACCGGCGGAACGCCCTGAAAATCGTTCCAGGCCAGGGGGCGGGAAGCATAAAAAAGGGTGTCATCGGCTGCATTGCGGGTGTAATCCGTAAAAGACACTTTTATTTCGCGGGCCAGTTTCACGTTTTGTTCCGCTTCACGCCCCATCCAATTGTTCAAAAACTGCAAAGCGCCTACCAGTGAATAGCGGAAGGTCGGTTCCACTGCCGCAAGCTGATTAACCGTACGGCTATACTTAGTACCACCCCGGTAATTAACCAGGTGGAGGGTACTTCCGTCGCGCTGCACGTCAAAAGCCATTGATAATACCACCTGCCCATTTACTTGCCCATTAGCTCCGGCAGATTCTATAATCCGGCAGTCCTTTAAGCGAACCGTAATGGGCCAGCGTTTTTTATCTGGCTGAATACTCTGCCGGAAAAACTGACGGATTGCCGTCAGTCCGCCTCCCTGCAAGTCAATGGAAACCGGTTTAGCGGCTTGGGCTGGGTTATTAGTCACTAGCAAAAGAGCTATTGCGGTCCGGTTTTCTCTTTCATCAATTACAGTTTCTATATAAAACGGGCCGGGTGTAAAAGGCAAGGGTTCGGAGCGGAGAATCAGCGGTTCTGTTTTCGGGGTTGTCTGACCGGTGGCCCGCAAAGAGATTGCGGCAAAGGCTAGTAAGCTGCAAAGATTGAGTAACCGAAAAAAATAAGTTGTTACCCTCCCAGCAGGCTGCCACCGGCAATAACGTTTCTGTGGTTGTATAATCATCTGTATGCTTCGGATCAGCTCCCGGATTTATCTTTCCAGTATCGGAAAAAGAGGAATTTGTTGGAAAACAACTTAAGACGCTTACAGGTTCGTCATCTGATGACTTGGAATACTTGAATAAAATAAGTGTATCCGTCAGAAAACCAGTAGGAAACCCGTCCTGGCAAGGTCATACTTCCGGCAGAAAAAAAGCCCCAAAGATCCGAGAGTGGTTTGAGCTGCCACCTTTACTATCCGGAATTTCCCAACGCAAATGCTACGTACCGGTCCCCTGATTTACTCCGGAGCTTTCCGCCCCCGCAGGCTATTACCACGAACTGTCGTCCGTTTACACTATAAGTTGACGGACTCGCATACCCAGCGGCAGGAAGCAGGGTTTCCCATAAAAGTTTACCCGTTTTACGGTCAAAAGCCCGGAATTTCCGATCTGGTGTGGCCGCTATAAAAATCAGGCTGCTGGCCGTCACGAGTGGACCGCCGTAGTTATCGGTTCCAGTGGGAGCCATTCCTTTCGCACTCAGGGCCGGAAACTCACCCAGTGGAATTTGCCAGAGATGATCACCCGTATTCAAGTTAATCGCCGTAAGGGTCCCCCAGGGCGGCCGGTTAATAGGGTACCCATTCTTATCGTACCAGCGGTTATACCCGGTGTGAACATAAGGCACCCAGGATTTCGCAGACGATTTGATATTTGCTGGTTGCGCATTCCCCTTTCCGGCCAGAAATCCCACAATGGCCTCGCGTTCGGATGCGGATAAATGCGTAAACGCGGGCATCATCCCCCGGCCCTTTTTCAGCAATTGATGCATGTCTTCCTCCTTCAAGCGAGTGGAAACATCTAAAAGAGACGGATATGTGCCGCTGTGGTCTCCTTTCCGGTCAGTCCCGTGGCAGGCCGAGCAGTGGGCCTGGTATAATTTTTCACCGGAGGTAAGTGTGGCTGGCGCCGGGGCATCCGTCAGAGATGTATAGACCGGAATTTCTTTGGCTGGTACGTACATAACCCCGTCGGGAGCTACGGCGGCACCTCCCCATTGCGCCCCTCCATCGGAGCCCGGAAAAATAATAGTCCGCTGACGGGTAATGGGTAAAAAGGGTGCTCCGGTCCGGCTGGCCCGCAGTTCCTTGACTACTTCTTCCCGTTGGGCCACAAAATCGTTCAGGTCGGCTTCCGTAAATGTCTGCCGGGTAAAGGGCGTTGGTTTTAGGGGGACTGGCTGGGTAGGATAAGGCTTCTCCCCCGGGATGTCGGAAGAGCTTACCGATCGTTCTTCAATCGGGAAAAGCGGCTTACCGGTGACCCGGTCAAAAACAAAAATATAGCCTTGTTTGGTGATCTGTGCTACGGCAGGAATCTGTTTCCCCTCTTTTTGCATCGTAAAAAGGTTAGGTGGAGCCGGTAAATCCCGGTCCCAGATGTCATGGTGCACCGTCTGATAGTGCCAGATACGCTTACCGGTACGGGCATCAAGGGCCAGCAGGCAGTTGGCAAACAAATTGGCTCCCTGCCGATTACCGCCATAAAAATCAAATGCAGCCGAACCCGTAGGGGCATATACAATGCCTTTTTCACGGTCAATCGCCATGCCCATCCAGGAGTTTGCGCCGCCTACCGCTTGATAGGCCTTTTCCGGCCAGGTTTCAACGCCGTATTCTCCCGGTCGGGGGATAGTCCGGAAGGTCCAGACGAGTTCTCCCGTGCCGGCATGATAGGCCCGGATGTCGCCGGGCAAGGCCGTAGGTCCCTCCGAGACGCGGGTACCGATAATCAGCAGATTTTCGAATACGACACCTGGCGTATTCGAAAGCACATACTCATCCGCTCCGGGGCGGGAAAGCCCTTCCCGCAGGCTTATTTTTCCATTTTTTCCGAAAGCAGGTACCGGTTTTCCGTTGTTTGCATCCAGTGCGTACAGCCAATGCCCGAAAGCAAAGAAAATCCGTTTTTCTTTTCCGTCTGTCCAGTAAGTCAGCCCGCGGCTGGTCATTTTGAAGGTTTCATCCGCAAGAGTGGTTCTCCAGATTTCCTTTCCTGTAGCAGCATCTATGGCAAAGGCCTGAGAACCGGCAGAAACGCCGTATAGTACTCCTCCGATTACCAGCGGATTACACTGCAGTTGTGTCTGATTGGTCGCCGTATCAGCGCCTCCGGAAGCAGATTCCCATACTTTAACCAGTCGGTTGCCATTGGCAAGGTTGATCTGGTCAGGTGCCGAATAATGATTGCGGTCCGGTCCGCCGTTGTATTCCGGCCAGTCGGTATGGAGAGACGGCCATTTATGGCCGTCTTATTTTTTACCCACGTTACTGAAAGTAGCCCTAAGGCTAGTATCATAATGAGGAGGCTACGGATACGTAAGGGATAGCGTCTCTTAACAGGGCTGTTGCGGGAAGAAAAGATGGACATAGGACACCGGGGAGAAGGGCAAGAAATTACGCATTTGTTTCCGGTAAACCGAAGCCATCTATTAAAAACAGGATAGGCACTGCCTCAATCCAGATGTTTATCTAGTATCATCCGTCCCAAATCAAAAAATTCCAGATGATAGGCTGGCAATGCTTTATAAAAAGAAAAACCCGCTTAATCAGGTCGATTAAGCGGGTTAACTAAGTCGGGGCGGCAAGATTCGAACTTGCGACCTCCTGGTCCCAAACCAGGCGCGATGACCGGGCTACGCTACGCCCCGAGCTTTTGCGTTAATGGGAGTGCAAATATGCACCGTTATTTTTTATTTCAAAAATATATGCAGCATATTCTCATAATTTTATTAGCAGTTTTTAAAAGAATAAATGCAAAGGCAAACGTAAAACCCGGTTTTCGCACCATTTACCTCTTCATACGAATGGAGATAGGCTTCTCCATACTGGTCTGCATCCGCTCCGGTAATCGAAACACCTTTCCTTTATTATTACAAAAATAGAGGAAGGAAGCGGATAGAACCCTGGCATGACCATCAGCCCAAAAGCGTAAAAGTCAGGATGGCTCACCGGTGACCGGCGGGGATAAGCGTGGTTCCGGAAACTATTCCTGATCAATGTTTTCTTTGACTGCCAGGTTTTTCCCTGGTCGCGGCTTTCCAGTTGATAGAGTTCGCCTCCGGTACCGTATGGCTGTGGTCCTGGTCCACTGGGGCCAATAATTCGCCAGAGATCTCTTTCAACGTACAATGAACCCATATCATAATTGTGGTCGGATTTAGCTCTAGTATGGATAGACCATTGCTGTCCATGCGGACCAGTTTACTCCGTCGGGACTGGTAGTCCAGTAATTCCTAAACTGGAAGTATCAATAGTAGCCGTACGATCATGGCAGGAAACAATCTCAATTGTATAAAATGATAAATGAAATTCAATAGTAGTTAGGATTAAACGAATAGCAAATATAATAGGAGATAGGGTTCTACCCCAGTTAAGCCTTCTTTATCCTGCAAGACCTGCAAGATGGGATTATAGACCCGCTCATTCACTTTTCACAAGCTGCTTGTACCGCTCGTTTAATTGCCTTGCACATCTGTTTAAATACCTTTCAAGATATTACATACCCGGAGGAATAAAGATTAAATACGTACGGCCAGGTTTTTGTAGCTTGGTTAGGACTAAATGTATTTTAAATGCACAATCTGTACTACGGTCTTTTTCTATTTTTATCCTTTGCCTGTACGCGTCGGTTGCAGAACCAGCGGCCCGTCATTGCACCGGGTACGGATTCCGTTAAGGTCAACGCCTCAGCCACTGATTCTCCCTCGAAAAAGAACTCCTCCGCTGCCGGGAGTAACACCGCTGTAAAAGAGGATGCTCATACTGACGACTTGTACTATGAGCCGAACAAAAAGAGCAGGCGTCAAAGAAGGACGGTTCCTGATAGCACAGCGAAACAAAACACAGAAAACATCAGGATAAAAGATTCTATCAGCCCTACAGACTCCGTTAGTTCCACTTCCCAATCTCGGCGTCAAAGAAAGATTGATAAGAACGCCTTGTTCGTTCAGAAGTCTCGTCCTATGAACACTTTGGCAGTAGCATCTGCTCTGCTGGGGGTATCGGGATTTGTGGTATTATACTTTTTCTTTACTGGTGGGTCGGCCGCAATATTTTTTTTATCACCCGCATTAAGTCTTCTAGCCCTAATTTTAGGTGCTATTGCGGTAAGACAGATTAAAAAGTCCAGAGTTTTAAGTGCTCTGGGTGTAAAACAGTTTGGAAAATCCAACAAGAAAGATCAAATTATATCAAAGCGAAAGGAGCAGCAAGGACTTGGTCTTGCCGTGTTAGGAGCAGCTTTAGGAGCCGTCTGCTTACTATTTTCCGCATATTTGCTGCTTTTGTTAATTGCTTTCGGTGCAATTTAAGTAGTGCAATTAACAGTGAGATAGCAATAGTGGATAGTACAGACAACCTTAGTCCACTACTACCACCAGGTACTTGGAGATGCTCCAGAATTGATTGGGGTCCTTGATTTTGAGGTAAGTAGCGCCGTTACTGGTTTTTTCGAAATAATATGTGTTTCGCGGATGCACACTGACCAGCTGCTGCTTGTCAGAATCACCTAAATCAATTTCCCGGGTACTGCGGATGTCCAGCGGGACAAAGGTTTCCGGATTAAGTTTGTTGGACACCGTTACACTTTTGCCCATTCCCAGCACGCCGCCTTCCTTGATAATCACTCCCTTTTTGAGCAGCTCCTTACGGGAGCCGGCCCGATAGTAGGCAGTAGCCTGCCGTACTTCCGTTTTGGTGAGTTTATCTTTCACCTGACTTAGTTCCTGCTTATGAGCCTCTATTTCTTCATTTTTAACCAGCATGGTATTTTCCAGTTGTCCATTCAGCTGATTAATCGTTTGGAGCAGTGTACTAATTTGCGCTTCTTTTTCCTCAATAAGTCTCCGCTGAATAGCTACCAGTTTGAGCAGGTCCGCATTCTTTTTGTCCCTGGACTTCACCCGGTCTTCCAGTTTCCGGAGCAGGCTGCGGTTTTCTTCAAAATAGGTGCCTATTTCGGCTACAATCAGCGTTACCCGGTCGCTCTGATTCATACCGGGCTCATTCTTCACGTTCACAATTCCCATTTCACGTTCACGCACGGCGGCCAGGTTGTCCTCGATTTGGGTAACAAAACGGATAATTTCCTTATTCTGCTGCGTCTGCGTATGAAGCTCCTTTTCCAACTGCTCCTTTACAGAAAGCAGATCCTGGTACTCCTCGGTTTGCTTTACATCCGTACAGGCACTGGAGCCAAGGATCAATGCCATGATCAATAATGTATGGTTTCTCCTCATAACAGTAATCAGGTAGACGTGCGCCGCTTGATTGGTAACTCCACTGGGGTTCATTGTATTCTACGGAGGAGAGCGGTTAGAGGTGAAAAAATAGCGCTAAATTTTATACGAATTACGTTGAGGCTGATCCGTTTATTCCGAATTCGGGAATGCTTTAAAGCACAGGAATCCGGCAGCTTCCGGGTAAAAAATATAAAAGCGCAACCTCTGATAGAGAAACTGCGCTTTTATATTTTTTACATTAGGGTTGATTCAAAAAACAGATCAGTAAGGCTTGGCCGGATGGGCATTGGCTTCGGCTTGCTTCACGGCTGAATTGGTACCGTTAGCCCCAATAGGTCCGCCCGAGCCATTCATACTGCCGGCGGCCTTCAGCTCTTCGGCTACCCGGCGGCCGTAGTCCGGATCACACTGCGTAAACAGTTCAATCATCCGCTCCTGAATATGCTTCTCCACGGGTCTGAGTGTAACGACCAGGTTCCGGATCAGGTCATCCCTTTCCCAATCCTCAAACATCCGGTACCGTTCGCCAGCCTGCTTGAAATTATTGGTCCGGTCTATTTTCTGACGGACCAGGTTTGCCTCGTAACGCGGCGTATGGGGCTCACCTGACTTAGGTGCCTCTTTCAACCCATTTAGGGTAGAGGGCTCATAGTTTACGTGCGGATTCTGCCCGGGAGCCGTATCAACGCGGAAGGTCATTTGTCCGTCCCGCTGATTGGTAGCCACGTGTTTTTTGGGCGCATTGATCGGCAACTGTAAGTAATTAGTACCCACCCGGTAGCGTTGGGTATCCGAATAAGAGAAGGTACGGCCCTGCAGCATTTTATCATCCGAAAATCCAGTCCGTCTACCAGTACGCCGGTGCCGAAAGCGGCCTGCTCTACTTCGGCAAAATAATTTTCCGGGTTTTTATTCAGTACCATTTTACCCACGGGCAGAAACGGGAACTGATCGGTCGGCCAGATTTTGGTGTCATCCAGCGGATCAAAATCAAGCTCCGGATGATAGTCATCACTCATGATCTGTACGCACAATTCCCACTCCGGGAAATTGCCCTCTTTGATGGCTTCGTACAGGTCCTGGGTGGCGTGGTTAAAGTTTTTGCCCTGCACATCCTGGGCTTCCTCCTGAGTCAGGTTCTTGATTCCTTGCTTGAGCGGTTCCCAGTGGTATTTCACCAACACGCCAACGCCTTCCTGGTTGACCCATTTATAGGTATTTACCCCGATCCCTGCATCTGCCGGTAATTAGCCGGAATCCCCCAGGGTGAGAATAAGAAGGTAATCATGTGCATGGCTTCGGGCGTATTGCTGATAAAGTCAAAAATACGTTGTCCGTCCTGGCGGTTAGTGACCGGATCGGGTTTGAAGGCGTGCACCAGATCCGGAAATTTCAGCGTCACGGATAAAGAACACTTTCAGGTTGTTGCCGACCAGATCCCAGTTGCCGTCTTCCGTATAAAATTTCACGGCAAATCCCCGGGGATCACGCAAGGTCTCCGGCGAATGGCCCCGTGAATGACACTGGAAAAACGGACAAATACGGGAGTTTGTGTCCCTTTCTGCTGTAACAGTTTGGCGCGGGTGTACTTGGAGATCGGCTCATCGCCTACTTTACCGTAGGCTTCAAAATACCCGTGCGCACCGGCTCCTCTGGCATGAACTATCCGCTCTGGTATCCGTTCCCGGTCAAAATGGGTAATTTTTTCCAGGAACTGGTAATTTTCCAGAGTCATTGGTCCGCGGTTGCCTACCGTCGTACGTTCTGGTTGTCGGTTACCGGGTGTCCCTGCCGCGTGGTGAGGTGTCGGCTGACTCGTTTTCAGTCATTCGCTGGTCGCTGGAACTCCCTACGCCGGTAACGGCGGTGCCGAAAATTGTCTTTCGGATTCGGGGTTTCATTCGGATTGTTGTTCATGCCTATGTGGTGGTTGGTGTAATATAGTTTTACACGCAATAGACTAAAGAGCGATCAGACTACCACTATTAAATAATTATAAAAATGTTGATAGAGTATAAAGGAAACTTATGGATCTTTTTTGGGTATTGGGTACTGGGTATCGGTTAATTGGTCAATGGTCATTGAGAAAAGGGTATTAGGTACTGGGTATCAGGTATTGGTTACTAGTTATTGGTCAATGGTCATTGGGAAAAAGATCATTTAGGGAAAACCTAATACCTAATACCCATTTAACCTGTACCCTTATCAACCGAAATACGGTACGGCCAATCCATTTTTCTCAAAATCCAGCAGCCACTTTTTCCGGGGTAGTCCGCCGCCGTAGCCCGTCAGGTGCCCCTTATCCCCGATCACGCGGTGGCAGGGAATGAGGATCGATATCCGGTTACAACCGTTGGCAGCGGCTACTGCCCTTACGGCAGTGGGTTGCTGCAAGAATACAGCCTGTTGTTTGTAGGACCTGGTTTCTCCGTAGGGAATTTCCCGTAAAGCGTTCCAGACTGATTGCTGAAAAGGCGTTCCGGGGGTATGCAAGGGCACGGAGAATTGCCGCAGCCGGCCTTCAAAATATTCCACTAATTCGGTCTGGAGTTGCTCCAGATGGGAATTGGAGCCCGGCAACACGATTGCATTCAGCAATTTTTCCAATTGTTTCAGTTCGGTTTCGAGCATTTTACGATCCGTAAATTCCGTGAGGCAAACACCCTGCCCGGTAGCACAAGCCACCATCGGCCCCAAAGGCGTAGTAAAACGGGTCATCTGAATGACCGTTTTGTCTTTAAGATGACTGGGAGCCCGGCCAAAATAGGATCGAAAGCGGTCATTGAAGCCGCTTAGTGATTGGTAGCCGCTGTCAAAGGCGGCATGGGTAACTGATTCTCCCATCGCTATTTTGGAATACGCATAATTAATCCGCAGCATTCGCTGGTAGGCATGAAAAGTCAAGTGGTGATGCTTCTTAAACCATCTCCGCAACTGGTCGGGATCAGTACCCCGTTGCCGGAGGGCATAGTCATTAATTTTAGTATGCGGGTTTTGATGGAGTTCCTGCAGGACTTCCCGAACGAAGCCCGGCGTTTGGTCGGCATGTTCCAAGGGTTTGCAGATTTTACAAGGCCGGTACCCGTTCAGAATCGCTTCTTTTACCGAGTCATAAAAGACTATGTTTTCCGGCTTAGGCTTTCTGGCCCGGCAAACGGGCCGGCAGAAAATTCCCGTCGTTTTTACCGCCGTTATAAAAACGCCTTCGAAGGCAGAATCTTTCCGGAGGATGGCGTTGTATTTATCTTCGAATGTAAACACGGCGGAGGGGTAGGTTATAAAACGGCTTCTTGCCGGGTGTAAAGGTAAAGAAGCGTTTTTTGCCCGGCTACCGGAAAACCGGCAAGTATTTTTTTCTACGTACTGCGGCTTCCTAGCCAACTATTTCAAAAATTGAGAATGCCCTTATTTGCCTCAAAACACCACTTTTTCTACTTCTCAAAAATGCTAACGTTGGGCTAAGAAAATGAGTAATGAGTACCGGTGATCTTAGTCTTGCTTAACTTTCTTCTTTTAAGAACCAAAACCATCCATATTACTGCCAAAGGGATGAGTCGGGTCAAGAGCCCGTTGGATAATTTGGATCTTTAACCGTACTTTACTTTATTGAAACTACTTTTACCCGATGACTCTTTCCGCCCACTTGCTTTCTCCCTTGGAAAACCATTTTTCTCGCAAATTAAAGCAGGGGTAGCTATAAGGGAAATAAACGACATATGTCGTATACACAATTGTTGGCTGCTATCTAAAAAAGATAAGATGCATACCTATAAAGAAATTATATGGTCAGCAATAGCAGGCTTTCTTTACCTGTGGCTAAGTATCGGAGCTGAATATAACGAAGAAATAAAGAAAGCCTTTGCAACAGTGATGCTGTTTCTGCCCGGTTTAACCTTTCCCTTCACGACCACTTATGATCCGGTAATGGTCGGGAGCAAGGATTCACGGATTATTCCTCACCTGATTCTGAGTGGCCTGATTTACCACAGCAACATCTGGATTTTCAGTCTGGAAGGAAGATACCCGGCAATAGTATTAGTGACCGGCTTTACAGGTTCTTTGTTTTATCTGTTAATGACAAAATGGATGTTTAACCTCTTAATGTCATTTCAATCTGTTCTTCTGGTTGCACTCCTGAGCGGAATTTCATTTATTGGATTCGTTTTGCCGGGAAAAAACTTAATACAGATTGGAATCGGAGTTTTCCTCTGGACTGTGATCAATGGCTATTATCTGAATCTGATCAGAATAAGAAGGACAGCAGCCAACACTGGCTAAAACGATCAGCGGGCCGCCAAAACGCATTTCCAACGCATGAAGCCACGCCGCCGTTTAGCTGGGTTCCGTTGTATGCCAGCGGAAAAAAACAGACGTTTGGCGAGGGGAAACGAAAGCAGGCGAGATTCAGTCTTGTGCGGGCCCGGACGAGAAGATAAACGGTGCCGTGCCGGAACAGATACGAAACAAGAAAAGCAGCCGAAAGTCAGCGAATGAATAAAACGGCTGCGGGTGTAAACTGAGACTTAAAAGTTGATAAAAGCGGAAATCAGCGAACAGATAAAAAGACGTTTGGCGAAGGGAAAAAGCACTGTGAAGAGACGACGGAATCCTTAACCGGACGAAGGAAAAAATAAAATAGAAAAGGCCGGGCATACAACACCGCACCCAACGACAACCGGGCTCCTCCCCGCAGAGCCAGCCCAACATCGCCACGGTTGCGTGGGTGCCTGATGCGTTATGGCCAATAAAAACAGATGAAGTATATCGCAATAGTTTTCTTGTTGGTAAGCCTGAAGGGTTTCGGTCAGGAAAGTAAACATGACTTGCTTCGAGTAAGTGTAGAGGTAGACCCCTCGTTTGCCTATTATGCAAAGTTTGAACTGTTCCAACAGGATGAGTCCTACCAGTTGAACTACATGACAGGAAAAGACACACTCATTCAAAAAGGATTAATCCGGGACACTTCTCAGGTAAAGGCAATAACTGACTTGCTTTTTCTGATGGAATCGGCTCACCTCAAGAAACTTACCAGTGAGGACTGGACTGATGGCACTCTCATTTCCGGATTTATCCGAAGGACTAGCGGAGAAACACCCTATTTTAAAAGTCATAGTGGGAATTTAGCCCAGGATCCGGTTCAAAAACAATTGGTCCAACTTTGTTTTAAGTTGGCCCTGACTTACTTACAGACCGAATTGCAGGCAAAAAGGCAACTCAGCCGAGCAGTAATAGGAATCCAGGAAAACCTAGTAGTAATGCGCTTAAAAGAAACAGAGGAGCAAACAATTCATTAAGAACTGGCCATAACACCAGCCAAGCCGATAACCGGGCCGCCTCACCGCAAAGCTGACGCATGGAGCCACGGTATACGGTTGGCTTTGGTACGTTATGCACCATTCCCCCTAAAGCGGAAAAGCTATTAATTTCCTTAAGCTAACGAGGCGTGATATGCCCCAAGAATGATTATATTGTAGGCAAGAGTTCTCAGCGAGACCGTTTTCTATTTGGTGCTTTTAAGCCCGTGCGTCATTCTGGTCCGGAAGGAGCAATCTTCTCTTAGTAGAAGATGAGGTAATTTCACTGGTGGCTATTTGACCCCGTTCAGGATACTTTCTAAATCTGTATCATCCTTCTCTGAGAACTCTTTTTTTACTTACTTTTTCAAAATCTTGATCTCTCAAGAATGGCGAAGCTTTGCCTATAGTTCAGTAATAGTGAGCAAAAAGGGCATAAAATCACTATTTGAGCAACAATACGTTAGTCAGGATAAATGAGGTCTTTCCCAAAGGTAAATTCTCCATCATGATGGTACTCCAACCTCCAATTCATAGTCTTGTCCCAGACCGTTTGGTCATGAGCCCAAAACAAGTGCTGAGAATATTTGATGACCATCTTCCAGGTTAACACGAAACCATTATCTGGTTGGAAGGCAACAAATACTTTTTGCCCGAAAGGAATGCCTAACTGGTATAGATACTTTTTTATTGCTTGATGGTCAACACTGGCTCCCTTAAAAGTTGCGACAGATTTAAAATATTGTTTGAAACACACAATTTTGCTCTCACTCTCAAATTTCCATAAAAATAAGGAGGCCTCCTTATTGAGCACAATGATTTGGTCTTTGTGTTCAATAAGGAGGCTCATTTCCATTCTCGTCTTTAAAAATCCATTTACTAATATTGTCTTCTATTGGTAGAGAATACTGATCTATGGTGTCTAATCCAAGCTGCATTTTCAAAATCTTTAATAACCACCAACGGAACATGAGCAGCCGACGCCGTGCCTTCAAGCTTGGGAATTGCGCGTTAGAAGGCC
>JAUJNL010000104.1 GCA_030448185.1 Cytophagales bacterium | reverse complement strand
AAAAGCAGGCAAGGTAGGTTAAGCTAATAAGGTTACGACAAAGCATGAAAAAAGCTTTCCGGCGGTAGCAGGTAACCTACGCGAAGTATCCATAAGAACGGCTCCGGGAAAAAGGCAACTTTTATCCCCTTTATGGCAGTAAAAGTATAAGCCCAGGATAATTAGTCCGGTTAACCTGCCACTTCAGCCCTGATCCCTATGCAAGAGCCACTTAAGTTAAACCCTGATAAAGTTACTGCCGATTTTAACCGGGTACTCGATGAGTATTGGGAAAAATTTCTGTTTTTGCTGCCCAATATTGTATTTGCCCTGCTGATATTTTTCGTAACCCTCTGGCTGGCCGGAAAGGTAAAGAAACTGATTGGAGGCAGGTTACTGGCCAAAACGGAAGATAAAATCACGGGAGATTACTTGTCTGTGATTGCCAAATGGGGCGTAGTCATTGCGGGGCTTTTGCTGTCTTTCCAGGCATTAGGCTTAAGCGGGATTGCCGGTGGGCTACTGGCAAGTGCCGGGGTTTCGGCCGTGGTAATCGGGTTTGCCTTGAAAGACATTGCTGAGAACTTCCTGGCCGGGCTAATTCTGGCCTTTAATCGTCCATTCGACGTAAATGATACCGTTCAGGTCAATACTATTACCGGAAGAGTAATCTCGCTGAATCTGAGAACCACCCACATCCAAACATTTGACAGTAAAGATGTGTATGTCCCCAATGGTACCATTCTTACTTCAGCCGTCACCAATTTTACCCGTAACGGATTGATCCGGCTGGATTTTGTAGTAGGCATTGACTACAATGATGATATTGAACAAGCCATTGCCCTGATTGAAAAAACCGCCCTTACCATAGAAGGCGTCTTGCAGCGTGATCCTCCTTACGCCACCGTTGACGAACTGGCTACCAGTACCGTAAACCTTCGGGTGTTTTTCTGGACCGAAACCGACGACTATAAAAAAGGGGTGGTACTGCTCAAGGGTAAACTGATGCAGGAAACAAAGAAAGCCCTGCTAGCCAACGGGTTCGGATTGCCGGCCTCCATTCAGGAGCTTAAGCTGTATGACCACCAGAAAAGTATTCCGATTCGGGTGATGAATGCAGCGCAGGAAGAAAGATAAATAAGAGGGGTTATTTTAGTAGGAAAAGGTTCTTATTATGAAAAAAGGAATTACCACCGAAGAAATCATTGAAGCGCACCGGACTAGCGGCCGTTTTTTCCAGGTAGACGACGTTGAAACTTTTGCCTTAGACTATGGCAAAGGCCCGGCTGTATTGTGCCTGCATGGGGTACCGACTTCCTCCTTTTTGTACCGAAAGGTGCTGCGAGGCTTGCAGGAGCGGGGTTTCCGTGGAGTATCGTTTGACTACCCGGGTCTTGGACTGAGTGAAAGACCCGAAGATTTTGATTATTCCTTCTCCGGCCTTGCCTCCTTCTGTATTAAAGCCGTAGAGGTTCTGGAACTGGACAAGTTTCATCTGGTAGTGCACGATATTGGCGGTCCGGTTGGTTTTGCCTTAGCCGCCCAGCTTCAACCCCGGATAGAATCGATTACGATTCTCAATACCTGGATTAATGTCGATACGTTTACCAAGCCGCTGCCCATGCAGCCTTTTGAGAAGCCATTCCTTGGGGAGGCTGAACTAGCCCTGCTTACCCATGCTACCTGGTATCTGGGCTTTTCTACCTTAGCCGTTTCTGACATGAGCGGCATATCCAAAGAAGAAGCCTACGCCTACGTGGATTTGCTCAAACGGGAAGATGGGGGCAAAGCTTTCCTTAAAATCATGCGGAGCTTTGATTACTCCCCGGCCTTTAAAAGGCGCTGTTATCAGGCCGTAAAGGGAGCGCCTTATCCTATTCAAGCCCTCTGGGGAGCCGAGGACCCCGGATTAACGTTTGAACGCTACGGCCAGGAGATCCAGCGGGTAGCAGGGCTACGAGATATACAGAAACTACCGGCGAAGCATTTGCTCCAGGAAGATCAATGGGCACCCATTGCGGATGCAGTTGCCCAACTAGCCAGTCAACCAGGCTTTCGATAAAATGCTCTTGATTCGATAAAATGCTCTTGATATGTTTTTAGTATCCCATAAAACCAGTTATTAATATTGCCCTGTACCGGCCAGCCGTTCGCTGGCCCTTATGCCTCCTCACTCCTATGGAACTACTCCAGGTTTTTAGTTTGCTGATTACACTAACGGCGGCCTTTGGCTACCTCAATCACCGGTTTATTGGCTTGCCTCCGGCAATCGGGGTGATGGTAATTGCCCTGGTAATGTCTCTGGGAATCACTATTGCCGGCAAATTCTTTCCTGAATTTCTTATCGATGTCCGGTCGATCATCACCGGCATTAATTTTTATCAGCTCCTTATGGAAGTGATGCTCAGCTTCCTGCTCTTTGCCGGAGCCTTGCACGTAGATAACCATACGTTAGCCTCTGAGAGAGTTCCCGTTATGGTTTTTGCCACGGTAGGTGTAATCCTGTCCACGTTTATTGTCGGGACATTGCTGTACGGGCTGCTATTGCTGTTAGGCATGCAGATACCCTTCGTGCATTGCTTGCTGTTCGGGGCTATTATTTCGCCCACTGATCCGGTGGCCGTCTTAAGCATATTAAAGCAGGCGAATGTTCCCGAGAAGCTGGAGGTGAAAATTGCCGGCGAGTCTCTTTTCAACGACGGAGTGGCGGTAGTGGCTTTTTTAAGTATTTTGAACATTGCCCGCACCGGTACCGAGGAAGCCAGCTTTGGACAAATAGCCGGGTTATTTTTGCAGGAGGCAGTCGGAGGCATCCTATTCGGGTTAGTCCTCGGCTACCTGGGCTACTACTTGATTAAATCCATTAATGCCTACACGGTAGAAGTGTTAATTACGCTGGCCCTGGTAA
This sequence comes from Cytophagales bacterium, assembly GCA_030448185.1. Classification (GTDB taxonomy): domain Bacteria; phylum Bacteroidota; class Bacteroidia; order Cytophagales; family 172606-1; genus CADCTQ01. The sequence continues at coordinate 19,491 of JAUJNL010000104.1, read as the reverse complement.
TGGGTGGTTACTCACTGGCTACGCTGCTGCACCTATCGGGACCCCTGGCCATGGTGGTAGCGGGGTTGTTAGTAGGCAACAAGGTCCGTTTGCACGGAATGTCAGAACTTACTCAAGCCTACGTTGACAAATTCTGGGAGCTGATTGACGAAATTCTCAATAGCATATTGTTTGTGCTCATTGGTTTGGAAATCCTGGTACTGCACTTTTCGTGGAATTACCTGCTGGTGGGATCAATTTCGATTCTAATCGTTTTGCTGGCCCGGCTGATTTCGGTAGGAATCCCCTTCTCCCTCCTGCGCCTCCGGTTGCAGTTTGTTCCTCATACCCTGCGGGTAATGGTGTGGGGCGGATTGCGGGGCGGTATTTCCGTTGCCCTGGCTCTATCCTTGCCATCTGAGATGAACCGGGATTTAATTGTATCCATTACCTATATAGTAGTCATTTTTTCCATTATTGTGCAAGGCACTACCATTAAGCGGGTAGCCCGGAAGGTAACGGAAGAGGCCCGGGCTAACGCAATCCAGTAGGAAAAACGAAAGGTTTTATCATTGTAGAAATCACCTGGCAACCCGGGGAGCTTGCTTTACATTCTGCATGGTGGATTGGGACGGATTACTAGCTTTCTGAATGACGCTTAAGTTACCTTCGGTTTCCAGCACCACGGCTTCTACGCCTTTTGCATCACTGATGCCTTTTTCCCGTAGCGCCGCCAGTATTTCTTCTTCGGTTACCCGTTCTTTCCTCATAGCTTCCTTCAGGAAATTTCCCTGGTACAGTAACATCCTGGGCTCAGCCTTAATCAAATTACTGAACGCCTGGGACCGCACGGATAGCCAGGTAATCGCAAACTGCAGGAAAATAAGCAGGGCAAAAGCCAGCAGACCGTCGGCCAGGGCTACATCTTTAGACAGTAAAACCGTGGCCAGGGTAGAACCCAGTGCTATGGTGACAATAAAGTCAAAGGCGTTCATTTTGGACAGAGTCCGTTTACCCGAAGCCCGCAGCAGAATAATTAACCCGGCATACGCCAGTATACCAATGAGCAGAGTCCGGAGTACACTGCTCCAGCTATCAAAAAAAATCTTCTCCAGATACAGTTTTTTACACCCGGTTAAAGGGATACGGTCCCCTGCCTTGTTGATTTGACTTTCCTTAGTAGCTACGTAAGAATGGATATACCGTTACAAACTTGCGTTCGTAAGGACTTGGCCCGCTGATAATTGCCTTTGAATGCCTGAAAAGAATGCTTAATAGATCCCTATTAAACCCTACCTTATTGAGAAAATAAAAATGCCTTGAGGGGAAAAGGCATGGAGTGGGGTGAGCGGAGGGCAAGCAGCGGAGAAGCGTGTTGATGCCTTGATTGTTAGCTTCGCTGATCCCTTGCCGGATTCTTTGCTTCGTTTAGCTTCGCTGAGCTGAAGGTTCTTTGTATCAAGACAAAAGACCTTTAGCTCAGCGAATCAGCGAAAAATGAAGAAGCCTCCTTAGAACCGTCTATTGAGCAAACAGCAAAGCAGAAAACAAGGAAAATGATGTGTTTTTTATGATAATGCTTATCTTTTCAAAGAACCTTTACTTCCTATCATACCTTTTGTATTAAAATAGCCATTAGGGATCCTCTCCATTTTTTCAATCACGGCATTAATCGTTGCTTTATCCGTTTCACCGACCAGTTTTTCTTTAACCATATGCAGGATACTTTCCGCGTGGTCGTTTAGGAGCTGTCGATATTTAGGATGGGGCATCTCGGGCTCCCAGCACCGAGAGTAGCCACAGTAAATCACGGGCTACGGATATATCTTTTGCCCCGTATTGCCGGATGGGAGTAATGCAACGACTGAGCAACTCACCATAACCAATCCGGTTTACCACCAGTCTAACGTTGCCCGCTTTATCCCGATAAATATTTCTTTCTTTTCGACCGTAAAGCACCACAAACAAATCCGTCAGGTACCTTAGGCAAAGGCAGGCAATGCCCGGATCATTGATGCCCGGGCTAAGGGCTTTAACGGCTACTTCGCTTAACTGGGTAAAACCGAAGTAATAATTTTGCCTCACATTCTCCACGGGATCAAACAGAATACTATTGTAAATACTTCTTTTTATTTCTTCTGATAGTTCCTCGGGGGCAACCGTAGCATAAAACAAGGGGCTCCCCGTAGGAATGTAATCCGTAATAGGGCTGTGCATGCGAATTACCAGGTTGTTCCGGGAAGCTATTTTAATAATACGCTTTGCCTGGATTTGCTGAAGAAAGCCTGGCTTGTCGGTTATGTACTCGTGCGGCGGCAGAGAAAATGCCGGAAGCGTTGTATCCTCCCTTTCGTCCGGCTCATCGTCCATATGGGCTAAAGACCGTAGCGTATGGGTATGGATGTTTTTTACAATATTGGTAATCTGGATGGATTGGGAAATACTGTGAATAAAAAATACAAACAGGCACATGGACCATATGCCCAGCAATACGCTCATCAATATGGTAAAGCTTGGGATGATAAACAGTTCTTTTTGCCTGAGCAGCAGAAGCAACACCAGGCAGTATATAATCGTCCCTAACTGATTGCCCAATACAAACTGATGTTCTTTTTCGGTGACCAGCCCCTGGATCACTTTGGGAGAAATCGTATTGGAAGCCTGGCTTAACACCACCATTACCATGGAAAAACTGAGTGCCATCAGAGATATAATGCCCGTAATCAGCGTGGAGAGCATTGTCTGCGCGGTATCCATTTTTTTAATGCGCAGCAAGGCAAAATTGTCTTTGATGTCGGTAGCCAGTTGGGTATGGTCAAAGCCAAGCAGCCCTGCGACCATCAGCAGGTAAATGACCGCAATAAGGGTTGGGTATAAGGCATTGCTGTTAATGATTGTATTATAGATTTCTAAAAGCTTTCGGGAAATACTGCTGGAAGAAGGAATCATGGAAAATGGGTTACGCCGGTTAGTTATCGGGTTTATTCTGCATGGGTAGCTATTTCGGGGGAGGTTGGTTTCTTCTTCTCCAGGTATTCTTTCACATATAACTCTTTTACCAACACGATCAGGACCGCAATGATCGGTGAAGCCAGCAATACCCCACTGATTCCGACGAGAATCCCCAGGAGTACCTGCCCAAACAGGAGCAAAGCCGGCGGGGTTGAGACAAGTTTCTTATCCAGCATGGGAGTCAGCAGGTAACCTTCCAGGGATTGTACGCCCATGTACAGTAAAAACACATACAGGGCCTTGTCAGGACCTTCAAGGTAGGCCAGCAACAGGGCGGGAATTACGGCAATGTAAGGACCCAGATTGGGAATAAAGTTTAGCAGAGCAGCGATAATTCCCAGCACCACTGGTAGGGGAATTCCCAGTAGGGCCAAGCCTATCCCGGTAGCAATTCCCACCACTACCATAGAAATGCTACGGCTCAGCAGCCAGTTGCTTAGGGTATGAAAGCACTGCCTCAACACCTCTTCCAGCCGGGGCCGGAAAGAAGGCGTAAACAGTTTGAGAAAACCTTTCTGGTAACTATCGGGGCTGGAAGCCAGATAAATTCCGGTAATGATTACAATGACTACGTTGGCCAGGGCTCCCAGAGTCGAGGAGAAAACGCCGGTGAGTTGGGAAAACACATCCTTGGGGGACGATACTAATTTCTTGGGTTGCTCAGGTAAGCCTTGCAGAAGCCTTTTCCCCCAGCTGGTCTGGGAAAGATTGGTTTTGAGCCTTTCAAATGCCTTGGGTAAGGAATTGGATAATTCCTCGGTCTGCTGGCTTACTGTTGGGGCCAGTAACCAGATAGTACCGCCAATGACTAATACCAGCACCCCCATGACGCAGGCCAATGCCAGGCCGTACCCCATCTTTGTTTTTTTCTGGAGCAACCGGGCCAGTGCGCTTAATAATACCCCAAACAAAATGCCGCCAAAAACCAGCAAGAAGAAATTAGCTGCATACCCGATCAGCAAAAACAAGGAGATCATTACCAATGCGACAAAGGATGCGGTAGCCGCTTGCCTGGAAAAGGAATTAGAAGTGGGCATGGTTTCTTCTGATTTTTCCTGGGTATACGGGAAGAGCCTGTCTTTGGCTGATTATCACTTAACTCCTGCCCCCTGTTGACAATCTAAAAGCAGGGCAGGCTTCTTAATTCTTCCAGTAAAGAGTTCTATTCTTCTAAAGAGTTCTATTCTTCAGAATTCCTCCAGAATCGTGGCGTAATGATCGTGGCGTAATGATTAACAAACTTGATCTGCAGGGATTTGACTTTGCAGTCAGTACCTGCCCTATCGGCAGGTTTTTAAAAAATTATTCTTAAAAGTAAAAGTAAAGGTTAAACGAAAAAACAAAGAAGGTTATGAAAAAGGTAAGCATGGTATTCGTACTGGGATTTTTATTGCTGGCATCTTGCAGCAAAAAGTCAGTGATGGTAGACGCCGCCGGTAACACCGGTTCCAACTGGAAGAACTACCAAACCTACGGGTTTGCCTCTCAGGTAGACAATAAGCTTGACGAAGGATTTTATTTCTTGAATGACCTGATGCTGAAATCAGAGGTAAGAGAGTCGGTGAAGCACGAGCTGGAATCAAGAGGGTATAACTATTCTAATTCCCAACCGGATCTGATCGCCAACTTCCGGGTGTTTGACAAACCGGCCACCATTCAAAGCCTGGATCAATATGGCCCCAATTACTGGGCTTCCGGGGAAATTAACGGGTATACTGCCGACCAAACCGTTCAACTGAAACCGGGGAGTGTAGTGGTCCACCTGGTTGACCGCAAGACCGGAAAGCTGGTCTGGCAAGGGTATGCTTCCGGATTGATGGATGGCAACCTGTTCAACAAACAGGAAGACAAGATTGATGAAGCCGTATCCCTGGTATTTGACCAGTTTACTCACCGGGCTGATAATCTTTAAAAATTCTAGTTTGCTGCACCAACCCTGGAAAAGTAAGCGTTCTTTCAGAAGTTTATTCACTACAGCTTTCCTCCAGAATTGAGCCGTATTATAATAAGGAGGAGAAAAAAGGTCTCTTATTGAGGAGTCTAGGTGAAAAGCAATAAAACAATTCCCCTTTCGGCGGAAAACAATCTTTATCCTGAATGGTTACTAACATACCTGGGAAATCTTTCCAGTCATTTTCAATAAGGTTAGATCAAAAGCCCTGGATACTGTCTAAGGGCTTTTTTCCTGAATCACCCTCCAACCTGACTGAACGGAAGAAGCTTTACACTAGATAAGTAGTTCTTTACAATTACTTTAGACAATTCTCCTAACCGTCATTCCCGGAGGGAATCTTCTCGATGTAGGCCAATCACCGTTTTAATCGGAGAAGATTCCTCCAGGGAATGACAAAAAATAGTACAAACTAATTCTAGTGATCTACTTAGGAGATAAATATTTAACAATTAAAGTATGTCTTTTATTATAAAATACTTAAGAATGGGATTCTTAATGACCCCGATTATCTTGCTTGGGTTTGCTTTTGCCTGCGGAACCGGAGACAGAAATAAAACGGGGGCTGATCCGGGGAGACAAATTATGAGAATCCGATGCACGAAAGCAGGATGAAACCGGTGACGGTTTCACTCGTGAACATGAGGATGGTACTGGCGCTGATAATACCACTACCACGGATAGCACCAGCATTAAACCAAGGATGGGGGTATAAAATAAAACAGCTTTCCGGGAGAATTTTGCTGCGAAGCATTGAGGTGCCATAATACCTTTGGTATAGCAGATACAAGAGAGGACAGAGGATATGAAAACAAAGAAAGCATCTAAGGTCCTGCTATTCACAGGCATGGGTATTGTAGCCCTGGTGCTGATTTACGTGGGTGGAACGATTTGGCTAGAGGGTATGTCCGGCGGCAACTGGAAGAGAAGGTGGCTTCCTCTTCGGGGGAATATATGCCCTTTCCATCCAAGAGGTATCGTTAAGTCCTATTGCAGGTTCTCTAACTATCCATAAGGCATCCTTACGGACTGATACCTTACAATATAAGCAAGCAAACGGGAAGGACTCTCTCCCAATGGCTACCGTCTCAGTCTATCAGTTAAAGGTTAGACAGGTGAAATGGCTGCATTATTTGCTCAATAAGCAATTAGAAGTAGGTTCGATTACGCTTACCCGGCCGCAGGTAACTCTTGAAAGGTTTCCTGAGGCAAGCCAATCAAGCCCAAATAAAAAAAGCCAGCCTCAGAAAAGCGTGCTGGAGTCCCTACCGGAAAAACTCTCACCCATAGCTACTTCGCTTGCTATAAAAGAGCTCACTATTGAAAACCTGTCTTTTCGTGATTGGCAACATGCACAAAAAAGGGGTAATTGAGCAAAAAGCGGATAGTGTCGGGTTTTCTCTGCACAATATTCATTTTGACGATACTACTCGATCGGCTCTCTATGCTGACTCTTTTTTTTTTACGGTAAAACACTATGCTTATCTCACTCCTGATTCCCTTTACCAGTTGGCCGTAAGTATGGCACGCTTAGATAGCAAGAGTAAAAGTCTTAGTTTGAAAAATGTTTCCTATCAACCAATTGTAAAGGATGAGGAGTATAAGAGAAGAAGAACCTATCAGCACGACCGTTACAAGGTAGGAATTGATCAGATCAAAGCAACTGGCATTGATTTTTACGCTCTTTTCACCAGAAAAAACTTCTGGCCCAGAGCTTAGCCTAACCAATGCCAATGTTAACTTGTTTAGAGACCGAAACCAACCCAAACAACCCGGCCAGAAAGGCTTTATGCCTAACGACTTTTTCCGAAAGCTTCTCTGTATGTATCTCTCCAAAAGGTTACCCTAGCGGATGTAGACTTCACTTACTCGGAGTTACCTAAAAATGCCTCCCAGCCTGCCATGCTTCGCTTTCTGAACTCTTCGGCAACGGCAACTAATCTCACCAATGATCCAGAGCAAATGTCGCCAAAGCATCCGGCTTCCCTCACCTTGCAAAGCTGGCTTTATGGAAGTAGCAAAATGGAGCTACGTCTCCAGGTACCCTTGTTGCAAAAGGAATTGCAGGGACATATGGAAGGAAGCTTAATGGAAACCAAAGCGCCTGTCTTTAATCAAGTGCTGGCTCCCTACACCCGGTTTGCCATTAAAGCGGGTTATATTGATAAAATTGAGTTTCAAGCCGATATCGTAAATAGCACGGCCAAGGGCACTCTTAGCAGCGAGTATAAGGATTTATCCATTGAAGTCACCACTAAAGGAGGAAAAAAGAGTAAGCTGTTAAGCCTGCTTGGAAATCTGGTGATTGAAAATGATAACAAGCAAGGAAAATCAGAAGCCTCCCAAACGGTTTCCATTCAGCATGTGCATCAGCAGGAAAATAATATGGTTAATTTCGTCTGGGGCACCTTGAGAGATGGCCTTTTAAAAACTATAAAACCGGAGATCGTAGAATAGTCTAATTTATCTCGTCATCCTGTCCCTTACCTGACAGTGGATTTAGGGATCTTTGTCTGAAGAAACCCATTCATAATAGATGAGGGGTGGTGATCAATAAAAAGATCTACAATAAGCTACTGTAAGGCCTTTGAGCGGATTGCAAATCCGCCATTTCCCCGGTTCGGCATTGCCAATGCCGAACCACCATCAATAATTGGTCCGCATTTAGCTTCGCTGAGATAGTTGCCATGCGCACACCAGGTGAGCCCGGATTGGTAATCCGATTTAGGACCACCCCTCAATAATAGATAAACAAGGAAGGGAATCTTTAGTGTTTTTATATGCTGCTTTCTCTTGATTACCCATCAACCTAATAGCCTTATTGGTTCAGAAAATTATACTTTCTGCACCCATAAGGTTATTAGGCAGATACGCTGGTAACTATCCCTGTTTGGGACAAGATGTAACTATACCCGGTCTATTAGCTCTTCAGCCCGGTTGAAATGCTGCCGGATATCATAAGAGCTTCCCATGATAATGTTTCGGTAGTCCCGCCAAATGAGCCCTTCTGATTTTTTCAACTTATCAAACTGGCGCTCAAACTCGGCTACTTTTCGCTCTAGTTCCGCAATAACTGGTTGCATTTGCGCTTGTTCTTCAGGTTTGGCATTAGATAAGGTTTCTTTGAGATTACTCATTCGCTTAGCAAACTCCTTAGAATTTTCCTCCATTTTTCCTTCAAACTCCCTGACTGCTTGAGCGGGTACCTCTTCTGTTGGTGTCATCGTTCGGTTATCAAATTCAGCTAATGAATCCCCCGGATTTTCCCATTGGGCCGTTGACTCCCGGTCTTTCCAATCGCAGGCTGGCAGGGAGAGCCAGCATAGACAAAGAATTACCAATTTATTGAAAAAGGACGTTTTATCTTTCGTTTTCATGGGCAATAAGGGTTTTTGAAGTGTAGCAAAGGAGTACTGTTTGGCAGCAACCGGCAATCGGGATAAGAGCATTAAGGTTGGGCTCTTGGTTTGTTAACCTTTAGCTGACAAAGTAAAGTGGTTCAAATAATCCTGTTTATACTACCGGCAACGAGGCAATTTTGTAGCAATTCTATAGTTAGCTCCTTCGAACCAAGTTTTTCTGCTCAAAAAGAAATGACGGGCATCAGTAGGAGTGCGGTAACGAATTAAAGCAAGCAACGTGAAGAGCAGCAACCGGTACGGCTCCTAAAAGGGATAGGGGTTTACTACATCTAGTAAACGGACTTTGCGCAACCTGCACCCAAGGATGGATCTCAGAAGCTGGACTTTCGCATTAAGCAGCCCAGGCTAAAGCCTAGAGGAGAGAGCCAATCCGGTTTTTCCTAACAGGACAATGGTTTTTTAAAATCAGTACTGGGTCAGCCCTCGAAGAATTCCCACTGTTATTATTTAAAAACTCTACCTACAAAGGAAGTCCTACCCATTGACAATACGCACTGAGCACTAACAGATTCACCTGGCATTTGCCAAAGTTCCATTCGGTCCGGTCTAAACATAAATCCACTTTCTCCTTTTTACCCCATTTTTCATCCGGTAGCGTGGCAAAAGTCTAAACAGCTTCATATCTTAAAAGTCTAAAAGAAAAAATGAATAAATAGGAATAAAGTATAATTGATTCTCCGGTCTGAGCGCTGATTTAGATGTGCTTGACCCAATGCCATCGGGGACGCAAAGAAATGTGGTTTTGGCGGCACGAAAACTGGCTGATATAGAAGAATTAGTCGCCCTATACCCCCAGATCATGCCCGTGGCCGTGCAAGTAGACGTAAAATCGAGATGAAAGGCAAAGTGCCCTCAAAGCCGGGTGGGAATGACTTGGACGCATCGATGGGTTAGCCAATATTTATTGCCGGTGGGAAAGTTTTGGCGCATTGGAAAAATTTTCCTTGGAATAAATTCGCCTACAGCGTGCGGAGCTTAGCTGTTACCATTTGATTCCATAAACAAAATCGAGTGATTATACTTACCGGAAATTCGGTTATTCTTCGTCCTTTGCAGCAACGGGATGCTTCGCAAATTTGTCGAATAGTTAACCAGGTTGCCATCCGCGAAGCAATGGTAACTATCAAATACCCTTTTTCTGAAGCTGATGCATTAGCATTGATCCAACAAAGCAACAGTGAACATTGCAGGCGATTCGCTGTTCTATTAAAAGATCAGACGGAAATGTTAGGCTGTATCTCCCTGTTGGAAATTGACAAGGTGCATTTGCAAGCGGAATTAAGTTTTTTTATATCAGCGCAGGCAAGCGGAAAAGGACTGACAACAGAAGCGGGAAGAATTGCGCTACGGCACGCCTTTACTGCACTTAAGTTAAATCGACTTTATGCCCTTCACTTAACCGGCAATGTTGCCTCGGCGAAGGTATTGGAAAAGCTAGGATTTACAATCGAAGGCGTCTTAAGAGACCGAGTGAGAAAAAACAATCAGTTTTACGATGTTAAAGTACTATCCTTATTAAGAAGGGAGTTTGTCGAGTAGAAGCCTAATAAGCAATGATTGGGGCCGGCTTTAAAAGAATTACTTCTAGTGAATTTTTAGTTTATCTACATTCCAAAACAGCAACCGATACCTTACCACATGGCAAAAAAAGATGTAGTCGGCCAAAAAGAGGAAGTCTTCGGCATACCAACCCCATCCGGGGCGGAAGCCGTTAAGCTGTTAACCGATTCGCCGCCGGATTTGGTCGAAGCGTTGCAGCGCGTGGAGGTGTTTGCCGGTTTGCCCGCCGAGCAGCTCGAATGGTTTGTCGCTCAAGCCCAAGAATACCACTAGAAGACGGGTGAGATCTTATTTAACAAAGGCGACGCGCCCGATTGGATGCTCGTCTATCTTACGGGCGAAGTGCACGTGCAGCGCGAGGAAAACAATCTCGACGGTTACGTGTACATTGCCCGGGCCGGCGACCCGGCTACGGAAGTTTCCGGCAAACTCCCCTTTTCGCGGATGACGGAAATTTCGGCAATCGCCCGCGCTGTCGTGCCTACGCGCCTCTTGAAGTTTCCCGTGCGGCTGTTTCCCGAAATGCTACAGCGCATGCCGGTTTTAGCCGAACGCCTCGTGTGGATTATGAGCGACCGCGTGCGCGAAACCACCAAACAAGATCAGCAACGCGACAAATTGATAGCCCTAGGCAAGCTCTCGGCCGGCCTGGCGCACGAACTCAATAATCCGGCCGCTGCTGCCAGCCGGACCACGGACGAATTGCGCTTGAGTTACTTAAAGAACTACGCGCCGTTGATTTGCGCTTATGCCGGCACGAGTTAACGCCCGGGCAACGCGATTTTGTGACGGCTTTTGAACACGAGGCCATCGCACAAGCGGTGAATGTGAATGGCGCTACTCAGCGAAACACGCTTGCCCAGAGCGACCGGGAAGATGAATTAACCGATTGGCTTGAGGCGCACCAAGTCGAAGACGGCTGGCGGATCGCGGCGGCTTTGGTGGAAGCCGGTTTAAACGTGGCGCAATTAGAAAAAGTGGCGGCAGAAATTGGCGGGGCCGGGTTCGGCGACGTGCTGGCGCGTGTGGCGGCGCAACTTTCAGTGGCCAAAATGACCAGTGAAATCAAAACGAGCGTGACGCGCATTTCCGAACTCGTTGGTGCCATTAAAGAATATTCGTACATGGATCAAGGGGCCGTCCAAAAGGTGGATATTATTAAAGGTTTGTAAAATACACTCTTGATTATAAAATATAAATTAAAAAATAAAAACATCAGTATCGAACGTGAATTTGCCGTCCATTTGCCCCTACTAATCGGGCGGGGCAGCGAACTGAACCAAGTCTGGACCAACTTAATTGACAACGCCATTGACGCCATGCCCGAGGGCGGCCAATTAAAAGTGCGGGTGAAACTCGAACCAGGTAACATCCTTGTGGAAATCAGGGACAACGGTGCGGGCATACCGCTAGCCTTGCAGTCACGTATTTTCGAGCCTTTTTTTACGACCAAAGACGTGGGCGAAGGCACTGGTTTGGGTCTTGATACCGTCACGCGGGTGGTGCGGCAACACCATGGCAACTTGCGTGTGGAATCGAAACCGGGCGACACCTTTTTTCAAGTTCGCCTGCCATTCAAGCAAGACCCGCGAACGAACGATTAGTGTACCACCAGTGACCAATAGGTGCGCGGCGATGACAATCCTCAAAACTAACCTTGGCTATCTTTTGGGCCAAGCCTACTGCCAACAGTTGTGGTGTATAAAATCAACCCGCTTGATTATATTCATCAAATTCGAGTACCTGCGTGCCTAACTGGCAAGTACGAACCTTAGTCTTGCCATTAAGTAGCAACCGACAAGTCAGGTTTCCTTTTACGCCCAAATTACCCGTCTTTTATCATTTCTTTAAATCATACTATTACTTCGTTAAAGTCTACTGCCGCCCGTAATTTAGTCTCCTCACCAAACCAGTTACCCGTGTATGAAAAATTTTACCCGCCTATGGGTGGTCCAGCTGGCCTTTTGGCTGCTGACGGGATTCACCCCTGCCAGGTCCCAATCTTTGAATCTGCGTTGGATCCCGCGTGAAGATTTGAATGTACTGCTGCCGGCGTCGGTTCGGATCTACGAAACCAACGATACCTTACCCAATGGCAGCCGTATCCGGGCCATGTACGCGGCCATTACCCTAAGTGATGCCAACTTGCGGCTCAGAGCCGTAGGGGAGACTAAGGGCAGCAGCTTCCGCCTCAAAACAACCAAGGAGTACGCCGATATACATAAGGCCTTCTTTGCCGTGAACGGTGGATTTTTTAGCAGCAACGCTTCGGTTAGTTTAGTTACCACCGACGGAGAAGCCGTAGCGCCTAACGCAAAGAGCGTAGCCCGAAACGGCCAGACCTATTACCCGACCCGCAGTGCCTTTGGGCTGATCAATCGCAAGCCCGACGTAGCTTGGGTGTACGGCGTTGGCGGCAGTGCCGACGGTCCCGACAATACAACGTATTTCTACCCCCAGCCTAGCCCTAATCAACCCGGTCAGACGCCCCAACCTCCGCCTTCTCCGGCTTTCCCGGCCGGTGGACAGGTTTGGCCCGCCAGCCAAGCCATTGGGGGCTTTCCAGTACTGGTACAGAACGGCGCAGTACGGGTGACTAACGAGGAGGAACTTACCGCCGACGATGTGCTGCTGCGCAACCCGCGTACTGCCATTGGCTACCTGGAGGATAACACCATTATTACTATGGTCGTGGACGGACGGCAGCGGGCTAGTGCCGGGGTCACACTGGACGAACTGGCTCAAATGTTTGTAGACCTAGGTGCGAAAGAAGCCATGAACCTGGATGGGGGCGGTTCCTCTACTATGTACGCAGCCGGGGAGGTCGTCAATAACCCAGTGAATGTGGATGGCGGGGACCGAAATAACCTGCGGGCCAATGCTTCTGCTTGGGTGCTTTCGGAAATAACCGAATCAGCCAGAAAGGAAGTGACGATTGTGGATACGGACAGCGATCAGTATACCGAAGTTGGTTTGTGGAGCCGGAGCAACGTAGCCAGTTACTATGGCCCTACGGCCTCCCGTCAAGCTTCGGTCAGCAGCAGTCCGATCCGGGCTTTGTACCGGTTTAATGCCCTGGCCCGCGGCCGCTACCAGGTAGCCGCCTGGTGGACGGTAGACCCGGAGAACAACGCCATCCGCGTACCTTACATCGTACACCACGGTAATCGCCACGATACGGTGTACGTAGACCAGCGCGAGGTGCGTACGACTGCCCGCTGGAATGTACTCGGGACGTTCGAAATGGGGCCGGGCGACTACGTGGAATTGCTGAACCAAGGCCAGGGAAAGCGCGTAGTGGCCGACGCCGTCCGGCTGGTCACCCTGGAGAAGTTTCCCGATGCGTACCCGGACCGCGGCAACCTGCGGGTAGCGGTCATCAGTGACTTAAACGCCAGCCTGGGCTCGGCTACCTACGAATGGCAGGTAGATAGCATCATGCGTCGTATTCCCCGCATCTGGCGGCCGGACCTAGTGGTATGTGGTGGCGATATGGTGGCTGGACAGGGCCCCATTACCAACCCGGCGACTATCCGGAATATGTGGCGGGGCTTTGACCGCAGTGTGTTGCAGCCGCTGCGCAGTGGTACCGGTAGCGATTCTATGGTTCCCTTCGCTTTTACCATTGGTAACCACGACGGCGTACGGACCGAGGCGTACCGCCTGGAACGGGAATTGACGAAAGAATACTGGGACACGACGAACGTAAACCTTCATTTTATCGACAAAACTCATTTTCCGTATTACTACTCCTTCCAGTCCGGCGATATTTTCGTGGCTTCCTGGGATGCTTCTTCGGCGACGATTACCGAGGAGAACCTGGCGTGGTTGCGCCGGGAAATGAGCCGTCCGGAGGCCAGAGCTGCCCGGATGCGGTTTGTGATGGGCCACTTGCCGCTCTACAGCGTGGCGCAGGAACGAGACGCCCCGGGCAATGTGCTCAATAATAAGGAACAATTACGCGCCCTGCTCGAAGAACTGGACGTGCATACCTACCTAAGCGGACACCACCACGCCTACTACCCCGGCAAGCGGGGTAAACTGGAACTGCTCAATGCCGGGGCCGCCGGTTCCGGACCGCGTCCCTGGCTGTCGCTGGACAAGGCACCGGTGAACACCATTACCATTATGGATATTTTTTACGAAAAAGATTCGGTTGCCTATACCACCTACGACATTGCCAAACCCAATGCCGCCGACATGACCCGGTTCGACGAGTCCATCCTGCCGCGCATTATCTACGGCTACGATGGTACCTTTATTATCCGGCGCGACGCGCAGCCCGATTCCGTCAGCGGAACCCTTTCGGCCTTGCACCTGGAAAAAGCCCGGATCTCCGGGGCCACTGGCACGGCTTCGGCTACGTTTGCCGATAATAAACTCATTGTCCGGGGAGCCTTTGACAATCTGGAGTCTACACTGCTGGAAGATCGTACGTCCATAGCCCTATACAACGGTCGTCACGGGGATGCAGGACGGCTGCTCAAAGGCTTACAGGTTACTTCATCCAACGGCCGGAATGGCAGCTTCTACGGAGAAATCGCCCCGCTGGATGACGATTTGCTCGATCAACTAGCGGCAGGCAGCTTGTTTATTCAAATTAAAACCGCCGCTTATCCGCAGGGTGAAATCCAGGCTCAGTTATACCATGCGGGTAACAAAGGTCCACGGGGAGCAACTTTCCGCGGGGTAAATGACCGCAACGTATACGCCGTACGGGACATCGAGGCCATTTTGAAATAGCCTGGAACCAGGCCACCGATGCGGAAGGACGGCGTGACGTATCTTTACCAGATCGCGGCGGACTCTTTGTTCCGCAATGTACGGTACCAAGCGGGTACCGGCGGCTCACCCGTCTGAAACGGACCGAAGCCGACTGGTTCGCTTTGCTGGGCAATATTCCGGATTGATCAACCGGTTACCTTATACCACCGGGTGGTGACCTCCGACGGGAAAAACGTCACCTACGGCCCGGCTACGCGCATTAGCTTCGTAAAAAGCGATGCCCCGCTGGAGGATCTCGTGGAGATACCCGCCCCGAATACCGCTACGACGGGGCCCTGTTCCCCACGGCTAGTGGCTATGGAGCGGTGTTCGATACATCCGGTAAACTGTGGATGATTGATTATTTCGGGGCCGTATACATTCAGAACGCTGATGGTACCAATGCTGCCTTTTCGCCACTGGGCACTACCCAACTCGGCGCCGGGGTCAATCCGGGTATTGGGATTGACAACGACAGAGAACATTCTGCTTTCCCGCGGCAATAGACTGCTGAAGCTGGATGCGCAAACGGGCCAGATTATTGCCGCCTGGACTAGCCCGAACCGCACCAACGGCACGGCTAATACGATTACCACCCCCGGTAGCGGGTGTAGATGGGTTAGTATACGCGCCTAGCCTGTGGAACGACGATTTTGTGTTTGTGCTCCGGCAAAACGGAAATACCTTCGAACAGGTGAACCGCATCACGCTGCCGGGACGCATTCTGGCACGGGCTTTTGCCATGACCCCTGACGCCAAAAACGATGTATTTGCCCAATCCGGGCAGCGCCCAGATCCAGCAGTACGTGCAGCAGCCCAATGGCAATTACGCACTGGCCGCCAATATTACTAGTATTACCGCCGGTTCGAGTGGAGTACGCCTCGGGGCCGCCGGACAATTGTACGCAGCCGTACGAGCCAGCGGCGCCATTCCGGCTTCGTTCCACTTCCGGGACGAGGCTAACAAACGGCTCTGGACAGTATCCTTACCAGAACTGGGCAATATCGAAGCCCGTGGTCTAGGCGTGTCACCAAGTGGCGATACCCTGATCTACTGCGGCTGGAACGGTACGGGTATTCACCGCTATGTACGAGTGAGGGATGGACAGGTACCCCCAAAACCGATCACGAACATTCCTACTTATCGCATTACTCAGGTCAATGGCATCAGCCAGGCCGGGATAGCTGATTCGGTAAATGTATACACTGCTCTCGAAGGCGTAGTCAATAGCCCTAATTTCCGCGAGACCGGACTGGAGTTTTCTTTAGTGGATGAGAAGGCCGGAATTGGAGTATTTCGCGCGGCGGATAATCTGGGATACAGCGTGAAACCAGGTGATCGCCTGCGAGTCATAGGCCGCTTGTCGCAGGAAAACGGATTACTCCGGATCAACGCGGACACCGTCATGGTATTGGCTGGCAACGCGCCACTTACCAATCCGGTAACGGTCAGCGAACTGACGGATAGTCTGGAATCGATGCCCGTACGCCTGAGCCGGGTAAGGTTGCTGGATGCGGCACAGTGGACGACAGGACAGGGCTACTATGGCTTTCATGTGGAGGTAACCGATAGTATCCGTACCTACCGTTTGTTCATTGACCGCCAGACAGAGCTTTACCACCGGGAGGCGCCGCTGGGTTATTTTGCGGTAAGCGGCATTCTGAGCCAGTTTAGCGAAAAGGCTCCCTATTTGTCGGGCTACGAGATCATTCCCCGTACCAACGCAGATATACACTTAACTGACACGACGAATCCGGGCGAAAACATTCGTATTTTGCTTTATCCTAATCCGGCTCGCCGGTTTATTACCATTGCCGCCGAAGCTTCTATTGAAGCCGTTCGCATTTATAACTTCAGCGGTACGGTAGTGAAATCGCTAGATAAATTGAACCGGAAAGTAGTATTCATTGACCTGCGTAACGTACCGGGGGGCCTATACATTGCTGCCATCCGGATCAATGGTCAATGGATTACCCAGCAATTGATCAAGCAAGATTAGGGCCGTGTGGACTAGCCCTTAATGCGTAGTGAGCAGCGGTTTTAAAGCAATTATCACGTTGAAAGAATCATGGCAGTGTTCGCAGGGATACTGCCATGATTCTTTTTATAACCATGGAAATGTTGCATTGCTTATCGGGTAGCTTTTGTGTTACAATAGACTTTCTTTTTCTGAAGCTAAACGTTGTGGATTCGATGCCGGGCACGTTGCTGGTCCATCTTCGGCTAACGGCAATCTGATGGTGTCAAGTCCCCTGTTTTTGTACGGACAAGTAAATTGGGGAATAGTCCATCTCTAACGGTATGTAAGTCAAAAACGTCTTCCAGCAGGATGTATTAGAATAAGACTCTTTTTGTGACGCATTGCAGTCGGGTAAGGGAAGAGGGCAATGCCTCCTTAGGAATGGAACCAGGGTATTACTCTAATCGATGGCGCCTTTTAAACCAAAAGGGTGTACTTTTAGGTACACCCTTTTAGTTTAGAGCTATATTTTCGTTGCTTATCCCACTGTTTACCTCCACCTCAATAACACCTCCTCGCCTGATTGGGTTTTCTTCATTGGCTTATTTAACATCTTTTAACAATAACGCCCTATTATTCCTTCGATCCCCACTCCTGCCTTTCTGTGCCCGTTTTTCGATTCCGATCCTGTTCAAAAACGGGAAGCCGACAAGTATTCTTCTTTTTTTGTATACTTACTCTGACTAGTTATCACTGAATGGTACTAGCGGCGGAATGCACTCAACCATAGGGGTCGCTGCGGTGCCCTTTTCAATCGGCAATGCTCCCATTTCAACAAATGAACGCAATGAGTAGCCAAGCGCATAGACGATGGTGGCTGGTGGGGCTGATTGCTCTGTGGGCAGTCGGGTGCAGAAATCAGGAAGGCCGCCTAACCGGCTTACAGGCGTTGGTGTCGGATGTGGAGCACCGGTGGGTAAAGTACAATACCGATTGGCTGGTACGGGACGTGCCGGAAATCGGACGCGGCTTATCGGCCGGCCTGCCGGATTATCCCTGATGATTCGGGATTCTGCGCAAAGCTGGGCGCTAGGTGGCGTTTTCAAAGAAGCAATGTATTTATAAACGCCTGGCAAAGTCATCTTCGCCAGGCATTGGATGGGATACGATTGATAGATTGCGGGATCAATAACCAGGGTTCTGGATCAGCTTAGGATTGAGCGTCAACTCATTGGCCGGAATCGGGTATAGCCGTCGGGTTACTGCCTTATCCATAGTCAGGACATCATTTGGCAAGGGGTATTCAATTTCAAACCGACCATACCGGATCAGGTCGTTTCTCCGCCAGGCTTCCCAGCTCAATTCCCAAGCCCTTTCATCCAGTAAACTTTCCAGGGTCACATTGGTTGCCAGTTCGGCACCGGCCCGGGCCCGTATTTTGTTGACCAGCACCAACGGGGTTTGCAACTCCCCTCTGACAACGGTAGCCGGAGCTCCCCGCAAAATCGCTTCCGCTTTTCTCCGTTGATTTATTCAAAGGTATCCTTGCCGCAGCCACCGGGACGAAGAATGGGATTACACCGGGCAACCGCCCGTTTGGGCAACTGTACCTGGTAGGCGGAGTTAAAACGCTTATCCGGCAGGTAATAGTCCGTACTGATGAATTGAGCCCCCGAGGAGAGGGCTGCTTCCAGCCGCCGAAAATCTCCCTTGCGGGCTTCCAGGGTGCCTTCGTCGGCCCGCGTACGTACCAGGTAGCCGCTTCTGACCAGTTTCTGAATAGAATCCTGGAATTGGACCGGATCATTGAGAATCACGAAAGCCGCTTCGGGTTGTCCCGGCCGGGCATTGACGAACATCACCCGCCCACGCAGGGAAGGGTGCCCCTGCACGTAAGTAGCCAGCTTCTCGCCACCTTCTTCTAACACAAACAAGACTTTGCCCCGGGCAGCTTCCAAAGTAGGCCACTGGCGGGCTTTTGCCGCTGCTTCCAAAGTCGGAAACTTTCCCCGAACCAGATCCGGCGTAATCATGCGTTCTTTGGCGAATACGGAGCGCAGTTCGGCATCCAGGGAGTCAAAAGCCGCCGCGGTGAAGGGCAAAGGCTGGGTAAAACCCGGCTGGTCGATGCGATCGGTTTTGGCATTAAAGGAAATAGCAATGGGCAAGTGCCGAGGGTGGGCATCCGACCAAGCCTCTATTTCCTGTAAACAATCCCGCAGCCGCAGGCAACTGGAGCGAAAATCAATGTCCTGCACGTGAAGCACTTTGAAACCCGGCTCCCGCATTACGTTATCTGGATCAAAAGGCAAAGGAGTACCGCCCTGCCTTTTGACCAATTGGAGGCCCAGTGGCTGGGCAAATCGTCCACCTTGGGGATCAAATACGACATCCAGCTCCAACTTTCGCAGGCCTAAGTCAAGTTGCTGGGTCAGGGATACGTGCTGGTAGTCCAGGCTGATAAAACGGGCCGAATCCCGGGCCAGCAGCCTGTTCAGGAGCGCTGGTTCAATTGCCCCTTTATAGCTGTTGTGACTGCCGATGACCTGAATTTCGTTCATCCGCACGGGTGCAGCACCTTCTGTAGAGGAACGGGGCATCCACGACGTGGCCAAGGCCAGAATCAAAGGATGCAGGGTGGCCAGGATCGCCCATTTGACAATCTTCATGAGGGTATAGGTACAGCTTGCAAAAGAAGTCCTTAATACTGGCTGCTTCCATACAGAACGATGCTGTTGGGAACGGCGAAAGCAGTGACTTCACTGGCAAACCTACACTGCGTAAGTGAACTAGTGCATTAAGTATGAGTTATCTGACAGTTTTATTTTTCACCAATTCATTG
>JAUJNL010000103.1 GCA_030448185.1 Cytophagales bacterium | reverse complement strand
GCGCTAGCCTCATATGGTGGAGGCCATAGTTTGCACCGGAGCTAACATCGTAGATCAGGACTTTTTTGAAGCACTTGGGTTTAAGCATTACGTGGGTACGCAATATGGCATCGACGACCAGGAGCTACGTGAACTGATGATCGACCGTATCTATGATACGTTTATCGATGAGGAAGACCTGCGGATTTGCGACGATACTATTGCCCAGATTTGTAATGTGCTGCCTAAACGCCCTCATTCTTCCCGCGAATTTATCCGTGAGATGGGCCGGTACCTGGATGAAAACGAGCAGTACGCGATGACCCGCCAGGATTCTATCGTATGGCATTGCCATAAGAAGGGAATTCCGATTTTTGTGCCTGCCTTCTCTGACTGCTCCGCCGGTTTCGGTCTGGTGCATCATCAGTGGCACAATCCGGATCATCACCTTTCCATTGATTCAGCCAAAGACTT
Organism: Cytophagales bacterium; assembly: GCA_030448185.1. Classification (GTDB taxonomy): domain Bacteria; phylum Bacteroidota; class Bacteroidia; order Cytophagales; family 172606-1; genus CADCTQ01. Next base: position 26,906 of record JAUJNL010000103.1, on the reverse strand, counting down.
CCTGGAAATTACTAAGGTAAAACTGGCTAATCCGGATTCTGGTCTGTTTATGATCGGGGGCGGCGTACCTAAAAACTTCGTGCAGGATATTGTGGTAGCCTGCGACATTCTGGAAAAAGAGGCTCCTATGCATAAATACGCCATTCAGATTACGGTGGCCGATGAACGGGATGGCGCTTTGTCCGGCTCTACCTTGAAAGAAGCCTGTTCATGGGGTAAAGTAGATACGGTATATGAGCAAATGGTTTGGGCCGAGGCTACGATTGCCATGCCGCTGATTGCCGGATACGCCTATCATAAGAATTCCTGGAAAGGCCGTCCGGAACGCCGTTTCAATGATATTCTGGATCAGAAGAAACTGGTAGTTGCCTAAGTTTTAAATGGCAGCGGCAGTGTACCCGTTGCAATATATAGCAAACCCGTCAAGTGTTACTACCTGACGGGTTTTTCAATTTCCCCTTGTTTCCCAGGCACAGCAAAGGCCCAACAGCTTATAGGGTTAATCATTGCCGGCTTTTGCTCCGGGTAATCTTTTTCGGATCCAGGTAATCTGTCCCCGATGGTTGCCGATGTGTTCCGCCACGTGAAACCACTTGCAGTAATTATTGGTGGGCTGCTTGCCGAAGAAGGAGGGATCTACCGCGGCCAGCCATTTGTCATCCCGGTTTTTCAGTTCAGACAATGTTTTCTCCCGGACTTCCTTCAGACTTTCCAGATAATAGTCCAGGTTATTGCCTTTGATTTGTTTCTGTGCTTCTTCGCCCAGGCTCATGGCTACTCCCCATTTTTTCTTATTGGCTTCACTGAATCCCTTTTCTCCGTAAAAAGTCAGATCCTGGTACACCACTTCGGTTGCAGCCAGGTGCATCAGCATAGCGCCAATGGTATTGGATTTGGCGTCGTGCAGGTAGTCTAACTCGGTTTGGGTCAGCCCTTTGGCGGCCCGCTCCAGGCTATCCTGCATCCAGGTCATCATCGTTACCAGGGTTCCTACCTGAGGCGAATATCCTTCAATCGGCCCGATGATATGAATGGAATCAGGCGGCGTAAGCGTTTCGCCCATGCCCGCCTCCGGCAGGAAAGCTAAACCGGAAATAACTCCGGCAGAGGTTCTGATAAATTGCCGTCGGTTGTGGTGGTTTTGGTCGGCTTTTTTCATAAGGTGTAGGGTAAGTTGGAACGTGCTTAATATCAGTTTTCCAAGCTTCTATTCCTGATGTGAATTAAGAGTTGACAAAAAGTACCACTTCAGATTACCCAAGAAGAATCAGTCTTTTGCTCCTAAAGAGAGCAAAAAATCGGAAGGAGAAAGGCCGAATTCCTTGGAAAAGCTTTTACTGAAGTAACCCGGGTTCTTAAAGCCCACCTGGTACCCGATTTCGGAGATATTACCTACGCGGGATTCGAGCAGTTGTTTAGCTTTTTGCAGGCGCATGGAGCGAATCAGGTCACTGGGAGATTGATTGGTTAAGGCGTAGAGTTTCCGGTAGAGTTGTACCCGGCTCAGCGCCATTGTATTTCCCAATTCTTCCACTGTGAAATCTTCATCCGAAAGATTTTTTTCGATAACATCTCGGAGCTTGCTTAGAAACTTTTCATCCGCGGAAGGAAGAGCAACGGAAGTGGATTGCAGAATGAACTCTTTTGCGTAACGCTCCCTAGATTTTTTCCGGTTTTCAAGCAGGTTTTTGATCCGGATGAGCAGTTCCCGGGAATCAAAGGGTTTTACCAGGTAATCGTCCGCTCCGGTCTGCAGCCCTTCGAGCTTATTGTTCACTCCCGCCCTGGCTGTGAGCAGAATGACGGGAATATGGGAAGTCCGTTCATCGGTTTTAAGAGTATGGCAGAGGGTAAACCCATCCATCAGCGGCATCATGACATCACTGATCAGGAGGTCAGGCACCTGGGCTAAAGCTATTTGTAAGGCTTCCGCACCGTTGGAAGCTTCCAGTACCTGATAGGTAGTAGCTAGGCTTTCTTTCAGGTAAGCACTCAAATCCGGGTTATCCTCCACAATGAGCAATTTTTCTTCGTAAGGGAATTTGCCTTCACTGGTTTTTTTTCCCTGGGTTTTGGCCTCGATGCTTACAGCCGGAAGGGCTTCTGCAGCTTCTTGGAGGAAGTTTGTCAATGCCGGTTCCAGCACCAGTTGCACCGTAAAGGTAGTTCCTTCCCCAGGTTGGCTATTTACTCCAATGCTTCCCCCGTACAGCTCTACGAGTTCCTTGCTTAAGGCCAACCCAATGCCCGAGCCTTCATAAGCCCGGGTAGTGGAAGTATCTACCTGGTAGAACCGCTCAAAAATCCGGGATTGCTCATCCGGAGAAATACCAATGCCGGAGTCAGTCACTTTAATCACTACCGCTACGTATTGGGTCTGCTTCGTTGCAGTTACTTCTAACCGGATTTTGCCTCCCTCCGGAGTAAACTTAAAGGCATTGGACAGGAGGTTAGTTACAATCTTCTCGATTTTGTCCCGGTCAAAGCTTGCCCCAAACGTAGCCGGAGTAAGTCCGTATTGGTATTGAATACGGCGGCTTTCGGCCAGGGAATGGAAAGAAGCCGCAATGTAACGGATGAACGCCATCAGGTCGCCGCTCTGATTGTTCAGGGGAAGGCTGCCCGCTTCGATTTTTGATAAATCCAGCAACTGGTCAATCAGCTCAAGTAACCGCTGGGCGTTCCGTTGCATTACCTGTAATTCCTCGCCTTTTACCCGTACTGCTGTCTGCCCGCTTTCCTGCCAAAGGCTCATCTTATCCTTTACGATGTTAAGCACCAACGTAAGGGGGGTACCGAACTCGTGGGAGATATTGGCGAAGAACCGGGACTTTAACCGGTCCAACTCCTTTAATTGATCGGCTTCTGCCTGCCGGATGAATAAATCAGCTTTTAACCTTTCTCGCTTTACGATCTCCCGACGGCCCACCCATAGTGCAGTCAAGGCCAGGAAGCTGTACCCGAAGTAGGCCCACCAAGTTCGCCACCAGGGGGGCAGAATAACCATTTGAAGCGTTCTTTCCTGCTCCTGCCACCCGCCGTGATTACTGGTTGCTTTTACCCGGAACGTATATGCGCCGGGAGGTACATTTTTGTAGGTGGCAAAGTTAAGATTATTAGCCTTGTTCCACTGAACATCGTACCCCTCCAACTTATAGCGGTACTGGTTCTTTTCCGGATTGACGTAGTGCAAAAGGGCAAAGCTGAGGGTAAAGAAATTTTCATCAGCCAGAAGCTGAACCCTTTGCTTAAATTCTATCGCTGAGTCCAGGCGCGCTTCATTATCAAATATTTTGAGGGAATAAATCATCAGCGGCGGGGCAGCATAACTTGTAAGCAGGCTATCCGGGTGAAAATAGGTGATGCCACCGGTAACTCCCAAGTAGATTTGCCCGGTTTCGGTTACGCTTAACATGTCGTCCAGTTGATCTTCCGTTAATCCATCCCGCTGATCGAAGCTTCTAAATTGAATGGTTTTGTGTCTGGGGTCAAAGCAGGACAGCCCCTTTGCCGTACTCAGCCAGATTCTTCCGGCCTTATCCCGCACCAGATGATTAATGCGGTTAGAAGGCAATCCATCGTCAACCGTATAAGGGTGAAAAGTTGGTTTGGCTTGCTGCAGACCGGAAAGCCGGCACAAACCCTCTCCCCAGGTTCCGATCCAGAGGTCGCCCTGGTGGTCCGGGCTAAATCCAAAAGCAGATTACTGGGAAGACTATTGGGCTTTCGAGAGTCGTAGGTAAAATTGGTGAAGGTGTGCTAACAGGATTAATAGCGGCAACCCACTGGAAGTAGATATCCAGATGTAGCCTCTCTGATCTTCCGCTGTGCCCAAGACCCCATTACCGGCCAAACTATTGGAGCCGTTAGATTTGGCATGGTAGTGCGTAAGTGAATGGCTTCTTCTATGGTATCTAAATAAGCCTTCTTTAATGGTACCAATCCAAATATCGCCCTCCTTGTCTTCCAGGAGCCTGCTGAATGAGGCGTTTTGCCAGGCCGAAGTCCTATTATTGGGGGGGAAACGGGCACGAATTTCTGCCGGGCAGTATCCAATTGAAAAATTCCTGCCGAAGTACTGATCCATAAAACGCCGGATCGATCCTGTAAAATGTCCCATACATCATGGGGCGAATTGGTAAAGGGATGGGTATCCCAGCTGGCCTTACGCTTATTGTACCGGTATAGCCCTTCACTTGCTAAAGCGCCTACGTATAAATGTTCGCCCAGTAAATAGCAGGTTACTGCTGTATTTTGAATGCCAACCCGAGCCGGAAGGGGAGCTGGATCGATTGGAAGGTTTTCTCATGGAGGTTAATGTAATGTACCCCGTCATAAGTACCCACCCAGAGAATGCCGGTCCGGTCCTGAGTAGAGGTAACTCGCCCTTGGGCCGGATAATGGTTGGATGGGTCAATTGAATCTCGTTTAATAAAATTAAATACTCCGGTGTGTTTGTTAAAAATGGCTAATCCTTGGTCCAAGGTACTTACACCCATAATTCGGATCCGCTTTTCTTACAATGGATAATACCTGATTAAAATTTCCATCAAGTACTTTCTGGGGAACATACCGGTAAGTTTGATGCCGCTTAGTGCGCTTGTTAAAGCTTTTTAGGCCCCCTCCCCAGCATCCGAGCCACAGAGTGTCGGGTGTGTCCCGGTAAAGGCTTACAATTAAATTTTCAAATTCCCCCCTTTACTATCCGGATGATCCCGGTATCCTTCAAAAACTTCCTTTGGGGATTAAAATGGTACAAGCCATCCCGCGTGCCAAGCCATAAGGTACCATCCTCATCCTCGGAAGATAGGACCGAGTTACTGTGTTGGGAGTTGATAAAGGCGTGAATCGTATCCCGGTTGGGAATATACTGAGTAAACTTCTTGGTGTGGGGATCCATACGAATCAGGCCGCCCCCATTGTCGGCGCCAATCCAAATTTCTCCTTTTCGGCTTTCCAGCAAAAACTGGACGTGGTTACTGGGTAAGCTGTTTGGGTTATCCACTTCGTGCCGATAGGCAGTAAAAGTGCCCGAAAGGGGATTATAATAACTTAAGCCGCCCCCATTGGACCCGATCCAGATGAACCCCCGCTGATCTACGAGCATCCGGGAGATGAAATTCGAATGCAAGGATCCCGGATCTCCGGGGCGAAACCTGAACACGGTAGTAGACTGCCCATTATACCGGTTCAACCCCTCTTCGGTCCCGAACCACATATACCCTTGCTTGTCCTGCACAATAGAGTAAACTCTATTATTGCTCAAGCTGTTGCTATTGGCTAAAGGTAGTAAACGGCCCGGCTGCTTGAGTACTTGACCCTTACTAAGCAGCACAGAGCCGGGAAGCAGAATTAGTATCAGGATTATAAGAACCCTCATTAAAACTGCTTTTTCTGTATCCCATCGGTTTAAGCTACCACTGGGTAAATAGGGCAGTACTCTTTTTCGGCAGTGACTAAAGCTTGTGCCGGTAAAGCACGGCAAGTTCATGAGAAGACAGTCCGGAAGTGCTGAAAAACTACTTTGTTCCGGCACTGTATCCTTTATTTTCCCAGCCATTGGGAGTAGATGAGGCGGTGCAAAAGACAAGGCCATCGGTTGAAGGGTTAACGGTCAAGTCTGCATGATTTTTGGGTGCTTCCGTTAAATCCGGATGTTATACTGGCAAGTAAAAAACCGGAGCAACGCAGCCGGTAAAGTTATATCGCAGGTCTGTTTCTAATTTCAGTTTACTTTTTTTGAGTCCTCAAATAACGCTTTTAGCTCTGCCGCGTCGTGGGGTTTCATCCGGCCCGACAGGATCAGGCGGAGCTGACGCCGCCGGAGGGCACTTTCATACAGTGCTTTCTCCTCAGGCGTTTCGGGGGTTACTTCGGCCACCTGCGTGGGCTTTCCCGCTTTATCCAGGGCCACAAAAGTAAAAAATGCCTTATTCGTGCTGACTTTGCGCTGGTTAGGAATGTCTTCCGCCCAAGCTTCGATAAATACTTCCATGGAGGTAGTAAAAGCCCGGGTTACGTGGGCCCGCAGGGTAAGTACATTGCCTAATCCAATGGGCTCCGCAAAAGAAATATTATCCACCGAGGCCGTAACCACCAGCCGGTTGGAGTGCTTCTGAGCCGCAATGGCCGAAACAATATCCATCCAGTACATGAGCCGTCCGCCCATCAGGTTATTCAACCCATTGGTGTCGTTCGGCAGTACCATCTCAGTCATGGTTGTTAGCGATTCACTGGCTTTTTTAGGAGGAAGCATACAAGTACAAATACGGGTTGGTCGCAAAGCTAACTGCGAAAGATCAAAACAAAAAAGCAATCCGGTAGGGATTGCTTAGATAAGCAGGTATGATTAGCAATTAGGGTTAGCGATTGGCTTATTATTCAGTTAATCTAAAAGCTAAGCGCTAACTGCTAATAGCTAAGTTTTATCTTCTCTTCTGTTTGGTCCTCGACCCGGAAGAACCGCCACTGCTAAACCGGGGACGCTTGAATTTCAAATTATTCCGGCGCACTTTCACCAGCGGATTCAGAGTGTATTCTACTCTGGCTGCTATTATCAGATACCCATCTTTCTTGGACGGATTTCCCCGCTTGTGTCCTTCATTCCAGTGTATGCCATCATTAGAATCATAAGTTGGTAAATGAATCTCTTTAGTACGGTCGGCTAAGTCCGCCGCAATCGGATTAATGCCGCGTAGTTCGGCATTGTTCGTATACTGCGTGCTTACATCATCCAGGTAGTCGGAGAACGTTTTCCGGTACCCCACTTCAAAGTTCAGGTCCATTACGGGGTTCAGCGGAATCTGTACCCCCGCTCCGAACGAAATGATTGGTGCAACGGTACTGTAATTAACGCCTTCGGTATTATACTTTGGCAGGGTATACCATTCGTCGCCCAGCTTGGCCCGCGGATTAATTTTTGTAACCCCAAATCCTAGGAAGGTAAAAGGGCTGAACAAAGGGCGCTGGTTAAAGAATTTATTATAGGAAAATGCTTCGAAAACGCCAGTTGCCATCAATTCCATATTACCCGAACGGAAAGACAAGTTCCGGACCGCATTCGGTCCTCCTACATCAGTATTGGCAAGCCGGTAATAGGCTACATCGCCCCGCACCTGTATACGGCCCCCAAAGCGGTAATTGAAGCTGGTACTTACATAGGGGCGGGCATTGATACAGTCTCCGGACTCGCACAAATCACCAAAATAGGTAGCGGTTCCGGTGCCCAGACCCACTTTCATTATTCCGTAGTTACTAAAACCGCGGTAAAGCTTTGAGTTGCGTAAGGGGCCAGATCTACGGGTGCGTTGTGCCTGTGCCAAGGCTGGAATCAGTAAAAGAACCAATCCAATGACAATCCATAATCGTGGTGAAGAATGTTTCATAGCCGCAAAAAGATAAGAAAGGGCATAGATTGCGTACAAAAATAATACGATGCTAATAAATCAAAATTATTTCCAGCCGTCCCGACAGGAGTGGCACAAAACTGAACCAGTCGAATGTTTCTTCGTGTATCTTTACCTCGGAAAGACGGGTAATCCGGAGCATCCGCTGCTTTTTGTGGTCACCCACTGGAATTACCAGTATGCCGCCGGGAGAAAGTTGTTGCACCAATGCTTCTGGTACTGCCGGGGCTCCCGCTGTAACCAGAATACGGTCAAAAGGTGCATAGGCTGGTAATCCCAGCGTTCCATCTCCATAAAAAACGTCAATGGAATAGTGAAGTTGCGTAAAAAGGGCCTTAGTCTTTAAATAAATCGTACGATTATACTCAATAGAAAACACTTTTGCGCCTAATTGGACCAATACTGCCGCTTGATACCCGGAACCCGTGCCTACTTCGAGGACTTTATGCCCTTTTTGCACCTGTAGTAACTGCGATTGAAAAGCGACAGTATAGGGCTGGGAGATGGTCTGCCCCTCTCCAATAGGAAACGCTTTGTCTTCGTAAGCCTGTTCCAGAAAGGCTGCTTCCAGGAAAAAGTGCCTGGGTACGTTCTCAATAGCCTGTAAAACAGAAGCGCTGGTAATTCCTTTCTGAGCAACTTGCCGAACCAATGCCCGGCGCATTCCCTTATGGCGAAATGAATCTTGAAAAACGGATGCCTGATATTGGAGCATAACTTCGCCAAGTTAAAAAATTAACGCTACTTTTTATAGCCCTATTTGCTTAGGCAAGGAATAGTTTGCGTAAAATGGCCATCAATTAACTAAAACTTAATTAAACAGTATGATTAACTGATGTTACACAGGACTTTTGCATTCTCACGCAAAGGCGCAGAGAAGGCTAATAGTTCACCCTCGTAATTTAATTTGAAATGCCTGATTCATAAAAAATCCTGCCGGTTCAAGCGATCCGACAGGATTTCAATTGAAAAAGACGCAATCATTTCGAAAGTTGGATGGCGGAAGTCGGATGCAGTTGACTTCTGCAACTTACTTGTTTTAAGCTGATTCAGGACTCACTAAGCCATTTCGCAACGCCTGTTACATCCAACTTCCGCCATCTCATTTCCGAAATACGGTATTACTCTTCCCGGCGGATTGATCCGGCACTTGACGTATTGCTTTCCACTTCGGCTTGTCCCCGGTAACGGATCCGCCCGGCACTGTTCGCTTGGGCAGTCAGGTTACGGGTAACATTAATTTCAGCCAAGGCCGAACTATTGGTTTCTACCTCGGCTTCTTTCGACTCAAACTCAAAAGCGTGTAATTTGGATGCACTGGTTATTTCGGCATCAAAGCGATTCGCCTGTCCTCTTAGGGTCAGCTGGGATGCCCCGTTCAGGTTCAGGTTCACCCGTTCGGCGTTCAGTTCTACATCAGCTTCCACGGCTCCGGCCAGTTGTATTTCTACGTCGTCCTGATTATCAAAGCCTTTTACGGTAGCTTTAGTGGCACCGGCCAGGTTCAATCCTTTCAGGTCAGGCATGGTAACGTAGATCCGGATCTTGTCCCGGTTACGCAGCATTTCCGGGAAGTTTCGGTTCTTATACTGTACGGTCAGCTCATCTCCTTCTACATCCAGGTCCACTTCATCGGCATCGTTATTTTCTCCTTCCACCACTACCCGGTACCGGTCTGATTGCTCCACCGTCAGTATAAAAGGGCCGCCGACGTCAATACGGTCAAAGTTTTTCAGGCCGATCCGTTTGCCGTTAACCGCGGCACCGTCATCTTCCTGCACTTCATCATCGCTGCAAGTCAGGCATTTCAACTCATTTTCCGGAGTAAAAACAAACCGGTTATCCCGAAGCTGGGCCTCCCAGAGACCATTGCGATGCAGGGTATTGCGTAAGATGCGGCTCAGATCTTCTTCCATCCTGAACTCCTTGCCGTAGGGAATATATAAAGTCATTCTGAGCTCCTGGCCGCGGAATTTGGCTCCGGGTTTGAAACTGAAATTTTCGTCGAAACTAAGGATAGAGTCACGCTGCGACACATTGTATTCAATCATCCGGGCATTCTCCTGCGCTTCCTGCCGGTTGCGGCCGTTGGCTTCGAATTCCTGCACTAGTTTGAGGGTATTTCCGGGATGACCTTCCAGGGTTAACGAAGTGCTTTCGTAGGTTTCATTACCGGCTTCCACCAGTTCCAGGTACACGGGCCGGTCATCTATGCCAAATTCGCGGGTGTTCTCGTAAGTCGCCTCCGTCCGGAACTGGGCGATAAATGCGGGGACGGTAAAACTTAATCCAATCAGACTGAGCAGCCAGATTCCAAACAGCGTCCAGCCGACGGGTGCTTTTATAATACTGCGTTTGGTAATCAGGATCAGCCCAAGGTGGCCGATAAAAATTACCGGGATCAACAGGAACAGAAACCCGGCAATAATACCGGCAACCGGGATGCTGTCACGAAGTAGTTCCACGGGAAAATCCCCCATCTGTATATAGTCATAATACCCGCTGCTCCAGCCTAATCCTACACCCAGCAGCGTAAGCAGGCTGAAAAGAAAGGCAATGGATATAATCAGTAACAGTATCCCGGCTCCAATCCGGATGGCTTCCAGCAGAAATACGGCAATGGGACCCAGGGCTTTGCTTAATCCGCTAAAAACGGCCGCAATCAGGCGAAAAGGGAATAGAAGGATTTTAACCAGGGTGCTTTCCTCGGGATTGCCTTCTTCATGAAGGCTTTTTTTTACGTTGAACTCAATATTGGAAAGCGTTACGGGCTCCCCCTGCATTTTCATTTTCTCGGTCAGGGTACGGGCCTCGGGAGTGATTGCCCACACAATGAAATAGAGCAATACCCCCGCGCCGAAGAAGAATATACTGAGTACAAAAAGCAGGCGAATAATAGTTATATCCACCCCAAAATACGCGGCCAGTCCGCTTGCTACCCCGCCGATCACCCGGTCGTCGGGATTGCGGAACAGCTTCTTGATTTTCTTGTCCTCCTCCAGCGTATACGTGCCTGGTACGACAATCCACAAAATGATGTAGGCAATGATGGTGGGTATCGAGAGTGAACCCGGTAGAAAGAACCAGTCTGCCACCAATATGCCGGCGAACAACAGCCGGATCCACAGCGGGTCCACGTTGAAATAGTGCCCGATTCCGGAGGCAACCCCTCCCAGAATTTTCCGGTTGAGGTCACGGTACAGTTTCCGGGGAGCTTCCGTAGCCATGGCGGACGTTGCTTTGGTATCAGTAGCAGTTCCGGTATAAGTGGTGCCTCCCCGTGCATACAGAGGTTCTTCGTCGGCAATGGCCTCAAAGTCGGAGATGGTACCCATAGTAACAATGAGGTTTTCTACGTCTTCATTGGTGATTACCTGCCGTCCGGGAGAAAGCTTGGCGAGGAAAATTTCGGCAATACGGGCTTCGATATCTGATATAATTTCCTGACTGTCTTCGTAGCTGGAGAAGTACCGTCCGATTCCGGAAAGATAGTTTCGGAGCTTTTCGTATCCATCCTCCTCAATATGGAAGATGATACCACTTATATTTATACTAACCGTCTTTTTCATGATGCTTACTTTATTATTTAGTGTGGTAATTGGTTGGGAGTAACCCGGTTGTGTCTGAAGTCTCAAGGTTAAATGCTAAGTGCTGGCCAGAGGTTAGAAGCAGTATTGTCCTTCATTGAGCATTAAGCATTCAACATTTAAAATTTATATCGCCGATCCGGCTCCTGACCATCCTTCCCCGTCCCTACCATTTTTGTAAATAATCTGATTTGTGGAGCCAACCAGTTCATTCCAGGTTTGCTGGAGTTCGGTCAGGAAATCCCGCCCGGTTTGGGTGAGTGTATAATATTTCGGGGTGGCCCCGAAGTCGATTCTACCCATTTATATTCAACCAGACCGGAATTTTGAGCCGGGTCAGTAAGGGGTATAAGGTGCCTTCCACCACCATAATCCGGGCGGCAGTGAGTTCTTCCAGCATATCTGAGGCGTATACCTCGCCTCTGGATATAATATGCAGGATGCAGAATTCCAGGATTCCTTTCCGCATCTGCACTTGGGTGTTTTCAACATTCATATACTCATAATTTATCGTATCTGACTTAGATGAAGCAAATGTAGTAAAAGGTACTATGTAAAACAAGGTACTGTATAGAATTTGTATAAATGGTTTTATGCTAAAATGAAATCAATGATGCGTATATTAGTGGAATGAGTGGCAAAAGCAAAGCTTACCCAAGCTTAATCAAAGAGAGTGTTGCCGAGCTACAAGAGCTGGAACGGGCTCAAAAGCAGGCCCGCTACCGGGACTACAGTTTGTGCGCTACTTGAAAGAAGCCAGCAGCACTATCTCAGAGTAGGAGCGGCGAGAGAATCGGCCTCAAGGTGCGCCAGAGTCCAGTGCTCTGGCAGCGCTACAAGCAGGAAGGACTTGCCGGTATGCTTACTTATCCTTTCGAAGGGACAGTAGGCAAGTTGAGCTACTGTCACATTAGTGGCCTGCGGAACGTTCTGCGCGATGCTACTACGCCTTTGACTCAGCAGCAGATTGCAGCAGCATCTACTTTCAGGATGAGTTGCGCTTAGGCACGCGTACCGATACCCAAGAGGTGGGATGCCCTCGGGAGAGCGGGGCTACTTGTCCCATCAAGATCGGCTACCAGTTCGGCCATTTGTTCACGGCCATTTGTCCTTATAATGGCGACTTGATACTGCTTTTCTGCCTAGTATGACTACCGAATGCTTCCAACTCTTTACGGGCAACTGCTTGAGCACACCGGCAAAGCCACTACGCTGGTGCTCGACAAGGCTGCTTGTCACCGTGCCGCTAAAGCACAGACTGACTTAACGCTGCGGTTTTTTGCCTACTGCCCAGCCGGAGCTCAACCCCGTCGAGCGGTTTTTCAAGGAGCTGCGCCGACAACTCAAATGTCGCGTCTTCGAAACGCTCCACCAAGTCGAGCAACGCATTGAGCTAATCCTACATCAATACTGGAAAGAACCCAAGCTACTTATCCAGACTACCTTGTTCCCTTTTTCTAAATACGCATCACTGATTTCATTTTAGTATTATTATACAGCTAAGCGGCTGGCAGTGGGGCTGATACATAACAAAGCCCGCCGGATTTCAGTCGGGCGGGCCGAGGCAACAAAGTATTCATGGGGACTTAACTTTCACGCAAAGGCGCTAAAGGACAAAGAAGACCAAGAATTCATTGCTTTGCGATCTATCAGTTATTAAGTAACTGAGGGGTGGTGCTAAATAAAAGGTCTACAATAAGCTACTGTAAGGCCTTGGAGCGGATTACAAATCCACCATTTCCCCGGTTCGGCATTGCAACTATCTCAGCGAAGCTAAATGCCGAACAACTATCGGCCACCATCGGGTTGGTCCGCATTGGCTATGCGGACACCAGGTGAGCTCGGATTGGTAATCCGATTTATCTCCTCCCCTCATTAAGTAAGTATCAAGACTGAGTGAATTACAAAATGGCGTCCAGGTAAATATATTATATTCAATGACTTACCCATTCTCCATTTTCCAATTGTACATTCTCCATTTATTTAAATAGTGGCGCTGCTTCCATCATAAGCACTAGTTGGTTCCTGGGTAACCAATTAATTTCCTGCCAGTACATTGATCTCCAGCTGATCCGTTTCAAATACCAGTTCCTCCCGGATCTCGACGGTTACTACATGCGTGCCGGGTGGGAGGGGCGTTGGTACCCTGAAGCGGAATCTGCACTTTGCTGCGTCTTACCGGCAGCTATCGGCTTGACCTGGATGGTATCCAGCACCTGCAGGCCCGGCACTTCCTCCAGGGGGTAGGCTCTGGCTAGCAGCGGCCGGGTCGCGAATTTACTCAAGCTGCGGATATTAAACCGGATGAAGGCCTGTTCAGTTCATTCTGCAAGGTTTTATTGCGGTTGGCATCTTCCACGCCCACATTCGGCAGAGTCAGGTGAGCCTCCGCTTGATTTTGTCTTCTTACTCTCTACTACCAGCGCTTTTTCGCCCCGAAACCGGTCTGGGTTTTTCTGCGCATCTTAACGGCGCGTTGCAGACAAGAATAATTTTCATATAAAGGGCACTATTGATGATTATTTTCAGCAGCCCGCATTCTTGTGGGTCATTGATGTAGACGTAAGGATACGTCTGGCAGACGCCTTGAGCTGCGGCCATCCCATTGTTACCTGAACGCAAGCTTGATCCCATTGCGCGATGCAGCGTAGCCACCTGGGCTGCAATTAATAAAACATTGAATCTGTGGCTGCAGCATTACCGCATCCCAGGGTACGATACCTGGGAAGAAAATCACCGAAAAGGATGGGGCCCAGACCTAAGTTAACGCTCGGGCCAGGCATGACACCGGATATAGCGTTCTTCAGGGCCATACCCAACACCTGAAGCGAATCGCGTTATCAGTCCGGAAAGGCGTGCATCATCGGTACATTATCCATTACCCACCTGCTCGGTCTGCCGTAAATAAGACCAGTTGGTTGCCCGGCTCGGCCTCATTCCGGAACAGGTCCCAGCGGGCTGCACCGTCTGCGGGTCCTGATTGGATTCTACGGTAAAGCTCCAGGTGTATTGCCCGGCTACGGGAACTACATCTTTCGTAAAACGCGGGGCAAAATATTCAGGATGGTCAAAGTTAAGCTCCAGAAACTGACAAAACGGGGTAGCGTAATTTCGTCCAGGGCATCCTTACTCGGATGCGCTTTGGGGTGCATCCTAAGCCGCCCAGGTCATAGTCAGCGAACGGCTATTGAGTGAAAATAGTACTGCTTCGACCGCCATATCGGGGTTATTCCGCCCTTCGTGGGTAATGCGGCCATTGATGGCTTTGTTTTGCACGACCGGGATGATAATATCCATTTCCTTTTCCGCAAACACAAAACCTCCCCGGAATCTTTTCAGCACCTGGCTGTTATTGATAAATGCTCCTTCAAATGTCTTTAGCGTTCCCAATTGCCCATTTTCCTGATTGTACCGCTGCACATCAGGCCAGGAAAGATTGAAATTATACGGGTTGCCAATCTGGCCCCAACCCTTATTCGGTCACATTACATACGGGCTATCCTGCAGTACGCGGGCCGTGGAACCTTCACCGGTACTGATGTCGTGCTTGTCTTTGATGATAATCAACCAGTACCCTGACCCGGCTGAATTTTATCAAAACCGTTCCGGTACTCCTGCATGACGCCGTTTTGCAGGGTAAACAGCCGCCACTGGCTCTTATCCCTTTTTGTAATCCACGCCAAATTTATCTTCCAGCAAGGTTTTTACGGAATTGTCCCGCAACTCCAGCGGAATAGAAATGATCTGATACTTTTTTTGCTCTGCCAAATACCAGATCCCGGAATGCTCAGTCCGGCGCCCACGTAGTTGATGTACGTGTAGCCCTTATCACTGTTTTTCTCTCCGGCCGGTGATGCCACTTCAAAGTAATACTCCAGGCCTACCGCATCAAACCAGCCTTTGGGGATTGCAATGGAGATCAGGCTGGCCACCCCATCGATTTGGGCCGGAGTCAGGTTCCAATCCGTGCCGCTGATGCCCCGGTAGACAAACTGGGCAGTACTACCGGCAGGCATTTGCCTTACCTTGATACTGGCCTGCGTCATGGCTTCATTGAGTTGATCAGGTCTGGATAATCCGTTGATTCTATCACCAGGTGAGGTATTATCCTGGGGACTGGCAATCGTAAAGTTCCAGCCAATCGTGTTATTGATGCCGGAAAAGGCATTGCCCATAAGGTCAGTAAAGGCGCCAGCTGGTATTTGTACGTTTACCGAAGCCCCCGCTGGAAAGTCATTGGGTGGATTAATGGTGACCGTATTGCCAACCACGGCCACTGCGGCGCTGTTTACGTCAACTACCTGCTTGCTGCCGGTCTGGTTAAGGGTGATCGTACCGTTTCCTTACATCCTCGTGAATTTCATGACCAGATTCGTATTCGCAGCCACGCCTCCCTGGTTATCCGTAGGTGAAATCTCCGTTAGTGTGGGTGGCGTCACATCACTGGGCGGATTCGGAACCGGTGGGGCCGCCGTTTTGAAATTCCAGGAAGTGGTGTTATTAATACCTACGTAGGCATTGCCGACCAAGTCCGTAATCGCCCCGGAAGTGATCTTCACGTAGATATCTTTTCCCTCCGGCATGTCTACCGGCGGGTTGATGGTCACCGTTTTTCCCGGAGACTGTAACGTTGCAGGAGTTAATATCAATAGTCTGTTCGCTTCCACTCTGGTACAGGGTAAGGTTTCCGAACCTTTTTTTACATTTTCGAAAAAGGTGATTACCAGATTGGTATGATCGGTACGCCCTGGGAATTGTCCCGCGGCGAAAGATCCGTCATAGTGGGAGCCGTGTTATCCGGGGGCAGCGCCGTCTTGAAGTTCCAGGCCGTGGCATCCGCAATTCCGGCAAATTTATTATTGCCGGCGGCGTCTTCGAAGGCCCCGGCCGATATTTTTACCGATACATCGGTATCCGTAGGAAAATCCAGTCTCCGGATCAATAGTTACTTCTCTTCCGGCAATGCTCACGTTGCCGCGCCCACGCCGATCTTCTGACTCGTACCGTGCGTGCAATATTGATCTCACCCAGGGTGCCTTTCTTGGACGTTCTCATCGAAGGTAATAACCAGATTCGCTTTGGGACCTACATTGGTAGCGTTGTCACCGGCGAAAGGTCCGTATACAGGGGTGCCCGGTTGTCGGGTGCTGCCACTACGGTAAAATTCCAGTCGGTCGCGTTATTGATTCCGGCATAGGCGATTCCATAAGCGTCTTTGAAAACACCCGAAGGTATCTGTACGTTGACCCGCATCCAGAAACTCAAAGTCGGTGGGGGGATTGATGGTAGCCGTTTTACCGGCAATGGTCACGGCATCGCTGGTTACGTCTATTTCCTGTTTTGCCCCGTTAAGCGTGATTTTGCCCGTCCCCTTATAGATATCTTCACTAAATGTAATCACCAGGTTAGTATTAGGAGCCACTCCGGTGGCATTGTCTCCGGGTGAAAGCGTGGCTATGGTAGGGGCAGTATTATCCGGCGTACCTGCCGTAAAGTTCCAGGTTTGCGCGTCGCTGAAGCCTTTATACTTCTCTTTATCGTTCCAGTAATAGACAAAAGCCCCTTCTTCGATAGTAATGTAAGCCAGCCCGTTTTCCAGGTAAGCCAGCCCGTTTTCCAGGTTTTTGCCCAGCTTAATTGTAGCCTTGTCCAGCGAAGTAGACACGCTGTTGCTGGTTACTTCAATCCCCCGTTTTTATTCTGGTGGATGGTGATTTTGCACCCTTCCCTTTGGAAATCCACTATTGAAGGTGATCTCCAGATCGGTCGTAGCCGATACATTGGTCGAGTTGTCTCGCGGCGAAAAACCGGAATGATTCAGCGTTTGGGCAGCTAAAGGCACCGTTGTGAGCACACTGCCCAGAAGGAGGTAAAAAATAGGCCGTAGGTATACTTTCCATACTTTTCAAACAATTAAGTGGCGGTTGGTAGTTAGCGATCAGTGATGAGCTAAGTAGCAGGTGAGTTATGTATAAAATTAACTTCTGGTAGGTCGCTTTCAAACGGTTTAATCGAAACGAATGACTAAAAATCAGCATTGTACTTTCCCGGTTGATTGATTCATGATTGGCGGGCTCCGGAAGAGTGGGGAATATCTTCCCCGCCACCCGAATTACGACCTAATATATTGATCAGACCGGCACCCGCTAGAATTCCCAGCGGAACAAATTTAACGGCGCTGGAAACCCGGCGTTTAATGGTGAAGTTTTCGCTGGTTTGGCTGGCATTTCCGGTTTGGTTACTGATCCGCAGGCGGTAATTATTCCCAACGGGCATACCGGCCGGGATTTCCCAGATATAACTGCCTTTGTTAGGGACCTCCGCAATCAATTTAGCTGCCATGCCTTCCCGGAGCAGTTCCAGGTGCAGGTTTTCGCCTTCCACGCCACCCCACCAATTTAGAATATAGGATTTGCCGCGCCGGTATTTGTCATTGGCCTGCGGGGTCTGTAATACAATAGGGAGAGAAAACAAGCTGTGCCTTCCTCAAAAATAATCTCTCCCGGTAGCCCGCTAATTCTTTCAGTGCTCCCCATTCAATGGTTTCTTTTCCACGGGATAACACAGCCGGCGTCTCCGCGTACGTGGTGCAGCGGGGCTTGAAACTGATTATGAGAACTGTAAAGCTCTACCTTGAAAAGCTGACCAGCCAGGGTGCCCTCAGATCATAATAGACAGTTACGTAGTCCCCGGTTGCCTGGGCACGGATATTGATATTTTCGAGCCCAACTGCCGGTTGCCGATAGCAGCAGGAGTAACAATAGGTACCCGTATTTCATATGATTCGGTTCGCTCCGCAGTTAAGTTTATATAATGAACAATCACGGAGCAGATCGTATATTTTAATCTTTTACGAAAAATACGGCAAATATGTTACCTGAATACAACTATATAAGGCTGATATCGTAAAAGGAAAGCCCTCCTATGAATACAAGCTTCGGCTTTGTTCCCCGACTTTTTACCCGTAAGGCAACCTTTCGATTTTTCTGTCCAACTGAAAAAAGTGGAAGCTATTTTAAGATGTAGGAAATTTTTTTAAAGTACGGATGAGGGTTTCTCTATGTTCCGGTATTTATTTTCCGCCAAAGAATTGCTTGCGTGAAGCAACGCCAATTTTAATTTGTACGGGCCAACCCATAGATCTTACATACGGGATAAATATAGTACCCTGTAACTCTTTGTCAGGCTTTGCTTACATCTACTCTCTGTTTTCCTTGCTAACCAACCTGCCCTTATTTGACTTGCGTGAATCCGTTTTTTAGCTGTGGATTTCATTTTGTACAGTTCTCATGTATGACAAGCCATCCTCCTCCAACTCTATACGCTTTTTATCTGAGAACTAAGCTACTGCCGCTAGGGCTTTTGTTGATTCTATTATCCCATTCGATAGGGATTTCACAACCGTTAGAACTGCATTTAGGGTATATGTGGTTTGGTACCTATGATGGCTTGAATAAATACGACGCCAATGAACAGCTGTTTAGCCGGCAGGAAGAGATCAATGCTCAGTACGAAGAACTGGTCGCTGCCAATGATGAGCTTTTGCAAAGGCAGCAAGAGATTATGGTGCAAAGAGATTTACTGGCCCAGCAAAACCAGGAACTGATCGGAGCCAGAGCATGATTGAGGCCCAAAACCGGGAAATTACCCTTCATAACTCCCATGTAGAAGGAATGGGATTGTATCTGGTAAAAGCGCAGGCTGCTCTAGGGGCAGAATTGAAGTGGAAAGTCAGGTCAACGCCGGAACAACGTTCAGCGTATTCCTCAAGAACATTACCCCTTAACCCGACTTCTATTCGTGCATGATCTCCTGCCTGCATGGAGTTACCGGGTACTGAACCGGTAGACAGTAGTGCTTCGGTAGGTTTGGCCCGGTAGCAGGGTAGTGGATGGAAAGCCAGGCTGGTTCGGGGAATCCGGAAAGTGCTGGGTTTCCAGGCAAAATCCGTAATGCTTGGAGTAAACCCAGCCGCCGTGCCCTCTCAGCGTGCCATCCAGGAAGTTGCCGGAATAAAACTGAATGCCTGGCTCAGTGGTCAGCACTTCCATTACCCTTTCGCTAATGGGCTCGTATACCTGGGCCGCCACGGTCAAGCCATCTCCGGAACGGTTTAGTACAAAGGTATGATCATAGCCACCGGGTACTTGGTTGATCCCTTCCCCGATAGGATGGCGGGTGGTGAAATCCATCGCGGTGCCTTTGGTTTCGGGTAATTCACCGGTGGGAATAAGCGTTTGGTCTACGGCTACGTAACGGTCAGCCGGAATGGTCAGTTCATGATCCAGCACATCGGGCATAGCCCCATTGGACAGGTTAAAATAACTGTGATTGGTGAGATTAATAATAGTAGCTTTATCGGTAACGGCTTCGTATGCAATGGTCAGTTCATTGTCGCGGGAAAGCAGGTAGGTAACCGTAGCCGTCAGGTTACCCGGATACCCTTCTTCCCCATCTTTGCTCAGATAAGTCAGCCGCACGCCAACGGTCATTTTATCCATCACTTCCTGGGCCTGCCACACTACCTTATCGAAGCCCCGGATACCGCCGTGCAGGTGGTTAGGGCCATTGTTAATGGGTAAGGTGTAAGTATTGCCCTCCAGGGTAAATTGGGCACGGGCTATACGGTTGCCATACCGCCCGATTAGGGCCCCGAAATAAGGGCATTTGGCTATATATGCTGACGAAAGGTAATCCTGCAACTGGTCAAAACCAAGTACAATTTCTCCGGGAAGCCCATCTTTGTCCGGCGTGAGCAGTGAAGTGATAATCCCGCCGTAATTGGTGATATTGATGGTTACCCCATTGCCGCTGGTGAGGGTGTACAGATCAATGGCTGCACCGTCGGGGGTCTGCCCAAAGGGTCTTTTAGTAATGTTCATGGTGGATTGAAGTGGTTTTAACCGTTATCGTTTTCCGAAAGCGGTACTATTTCTGAATACAACCGGCAAATTTGTAAAGTTTGAGGAGCTTGCCAAATGGAACTTTGTTTTTAACCTTTGTATCCATGCCCAAAGAATATACCCGCGCCCAGCTTGCACTACGTAATGGCCAGGACCGTCCCGAGATCTGGTGCGCCTATCAGGGATACATTTATGACCTGGGCCGGTCTAAGCTCTGGCGGAATGGCAAGCACTACGAACACTGGGCCGGGCAGGACCTGACCGAGGAAATGGCGGATGCCCCCCACAACGAAAATGTATTCGACAAGTTTGACGTTGTCGGTAAGTTGGTCTGATTGTACGGCTATTGGCTATATTGACAGAGACGCATTCCAGAGATATTGTTGGAAAGAGCGTTGGGATTTTCTTCCATTGCAGCAGAGGCTTTCTCTATTTAAGGCGGTCACCTGAATGAGCGATACCGCTAAAAGCCAATAGCTGAACCCTGCCAGCAATTTCATGGCCATATTATCTTTCAGGGTATGCAATGCTTCTTTAAATTAAGTTGCACACTGACTGGTAGTTGAGTGACCTAATATCCTAATCTATGGTAACTGAAGTTATTGTAGAACCGGAGGTAATGGCTTCGCGTTGCCGTTCAGTTAGTTTCTGCAAGGCTTCTTGCAACGCAGCTACGCGTTCGGCTTCGGTTTGGGTTTCAGTCAGGCAGGCTTCGTAGGAAAAAAACAGATTCCAGCCTGCCAGTCTACTTCCGTATCAATCCGTTCGTGAGAGAGTGGAGTAGTAAGTTTGCGGGTTATTTCCCGCGCAGCGATTTAAACAGGTAAAATTTAATGGAAGTGGTGTCGCCCAGGCTCTGATGAATTTTCCACAGATAAATAAAAAGATCCTGAATACTGTCTTCAATCAGTTTGGCATCCGAGGTGATTTTATAGCCATAGCTATAGAGTACCTGTATGTACCGACGATACATTTCGGCAAATAGCGGCTGTTACCCGCTTTTAAATTCCATGCCACAGCGCTGTCAGAAAAATCGGTTACCCGCGAGATGTTTTTCACTCAGTTATCAGCCAATTATTGGGCTACTATGTAAATATTTATTAAAAAAGAAAACTAAAACTTATCTTAGTTAAAGAATAATAGCAGACTGAATTAAAAAGAGAGTTATTATAAGCTGATAATGAATTGTTTACTTTTGTGGTTTACCAAAGCTATTTTCCCATGTCAAGCATCTACAACAATCTACGAACCGATAAGCAGTATAAAACCGCCACCGGACTAAGCATAGCTAGGTTACGACGCCCTTTATGAGAGTTTTAGTCAATTGTACATGCCTAAGACCGGCAATCCTTATTCAAAGAGAACAACTCGGTTTTAACCCATAAACGCGAAGCGCTGTTTTCATTTTACATTACTACAAATCCTATCCTACGCTGCAAAAACTTAGCCTTATACTTTGGCTTTTCCGAATTTGCTGCCTCTCACTATTTGGGTTTACTCAAACCGGTTCTCAAAGCCAGTTTGGAAAGAAATACTTCCTTGAAAACAACCGTTTTAACACCCAAGCTGCCTTTGATGAAGCCTTTGCCGGGGTGGAGGAAGTATGCATTGATGTGACCGGAAGTCATTGTTGAACGCCCGCAGAATGAGCAGCTTCAACAGGAAAGGTCTAGTGGTAAAAAAAAACCCATACGGTCAAATGGTTAATCGTTTAGATAAACATAAGCGGATTTTGTTTGTCAGTTGTTCATGTATGAGGGTAAAACGCATGACTTTACTATTTTCAAAGCTATTTTTTTTCAAGGTATGGATTTTCTGCCCTGAAAGTACACGTGATTTAGGCTTTTTAGGCATCAAAAAAAACATAACTTTCTCCAATGTATCCATTCCCCATAAGGCCTCAAAGCACCACCCGTTGACCGAAGAACAAAAAAGTGAAAATAGTACTTTAGCTGCCATACGGGTAGTAGAACATGCAATAGCCCAAAATGAAAAACGCTTTTTTATCTTTACGAATTGAAAACCGAATGAAACACAAAGAAAAGCTAGCCGATGCGTTTGGCATCTGCGCACTGCTGGCCAACTTCAAAAACAAATCATTGATCCTCAATCAATAAAAGGTCTAAGGAATAAATGGCCATTTATCAGGGTATTTTACAATAGTCCGTTTTTGTGTCTGTCTGGCAGTGCAGAAATAGACTCCAGCACTGCCAGACAAAACAGCTTGGTCGCTAGTTAGTATAAGCGTCTTCCGGTATGGTAACAGGTTGATACACCAGAACACCGGTATTTTCAATGTGCCCCTTTATTTGTTCAACCATGGGAATAAGCTGGGCGCTTGCCCGGTCGTGGGCAAAAAAGATAATTTCCATTTCACAACTGTGATACCAGTCCTTAAACCGCTCATGGGAAGTATGCTGCAATGGATTCCAGGCACCCATATACTTCAGCAGTTTGGGGGCGTTGTGCTTCACCGTAACCGTTGAAACGGAGATGGCACTACCGATCCATTGGACTACCGCCAGGCCACACGCGGCCAGTGAAGTACCAATGGATTGGCTGATCAACTTCAGGTCTACCGCCCATCCGCCTGGTTCGCAAAGCATTTCATAGGTACCGGAAGACTCCTCCAGGAAAGATTGAATGGTATGCCGGAAAACAAGCTGTTCGGAAGGTTCCAGACGCTGCAGCAACGAATTCAATTGCAGGTTGTCAATATCTGTATCAGACGAATAAAGGGGAATGCGCATGACGCCACAAATAGCGCCGCTATCGGTGCGGGCCACTACATGCCAGGACCGGTAGTCAACTTCACTGTACTGCCGGCCGGTTTCGTCTAAAGAGGCCTCCGGAATGGCTTCATCCTGCACGTAAACCCGTCCCCGGAAACGCTGTATTTCATCGATTAAGTCAGAGTAATCTTGCTGGTTGCATTCCTGAATGGGTAAAGAGATCGGGAGTTGTCCTTCGGAAGGGGCAATCACGGTTAAATTCATATAGTCGTCCGTTTGTTAGTTAATTGGCTCGTAAACAACAATTAGAAATAAAAAGAATACGCTTCTTCTGACTACTGAACATTTTTTCGAAAAGTCGTTGGTGATAACACCAACGACGGCTAATACGCCATTGCTGGTGTTATCACCAGCAATTCTTTTTACGATTCGAGAAAATGTCTAGTAGTCAGATGACTCTTTAAGAGGACAATTTGAGGAATAAAAACAGTAATCACGGGAGGAAAAAGCTTGTATTTCAGACAAGACTTTTCCTCCGCAGCTTGGTCAGGCTTCAGGGCATTACAATAAGAAGCGTAATCGGATAATTACCGGGCAGCGGTATCATGGTAGGCATGCTGCAAGGCGGCCTTCCATACGGGTAGCGGGTAGACGCCGGCAAAGCAGTCAAACCCGTATTCGATGGCACTTTCCGATTCGGGATACAGGGCTACAATGCGCCGGATCATATTGCCCAGCAGCCGGGTGTGGCCAATGTCTTCGGTAGCGTGTTCGTCAATGAAGTGCTGCGCTTCAACGGGAAAACCTTTGGCCTGCAAAGCTTCCTGGGCACGTTGGGTAAGTATCAGGGTCAAGGCTTCAAACAGGTACATGTAGCCCAGATAGGCAAAGGGGCTCTCAAACTGAGCCAGCATACGGCAGGTACCCGCCATGGCCAGAGAGGCAGGCGTAATACGGCGGTTGCGGGCCCATTCTTCATTGCCGCCCAGTTTTACAAAATCTTTTAGGGCCATCTCGCAGTGGTCCACTTCGGAGAGCAGATGGGTAACCAGCGGCTTCATCAGATCGGGCCGGTCTTTGGGCATGCGTCCGATGGCCATATAGGTAGCTTCGGTTACGTGAGATCCATAAGAATACACTTCCAGCAGAATGTATTTTACAATGGAGGCAACCAGCAATGGGCTGGAGTCGGGAGAAGAGACAATTTGATACACTTCCGTCTTTTCAATTTCCGACAATACGGAAGTGATCTTTTCTTCTAGTTTTTCTACGAAATCTTGCGTAATTTTTTCTTCAGAATGGGGGGCAAAAATGGTTGGGTTCATTAAAAATGAAGGATTAAAAAATAAAAAAACTCTTAATAGGTTAAACTCAGCAACAATTACGCGCTTTATAGCATAGGAATCAATAGCTGCCACGAGTTTTTTTTCTACTGCATTTCTTACATTCCCAATAAAATACCGTTTTTCTTCTGGCTTGATGTTACTATGCTGATTGTAAGCACGTTGTTTGGTAGGCTCTTTGCCTTCTGTCTGCTAAACCCTCCACACAGACAAAAGGCAATCCTCGCGGACTGCCTTTTGTCTGTATTATAACCCGGAGAGGTTTTTATTTTTTTACCAGTTTTCCCTGCCCAAGCAGGCGGCTACGAGAGGTGATAGCGTAGAGGTATACCCCCGTGGGTAATGGGTCCATATCCAGTATAAAATCCTTTTCCCCAAAATTGTTTACCACGAGACATTGTTTGCCAGTAATGTCGGTGAGGGTAAGCTGAACGGGGCCTTGTTGCCTGCCCGGCACGAACCGTACGTACCGGGTCACCGGATTGGGGTAAACCTGCATAGCCTCCGGATGCCATTTCGGGGTACCGGTTACCGGCCCGGTGATTGATTCAACCTGTAATTTATCCGGAACCGGGTCAGTGCCTACAAAGACTGACACCGTTAAATCGCGGCTAAGGCTCCGGCGTTGCGGAGACTGGGACTGACCACGGAAAACCAGGATATAAGGATTCTTGCGAATGTCATTCTCAGTGGGAACCCACGAAAAAGTAGCCTTCTTATAATCAGCCGAGTCCGTGACTGTAACCGATCCATTTCGGTATCGGGGAAGCAGTTCGCTGCCGGTTAGCAGCGTAGGGTTAGTTCCGCCCGTATTCTTATACCGTACCGAAAAGGTAAGTGGCTGCCCCGGATTGGCTTTTACCTGGTTGGCCGCATTCAGCCCGATCCTCCCGGGATTTTCGACCTCCAGTTGTTTGCTGGAAGTAGCCGCGGTCACGACAATAAGAAAATCTACTTGAGTGCTGCCTAATTTTACGCCTTTGCGCCATTCTTCCACCACATACGCAAGGGTATAAAGGCCGTAGTGATTCGGCCCGGTAATGACTCCCCCCAAAGATCTTTTAGCTCCCGGAGCGTCCCACCGGATTTCACCCGTGATGCTGTTGAGGGTAAAGGTAGCCGCTCCGGTACCGGCTTCCGTGGTCCCGGTGGGAGGTCCTACTTTATTGGGCGGAACGTAGCCATTTACGGGAGTATTTTTATTCTTTAAAGGAACGGCCAGTTGATAAGCCAGACTATCTCCCTCGGCATCAATGGCTGCCATATTTTGGACAAATGTTTTACCGACCTCCGCAATCAAGATAGGATGCAGGGCAAACCCGGGGGAGCTGTTTTTCCCAAAAGCAGGATCAACGATAAAACTGGATTCGATATGAAATGATGTCTGAACGGACTGCGTCATGTTGAGTATCCCATCATTCCGGTTTTGCTCGGTAAAGCCTACCGTATAGTTACCCGGCATCGGGTAAACATGACGGAATTGATAGATCAACATTTCGGTATCATTATCTACGCCCTGACCAACCTTGGCCTTGGCGCTTACATCCACGGTTGCCATACTCCCATCACCAAAATCAATTGTGGCAGTGGGTTGGTCTACTCCTTTGGTGTCCCGAAAGAGGGTAAGCGTGAAAATATACGTCTTGCCGGTAGGGTCACCCGTATCCTGCGCATAGGTGATATAACCGGCCTTAAGATGGGTACCACGGACATTAAGCACACTTGCCAGACCTACACAGGCGACAAGCATGAAACGGGTAAGGGTTTTCATGGCGGAAGGGGTTTTAGAAAGAAGAGCTGTAGCAATAAAACGCACCGCTTCCCGCCTTTATGCAACCTTTTTTGGGAAAAATTCCTCGTACTGGACATATTCGCGGGGCGAAAGCTTGCCCTGTTTAACTTGTTCCAGGTTTTCTTTTGGCGTAAGGCAGTGAAAACAGATCCCCGGAGGGGATCTTGTCGGACCAAAGTAATGATTGTCCTAACCAGAGAAGATCCCCTCCGGGGATGACTGTAAGCAGAGAGTACAGTGGAATACCTGATACCCTTCCTAACACTGTATTAAGCCAAACTTCCCTTCCACACAAAGATTCCGCAGGCACTACGTTTCCACACTTTATAACCAGGAATTTGTAAAGCGAAGTTGAGTTCCCTGTGGTTTTGCTTTCGCCCTGAAGTGTGCAGGTAATTCGTCGGACGCATACGTTAGCTTGCCTGACTGCGGGCTAAATAAACGGGTTTTCAGGATTTATCGATCCGTAAGAAACATTTGCATCCCATCAAATAACGATTGGGATACCCCATTATAAGCCCGTTGGGAGTACTTTTGATGGGAGTTTGTCCCCCATTAATCGTTTTCCGCAGTGAAAAAGAATTACCGAAAGGCAAGCAGGCTATTTTTGTTCATGGAGGTTTGTTTATACATTCTGATTACGGTTTGTTTAATTCTAGTAATCGGTTTTTAATTCGATGTTCAATGTGGGTTGCTCGATGTTTGCCAATTAGCTATGGGCTTAGAATCCATTCCGAATCCAACCTGGTGGATGGCAACCCTGCTAAAGGCCTTACAAATGGAAAAAATGCCCTTGTCGTACGTGTTGGTCTGGCGTAACGACACCAAGAGTCCTACGCACTGCTACGCACCTTACCCGGGTCACGCCAGCGTACCGGGCTTTGTGCAATTTTACAAAACCCCTTTACCCTATTTGAAAGCGACTTGCGCAATGTATACCGGTTTAAATGAGTAAATAAGTGGATAAGTTGAGAGAGTAGGAGTAGATGAGTTTTAGAGCGATACACTTTCAACTCATACCCTCATAAACTCCTGGCATCTAAAAAATTTTTAAAGGTGAGAGTAGTTGTATGGATACTTCGGGTCCTCACACACAAAAGCTGAGAGAGGGATGGTGGGGGGGTAAAGCAGAGAGAGGGGCTG
>JAUJNL010000102.1 GCA_030448185.1 Cytophagales bacterium | reverse complement strand
TGAGCAGACACTGGTGGTGGTACCCCATGCTTTCGAGGGCATCCGAAACCAGACCGGAATAAAGCCGGCTGTAGCGTTCCCGGATTTCCGGCACGTTGTAATTCACTTCAAACTTTCTGATTGGATAATCGATGGTAGACATATTGAGATAGGTAAATTGAAAAGTATATGAGTAAAGATGATACGCTATTGGCTTTGTTTGCCTGACTAATTTTCAATGGATGAAATACTTTTTTAAGGCCATGTTTCCCCTCCATTACCTAATCTGGCTCCCCGGACCGGAACATTGATACTCAGCAACTGGCCTTTCTCGGCTTCCGTAACCACCAGACCTAACCTCCGCAGCGGATCAAAGGCGCAATTGGTAGGGTTCTGACCGGGCAGGGTGATTGCTCCACCCAGTTCTCCGTCCGGATGAATCACTTGTACTTTACCGGTTCCAAAGATGGCTACGTACAGGTTGCCGGCTTCATCAAAAGCCATTCCATCCGGACCAATCGGTCCGCCTACGTGCACCCAGGGCTGCGCATCGGTCCACTGGCAGGTTTCCGGATTCCATTTTCCTTTCCAGAGGCGGTGTTTATAGGTTTCGGCAACGATCAATGTTTTTCCATCCGGGGAAAAAGCCAGGCCATTGGGAAAGAATAAGTGGTTGGCTATTTTCCGGACTACGCGATCCGGGGATAGCACGCAGACATATCCCGTTGGCTCCCGACGCGACTCTCCCGGACACGTAAACACCAGGTTCCCTTGGGCATCAAAAGCCAGGTCATTGGGTTTATTCAGGGGTTCTCCGGCTACCTGATTGGCAATGGTTTTTACTACTCCCGTAGCCGGGTCAAAGCACCGGATGGACTGTTCTCCGGAATCGCAGAACCAGAGTCTTTTTTTTGCATCCACCACCAGGGCATTGGGCGAACCTCCCGTAATAAATCGTTCAATCCGGTCCCCGATCAGCCGCACTAAACCGTTTCCCTGTAATTCCACGCACCACAACTCCCCGTCGGACAGGAAGGCCGGACCTTCCGGAAAGCTCAGCCCGGTCGCCAGCACGCGGACCGAATACCTGATTTTTGCTGCTGTTTCCATGGGCATGTTTATAATCCACCTACTACCGGGAACCAGTCCGGGCGGCGTGGGTCGGCATGAAAACGGGCATAGTAGTCGCCTTTCTGTTCGTAGTACCGTTCGTATTTAGCCATTTTTTCCTCGTCCAGCGCCACACCCAGGCCCGGACCCGTTGGTACCTTGATGCAGCCATTTTGGTACTTCATCAAACCACCCTGAATAATATCATCCGTCAGATAGTGGTAATGGGCATCCCCGGCAAAAGTCATGGTCGGAATCGTAGAGGCCGTGTGCAGCATGGCAGCCAGCTCAATGCCAAATTCGGCCCCGCTGTGCATAGCCACGCCCAGGTTAAAGGTATTGCAGACGGCACACAGGTCCTTCACGCCCCGTGGACCTTCCCAGTAGTGAATGTCCGTCAGTACGATGTCTACCGCGCCCAACCGGATGGCCGGACCGAGGTCATCAAACTTATTAGGGTACATATTCGTGGCAATCGGAATCCGGACTTGCTTCCGGACGGCCGCGTTGCCTTCTAATCCCCAGGCCGGGTCTTCGAAATATTCCGGATTCAACTCTTCCAGGCGGCGGCCAATCTGCACGGCGGTGGGCACGGACCATACCCCATTCGGGTCAATCCGAAGGCCGAAATTATCGCCGAGTTTTTCGCGGCATAGTTCCAGCACCCGGGCTTCTTCCCGGGGGCTTTCCACACCGGCCTTCAGTTTCATGGACGTTACGCCCAGTTCCTCGTGCAGTTGCTCACACAGGTCGGCCAGGTCTTCGGCCCGGGTATCGTCGCCGCCTTCCGGGCGGTCATACCGCCAGAACAGGTAGGCAATCATCGGGATTTCCTTGCGGATGCTGCCGCCCAGCAGATCGCTTAAGGGCCGTCCCAGTACTTTGCCCTGGATATCGAGGCAAGCCATTTCAATGGCGGCATACAGCCGGGCATTGGACATATAGTAAATACTCCGGAGTACTTTCAGCTTGATGGTTTCCAGATGAAAGGGGTCCATGCCAATAATGCGGGGCTTGAGCTTTTGCAGGGCTCCCCGCTGGTCGCCGCCGCCTACTTCGCCCAATCCGACGATGCCTTCATCGGTGATGAGTTCGAGGATGGTTCGCAGAAAATAACCGGGGTGGACGCCGGTGTTGTGCCGGAGCTGGGCAGTGAGCGGAATGGCTACGCAACGGGTCCGGATGTCAATAATCTTCATAAGCCGAGGTGCTGATTGGTAATGTGCTGATGTGTTAATGGGTTGATAAAGTGTGTTGCAGTGGAATGCTGATCTTAGTTTTATAATGAAATGGTAAAGTCCCGATTTCCCGACTTGCTTAATTGGATCTTCTTTTGAATCGTCTTGCCCTTTGTTTTCACAGTAATCAGGTAATCGCCGTAAAAACCGGTGAATTGCAGCTTTCCGCCAGTGTCCGTTTTGGCCGAAAGGCTGGTTTTCCATTCCTTATTGATCAGCTCATTGAGCACCGTATAGGCGGCTTAGGCGTCAGATCTTCGTGCAGTAAACCACCCAGCCACTTGTCTTCTCCGGCCACCGCCGTACCATCCGATACATTCCACCAGGTAATGGCTTCTACACTGGGGTGACTAAACCAGAGCCGGTACAGATCACGCGTCATTTTTGCCTGATTTGCCAATCCTTCCGGGCCCTTAGGCAGGGCCGGAATCGTTATTTCGGTAATATGAATCGGTAACTTGAAATCCGAATAACCATCCAGCACTTCGAATAATAGATTAGAGTTAAGGCTTTCCCGGCTGCTACATCGGCTTGCAATTGTTCGGAGAACAAGTGGTACTGAAATCCAATGCCATCAATTTTAGCGCCTTGCAGCAACAGGTTCTGAATCAGGAGATAGTAGGAACTGTATTCTCCCAGGTAACTTTGCCAGGTTCCGCCAGTGGTTTCATTAATCAATAATTTCGTTTCGGCCGGAAAAACCTGAGCCGACTGCTTAAAAGCCTTCAGGGCAAAATGCTTTGGCATGGGAATTTCTATGCTCCGCTTAATTACTTCATTGGCTACATCCCAGATCGGAATCGTGGTCTTGTACCGTTCGGCAATCTGATTGATGCGCCCATTCATCAGTTGTTCCGTTTCGTCGGGATTAGACGGAAGCCAGGTAGGAACGCCGAATCTGGGATGATCCCAGATCAGGGTGTGTCCCTTCACGGTGATATTATGTTGCTGACAAAACGATACGACCGGGTCGGGTGGGGGCGGCGGTAAATAGCTGGACTATTGCCCGCAAAGCGGACTTTTCCCCGCTCAGGCTCCAGATCCCGCCAGTAGAAGGGGGCCGAGGCAAAATTAAATAATTGGGTAAATACCGCTTCGTACCGCCGGTTTTTCTCAGGGGTATCGTAGCCGTTGAGCATAAAAATATTGGAACCGAACAGAAATTCGTGCCGCACCTGCTCCACAGTCACCGTTGTGTTTTTCAGTGCTTTCCCCTGGCATCCGTTAACTGTATGGTTGCTGCTCTCATCCGGTGCTGCCGGATTCCCTCGTCAATGCGTTGTACCGTTTGAGGGGCCTGCCATTGCTGGTCGTAAGCCGACTGCCCGCGGACTGCGGCCGTCAGCAGCACCGGAAGCCAGACTGGTAAGTGCCGTACGCTTAGCCGGAACAACCGGTGAACGAAACTGGTGATCATAAGCTGGATACTTACCGGGAATGGTTGATGCCCCGGGAAATCGGATTGAGGGTTTCGTTTATTTTCTGCGCCGTTTTTTTCATCTGGTTCAGAATTTCGGTCTCGCGGCCGGCGTAACGCATCTCGGGAAGGAATAAGCCCAGACTCGCTACTACTTTACTGTCTTTCCAGATGGGCACGGCCAAGCCAAAAATGTAGGCATTGGTTTTCTGAACGGCTACCCCGGCTTCCCGGATCTGGTCCAGCGCCTGCCGGAGGCTTTCGATGCTGGTGACCTCGGGCCAGAGCTTCTGGTCGGGCAACCCGTATTTTTCCGCAAAAGCCGTTTGCTCGGCGGGGTTGAGGTAGGCCAGCAACAAGCGTCCGGTGGCCGTATTGTATACCTCTTTTTCCAGGGAGGTGCGAACCTGCAAGTCGTGACTACCCATTACTTCAAACAGGCAAATCCGTTTGTTATCCCGCATGATGGCCAGCAGCGAATTTTCATTGGTGGCCGCCGTCATTTCTTCCATCGGTTTGCGGGCGGCGTTGACCAGGTCGCGCTTATAGGAAAAATTACCCGAAATGAAGTAGGCCATTGGTCCGAGGCGGTACCCTTTTTTATGGCCGATCTGTTCGATGTAGTTTCGCTGTACCATCGTTTTTATGATATTTGCGCACGTAGCGTGGTTCAGTTGCAGGCCATCGGCGATCTCCGTCAGGGATACGACCCGTTCCGGATCCCTGGCAATCAATTCTAGAATATCAAATGCGCGGTTTAATACCTGGATCATATTTCGTTTGATAAAATTTAATTTTATAATGTGAAATATAATCTAATTTCTGCGTTTCTCAAAAACCATCCTTATTTGGCATCCATCATTGAAAATGGGTCATTATCTGGTACTCTTTTGCGTAGCTCATCCCTTTCCTGCTTGTGCCAGCGGAGCGGATATTTCCCGGTACCGATCCTTTTGAAAAAAGAACAGCACCGCGATTCCCAGGCATAAGGAAGCAAACAGATAACTCAGTGAAAGCAGGGATAAACCAGCCGACAATCCAAGCGTAGGTTTAAGTTTGCCGAGCAGGTAGGGCGCAAAGGCTCCCGTCAGGAACGCAAACATGAGCATCAGACCCGTAGCCGAAGACCGGTACTGCGGGGCAATTACCTCGTAGAGCGAAGCAAAAATGTTAGAATCGTAAATGCCCCGGAAGAACCCGAATCCGGCCAGAGCCAGGTATACCTGCCACTCCTCCGTAGCCGAGCCCATCCAGTAGATAAAGGGAGCGCCTAACAACAATCCTACGGCCTGAAAAATGAGACGTAACTGAGGTCTTTTGACAGCCCGCCGGTCGGCCAGCCAACCCCCGGCCAATACCCCCAGGAAGGCAGTGGTATGATGATAAAACATGGACGAGAACCCGGCATTGGTGAGCGACAGGTTAAACTTCTCGACCAGAAAGGTAGGCATCCAGGTCAGGTAACCCACATTCACGAACACCATGCCGGCAAAAGCAATACTCAGCAGGAGCGCCGTTGGCTTACGGAAAAAGAGGGGAAATACCTGCCAGACCGAAGGCTGATTTGGCACTGGCAGTAACGTGGCCGCCACTGGGTTCCGCAGCCGGAAATACATAATTACGGAAAGTATAATCCCGAACCCGCCGAACAGATAAAAAGCAAACCGCCACCCGTAGTGCTCCCCGATGTATCCGGCTAGAAAACCACTGAGGATAATTCCTGCATATAGGGCAGTCTGATGCAGCGACATGGCAAATGCCCGCGTTTTGTGGTGGTATTCACTAATCAGAGCATTGGCCGTGGGAGCGTAAAAGGCTTCGCCGCCACCGGTAGCTATTCCCCGGATCAGGATAAATTGCCAGAGCAGGGTGCTGAGACCGGTAAACATGGTAGCGGTACTCCAGAATAAAAGGCTGAATACGATGATCTTTTTGCGGTTGATCGAGTCTCTGGCCAGTCCGGCTAATGGTACCATCAGGCCATAGGTCCAGATAAGAGCCGAGGAAATCAAGCCCAACTGCGCATCGGTGAAATGCAAGTCTTTTTTGATCAGTGAGAGTACCACATTGAAAATCTGCCGGTCAGCCTGGTTCAGAAAAAACGCCAGCCAAAGGAGAATGATCAATTCCCACTTGTATCGTCCGATGGTAGTTGCTTGATTCAATTTTATTATATAAAATTTAATTTTATAATACAATGTAAATGGGTTTTTTTGAGAATGTCAAGTAATGAGTGAATATTTTTATAGAGCTAGTCATTGAAGCAGAAACGCTTCTGGTACAGGACCGGAAAATTATTTCGGTGTATGGAAGCAGAGACTACTTATCGAAATAGAATTTGCCAGGTCGACCACCTTTTCGGTTCTTCCTAAAACCACTTCCGGAAAGCTGCGATGCTCTCTATTATTAAAGCTATAATATAAGTACCCCGTGCTAATGCCGCTTTTTATGTATTACCCTTTCTGCCAAGTTTTTTCCAGGTACTCACCGATCTTTTTCTCTGGTGAGGCGACCGGATAGATGCCAGTCGGAAACAGCCTGAACGTGTCTTACTACCCGCCTGTTCTGGTGAGATCTTACCCTGATTTTAGCAGAAGTGTTATTTCCGGTGGTTACTTTAAAATAGCTTTATACTAAACTCAGCGCCGTTTTTATATTGCTGTTGGCTAGTTTTGACTGGTAAAGTATGATAAAAACTTACTTCTGTACGCTTACTATTTCAAACAGAACAGTATATAGGTGTACTTAGCGTTCATTGAAGGGCAGACCACTTACTTACACTTTTCTTTTTTAACCAGTTTGCTATAAAGATGCTTCATCTTGCGAGAATGGAGCCGCCAGTATTTATGATTTCACGCTGCTGGTTGTTAGCAGGCCGCAGCTTGCTCAGGCTCCTTCCTCAAGACCATACTTAGCTCGAAGTATGCCTGATCGTTGTTCACAAAAAAATAATTTGGGATAAGCAGAATAATTTTTGTATATTTTATACATAAAATAATTAAGTAATTTACTGGCCTTGGGAGCCTTTGAATAAATATGCGTTGCTGGCCCATTTCAATCGTATTAACACTAGAGTTGCCACCACAGGATAAAGTAAAAATTTTATTGCCATTACAGTTATTATATTATTAAGAGAATATACCCCTTATTTTTACAAAGCCAGTTATGCACCATCCTATGGTAAACTGCACCTTTAACTCGGGTTGAGGTTTCGTTTACTAAGGCCAGGAAAAAGAGTTTTCCTCTATGTAAAGCGTTAAGAGAAGAAGGTCTAAGATCTGAGCTAAGCAGTATCTGCTTCATTGTTTAAGGAAAGAAGACCCCTTGATTCTCACCTGCATTTACCCGAATTATTTCTGGCAATATATCCGTACACAATTAGCGTCTCCGTACGATACTTGTAAAGTATAATGCATGCATAAAGTCTCCTCGGGTGTTCCAAAGACCTTTAATCTTGCGTCTGCTCGGCTGATTGTATACAAATACCAGGGGTAATTTAAACCCTAACCCTACTGCGGACTTAGCCCGGTAACAGTATTCATTTGCTGCGGGGCAGGTTGTATCATCGCATTTGCTTATTCAATCGCGGCGTCCTATTCAGGCGGTAGCCAGGATTTCCCGAGCCATATTTTAAGCCAGCTTGCTTACCTAAATACGTTAAACAAAGAAGCTTACTGCCCTATCCACTCGGATAAGGTAGTTGGTGCATGTTAAATGCTCCCCGGAACAGGTGTAAATAATTAACTCATTGAATTCTTTTCCTTTAGCATTTAGATTTTCTCATTACCCATCTACCCTACTCCTTTCAAATACCTCTTATTATCAAACCAACTATCTATGTTCCAGTTTTATTACCGGTTAAAACTCATTGAGTTTTTAGCTGCATTGCGCCTGGAGTCTTGTTATACCAGACACGGCAACCCGCGTCATGGAATTTCCGGATTACCCGGTACGGGCCTTATTCACTATTCTGATTTACTATTCAGGAAAGGGGCACTGCTGCTATGCTTGTTAGTAGCCCTAATCATTCAGCCGGTTCGTGCCTACCAGGATCCGCCGGCTGGTTTTTCTTCTATTGAGGTGTCTTCCGACTGGAATGAAGCCGTAGGGCTTACTTTCAGCAAGGACGGGAGCAAAATGTTTGTCTGGGAGCGGGGTGGTAAAGTCTGGGTAGTGGAAAATGGGCAGAAACAGTTACTCTTAGACATCAGCGAAGAAGTCGGAAGCTGGCACGACCATGGCCTGCTGGGTTTTGCCTTGCATCCGCAGTTTGAAACCAACGGCTACTTCTACCTGCATTACCTGGTGGACCGCCACTACCTGATCAACTACGGTACTGCTGCTTATAATCCGGCCAGCAACGATTACTACTCGGCTACCATTGGCCGGCTTACCCGGTATACGGCTACCAAAACAACCGGCGGTTACAGCGTGAGTCCGGCCAGCCGGAAAATTATGATTGGCGAGACCAAGACCACGGGTATTCCCTCCCTGGAAAGAAGTCACGTAACCGGATCCATTGTATTTGGTACCGACGGCACACTGCTGATTGCCACGGGGGATGGCGCCAACGGAGCTGGCACGGATATGGGCAGTGATGAAGGCACCTACTACGAACAAGCCTTAGCCGATGGCATTATTACCGACAAGGAAAACGTGGGGGCGTTCCGGGCTCAGTTACTAGACTGCCTCAATGGCAAAATCCTCCGCATCGACCCGGTTACCGGAGCCGGAATTTCCAGCAACCCATTTTATGATCCGGCCAAACCCAATGCGACGCGGTCTAAGGTATGGGCAATGGGCTTACGCAACCCCTTCCGTATGTCGCTGAAGCCCGGTACCGGCAGCCATAATCCGGACGAGGGCAAACCGGGTACCCTCTATCTGGGGGATGTAGGCTATATTACCTGGGAAGAGATTAACGTGGTAAGTAAACCGGGCCAGAACTTTGGCTGGCCTATATTTGAAGGATTGACGCCCCATGAGCCTTTCGCCAATACCCCAACGCCGAACTACTACGCGCCCAATCCGCTGTATGGCAGCGGCGGGTGCAACCAACAGTTTTTTGATTTTCAGGACCTGCTTCAGCAGGTTACGGCTAGTGGCACGGCTACCTTTACCAATCCCTGCAATCCTGCGCAAGGGATCCCAGCTTCCATCCCCACCTTTATCCATTCCCGGCCCATCATCGACTGGCGCCACGGCAGCGGTCCTGCCCGGACGGGCATATTTACCGGGGAAACAGCAGCGGTAGTGAATATAGGGGCCGCTGGTTCACCCGTTTCCGGACCGCAATTCGGAGGAAGCTCATCCACGGGAGGTGTATTTTACACCGGCACTGATTTTCCGCCCGAGTACCGCAATACGTATTTCCACGGTGACTACTCCGGCGGCTGGATCCGGAATATCAGCCTGGACGCCAGCGACAAACCAACAGCCGTCCGTGATTTTATTGATCATGATGCCATCGTAGTCGCTATGGCTACCCATCCCACGGAGACAGGACTGTATTACATCAACTTCGGCTCTGAGATCAGGAAGGTAGTCCACTCGGCCAACCGGCAGCCCGCTGCGGTAGCCACTGCTGATAAAACCTATGGCCCCGGCCCCCTTACGGTCCAGTTTACGGGTAGTGCTTCCACTGATCCGGAGGGGAAGCCGCTTACTTACGAGTGGAATTTCGGGGACGGAACGACCAGTACCCTTGCCAATCCCTCGCGCATCTTTACGGCGGCTACCGGTGCTCCCGCTAAATATGCCGTTTCCCTTAAAGTAACGGATGACCAGGGAATTACCGATGAGGCCACTCTGGTCATCTCCGTCAATAATACTCCGCCGCAGGTAACCATTACCAGTCCGGCGAGTGATTATTTGTATTCGATGAATGAAGAGACTACGTTGCCTCTACGGGCTACGGTAACGGACCCGGAACACAACAGCAGCCAGTTGTCGTACCAGTGGCAAACCACTCTGCACCACGAAACGCACTCCCATCCCGAACCCATCGATACGGATCCCGAAACCACTACCCGGATTGAGCCCCTAGGTTGCGGGGCTGAAACGTACTATTACCAGATTACCCTTACAGTTACGGATGCTGCCGGTCTTTCTACGAAGAAAGAGGTAAAGATTTATCCGGATTGCAACTCCTTCGTGGAAAATGCCAGCCATTTTGCCGTTGCTCCGGCTAACGGGCAGGTAAAGCTGACCTGGGACAACCCAGTTGGTGCATTTGATGAAGTAATAATTGTAGCTAAGGCAAGTTCTGCCATTTCGGCCAGCCCCAATGGTGATGGCACTGCATACACGGCTAATCTGAGCTTTATGGGCCCGGGTACTCCGTTTGATGGGGGAAAAGTAGTCTACAAAGGAAAAGTTTCGCCCCAGACGGTCACGAACCTGACTAATAATATTACGTATTTCTTTAAAATTTTCACCCGAAAAGGGTCTTCCTGGTCAAAAGGGGTACAAGTAGCGGCCGTTCCGCTAACTCCCATTATCCGGGAGTACTGGGCTAATGTACCGGGTGCTACTGTCGCAGCAATTCCCGTAAATACGCCACCTACGAGTATTTCCGAGCTTACCTTACTGGAAGGGCCAACCAGTGCCGCCGAAAACTACGGTGTCAGAATCAGGGGGTATGTACACCCTCCCGCTACGGGTGACTACCTCTTCTGGATTGCGGGGGATGACCAGGGAGAACTATGGCTAAGCACCGATGAAAGTCCGGCCAATAAACGGAGAATAGCCTTCTTCAGCGATTGGACCAATAGTCGGGAGTGGACTAAGTTTGCTTCCCAGCAGTCGGTCCTCATTCCTTTACAAGCAGGCCAGAAGTATTACATCGAAGTGTTGCACAAAGAAGACACCGGCACTGATCACCTGGCCGTAGGCTGGCAGTTACCGGATGGCATTCTGGAAAGGCCCATCCGGGGAAGCCATCTTTCTCCTTTTGTGATCACGGGGAATCAACCGCCCTTTGTGACCCTGACGGGTCCGGCCAATGGGGCCACCTTTACTGCGCCGGCTTCCATTACCCTGGAAGCAACGGCCAGTGACAATGACGGCACTATCAGTAAAGTCGAGTTCTACCAAGGCAACACCAAATTGGGAGAAGACCTGACCA
The DNA here is from genome assembly GCA_030448185.1 of Cytophagales bacterium. Lineage (GTDB taxonomy): Bacteria > Bacteroidota > Bacteroidia > Cytophagales > 172606-1 > CADCTQ01. The sequence continues at coordinate 11,462 of JAUJNL010000102.1, read as the reverse complement.
GCCCCTATACCTATAGCTGGAATAACGTTGCTGCGGGCAGTTATACCCTGACGGCCAAAGCGGCTGATAATGCAGCCAACAGCACGACTTCTACTGCAGTAACCATCAACGTGGGCAGCAGTACCGGTTCGCAATTCTACCGGGCCCTAAACCTAAATGGAAATGGATTGTCAATTGACGGGACAACCTGGGAGGCCAGCAGCAGTGCCGCTAACTTCAGTTACGTTACTGATGGGGGCTCTTTTACTGATGAAAGCGTGCCGCTGATTCCCGCTACCGATGTCAACCGGACTGCCATGATCCAGTCTTCAATCTGGGGGAGCAATGTAAACCTGACAATAGGTGCGGTACCCAGTGGTACGTATGATATCTGGCTCTACGTCTGGGAAGATAACCTGTCGGCTACTTATTCCCTTTCCCTGGAAGGCACCCTGGTGCTGGCTAACTTTAGCAGTGGCAGCGCTGGTAGCTGGAGTAAATCAGGCCCTTACCGGGTTATCATAAATGACGGCGTCCTGAACGTAGCAACTAATGGCGGGCATGCCAATCTATCGGGAATAGAAATGTGGAAAGTTGCCGCTTCGGGGAATACCCCACCAACCGTTGCCAATGCGATACCCGATCAGAATGCTACCATCGGAACAACCTTCAGCTTTACCTTTGCCTCCAATACCTTCATTGACGCTGATGGTGATGCGTTGACCTATTCTGCTACCCTTGCCGATAATTCAGCTTTGCCTGCATGGCTCGGTTTCAATGCTGCTAGCCGCACGTTTAGCGGCACACCACCAACGGGTAGTCCGGCCTCCCTCACCGTGAAAGTAACGGTTAGTGATGGCAAAGGCGGTATGGTTGCGGATAGTTTCATTCTTTCGATTGCTCCCGAAGGCACTACCACTACGGCCTTGTACCGGGTTAATGCGGGGGGCGGGGCTTTTGCCGCTAGTGGTTCAAGAAGCTTCTCGGTCGATGGGAATTTCTCCGGCGGGAGTACGTATTCCACCGGTGGTGAGGTGGCCAACACGGTGGATGATGCCCTCTATCAGTCGGAGCGTTATGGTGCTTTTAGCTATAACCTTCCCGTAAGCAGTGGCACGTATAATGTCGTGCTGCACTTCAATGAATTGTATTGGGGAAATATCGGGGGCGGCGGCGCGGGTTCGCGCCGGTTCCACGTCAATATCGAAGGCCAACGAAAGCTCACTGATTATGATGTGTTTGCGATAGCAGGTGGCGCCATGAGAGCGGTCACCGAGAACTTTACGGTTACCGTCACCGATGGCACCTTGAACATTGCTTTTGTGAATGGCTCGGCGGACCAGCCCAAAATATCAGCCATTGAGGTGCTGTCAACTGGGCCCGATACCCAAGCGCCAACGGCCAGTCTATCTCCTAGTAATGGAGCTACTGCGGTGGCGATTACCGAGAGCTTGGTGCTGACTTTCAATGAAGCCGTCCAGCGGGGCACGGGCACCATTACCATTACCCAGAGCAGCACAACGCAGACTTTTAACGTGGCTACGGCTACGGCCATTAGTTTCTCAGCCGATAGTAAAACCGTTACGATTAATCCCGCTGATTTCCCCAATGCTACGGCCATTGCAGTAAGTATTCCTGCCGGGGCTTTTAAAGACTTAGCCGGGAATAACTTCTCGGGTACGAGCGGGACTACCCCCTGGAGCTTTACCACGGCTGCCCCTACGGATACACAGGCTCCAAGCTTAACCACCCGGACTCCGGCCCATAATGCTACTAGCATAGCCATTACCGAAAACCTGGTACTGACTTTTGATGAAGTTGTGCAAGCTGGCAGTGGCAACATTAGCATTACCGATGGGATTACGACTCAAAGTATTCCCGTTACGGACGCTAGCCGGGTAAGTTTTTCGGCCGATAAAAAGGCTGTGGCTGTTAATCCACTTTGATTTTGCCAACTCAGCTACCGTTTCGGTGACGATTCCTAAAGGAGCTTTAAAGACTTAGCTAATAATGACTTTGACGGAACTACGGGTGCTAGTGGTACTAACCCCTGGAGCTTTACTACCGTGGCTGCCGCTGATACGCAGGCGCCTAAAGCTAGTCTTACCCCAAATAATGGAGCTACTAACGTAGCCGTTACTGATAACTTAGTGCTTACTTTCGACGAACCCGTAAGAAAGGTACCGGCAACATTACCATAAGCTATGGTAGTACGACTAATTCGATTCCTCTAAGCAGTGTTACCCTTTCAGCGGATAACAAGACAGCTAGTTTTGATCCTACGCCTATCGGGGATCTGCCTTATTCAAGTCTTATTTCGGTGACTATTCCTAATACCACCTTCGAGGATTTAGCTGGCAATAAATTTGCCGGAACTACGGGTGCTGCCGGCGCTAGTCCCTGGAGCTTTACGACGGCTACTACCAGTACGCCTACGGCCTTGTACCGGGTTAATGCGGGGGCGGGGCTTTTGCCGCTAGTGGTTCAAGAAGCTTCTCGGTCGATGGGAATTTCTCCGGCGGGAGTACGTATTCCACCGGTGGTGAGGTGGCCAACACGGTGGATGATGCCCTCTATCAGTCGGAGCGTTATGGTGCTTTTAGCTATAACCTTCCCGTAAGCAGTGGCACGTATAATGTCGTGCTGCACTTCAATGAATTGTATTGGGGAAATATCGGGGGCGGCGGCGCGGGTTCGCGCCGGTTCCACGTCAATATCGAAGGCCAACGAAAGCTCACTGATTATGATGTGTTTGCGATAGCAGGTGGCGCCATGAGAGCGGTCACCGAGAACTTTACGGTTACCGTCACCGATGGCACCTTGAACATTGCTTTTGTGAATGGCTCGGCGGACCAGCCCAAAATATCAGCCATTGAGGTGCTGTCAACTGGGCCCGATACCCAAGCGCCAACGGCCAGTCTATCTCCTAGTAATGGAGCTACTGCGGTGGCGATTACCGAGAGCTTGGTGCTGACTTTCAATGAAGCCGTCCAGCGGGGCACGGGCACCATTACCATTACCCAGAGCAGCACAACGCAGACTTTTAACGTGGCTACGGCTACGGCCATTAGTTTCTCAGCCGATAGTAAAACCGTTACGATTAATCCCGCTGATTTCCCCAATGCTACGGCCATTGCAGTAAGTATTCCTGCCGGGGCTTTTAAAGACTTAGCCGGGAATAACTTCTCAGGTACGAGCGGGACTACCCCCTGGAGCTTTATGACGGCGACTACCAGTACGCCTACGGCCTTGTACCGGGTCAATGCGGGGGCGGGGCTTTTGCCGCTAGTGGTTCAAGAAGCTTCTCGGTCGATGGGAATTTCTCCGGCGGCAATCCGGGCAGTGCCTACGGCAATGAGCAGATAGCCAATACGGTTGACGATGAACTCTACCGGGATGAACGCTGGGGCGCTTCTACGTATAACCTTCCCGTAAGCAGTGGAACCTATGATGTCGTGCTGCACTTTGCCGAAATCTACTGGGGTAATATCGTTGAGGGAGGCGCCGGTTCGCGTAAGTTCCACGTCAACATCGAAGGCCAGCGTAAACTCACCGATTATGATATTTATGCCAAAGCCGGCGGGGCCTTAAGAGCGGTAACGGAAACGTTCCGGGTCAGTGTCACCGATGGCACCTTGAACATTGCCTTTCTGCAGAGTACGGCCAATGAACCTTCCCTCTCTGCCCTGGAAGTCTTATCAGTCAACACTTCCAGTCGCCTGGCCTTCACCGAGAAGCCCGGAAGCAAAGGGACATCTTTCGATGCTGTTCTTCACCCGAATCCGGCCGATGACAAAATCTTCGTCACCCTCACGGAGCCGGCCACTGTCGTTACTTCCACGGTTATTACCAATACAACCGGGATTACCCAAATACGGAACGCGCACCAGATAACCGGGGAAAACACACTGGAAATTGATGTTTCCGGGCTTAAGTGTTGTTTTTATCTGTTGAGGCTTAATACCAATTCAACGGATCGGTACCTGAAGTTTGTAAAACGATAGCTATTCGATTTCTTTCTAATAAAAAAACCGGTGTCTTAAACACCGGTTTTTATCTTTATGACGAACTCCAAAGATGATTTGCTGTCCTATCTCACGCCGTTTTCTACTTTAAAGGCCCAGGCAAACTGAGAAGGCAGCGTGGCTGGTGTAATGGCAGGAGGCGTAATTGTCAAAGAATTTCCCTTGGCTGCCGTAGTAACTTTACCTTCGTAGCCCAGCATGGATACTTTGCCATTGGCATTTACGCCTTCAATAGTCAGGTTTTTGGCCGGCCACTTCGTGCAGATCACGTACAGGTCATTCCCTTTTTTGGTGTAGAATACAGTCGCATCTTTAGCTGGAGCTGGGGCTTTGTCCCAGGCACGGGTGCCGTAAATGGCTTCACCGTTTACTTTCAGCCAGTCGCCCATATCTTTAAGACGCTGCTGCATGATCACCGGAATCCGACCGTCGGCGGTAGGTCCGATGTTGAGGAGCAGGTTACCGCCCCGGGCTACTTTGTCCACCAAGATATTGATCAGGTCCTGCGAAGAAGAGTAGTCGGCCAGATTTTCGTTGCGGTTATAGCCGAATGAGCCGCCGATACCCCGGCATTCTTCCCAGGGATGTTCGATTTTCTTGGCTCCGGCTGATTCCTCACCGATCAGGTCATACTCCGTGGTGTAAATGCCGCCGTGCTTGCTGCGGGTTTCTTTGCCCCAGCGGTCATTAATCACAACTTTGTCCTTCACCGGGGACTCATTGTAGAGCCAGGACAGGAACTGCGTACTCTTCCAGGTTTCGGAAGGATGGTCCCATTCGCCGTCAGTCCAGAGCACGTCGGGCTGGTAGCGGGTTACCAGGTCCTTCATCTGCGGAATCATGTGGTTGTCCACGTACTGGTTCACGTTGGACTTGTATAATGGGTTAAACCATTCGTAGAGTGAATAGTAGAATCCCATGCGCAATCCCTGATCCCGTACGGCTTTGGTCAGGTCGCCGGCCAGGTCGCGGTGCGGACCTACATCCACTGAGTTCCAGTTCCAGGATTGTTGGCTCGGCCACAGGGCAAACCCTTCGTGGTGCTTGGAGGTGAGCACCACGTATTTGGCGCCGGAACCCTGCAGAATTTTGGCCCAGAGGGCAGGGTCAAACATTTCGCAGGTAAAATCATTGGCAAAGTCCTGGTATTGCGTGTTGGGACCAAACGTGCGGTCATGGTAATCCTTAAAATACTTGTAAGTCTTACCATTGGGGTCGGACCATTTTTTCCAGTACCATTCGGCGTAGCGGTCATATACGCCTACGCCGTCCCGAGCCGTTGGGCTATACGCCGGTACGGAGTACAGCCCCCAGTGAATGAAGATGCCGAACTTGGCATCCAGAAACCAATCGGGTACGGGCCGGCTATCAATGGAAGCCCAGTTGGCTTCGTACTTCTTCTGCGCCAGCAGTGAGTTCGCAGTCAGCAGGCAAAGAAGAAGGATGAGATTAACTTTTTTGTTCATGAGGGTAAATTAAGATTCAGTTTGGGTAATCAGGTCAGCGACCGGTCCAGGTGCGTATAACCGCCATCCACGTAAATGATCTGTCCGGTAGTGTGGCTTGACCGTTCCGACAGCAGGAATACCACCATGTTGCCGATTTCAACGGCCGTAGTCATCCGTTTTTCCAGCGGGATTTTAGAGGTAATGGAAGCCAGTTTTTCAGTTGGATTTTCAAACGTATTGATCCAGTTTTCGTAGAGGGGCGTCCATACTTCCGCCGGTACGACTGCATTTACCCGGATGCCATAGGGGAGGAGCTCCACGGCCCATTCGCGGGTGAGGGCATTGCGTCCCCCGTTGGAAGCTGCATAGGCTGAAGTTCCACCCTGGCCGGTTTCAGCGGTTTTGGAACTGATGTTTACAATGGCGCCTTTGGACGCCTTCAGGGCCGTCAGGGCATAGTGGGCCATATTATAGTAATGCAGCAGGTTCTTCCCAATGGAGGCCATAAACTTCTCGGGGCTGCCTTTTTCCAGGCCCACGCCGTCATTTACCCCGGCGTTATTCACCAGCCCGTCAATCCGCCCGAACTTGGCAAGTGTTTGCTCTACTGCCTTCTTACATTCTTCATTCTGGGTAAGCTCAGCCGCAATCTGGTGAGCCTGGCCACCGTTGCGTACAATCTTTTCTACCGTTTTCAGGTTGTCGGCTTCGTTACGGCCCACGATCACCGGAATGGCTCCTTCCTGCGTTAGCAGGCCGGAAATGCCCTCACCGATGCCTTTGGCGCCTCCCGTGATGATAATGACTTTGTCTTTGAGTTGTAAGTCCATGAAGTAGTTAGATCAGGGTTAAACTAGAGTTGCTTGTTGGACCGGCTGCCAGCTTCTGGCTTGTTGCCTGGATTGGCCTAAGCCTTCAATGCCTAATTCCACTACGTCACCGGCTTTGAGGTATATTGGCGGATTGAAGCCAAGCCCTACGCCGTGCGGGGTGCCGGTAGAAATCACGTCGCCGGGCAGCAAGGTCATAAACTGGCTCAGGTAATGGATCAGGAAGGGCACTTTGAAAATCATGTTCGACGTGTTGCTCTCCTGCATCCGCTGGCCGTTTACCGTCAGCCACATGGGCAGATTATCCACGTCCCGTATCTCGTCAGCCGTAGCCAGGAAGGGACCCATTGGCGCAAAGGTGTCGCAGCTTTTGCCCTTTACCCACTGACCGCCCTTTTCCAGCTGGAAAGCCCGTTCACTGTAGTCGTTGTGCAGGCAGGAGCCGGCTACATATTGCATGGCGTCGGCTTCTTCCACGTACTGAACTTTTTTGCCAATCACTACGGCTAATTCTACTTCCCAATCCGTTTTGGTGCTATTTCGGGGAATAATCACGTCATCATTGGGACCGCACAGGGCCGTGGTGGCTTTGAAGAAAACTACCGGTTCGGTTGGAATGGCCGCTTTGGTTTCCCGGACATGATCGGCGTAGTTGAGCCCGATGCAAATGATCTTAGAGGGACGGGCTACCGGGGAGCCCAGCCGGGTACCTTCGGCAACTTTCGGTAGGTTGGCTTGCTGCTGACCCAACCAGGTTTGCAGTCTTGCGGGACCATTGCTGGCAAAGAAAGCTTCGTTGTAATCTTCACCGAAAGCACTTACGTCAAAGGGGCCTTCGGAAGTAAGGATACCCGGTTTTTCCTGGGAGGGCTGCCCAAATCGAATTAATTTCATAGAAGGAAAGAGTAATGAAAGAGGTTGTATACTACTAAGAGGAAAAACATTCCGTTTTGTCCTCATTTTTTATTGATTATTGAGTTTTGTCGGGTCGCCATGGACCACGTGCGGAGTCTAAAGCGATAGCGTTGAGAAATGCATTGTGCTGGCAAACGTAGTCCTTATCTTACTAGCTTAAAATAGGTAATGAAGTTGACTAAATAATAGATCATAAATACTAAAACTCCTATTCCTATACTTTCAACAACATCTATAAATCCTAAGCGCAAATCGCTTAGGATTATTCCAAAGAACAGTCCTGTTAACAAACTGAACCCAAGCCAGGTATAAACAAGCCTTCTTATTGTAAAGTTGCCTTGTCTTGTTAAGTAACTGAACACAGGACGAACCAAGATGAATTGGATTAGAATGCCCACTACTAAGTATAGAATGACTAGGATAGTGTCTGAAATTACGAACTCAGCAAACTCTTTCATCTCTTTATTATGGCTTTCATTCCTAATTCTGTGAATAAAGCCGTCCAACTTCAATAGCCCATAAATTACAAGCGTACCAGTGATACAGGCAACTATATGTGAGACAATTTTACTCCCCATACTTTACATGTTTGCCAACAACCGGATAGTCAGAACTGATGCTAAAGCTGGCTTCTTCTGAGCAGAGATAAATGTCTGATATGCGGTATGCCTCCTTCTTTACCAAATTCTTTTAATCGGCTTATTTTTCAAATACTCATCAAAAACCTTGTCCCGGCTGATTATATGCATGTTCTCCGTAAGGGCTTGGGAAACAATCATGCAGTCGAAAGGATCCCGGTGGTGCAAAGGCAGCTGATTTTGCTGGACAGTATGGACAAAATTGATCGGAAGAATTTGAATATCATTATCAGTAACGTCATTAATAACCGATTCATATCTGCCTTTAATATCGAGCTTACCCAAAGCGGTTTTAATGGAAATCTCCCATAGACTAGCAATGCTCAGGAAATGTTCATTAGAGGGCGTTTCGATGGTTTTCCTCACTTTTTGACTCACCTCGTTACTGCCGGCCACAAACCACAAGAAAGTATGTGTATCCCAAAGTAGCTTCATCACATGTAGTCCTTAAAATCTTCCAGTGGTGCGTCAAAATCATTAGCTAAGGTATACTTGCCTTTTGCACTACCGAATTGAGGTACTTTTTTTACTCCCTTTTCTGAAGCGTGCTTGCTCAACAGGTAGCCAATAAAGTCTAAGACCTCCTTTTTTAGGCTCTCCGGCATCTCCCTTAATTGATTAATGATTTGCTGTTCAGTCATTCTTTCAATCATTTTTTAAAATATACGCATTCCCTTCAAAGTTAGCTAGTTCCTTCTGTTTGCTGTCAATGAAGCAAAGGCCTACGTATATTGTGCCCGTTGCAGTAAAGCAATGCCTCAAGCAACCCGCTTATCGCGCATCTCGTTGCAAGAGCTAAAGAATAACGTACCGATTACAAAAACGGCTATGTTACATTGTTCTTTTTTCATCTTGCCTGCATATATCAACCAAATAGTCAGAACTGGTGATAAAGCTGACTTCTTCTGGGCAGCGCTACAAGTCTACGGGCAAAATTACCTCGCCGCAACCACCTCTCTCTACAGGGATACGCCGCGTTTCCAGAAAATAAAATTATCCTGACCTAACTGCATGGCCTTGGTGGTGTAGTGCCCACTGGCCAGACCAATAATGTATTCGAGGATCTCTTCGCCTACCTGCTCCACGGTTTTTTCGCCGGTAATAATACTGCCGGCATCCACATCAATAATGTCAGGCATGCGTCGGGCCAACGATGTATTAGTCGCTATTTTCACCATCGGCGAAACCGGATTTCCCGTTGGCGTACCTAAGCCAGTGGAGAATAACTGTACCGTAGCACCGGCCCCGGCCATGCCTGAGGTAGACTCTACGTCGTTTCCCGGGGTACAAACCAGGCTTAATCCGGCTCTGGTTGCGTACTGACCATAGCCCAGCACATCCGTAATCGGGGAGGAACCTGCTTTTTTGGCGGCTCCGGCCGACTTAATCGCATCCGTAATTAATCCATCTTTGATATTGCCCGGTGAAGGGTTCATGTCAAAACCGGAACCTACCGCTTCAGCTCGGCTGGAATACTCCTGCATAAGCCGGGCAAACCGGTTGGCAGTATCCTCATCTACGCAGCGGTTGAGCAATTCTTGTTCAACCCCGCACAACTCCGGAAACTCAGCCATGAGTACTTTACCGCCCAGAGCTACCAGCAAGTCGGCGGCGTGACCCATTGCCGGATTGGCCGAAATACCCGAAAAACCATCGGAGCCACCGCATTTCACGCCCACCGTAAGCTTGCTTAGGGGAGCTGGTTTGCGTTCAATCCGGTTGATTTCCATCAGGCCCAGGAAGGTTTCCCGGATGGCATTGCTCAGCATCTGGTATTCGGAGCCCGATTGCTGCTGCTCGAAGATGTGCAGCGGCTTGCTGAATGCGGGGTCCCGTTTTTTAATTTCATTGCGCAGAATATCGGCTTGGGCGTGTTGGCAGCCCAGACTCAATACAGTGATTCCCGCCACGTTAGGGTTCACGCAGTACCCCGCCAGTAAGCTGCACAAATTGTTGGAGTCTTCCCGGGTGCCGCCGCAGCCGCTTTCATGCACCAGAAACTTAACCCCATCTACGTTTGGAAAGGGACGATCCTGCTCGGCAACCGAACGGGCTGAGTGCAGCGGAAAACGGCGGATCGTATCGGCTGTCAATCCCTTGCGGTAATAAGCCGCCAGTTCTTTCACCTGTTGCCGGTAGATCTCAGGCTGACTATAGCCTAATTCCTTCTGGAAAGCGTCTTTCAGCACCTGGATATTCCGGTTTTCGCAGAAAACCAGCGGAATTACGAGCCAGTAATTCTGGGTGCCTACCTGCCCGTCGGACCGGTGGTAACCGGCAAATGTGCGGTCCTGCCATTTACGAACGTCGGGGGCCTGCCAGTGGTATTGCTGGGTTTTGCCGGCATAGGCAGTAGCAGCGTGTTTCAGGTTAAAAGTATGAATGAGGCTGCCCTTAGGGATCAATTGGGTCGTTTTGCCAACCAGGGTACCGTACATTACTACGGCGTCGCCAGGTATAAGCTGCTCAATGGTAAATTTGTGTTTGGCCGGGATGGGTTCAGCCAGTTCAATTTCGTCACCTGCCCAGGAGATCCGTTGTCCTTTGGGGAGATCGGTGAGGGCAACGAGTACATTGTCGGACGGTGCGATTTGGAGGAAGGGCTTTTTCACGGATGGGTGGAGGTTATAGAGGTATTTGAAATAGAATTCGGAGGTAAGAAAAAATATTACGCCGGTAGTAGGAAAACGGTCAGGCTGCGTGGACCATGAGCCCCGATGACCAGTGACTGTTCAATGTCTGCCGTTTTAGAAGGGCCGGCAATGAAAACGCCGTAATCAGCTGCCTCAACCGATAATTTTTCGTAGGCCTGATGCATGGTAGAGACAACCAGATCTGCCGTAATGACCAGTACCAGGTGCTGGCAAATGAAGGGAAGCACCCGGTGGGTCAGGTTTTGGCTGCTCAGCCAGATGGCACTGTTTTCGGCTACGGCCAGTTCACCTCTCAGCACAGTGAGGTAAATTCTTTCCAGTTGCGATGACGTGGTATCGGCGCCTGGTTCCCAGTTACCCAAGTGTAAGCCGGGAATGCCATTGGTGACGGTGGTGCTTTCCGGGTATAACTGCTGAATGGCGGCGGCCACGGCAGCCAGATCAGGCACCTTGATGAGCATGCCGCCAATGCCCTGGAGTACTTCGGCAAACTTGGCGATGGGGTCTTCATAGCGGCGGTCGAAGGCAAAAGAGGCCGGAAGGGGAGGGGCCTCCGGTTTGTTCTGCCGGATGGCTTGCAAGATGTTTTGTCGGCTGCTCATGATTTTTTTCGGTTTTTCTGGTACCACTCCCGGAAACTCTCTTTAGGGGCCTCGGGCATTTCCCGGCCTTTCGCCCAGGGATTAACAGCTTTAATGGCAAAAAGCCGGGGGCTAAGCTGCATGAAATTACGACCCCACTTCCCGATGAAACGATACAGCGGCGGGTGGGCTAATACGTACGACATGGCGGCCATTCCGGCCTTTTTAGCAGCTGGTACGTGTCCTTGCGCGGCCAGTTCCTGACGCCATTGGTATAACTGATTATGAATATCAATTTTAACCGGACACACACTGGTGCATGATCCGCAGAGCGTGGAGGCAAAAGGCAGGTCGGCGTATTGCTTCATGTCCAAATTAGGCGTTAAAATAGC
>JAUJNL010000101.1 GCA_030448185.1 Cytophagales bacterium | reverse complement strand
GGAAACAAACCATGAAAACAAAAAAATTACTTTTTGCCCTGCTGGTTTCTGCTTGCCTGTGGCTGCTGCCAAGCTGCTATCCGGGCGGCGCTGAAACCATTGATGAACTGGATCTGGTAGCTACCTCGTATGACCAGAACTACGATTTCGCTAAAGTGCGTACGTACGTGCTGCCCGACTCGGTGGTGCATATCAAAGATCAGTATGGCCGCGACCTGATTAATCCCGCCTTCGATGAATATGTACTGCGTGAAATAGCCAATCAAATGGAGGTGAGGGGGTTTGTCAGGCTCGACAGCGCCAATAGTGTCAATCAAAAAGCCGACGTAGTGGTGCTGGCAGCCGTGAGCAGCAGTACCAATGTCAATGTGTCCAGTGCCGGCGGCCTGTGGGATAGCTGGGGCTGGTATTCGGGCTGGGGATCTTACGGGGTCGGGCCGGGGTATGGCTATGGCTATCCGGGGTATTATAATCCCGTGGTGGTTACTTCCTATAAGGAAGGTTCGATGATTATTCAGATGGTGGACCCTAACCAGGCTTCGCAGGGGAATAAAACCGTCCCTACCGTCTGGATTGCTTCCTTTAGCGGCTTGCTCGAAGGTTCTCAAGCTTCCATTCTCGACCGGATCAGAGGTTCTATCCAACGGGCCTTCACCCAGTCTCCTTATCTGACTCAGGCAAAGTAATCGTAAATCATAAATGCCAAGGGCTGAAGGCTGTTTACTCAATGGCTTTTAGCCCTCATTCACACCCATTTTGTTACCGGAAATTATATGAAAGGATTCAGAAATATAGCCTGGCTTGCCGTTTTACTATTTGCAATTCCGGCGCAAGCCCAGAAGTTCTCAACCAGTCTGCTCTATCAGGTAAGTGTACCTACTGCCAACACTTCCGATTACATCGGTAAAGCCAGTATTCGGGGCGTCACGGGCTCTTACCGGATGTATTTTAGTGACTATGTATCGGTAGGAATTGCCGGGGGCTGGCACGTTTTCTACGAAAAGATGCCTCCGGTTTCCGTCACCGACGGCAACCTTACCCTTTATGGTACGCAATTCCGGTACATCAATGCCTTTCCAATCTACCTGAGTCCGCAGGTGCATTTGCCGGGAACTAACTTTGTAAAACCTTATGTGGGTTTAGGGATCGGAACTACTTATTTCATGCAGAATACCCAGATGGGGTTCTACGCTTTCGATGTTAAACAATGGTTATTCGGTCTGTATCCGGAAGCTGGCCTGATGATTCCCCTCACCGAAACCCTGAATTTGAACGTGGCGGGGCGGTATAATCACTTGTTTCAAAGCGGTGACATAACCAGCCCGCAGGGATACGTCGGCATCAATGTCGGCATTACCAAGATGATAGAAAGGTAATTGATTTGATGTTTGATTTGGTATGCTTTTGAAAAGTCCAGAGAGGTACTTGCTCCTTCTATTTCTATCCCTTGTACCGAGTAAAATACAAGGTCAGGAACAAATAAAGAAATACGTACAAACACACACGGTAGAGATAAAATCCATACAACCGGAAGCGAATGATTATGCTGATCTGGAAGCAATAGGCCGGGCAATAGACGATGCCAGAGTAGTTATGTTAGGCGAACAGGATCATGGGGATGGGGTTACTTTTCTGGCCAAAACTCGTTTGATCAAATACTTACACGAAAAGAAAGGCTTTAACGTACTAGCATTCGAAGGAGACTTTTTTGCCTTAAATCATGGCTGGCAAAAAGTTCCTAAAGAAGATCCGCGTATTAAGAATTTCTTGAGTAATAATATATACCCTACCTGGGCCAAGTGCCAGCAATGCGATGGATTGCTCTATGATTATATTCCCCAAACTTATACTACCAATAGTCCCCTGATAATTGCCGGCTTTGATTGTCAAATGTTTGGTGTATTAAGTCACGTAGCATTGAAAGGATATGTTGATGAATACCTGCAAAGCAATCAAGTGCCATTTACGCTTTCTCAGACTTACCAGGAATTCTTTCTGCCCTTTATTGGTACCTTGCTCCGGCCTCAGGCATTTATAAAAAAGTCTAACTATTTAATACCTGATGCACCTGTTAATACCTGATGCACCTGGCAAGCTCAAGCGATTCGAGGCGGCAATGGATTCCGTACTAAATCAGCTTAGGCATAAGGATAGCCTTGACTATGAGATAATGGTATTGAAAAATCTGAAACAATTGACTAAAAGATATCAAGCAGGGAATATCGTACTACGCAATAATATCAGAGACTCGCAGATGGCTCAAAACTTAGAATGGTTGATTCGTAAGAAGTACCCGAAAGAGAAAGTGATTGTCTGGGCGGCAAGTGCGCATATTTCTAAGGGAGCTCCTTCCGCCTACCAACTCCAGACCCAACCCATTACCTGGATGGGATCCGTGTTCACTAGAGATACGCTTAACAATCGCGAGACCTATGTATTAGGATTTAGCTCGAAATCAGGCACGTACCGCCGGGTATTTGACACAAAGACTTTAAAAGCCAGTAAGCCCGGAAAGAATGGGTTTGAAACCTGTATTGTCGATGAATACCAATATATGGTTTTGTAGATTTTAAAAAGTTTAAAACCGAAAATCCCACCGTCTCGGAATATTTTCAGATGAAAGGTATTGGGCATCGCAGCCAATCTGCCCGATGGACTAATGTCTATGATGGGATATTTTATATCAAGGAAATGAAGCCTTGTAACGATAGTCAGTTTACACTATCATTTACCCGCTGATAATTATATTCTTCTTTTTATTAGAGAATATGTTGATTTAGTTTTATAGAGCCGAGTAAGTAACTTCATAGTGAAAGGGGTGGAATCGAAGCCTAAAATTATGCAAGGCGGCACAGGTCAGGAAGATTTTATGGGTAAACTGGTTTACGCAAACGACACTCGTCTTTGAGAATGCGGTAGCGTTTGATACTGCCGATGGCGTGTTCAATATGGACTGAAAAGCGGAAACAATCCGGTTGGTTTGTTTCCGCTGAGCTGTCGTCTCTTACCACGCGGCTTTTCATCAGTTGCTGAATGGTTACGCCTTCGGGACGGTAGCCTTGATAGCCGGTATCTTGCCAGAGGGTAAAGCCTTTAGGAATCGAATAGTGCGTATCGGCCAGCTTCTTATCGTGGGTTTTACCCGTAACGGTGGCACTTACAAACAAGACCAGGCACAAAGAATTAACCACTAACGCATGCTTAATGAGTATGATTCTTCTTTTTGCCACTGTAATGGGTTTGTTGCGCATCGGGGTCTTGGGGACGGGGAATTTCTCGTTCTACTCCCTCGTGCAACAGATGTTTACTGACCGGATCATCAGTTGAGTGAGCCTTACTAGCAGCTAAACGGTTTGTAATTGGGCATCGGTCTGAGCGGGTACTGCTTGGGCTAAGGCCGACTTTTATCCAGAATCACTTGCAATCCGTGCACAAATACATTACACTGCTGCTGCTCGATACCAAACAGGTCTGCATATTGTTCTTGCAAGGGATTGAGTTTGCAGTAGGATAGAATGAAAAGCTAACCGTTCGGCTACTGAAGGTAAAGGGCTATTGGCATAGAGCACAAACTGGCGTAAGCCGCTTCGACGCTTCCCGTTGAGATGATACCGGCTCAAATACTCGTTGTGGGCTTGCTCGAAATAGGGCACTAACTCTTGAAGAGCTTCCACACTGTAACCAGTCATGGCCTTACAACGAGTCGGATTCGTTAACCATTGTTCGTATTTCATCCCCAAAGTTTGCTCGCACGCGGGAGTTTACCAATTTAATTCAACATATTCTCTATTGATTTCAAAATAGTAGAAAATTTGAGTTGCTCTTCTATTCCTATCTGCTTCAGATTTCGCCTTGGTAACTTAATAACCAGATGAATAGGTTAGCTTTAATTAACCTACTAGCTGGGGAAGCACCGGTAGTTGCTCAAACTAAGTCATTATCATTTTTTCTATTACAGTCTACCCTATGGTCTAGTACGGCCTCATGCCTTATCTTCGGCCTTGTGCTTCTCTTCATTGCGTAATTCCCGTTCCAGAAAATAGTTTAGTGCCGTCCGGAGTATGGCAATGGCGGCCAGTTGGCCAATCTCATTCCACGTGGGCGCAATGGCAGTCTGGAGTATGTCGGCGCCCAGTAAGAATTCCAGGGCCAGTGATAGGGATTGGCCAAGTTTGACCCGGATATTCAGAGTGAGTTCCTGGTCGCGCCGAGTGGAGAACAGATAACGGAAGTAGAGGTATAGGCATTGCAGGGAAGCTATGGCGATGATAAGCGCCGCAATGCCTTCAGCCAGAATAGCCGTATGCGAAGTAATGAGTTTGATGGCTTCTTCCATGGACTGGTTCAATAGCTAGTCTGTTCTGGCACAAACAAATTTTTCCGCCTTCCGTTCGGGGGTAATTAATTATCCAGAGACAAAATTTTTCTACCTGGTAAAACTTGAATACGTCTGATTACTGGACGTGGTTAACTGGCGGGATATACCCGGTAATGAAATTTGTCTGATAATCCATGAGTGCTCCATAGAATAGATATACATACCTGTGGATAAACGAATGAAGATCCTTTTATTTGCCCTTAAGCATGTAGAATTTACCGTTCCCTTTAATTAATTTCCCCGCTGGTAAAACTTTTCGGCGGCTTCCCGACTCTTTGCTTCAACTTATAGCCAATACTCCATGACCGAAGAGCGGCAAATCATTGAAAATGCGATGCAGGGCGATGGGCAAGCATTTAACCTGCTGATGCGGAACTGGTACAAACGTATTTTCAATTTTGCCTTCCGGTATCTCAACCAGTATGACGAGGCATCTGACATCACCCAGCAGACATTTATCCGGGCCTATCAGTCTATGCATTCGCTGAAAGAAGCGGATAATTTCCGGGCCTGGCTGTATATTATTGCCAGTAACCTTTGCCGGCAACATTCCCGCCGGGCAAGCCGCCATCCGACCAGCGGGCTCGATGACCAGGACCCCGGACATATTGCGGCAGAACCTCACGCGGATAGCCCCGAAACACCTATTTTTAGGCAGGAATGGAAAGAATTGTTGCAGGAAGCGATGACCCGGCTGCCCGAAGAGCAGCGCATTGTTTTGATTATGAAGGAGTACGAAGGACTCAAATTTCACGAAATTGCTACTGTTTTAGGCCAGTCCGAAAATACCGTGAAATCCCGAATGTATTACGGGCTGAAAGCCCTGAAAAAAATTTTGACCAAATGGAATATTGACCGGGAGGCAATCACTTATGAAGCATAAACCCGAAAAACACCAATTCATCAGTTACCTGTACGGGGAATTGAGTGAAGAAGAAAAGGTCCGGTTTGAGGCCTATCTACGTCAAGACCCGCAATCGGCGAAAGAGGTAGGGGAGATGGCGCAGTTACTGGGGCAGCTGGACCAGTGGCCGGATGTAGAAGCGCCGGAGCCACCCGTTTTGATCATCCCGCCGGTAGCCGAAGCTCCGGAAGTGGCCGCCACTACAGAAGTGGGAGCCAAAGAATTACAGAAGCCGCACTGGGTCATGCGACTGAGCCAGGGAGTGGCCCTTATTGCGGCCTCATTGGCACTGCTGCTGGTAGTAGGGTACCTTACCCGGATGGAAATGGAGTACCAGGCGGGAGATTTCCGGCTGCGTTTTGGGGATCAATCCTCCTCCGCGCTTCCCGATGGGCAACAGGCGATACTGACTGAGCTACAGGCACTCCGGAAGGAGGTAAAGCAAAGTGGACGAATGGTAAATCCGGAAACAGTTTCCCGGCTGACGGGACAGGAGATCCAGGAACTGAAAATGACCTTGGCCCGGCTGGAAAAGCAAATGGAATCCCGGATGCCCACCTCCGAACGGGTAAAATACCGGCACCGGCCCGTGGTGCGGCAGTCGCTCAACGAGGATCAATTTAATCAGTTGGTCAATCAGATTTCCCGCGAAAACTTCCGGCTGGTCGAGCAGGCTTTTGAGGCCGCCAACGAAGAACAGCAGGCGCAGTTGTACCAGGCCTTGAACCAGTTTGCCCGGCACCTCGATCAGATCCGGGCCGAAGATACACAGATGGTGATGGCCAGCCTGGAAGAGCTGGATCAGAAGGCCGAAAGAAAATTCCAGGAAACCGACCAGGCACTGGATGTGCTCATTCAATCCGTACAGTCTCAACCCCAGCAATAAACCACTAATTCAACCCATGAAAAGTATACTTATTTACCGTCTGCGACGACTGATAGCCGCTGCGGTTTTATCCATAAGCGCCATGGCCTCCTTTGCCCAAGGCAACCAGGTAGATGCCAGCCGCATGAGCCGCGACATCGATATTATGGAGAAGGTAATCAATGAACTGTTCGGGCATAATTTTAAAACAACCCGGTATAGCTCAGTATCAGGTGACCAATCGGCCCAGGGGGCTTATGTGCCAGGCTATGGCGTCATCTTTAATACGCCGTACGTGACTACGTATAAATTTGCCACTAGAGTAGCGTATTCAACTGCTCCCAATGTTACCAGCACCGGCCATTCGCTAACTACGGTGGTGGTGAACGACAAAAAAGTGAAGCTTTACGGCGAGGACAAGCAAAAAATAGCCTCCTCCAGTGACAGCATTATGCAAGCGCATACCGAAATCATCACCAAAACCATGCGTGATTTTCTGGCCAACTACGCCGATGCCGTTGGCCAACTGGATGGCAACGACCGGGTACTAATTATTTACGACGAAAATGCGCGGAATTCCCGCGGAACCTTGCGGGTGTATAACGGCGAAGAATGGAAAGGCATGGCCATGCCCCGGATCAGCGCCGAAGTAAAACGGGAAGACCTTATCAGTTTCCGAAATGGCAAGATCAATCGCCGGGAATTGGATGGCCGTATTCGGATTGAAAAAGTAACGGAAGACCGGGAACAGTTTCAGGAGTATAAAGTGTTTGCCGGTATTCTTGAATCATTGTTTCCGGTGGATAACCAGGGTGATTACCGCGTCCGGAACATTAGTTATAACTTCCTGCCCAACTTTGGCGTGATCTATCAGATGGAAATGAGTATGCGGAAGGGCGCCTGGAATGACTGTACCAGTTGCCCTCCCGGCAGTATAGCTCCCAGTCAAACCCGTTCCAAATCCGATACTGCGCAAGTGAGATCCCGGCAGGTGGCCTACCAAAGATTCGGGCAGGATATCCGGGAAGTATTGCTGGACTATGGACGTACCCTGCGTAACCTAACCTCCGAACAAATGATCCTGCTTACGGTAAGCTTACCCACCTGTGAAAATTGCCAGGTACCCGACCGGGTAAATGTATCGGTTAAAAAGTCGGTGCTGGAGGCGTATGAGAAGGGGCAGATGGATCGTAGCAAGGCACTGGCCAGCATTGTTTTTAATGAGTAACCCCATTTACGCAAACCGGTATTAGTTGACCTTTTTCTCTGGGACCAGATAGATTAAAAGGGGTGTCTAGCGTCTGTGCGTAAACGGATGCAGGATTATCTTTCTATCCAAGCAGCCCTCCCCATTGCATTGCGTTATGGATCAACCTTATTAGCGGATACGTTAAGTGGCAGACAAGCGATACCAATACAATGTTGCGGTGGTGGTCTTTAAGCTGATGGCTGATTGCCTGGACGGTACTTATAAATAGTAAATAAAATAGGGGCAGTACCAGTGAAATAAACCGGCTGATGTCATCTTTACTGGCCGGAATAATAATCCAGGCAGCCAAGTAAGCAATTAAAGTAATAAACAGTAATGCTATGAATGTATGGTTAATATACCTTTTCTGCCAAAACCATAAAAAAGTAATAAGCACTAGGATGATCATAATACTTCCCGATGGCCCGGTGAGTTGTAATGGCAGGAAGTTAAGGGCTAATTCACCAAGGACCAGTTTCGCGTTTCTGATCGGGCTTACTTCCGGGACCAGCATTTGAAACGTATTCAAATCCTGATATATAATAAATTGATAAATATTCCAACACAAAGAGCCAGCTATAACCAATCCGCCATGGAGCAACAGGTATTTCCAGTTCTCCTTCCTGAGAACAGTAACTGATAGCCCAATCATCACGCCAACAAACAAAAAAAGGCCCGCATGCCTCTGTAACAACATCAAAAATCCGGGAATAACCGCTACCAGCAACCATCTAATTCGGCCGGTATTTACGAACTGCCACAAAAAGTATAGGTATGTCGAAAAAAGTAATAGAAAAAGAGTTTCAGACCAGATAAAAGTGGCAATCATCAGCAAAGGGGTAGACGTACTCATATAGCACCCGTACAAAAGCCCGTATGTTTGACTTTTAAGGATCGACTGGGCTATGAGCAGCCAAAGGAAAATTATCCCCCACATACTTAACAGGTGAAGCAGGAAAATAAAAATAGCAGGATGATGGATGCCAACGCTAAGGATGAGCGGATATAAAGGGGGCCAATAGGTGAGGGGAGCCCCGCTTGCGTCGTAAAACCCGTTTCCGGTTGAAATATTCTTGGCTATTGCCAGATAGTTTAAGGAATCGCGGGTTTTTAAGTTTCCCTGCTGGGTTGCAATGAAGTAAAAGGCAGTAAATAAAAACACCGATAATGCTTGAATGACTGCTTGCGGTTTTATCCAGGATTTCACCTTGCACCAAGTTAGATTCTGATAAAGGACGAGTAGAACAGGTAATAATGCCGTTTTTTTGTCCCGGGATCGAATGAACTCTAAAATATATTATCTATAAGAGCTTACCTTTCAGTACAGTAATAGTATACCGGCACGCCAACCAATTCTTCCGGCTTACCGGGTAGATTAGTTTCTTCTATAATTAGCAGGGCCAAAGGTGAGCTACATAGTCACAGAAGGTGATTGGTGTCAAAAGCCATGCTACTTAACTTTGTTCCGTAATATGAGCTGCATTTTCCGCATCACAAAACCAGTTTTTCCGTACAAGCCTGAGAGTTATCCGTTCTTATTGTAACCGGACTTATACCCTTTACCATGGCAAAACAGTACGGTCCCTGGCAAGTTCAAGGGACGACCACCCTATTTGAGAATGATTTTTTCACGGTGCGCGAAGACAAGGTGCTGAAGCCTAACGGTCAGCCCGGTAAATATGCTACGGTTAAAATGATCAAGGGCGTAGCTATACTTCCCATTGATGAGGAAGGACAGGTGCACCTGGTCAGCCAGTTCCGATACGCCATTGGCGAAGATAGTGTGGAAACGATCAGTGGTGGCATTGAAGACGGCGAAGAGCCCCTGGAGGCGGCCAAGCGCGAAGCCAGGGAGGAGTTAGGAATTGTGGCCGATGAATTTATCCCACTGGGCCATATGAACATTGATACTTCCATGATCAATGGCCCGGTTCACCTATTTGTGGCCAAAGGAATACTTTTCACTGAAACCGAGCGGGAAAGTACCGAAAACATATCGCGGATAAAAGTATCACTGGATGAGGCAATTAAGATGGTAATGGAGAGCCGCATTACCCACGGTCCCAGTTGCACCCTGATTCTGAAAGCCGCCCAGGCAAAAGATATACTTCGCTGAGGGGAACCCTTTTCCAAACCCTTGCAAACAATGATTGAAGCCAAGCGTAGCATGACGTATCGCGGCCAATCCCAATGGCTTACCTGGCTTTGTCAATTCCAGGGCGTATATTTTTTCCTGACCGGACTCTGGCCCCTGATCCATATTGATAGTTTCGTGAGGGTAACCGGGCCTAAATACGACATCTGGCTGGTTAAAACGGTCGGTATACTAATACTGGTGATCGGCGGAGTGCTGTTCTCGGCTGCCCGGCACCGGCGTATTAACCAGGAAACTTTCAGTCTGGCCGTAGGTGGTGCAGCCGGATTAGCCGCAATTGATATGTACTACGTAGCTATAGACCGGATACGGGAAGTATATCTGCTCGATGCCCTCGCCGAAATCATCCTGATCATCCTTTGGGTTGTTTTTTGGGTAAAACAATCGTCTGTCACCGACAGAAGAAGTACGGTCTGACGGAAGGCCGTAAAAAGGATTGCCACCATCGGCCGAAATTTCTTCCGGCAGTGATAAAATAATCTGAGGAAAGCTATTTGCCTGCTGCTCCAGTGACGATACGTAGCACGTAATTCATCTCAGTTTAAGAAAACGAATAGTTTTTGTGAAGCACTACCTGGCAACAGCCTCTTTGTAACAGAAAGATCGGCGGATGATCACTATTCTAGAAAAAATAGCGCCGCAAATCAAAACAAGTGCTCCTTTTTCCGGTTACCACCCTCCGGCCCATTTTTCCGTAAAAGACTGTATCAGGGGCAAAGCTTAGCAGTTCCTGGTTCACTATTCCGTAATGATGGCTTATGTCAACTACCTACTTAATTACAGGCAAAATCCTGTTTATTCTATTCGTATGCGCAGGCTTATGGCAGCCTGCCCAGGCGCAGCGTAACCTCGTCAATGTACCCCAGTCAGAAATCGTAGCTCCCGGCAAACTCTTTTTTCAGGAACAAGTCACTATTACGGACCATGTGCAGTCAGGTACTACCTTTACCTTCGGCCTGGGAAAAAGCTGGGAAGCCGGCCTCAATATCAACAACGTAAACCTGCATTACCGGACGGCTCATGCGCATATTGTGGAAACTGCCAGCGAACATCCCGAAGATAATCCGGATATAACCTTTAATATACAGAAGGGAATTCACCTGGCTGACTGGCTGGATCTGGGAATTGGTACCCTTACGGGAGTCGGTTATATAAATAAACCTTCTAAGCCCAAACTGGCTAGTTTTTCTTATCTCAATAGCCAGTTTACCATCAAGGGACCAGAAATCAAATTTTACGGAGGGGGGTATTATACTACGCCTGCTTACTCCGGCGAGGGAAACCAACTGGGCTTTATGGCTGGGCTTGCCATTCCACTCATTTCCGAGAAGCTGATTTTCGCGGGAGATTACCTGTCGGGAAATAATGCACTTAGTAATTTCAGTGCTGGTTTGGCCGTGCAGCTTCTCAAAAGGTGGTGCTTAGCTGCCGGGGTTCAGATTCCCTCTCCCGGAAGTGATAACCCGTATGGCGGCATTATACAGATAAGTACCCGCTAGGGTTTCAAAAATAATAAGGATGAATTAATCAGGCAGATTGGTAAACCTTTGACACGCAGCAGGGTTAAAATCAAGTAGATAATTCAATTATTCATTTTTATCATTTTTGACCATTTACAGCTATGCGATTTATTCCCACCAAAGCCCACGGAGTGTTAGACTACTTAGTGGGTATTTTCCTGATTGTTGCACCCTGGGTACTGGGATTTGCCCGTGGCGGCGCCGAAACCTGGGTTCCGGTAGTATTAGGGGTGATGGCACTGATTTACAGTTTGTTTACGGATTATGAACTGGGGGCCATGAAAGTATTGCCGATGCGTTGGCACCTTACCCTTGATTTTATGTCTGGTCTGCTGCTGGCGGCGTCTCCCTGGTTGTTTGGGTTTGCGGATTATGTGTACCTGCCCCACCTGATACTGGGTATATTTGAAATGGGTGCGGCCCTGTTTACGCAGAAAGAATCACTGATGCACCACGACCGGATGGCCCAGGGCCGGATGATGGGCAACTAAACGCTTACCCCATAAAAAAGCGGTTAGTGCCTTGTTACTAGAAGGCTGGCCGCTTTTTTATGGGGTAAGGCAATGCAGAGCAGGAATCGGCTAAAAGCGTATATAAACCGAGTTGTACTGATGTCCGGATCAAGGATGGGCGTTGACTGGCTAACTTGCACCCTGAGCAAACTGTCCGGAGAAATCAGGCCATTGAGGACTAACCGGGACGGTGTGGAAGGCAGGGGCATTTTAATTTCTTCTACGCAGGAACTGCCGCAAATTACTAGAAAGAGAAAGTAGATTAGGCAAGTGAAAGTGTTGCTCAAACTCATGAAAGGTATACGCTAGCGGTCCCGCTTTTATTATAATGAAAACATCCTCTTCCCCAATAAGAACAAGGGTAGGTAAAGCATGGGTCAAACAGGATTATTCGCTGAACGTAACGTAGTGCACCGGTTGAAATAGGTAATTAAATTTCCCTACTGTTTCTTAAAGGTGGAATTACCGCCCAGGTCATTGTAATTGGCCTGTATAAGCATCTCCTGATTCGTAATGGTTACGGGGGCAATGCCGGAGGGGAGGAAGGGGAGGAGGCCATGCACTTCCAGCCAGAATTCATTGCCCGTTGGTTGACTAACCTCATAATGGTAGGTTCCCTTTAGCGTATCATTTACCCGGTAGTTAACCTGCTGATCTTCCCTGAATTCCAGGATTTGTCGCTTGCCCGTACTTGCCGGTGTTTCCAGCACCGGGGCCGGAGCTCCGCGGCGGTTGTATTCCGTCTGTACCCATTCCCAGCGGCCCAGCAACTGTTTGCGGCTTTCCTCCAGTGGATTAGTCGGTTCGTCCTTCTGACAGGAAGCCAGTATTGATACGGTAACAATAAGCCATACAATGGATAAGCGGCGCATAGTGGTAAGCGTTTCTCTCTAGCTTAGAGACTGAAGTTTTACCAAAATAGTTGCACGCTAGATCAACTATTAAGAAGGAGATAAGTAAATGGACAAGTTGTATACGTTTTAATCCTTTTTGTCTGAGTACTTGACTGCTTAGCATGAGTTAACCTCTCCCTAAATCAATAGGGATCAAACCAGCGAAAGTTCATACCAGGCATCGCAAGAATTATGGCCGGTATTTCCGGCTGGCCCTGACAAGGGGCGGAATCCAAACGATTGATATAATTTTCCGGCAGTTTCCATCCGGCTTACCGTTTCGAGGTAGCAAGTATGGTAGCCCATTTGACGGGCCCTATCCAAACAGGTTTGTAATAATTTACGGCCAAATCCATGTCCTCTCACTTCCGGCAGAAAGTACATTTTGCGCAATTCGCAGGTTGTACCGTCCCCACCGGCAAGCGGCGCAATGCCGGCTCCGCCAACCACAGTTCCTGCGGTTTCCAGGACAAAAAAGGCATAGCCTTCCGCGCGGTAATTTTCGTATAGCTGATCCACTTCCGGGTCGTTAATAGAATATCCTTCGCCCACGCAGCCAAACTCAGGCATCACCCGACGGATAATACGGGCCATGGTTTCGTCGTCCTGCGGCTCAATAGGACGAATCTGGAAGGAGGTTGAGGAAGTAGCTGGCATTAGGGAAGCGGATGAGTTGATGAGAAAATGAGTTTATGAGAAGATGAATCTGTCATTCTACAGTTATGTAATTGCCCCGTACTTCAGTACAGGGAACCTGTAAAGTGGAAATTTTTCCCGAAAAATTCAACCAAGTCTATTCTTATAAAGCGTTACCTAAAGACGATTAATTCACAATAAGAGGGGTAACTTTATCATCCGGAAATTGGTAACCGGAAAGTATTTAAATATCTTCCGCTAATATTCGTTATTCTTTACAGCTTTTTTGTTGATTCTACTGCATGGACCGCTTTCAACTGCTGACTTCCTATTCTCCCTGGTTTATTATCCTTTGCCTGCTGACCGGCGCCGGTTACGCTTTTGCCTTATACCAAAAAAATCCTTCCTGGAGTAAAGGGGTTAACTGGGCACTGGCAGCCTGCCGCTTTGTGCTGGTCAGCCTGATCTGTTTTCTGCTGCTGGGGCCGCTGGTCCGGCAGGTTCGCAGCACGTTTGAAAAGCCTACGGTGGTACTGGCTATTGATAATTCCCAATCGGTTTCTCTTACCACCGACAGCAGCCTGCTCAGCCAAACCCTGGCCCAGATCCAGAGTTTAGCCAATGAGTTACGCCGGAAGGAGGTCAACGTAGATGTGCAGCTGTTGGATAAAGATGCCGATGCCGCTGCTCTCAGCGCAAAGCAATTCTCCAGTCCGGTCACGAACCTGAGCAATCTCCTGGGAACGGTTCAGAGCAATTTTGAAAACCGGAACCTCGCCGGCGTGGTGCTGGTATCGGATGGCATCTATAACCAGGGCGTTTCGCCGGAGTTTTTACCCTATAATTTTCCGGTTTATACCGTTGGCCTGGGTGACACCGTGCCCCGCCGTGACCTTAACCTCAAAGCCGTACACTATAATAAGATTACGTACACGGGCAACCAGTTCCCGGTAGTAGCCGAGGTGCAGGCCACTGGCTTTGCCGCCAAGACGGCTTCCGTACAGCTGATGCAGGGAGGGAAAGTACTGGCAACCAAACCATTAACGTTCAGGAATGAAAATGACGTACAGGATGTTACTTTTTATGTAAAGGCCGAGGCCAAAGGCATTGGGCATTATGTAGTACAAGTCGCGCCGGATGCTGGCGAGTTTACCCATCAGAACAATAACCGGGATGCGTATATTGAAGTAATTGACGGCAAGGAGAAAATTTTGCTGCTGGCCGCGGCGCCCCATCCTGACATCAAAGCCATTAAAAGTGCGCTGGAGAAGAATCAGAATTATGAATTTGAATCGGTTATTGCCGGGCTGGGTGCGCCCAAGCAACCTAAATATGATTTGGTTATTCTCCATCAGATTCCCGACCAGCTCAGTACGGGTACGCAGGCCGCTCAGAAGTACCTGGAGGGTGATACGCCGCTGTGGTTTATTTTGGGCAGCCAAAGTAATCTGAGCCAGTTCAATGTCGTGAATACGGCGGTAAAAATTACGGCCCGCGGGGCCCAGACCGACCAGGTTTTTCCGTCGTTCAACAACGGGTTCAATATTTTCAAATTTGAGGGCTCCGGCGGCTCCCTGCTCCAGAAAATGCCTCCGATGTCGGTGCCTTTCGGCGACTTCCGGACGGCCCCTAACAGTGAGGTTATTCTGTTTCAGCGGGTGGGGAACCTGGTGACCAATAAACCCCTGCTGGCTGTAAATACCGACCGGAAACGGAAGTCAGCCGTGCTGACCGGAGAAGGTCTATGGGAGTGGCGCCTCGAAGAATTTAACCAGACCGAAAACCATCAGGTTATTGACGAACTCGTCACCAAACTGGTGCAGTACCTTTCTTCCAAGGAAGACCGGCGGCGGCTCCGGGTATACCCGGTTACCGATGAATTCCTGAATACCGAACGGATTGTATTTGAGGCCGAAACGTATAATGAGATCTACGAAAAGATCTATAATCAGAAGATTGCCCTCGAAATCACCGGGCCGGACAAAAAAGTTTCCCGTTATAACTTTATCAATACCGAGTCTAATTCCCAGTTTGATATCGGCGGTCTACCCAAAGGCGTGTATCAGTACCGGGCTTCAGCCCGGGTGCAGGACAAAAATGAAGTCGTAACGGGCCAATTTACCGTCCGTGAACTGCAATTGGAAGCCATCAATACGACGGCCAACCACGATCTGCTGCGCAAGATATCCAATGAGACTGGCGGCCAGTTTTTCCTGCCCGGGCAGGTGGAGGGCTTGACCCGCCAGCTGTCTCAGAATCCGCCGCCAGACCGGGTACAGAGCACCGAAGACACCATGGAACTGATTCACCTCAAATGGCTTTTCTTCATTCTGCTGTTTCTGGCTTCCGCCGAATGGGGCGTTCGTAAATACCAGGGAGCCTATTAAGAAAATGAGGTGATTAGATTGAATCTAACCGTTTTGTGAACAATAGACATCTCCGTGGTAAGTAGCAACGATAAGGCAAACTGCGCCTTAATTACCTGTTTTAATCTTACCGGTTCCCGCCCATTTGGTAACCAGGCTTTTCACTACGCTTTTGGCGTTAGCGGTGTAGGTATAGGGAGGCGTGAAACTACAGGTAGATTCGGTCAGCTGGCTGCCCGTGCCATTCACGTAGTCATTATCTATTAACTGCCAGCTGCCGGTTAGCCTGCTGCTTTTGGAAAGGATCGGGTCTTTTGTGTCCTCAAACACGTTTTTCTCTACCAGTAAGCAGGCTTCCATGCGGGAATTAATGGCCGAAGAGCTGATGTTGTTGAAGTAATTATTGTAGATGTGAGCCGTGCCGAAGCGGTAACTCGGCAGGCGTTCCTTAATATTCTCGTAGTAATTGTGGTGGAAGGTTATTTTGCGGTCGTAGTCATCACTGTCGGAGCTGCCGATTAAGTGACATTTGTGATGGTCATGAAAATAATTCCAGGAAATGGTAAGGTATTCGCTTTGGCCTTTCACGTCGATTAAGCCGTCATACAGATCCTGGTTGGTTTGCACCTTAGCATCTATATTGAAGAACTCGCAATGGTCAATCCAGATATTTTTACTACTGCCCTGAATGGTGATACAATCCCCGTCATTGACCGCTACCTGCTCCCTTCCTTCACTGTTGATGTAGGTGTTCGTAACGGTAGACATCGTGAATTTGAGGTTCCGGATGATGATGTTGCTTTTGCTGCTGATAATCAAGCCGACTCCTTCCAGAAAACCGGCAGAACCAACGCCGATAATCGTTTTATTGGAATTAACCTTCACGGATGCTCCCGGAGTGCCGGCCGAAAGGGTTTGATTTACCTTGATAATCAATTCCTCGGTACTTTCGGCGTACGCTGTAAATTCATCCAGTGAAACCGGCGTCACAACTTTGCCCTTAGCACCTCCGATAGTCCCGCCATTTTCGGCAGCAAAACCAACCAGGCTGAAATTGGCAATAGCCGCCGCTGCATCCGGGGAAGTCCCTCCCGCAATTACCTTTGCCTTTTCGGCTATCTCCGCCCATTCACTATTACAAGAGGGTATATTGAAAATCACCATAAGGGCCAGAGGCATAACAAGTCCGCTTCTGCCTTTGCAGAAAGTCCAAACCAAGTGGTTCAATAGAGACAGTTTTTTCACAATACTTTAATTAAAAATGGAAATTAGTTTAACAATCTTAATCTTATTTGCTACCTATTCCCAGAGTGTATGGTAATAGAAGGATGTTTTGCATTTTTTCGATGCTTGTTCGCCTCAG
The DNA here is from genome assembly GCA_030448185.1 of Cytophagales bacterium. GTDB lineage: Bacteria > Bacteroidota > Bacteroidia > Cytophagales > 172606-1 > CADCTQ01. The sequence continues at coordinate 2,178 of JAUJNL010000101.1, read as the reverse complement.
GCATTTATTTCTCTTTAGTCAGGAAATCGTTGCCGACATCATTGCCATGGCGGATACCTGCACCCTGTTTTAGCACCTGTTTCGAGCTCCTTTCGGGCTGGTATGGGTGAGTTGATCCCCCGTAACCACCTGTATTTTCCTTATTTAATCTTTCCCTACCAGATTAACCTGAAGGGGGAACGGGATAAAAACTGCGAAAGCAATAAAGGGGTTTGATTTTCTTTTCCAAAGTAAAGGCAGTCAGGAAAAGCAGCGCCAACAGGCAGGAGAATGCCCCGTAGGGTGGGGCATTTTTTATACTCAATATGTTTTGCAACATTGTTGCATTTACTATCTTTGCGAAATCATCATTCCTTACTTTTAAATGGCTACTCCCGCAACCACTGCTCATACGATCTCTGCTGCTACCCGGCAGAATTTACCCATGTACGAAGTAATTATCATTGGAGGCAGTTATGCCGGCTTGTCGGCTGCGCTGACCTTAGGCCGCTCTTTAAGGCAGGTGCTGGTTATTGATAGCGGAAAACCCTGCAACTGGCAAACACCCCATTCGCACAACTTCCTGACGCAGGACGGCCAGACTCCGGCGGCCATTGCTGCTCAAGCCAGAGGGCAGGTACTTGCTTACCCGACCGTCCAGTGGCACGAAGGCCAGGTAACGGCTGCCATAAAACAACCAGATGGGTTTGTACTGCAAACTGAAGCCGGCTCTTCTTTTATGGCTAAAAAGCTCCTGTTTGCCACCGGTATTACGGATCAGATGCCGGACCTGAAAGGGTTTTCCCAGTGTTGGGGTATTTCGGTACTGCACTGTCCCTACTGCCACGGCTACGAAGTGCGTAGTCAGCCCCTGGGAATTTTAGCCAATGGAGACATGGCCTTTGATTTCTGCCAATTGATCAGGCACTGGAGCCGGGAACTCACCCTTTTTACCAATGGTCCGGCTACGCTATCCGCCACGCAGCGGGAACAGTTGGCTCAGCGGGGAATTGCCATCTTGGAAAAGCAACTGCAGTATCTGGAGCATCAGCAGGGACAACTCAGGGAATTGGTATTTGAGGATGGGGATAAACAGGCCTTAAGTGCCCTCTTTGCGCGGATACCTTTTGCTCAGCATTGTCCTTTGCCCCAGCAGCTAGGATGCCAGCTAACCGAGACGGGCTTAATTCAGGTGGATGAGTTCCAACAAACAAGCGTTACCGGCGTATATGCGGCCGGGGATAATGCTGGTATGCTCCGGGCCGTATCCGTGGCCACTGCGGCTGGCACCAAGGCCGGCGCTTTTATCAACCATCACCTGATCCGGGAAGAGAGCTAAGGGCTAAGTGGAGCCACTGAATTCATCACCTGACTTACCTACTTTATACTTTCAGTGCATAGTTGTTTAGTTACCCATTATCCATCCCTCAATTGAAGAACAAAAATCAGAAGCGGAGGTTGAGGGTAGTCAGGAAGTTAATACCAGCCTGCGGGTAGTAGAAGTTCTCCGTCACCTGCTGGCCGCCGTAGAGGTACCCCCAGGTATAGCCATTGGAAGCGTATTTTACATCAAACAGGTTATTGACCAGTAATCCGATGCCGATTTCCTTCACAAATTTAGGCTTCAGCAAGTAATTGATCCGCAGGTCATTCACGAAGAATCGGTCCAGTTTCCGGTGGGTATTCGAGGTGTTATCCAGGTATTGTTCACCTACGTATTTGGACACAAAAGCTACGGTCAGGTCTTGTAGGGGTGAATAAGATAAGTTGCTGGAGGCAATCAGATTCGGGGAGAAAGAAATATCCGTTTCCCGGTACTCATTTACCTGCTGTTCACCCGTATCATAGTCGTCCACAAACTCACGGTAGTTGTGAATTTTATTGCGGCTAAACGTGGCGTTGGCGGCCCAGGTCAGGTTTTTGAGCAGTTGCAGGCGGCCTTCCAGTTCTACACCGGCCCGGTAACTATGCCCAATATTGATCCGGGTGTAATTGCCTACGTCATTGATCTTGCCGGTTAGTACGAGTTGGTTTTTATAGTTCATCAGGTAAAAATTTACCCCAAAACGGTTCTTTTCCGTTTGTCTCCGGATACCAGCCTCCACGTTGCGAAGAACTTCCGGCTTCGGACGGCTCTCCGGGGTAGATTGCGTAAAATCGTCACGGGTGGGCTCCCGGTGTCCCACGCTGTAGGAAGCA
>JAUJNL010000100.1 GCA_030448185.1 Cytophagales bacterium | reverse complement strand
TCTGGGCGTATCATGCTCCTATTTCTAAATTAGTTCTGTTTGAGTATCAGAAAGGACGGGGAAGGGAAGGACCAGCTAACTTACTCAAGGATTTTGAAGGAATACTGCAAACAGATGGCTATGTGACTTACACCAGCTTATTTGAAAAGAGTGAAAAGGTTAGGCTTGCAGGTTGTATGGCCCATGCTCGTCGGTATTTCGATGAAGCGGTATCCAATGATGCTTCAAAGGCAAAGCATGTCATAGCTCAAATTGCTAAACTTTATGCCATTGAGCAGCAGATTCGAGATACACCCGGAATGGAAGAAAGAGATATTTGTCTGAAGCGAATCAGCGAAGCCAGTCCTATACTTGAGGAATTACATAAATGGCTCCAAGCAGAAGCTCCCAAAGTCACGCCCAATAGTCCCATTGGCAAGGCAATTGGGTATGCCCTTAAACTATGGGATCGACTTACTCTTTACTTGTATCATGGGCAGCTACAGATCGATAACAACCAAATCGAGAATCTGATCCGTCCCATTGCCTTGGGAAGAAAGAATTTCTTGTTTTGTGGTTCCCATGCTCAAATTACCATTGTCAAACCAATCATAAACCTTATTATTTAGTTCAGTAGTGGTACGATTCCAGTAATTATGTTTAGCATCTATGGCCACATCTCCGGCCTCATTCTCATTCATAATTTCGTAGCTAACAGTATTGTTAATCTCATTGTTATTAATTGTCCCCTTAAACCATTTTAAACTGAAGGTAGTAAAAGCGGTGTTTTGGGTGATAACATTATTGTTAATATTGAAACTGAAGCTAGGATAGTAAAAGCTAGCACCTAACAGCCGCAATATAGCTCCGCTGTTTGCAGTATTAGATGTTATCTGATTGCCTGCTAGTTCAAAAGAAGTTGGATAGGATACATAAAAATCAGCGCGAATAATATCTCCTACTGCTGCTTGATTTGCTGAGATATAATTATTGAGGAGTTTGTTGGTATATGGGTTCCATCCTCTTTGCAGATAAATTACATGGCCATTAGTGGCATAATTATCAGTAATTACATTACAGGAGATATCAATATCAAATCCTTTGCTAATGTAGATGGCGGTAGCAAGATTAGCAGTATTATGCTGGATAACGTTTTGACTGATATGGATCTTACAAGAACCACTCCCGCCCTCTTGGTTAATGTAAATACCTCCAGCGTTAGAATGGATATTATTATGAGTAATGTTTAGCTGATAATAAGCACCAATATCAGCGAAGTAAATCGCTGGGCTACTATTATTAGCTATTTCGTTGTCTATAATATAAGTATCAAAGTAAGGGTCTGATTCATGATAAATGCCTGACCCAGTATTGTTACTAATGATGCTTTTTTCAATTCTTGTCGGGCTCTTCTTTAAATATATACCTGCCGAACTGCTATTGGAAATGGTGCAATTATTTACATGATTAGTAACGTTTTCTATCAATACCATTCCCTTGCCCAAGCTACCTCCGAATTGCAAATCACAATATTCCAAATAAGACTTGGGAGGGGCATTGTTGGGATTAGTATAAACATTAGGTCCCGTAAAATGAATACGGTTCCAGTACCCGCGGTAGGGAGAAGTGCTATTTGCAGTGAAGGTAATATGTTCCCTTGCCGTTCCCTGCGCCATTAATGTTCCATCAATTTGTAAAGAGACAGCAGCATTGAACTTTACAATTGTACCCGGCTCTACGGTCAAAACCACTCCTTCTTGCACTAAAGTATTAGCAGTGACAATGTAGGGGGAATTCTGTTTTGTCCAGGTGCTGTTACTGGTAATAATACCATTGACTATGGTTTGAGCTGATAAATCCCAAACATTGGTGGTAATGATAAAAATGAGGCTGACTAAAAAGTATGCTTTTGCTTGGATGAGTTTCATATACCTAATGTAAATGACATTAGGGTCCTCTAAAATTCTTAAAAGAACAATTAATTACTTGCCCTATAACAGCAGTTATACTGAATATTTTTTATACCCTCAATGACATAAATAGCAGCATTCTGGTACTATAGGGCGAAGCCGTAACGGCCCAGTCCAGACGGTGAATGCAGCACTGGCTGGTTGGGAGCGAAGAGCTGGCTAAGGATTTGAAGGGAAGCGATAAAGCAGGGGGAGATCTGAAGCCAAGATAGGCTCACCGGCTCGCTTCCTCAGCTGTTTGCGGCCGCTAGCAATGACCATTTTCTTGGATTTGTCTTGTTTATACTCCATTGCGGTAGGCTTCTCCGAAGGCATAAGGGCAAGCGTTTCGGGTATTTTTGGCATAAAGGCTTTAGGCAGTAAAACAAAGAAAATTGTTTCTGTATCTGGCCAAAACTAAGAATACCATTGAGTAAAAAACCCCAAAGAGCTGGACTAAACAAGGTCAGTAAGGGGAATGTCTTCACTATTTGATAAAGAAAATTATCAGAAAAATGCAACTTTAAAACTTGCAGCAGGCAAAGTAGCTGGAAAGCAGGAACGCCTAAACTGCTGTTGCTTTCCTTTCAACTAATGCTTATCTTAAGTTAGCAAACGCAAAAGAAAGAATAAAAAGGGGCTTAAAATGCTGTAAAAGCACTTTTGAAGACGCAGATAGAGGTTTGCAATTCACAAGGGAGCCGCATTAACGGGGGAGATACCGGACAAAGGAACGGTCCCGAAAAAACGGGCCTTGGGTTCCCCTTCAGGCGTCTCGGCTAACAGAACATGCACTGACGCATACCATCCCCATTGCGGTGAAGCCCTGCGCTCTGGCAGGGTTGTCCGTCCGATCCTGTACAGGACCGGACGGATACAATGAAACTAGGAGAAGTCCGCGCAAAGGGACCGGTTCAGCCACGCGCCCTTGCTACTGGGTTTATTTTCCGCTTAACTGGCAAAGTACTTATAAAGTCACTTTATTGTAACCGTCCGAATTTAGGCACTTTCCTTTTTCCAGCGATTGGGAAGCAGATCGCTGAATTTGCCTTCGTACTCATTATCATTTAACTTTTCCAGTACATCACTAAGCCATTCTTGCGGCTTTACGTTATTGCTGACAGGAGCCAAGCAAGAGTAAATTATAGCCGCATGCTGGGCAGCAGCATGGGAGCCAGCAAAAGGTGGACCTGAGATAAAATCTCATTTTAGGTCCGTTTTCTTCCCAAGGCAATAGGACGGATTAAGTTCTCAATTAAGTTGTTATCGATCTGCAACTGTCCATGGAATAAACAAAGGGTTAATCGATCCCACAGTTTAAGGGTATAGGTAATGGCTTTCCCGATCGGACTATTGGGAGTGACTTTAGAGCTTCTGCCTGAAGCCATGTTTGTAACGCTTCCAGGATCGGACTGGCTTCCTTGATTCTTTTAAGGCAGATGTCTCTTTCTTCCATTGTGGGTGTATCGCGGATCTGCTGCTCGATCGCATAGAGTTTAGCAATTTCTGTAATGACATGCTTTGCCCTGGAAGCATCATTGGATACGGCTTCATCAAAGTAACGACGAGCATGAGTCATACAACCCGCAAGGGTGACCTTTTCACTCTTTTCAAATAAACTGGTGTAAAGTCACGTAGCCATCCGGTCTGAAGAATCGCTCAAATCCTTGAGTAGGGCCGCAGGCCCCTCCTGCCCTCTACCTTTCGGACCTTAAATGAGATTTAATCTCAGGTCCGGTATTCAAATAACACTAATTTAGAAACGGGTGCGTGGTAGGCCCAAAAGTAACCTAAATGGCAAGCTCCTGGTTTTCTATGATCCTGTACCCGAATGGGTGATTCATCGGCTTGCAGATAACGATTGGCTAATACTTCTCTTTTCAAAGAGTTATATAAAGTTAACAGAAGCTGGGCTACGGCAGCAATATTATCCGAGACTGTAGAAGCGGCCAGATGAACGCCTGTTCTCTGAAAGATTTTGATCTGCCTATGTAAGGGAAAGTGGTCAATGTATTTTCCGATTACTAAATAGGCAAAGACCCCCAAACAATCCTTTGTTGACGGTTCGGGAAGGAACCGGAGCAATCAGAATTGTTGGGGCAGTCGCATCAGTAGACTCCTACTCGGGTTGCTTTTCAACATCCAATAACCACTTGGTCCGAATGATCCGCTTCACATAAAAGGAAGCAGGGGTAATTTCTAATACTTCGGTAACTTCCTGGCCCATCTGGCTATATCCCTCCTTTTTGAGTTCCTCTAAGTCAGCTTTCGGATGAATAATGACTTCTACTCGGGGTAGTTCCATAGGAAAGTCATCCGCTTGTTTTCTCCCGCTTTTTCCGAGCAGTTGTAGGGCTTTCTTCAGGTAAGGTTTCAGCTTGGGCTTGTTTGACTGCTTCCTGTGTCTGCTCGCCTATCACCTGTAAGTCTTCCGGACTAACGCCTAAATCGAATAACTCTAACTGATTGGGAGCAATGACTTTTGCATGGCGATTATCTGAACTTCGACCAAAGAGTTTTCTGCGGGCTTTGTTGAGCTCAAAAATAGCTAAGGCTAATTGCTCTTCTAATTGGCTAATCCTGACCTGGGCTTCTTGTTGGGCGTTTGAATCTGCTGCAAACTTAGCAGGGTCTGTTCATAGAGCGCTTGGTAATCTACCGCATCAGCCATTAGTTAAATCTACCTAAATCCCTTCAATATCTAAAAATAGGAGTATTGTCATAGTCTGCTTACTGTATTGCTCGTTGATACCGCTTCCTGAGTTTGACGGACTCTAATTGTATTCCCATAGGATAAGCATCAGTTCCTGGTCAGTCAAGAGTAATGATGTTTGATTATTTTTCCTTTAGGCCATTGAAACGTTCCTTCTTCCAAGCGCTTCAGTACAGGGCATACCCATCCTGATCCCATCGTAGTAAGCGAATCTGGTCTGATCTTTTCCCAATGAAGATAAATACATCCCCGCTAAGCGGGTCTTGCCCCTAACTCGTTTTGTACTAAACCAGCTAAAGAGTAAATACCGCACCTCATGTCGGACCTGCCAATCATGAGCATCTGAGGTCCGTACCCTTTCCATACAGGAAGTACCGACACGAAGAAGATAAGGCTAACATCCTTTCTGAAGAATCATGCACAAAAACTCTGCTTCTACGGGAGCATGAAATTCAGTCTCCCTTTCCCCGGTAAGTCCTAATACCATTAAGGGTATTCACCATGACTGGGGTAGCAGTGGGAGATTGATTCATAACCGGAGTTGGTGGAACAGGAGTTGGGTCAGCAACTCCTGTACTGAGAGTTGGTGTACGCTCAGTAGGATCCGTATCTGGAAGGGTAAGCTGTTTAAAACCAGGAGCTGGGTCAATAAGAGGAGCAATAGTGACAGACTTGCTGGCAACAACAGTTTTCCCTTAGCAGGTTTAGGTGTACTGGCAGGTACTTCTACCAGTTTTTAGTTCAGGTACTGGGCTTGTGGTTAGGGTAATTCCTTGTCGAACCGCTGGCACCAGTAGGCAAACTGAGCAAGGTTCAGTCCTTCTGCCTCACAGAAAGCTTTCCGGGAGAGCTTACTGGCTTTAAACCGATAGTAAGTCTGCTCCATATTTTTGGTATAAAATTGGTATAAAACTAGTGGATCAAGGACTAATAGATTGACAGTTTAAATTGGATAAGGGTTTGTCTTTGAAAAAGCCCTTGAATTTCAGTTGAGGGGTTTTAGCAAGCAAGCATTATAGTAGCAGCTGTAGCTTTGAATTTTGGCGTTGAGTTCTTTGACAGAGTAAAGCTGGCGTTCTTAATTACGTGTCGTTGCAGTTTGGCAAAGTAGTTTTCAATTGGGTTGGGCCAGGAGCAGTGTTTGGGGTATAAATAAACCGAACGCGGTGCGACTCGTCTTCCAGAAAAGTCATTCGGGTCAACTGGTTTTGTAATATACCCCTATGGCCTTTTTACCCAACCCTCCGTAGAAGCCAATTTGCTGAGCCACCCACTTGACCAGGCTTTCGGAGAGATGGGTGTTGAGTTGATCGGCCAGCAGGATCACTTCCGCCTCCGGATCGGCAAGTAAGGGCTGGCAGGTTTGCTCGACAAACTGGCAAAAGTCTTCACTCACTACGGGTAGGATTGAGTAGATGGTGGATGATTTTGCCGTCGGCTACATTTACTGCTGCTATAAAGGTAGTCGTCCCGTGGCGGATGTATTCAAATTCCCGCCCCTGAGTGAGCCCTTTACTCAAAGACGCTCTTTGCTCGACTCGTTCCAAAGCCTGAATACCGGTCTTCTCGTCCACGCTGATTAAGTAACTCTTGGGCTTTGTGCCTCTAAGCGTCTCGATGATAAGCCGGCAGATGAGGGCTACTTTCGCTAAAAAAGGCTGACCAGTCGGTGATCTTGGGAAAAAGCCAGTACTCACTTTTGTGGGGTTTGAGGGGCTGATTTTTTGGAGCCAGATATTCAACTGTATAGGTCCAAAATCGTCCCTACATGGCGAGCCGAGACCTTTGCTGCAATGCCTTCTTGAACAGCTACTTGTGCCAGTAGCTGATGCGTCCAAGTAGTAAGGGGAATACCAAACCTGTCTGGCTTTTGACAGGCTAGCGCCACGATCTGTTGCTTTTGGGCAAGGCTGATAGGTTGAGGAGCACCCCTGCCGGGAGCGTCTTTAAGCAACTCCAACAGGTGCTTAAGTAACTCTCCATCACTTACCCCTACTCCATGAACTCCTTGCTCAAAAGCTAAAGAGCCCCATAACCATCACTCCAGCGCTTGCGCCAGCACTTAACCGTGTTCAAGGCCAGGCCCAACTCGCGTTTGATTTGCCCGTTACTTTCTCCCTTACTGGCCCGCAGCAGGATATGGATGCGTTCCCGGTACTGAATAAGGGTAGTACGTTTACGGCTTTCCTGCTCCAAGAGCCGGTACTGCCGATCACTCATTGGAATGGCTGGGGCGGCTGGTTTACCTCTACCCATAAGAAGTATTTGTATAAGTACAGGCAAAGATAAAATAACTGTCAAGCTTTTGAAGCTTCATCCACTAGGTTATTCGTTTGCATCAAGCAAAGCTAACTCCCTCACTCAAGTAAATATGCTCTGGCTCGGACGGATACGTTACAACAGCTTGCCCGGCATTTCTCTCCGGCCGGTTACGCTTTTCTTTGTTACAACTTTGTCAGAACTGATATATAGTACCAGTATGCATTCATCCAATATCTACTATATTCTTAAAGGAGGTGCCCTTCGGGAGTCAAACCGGGAGGAATGGGAAGCGTGGTCTGACAAACCCAGGAACCGTCGGGTAGCCGTCCATATAATCAGGGGGATAGTCATCTATACCTACTGTATTGGCATCGACCGTAGCCTTATTGGCACGGATGCTCCCCTCCTATTTGAAACGATGGTATATGGCGGCGCTTTAGACGGACAAGTTTGTCACTACGCTACCCTGGAAGCAGCCCGGAAGGGTCACCATCAGTGGTGTGCTGCGGTAATAAATCACCTGTAATGAAGCCTCAGCCTTCGTTTCAAACCGATCATCTCTAAGCTATACATCTACCTGGTTTCCAGCCGTACTAACAAGATCTAGTTACAGCGTCAGGTATAGGTAACCAGGCCAGTAGCGGGATCATTTAATTCCCTTCCGGAAGTTTTGTTGTTAGGAAGCACTTTGTATTTTACGGAAGTTTTGCCGCCCAAAAGGAATGTGCAGGACAACTGCAGTCTGTTTGATTATCCGCACTAGCCTGACAACAGTAAAAATGATCAGAAGTCTATTTTGCCGGTATAGCGGCATTCCTTTAATGGTAGTTATGGCTTTGAAGTGCTTGCCAGCCCACTACGTCCGAAAAGCAAAATAGTAGTACCCAAAATAAAGACCAGCAGCCCCAGAATCAGGATACTTCATCTTTGGATCAAAGCCCAAACCGATTTCAACTCCACTGGTAAGAGATATCTATACCGCTGATCCTTCGGCCCATGTATTCGGGAATAGACTCTACATTTATCCTTCCCATGATATCGAAGCCGGTATTCCGCAGAATGACAACGGAGATCACTTCGCCATGCGGGATTACCATATGCTTTCGATGGACAGTGTTGGCGGTAAGGTTACTGACCACGGTGTGGCCCTCGATATTGCCGATATACCCTGGGCGGGACGGCAGTTGTGGGCTCCTGATGCTGCTTTTGCCAACGGCAAATACTATTTATACTTTCCCTTAAAGGATAAAAAAGATGTATTCCGGATTGGCGTGGCTACCAGTACCTCTCCTACCGGGCCTTTCAAAGCCGAAAAAGAGCCTATTAAAGGTAGCTTCAGTATTGATCCTGCCGTATTTACTGATTCGGACGGAAAGAGCTATATGTATTTCGGCGGAATCTGGGGCGGACAGCTACAGCGTTGGCAAACGGGCAAGTATGATTCTACGGCTGCCCAGGAACCAGACGGAGATAGATCCGCTCTAGGACCGGAGAGTAGCCCGGTTAACTAAGGGACATGCTCCAATTTGCCGAACCAGTGAAGGAAATAAAAATACTGGATTCCACCGGCACGCCCTTATCCGCCAAGGACCACGACCGGCGCTTCTTCGAAGCTTCCTGGCTGCACAAGTATAAGGACAAGTATTATTTCTCTTATTCCACCGGCGACACGCATTTTATTGCCTACGCCACCGGAGATTCTCCTTACGGTCCATTTACCTACCGCGGCGTAGTGCTTAATCCGGTAGAAGGCTGGACCAATCACCATTCGATTGTGGAATTTAAGGGAAAATGGTATCTGTTCTATCACGACACGGAGCTCTCCGGCAAAACCCACCTGAGGAACGTTAAAGTGACGGATCTTACCATCGTCCGGATGGCACCATCCAAACCATCAACGCTTACACTCAGTAACAAACTTCGGGGTAACTACAGCAAGCATCCCAACCTTTCTAAAAACGCCGGCCGTGGTTTGCAAACATAAGTTTATTGCACCAGCTACAATCAAACCTAACATCGTTATCCTAATTCAGCAGGTTTTCACGGGAAAAATGAGTACCTTTTGTTTCAGGACATATAAAATTCCCACTGAATCCGGTCCGGATCCTTAAAGGCTACATAGTTTTTATTCAGCCTCTTTTTCCAAAATAGAAAAAAGAATACGGGTGTTGCAATACCTATTCCAAGGTATTTTTCATGGGGTCAGCTGCACTCAGTAAGCACACAACTATGACGAATCAGCATTTAATTTTCCCCAGGCTAAATTTTAAATCAGTATGATCCGGAAGTAGGGACTACTAAGTGTCTATCCGAAAACCTCAGGAGAGCAGTAATTTTGCAAGACACGACTCCAACAAAATATCTCTCTCCATGAAGCGTTCGGAACCCGAAAGTAGCATAAACAAAGCATATTTACCAACCCAGAACTATGGTTAGCGACGGAACCACTACTGCCCGTCGAAAAACCCAAACCCAAAAGGCCGCCCCAGAGGGGATGCCCAACAACTATTCAATGCCATGTTCTACGTGTTAAGAACGGGCATTCAGTGGAAGGCTCTTCCTAGTCAACTTGGTGCGGCTTCTACCGCTCATGGCCGCTATCAGAGTGGGTCAAGGCAGGAGTATTCGAAGAGTTATGGCACTTAGGGTTGATGCAGAACCAGGTGGAAGGCCAGTTAGACTGGGAGTGGCAAAGTATCGATTCGGCTTCCAGTAAAGCGCCACTAGGGGAGAATCCGTCGGAGCTAATCCCACGGATCGAGGAAAAGGCGGCACGAAAAGACATATTATCACCGAAGCCCATGGCTTACCCATTGCCCTAACCGTAACGGGAGCCAATGTACACGATAAAAAACAAGTAGAACCTTTGCTGGATAGTATGCCCTTCTTACCCCCTTTGCCGGATGAAGAAAACCCACAGCACTTTTGTGCCGACAAAGAGTATGATTATGCAGACATTCGTTCGGTTATCCTTTTATTTTTCTATCAGGATCACATCAAAGCCCGAGGAGAAGAACAAAAAGAACTCAAAACGCCCGGTTACAGAGCCAGAAGATGGGTCTGCGAAAGAACCCATAGTTGGATGAACCGCTTTAGACGCATTCTAATCCGCTGGGAAAAGAAAGTGGATAATTACTTAGCCTTTCTCCACTTGGCTTGTGCCCATATTGTTTGGAAAAATTGTACTCTTGCCGATCCTTTTTAGGTTTTCGGATAGACACTAACTTGGGGCCAGGAAAGAACGGTAGTCCTCTAGGGGTATTCGGGCTGGGGTGAAGGTCGCACCCAAGTCAACCACTGCTTCCCGGTTATCATATTGAAGGCGGCAAGTTCCGGTGGGTAATGCTCCGTTGAGCATTTGGTGGATATCGGAAGCAGCCCACGTCTCGTGGCTGATCATATATCTTTTTGCGTGCAGGTGCGGCAGCGTACCGACCCGGTAAACGGCTTCGGCCACGTCCTGCACGGCTACGGTGGCAAATTCAATATCCTGTTCAAATACCCTTTCCATCAGAATTAGGCATCATCAGGGAATTAGGCATCAGTTGATGCTGCAACAAGTACAGCATTCCGGCCGAAGTCGAATCCCGCACATTGGATAGCGGCTTGCCGATGATTAGTCCAGGGCAGAGGTGATAATCTCAAAAGGAAGTTCCGATGGGAGGCAATAAAGGATTGCACCCATTGATCGGCCTGGTATTTAGCCTGGTTATAGGGGGCTGGCCGGGAAGACTTACCGCTTCGTCCGCCAGGGTAAAAACGTGTTCGCGGCCCTTATCCGGATCAAAGAAAGGCACAAAGCCATTGATGGCGGCGACCGAGGAAATCAGGATCAGTTTCTTCACGCTACCGGACTCTTTGCAGGCTTTCACTACATTTCGGGTTCCTTCCACGGTAGGCCGAATCATCTCCGATACTGCATCTTGCACGGCGAAGGTGAAAGGCGTACCACAATGTACTACTATCTGGCTACCTTGCACAAATCGACCCACTGCCGCCTGATCCAGCACGTCCATTTCCCAAATTGCTGTCGACGGTTCAATGTCCAGCAGGTGTTGATACCCTGAAGGATGGGCTTTGCTGCGAGTAGATGCACGTACCGGGTACTTTTGGGCTTGAAACTTCTGGGTTACGTAGCTTCCAAGGAAGCCGCCTCCACCAATAATAGCAATGGTTGTTTTCATGGCATCTGGGGTTAAGTATAGAAAAGATTAGGTATACATTTCAATTTACCCGCTTGCGCTCCTCTTCCGAGCCGGTAGCGCGTACGGGAGCGGCTTTCAACTTTTGATTCCCAAACTGCCGGGTATAAGTCAGCTTTACCACGGGGCTCAGCCGTTTTAAGCACCGTATACGAGTGGAGGTTGTATTCGGGTAAAGAAATGTCCCAGCGCAGGGGCGTGGTCCAGAACAGATCCTGCCAAGTAAGGCTGAGGGTGCCGCCCTGCTTACTGAGCTTTTTCTGCAGCCCCACGTTTACCTGACCGGATGCTTTATACTGGTAAATACCGAACAGGGAAGGAGACTGGTAGTGGCCTGATAGTTCCAGAGAGAAAGCATGCGGCAACCCAAAGCGTTGCGTGGTATTGAACCGGAAGGTGTAGGCCGTTACTGTTACTGGTCTCTCCAGATATTGGGCCTTTGCCTGCTGGTGCGTAGCCATCAGCGTATTTTGCATACTCCACCAGGGGGTAACCTGCCAAGGCACGATGGCCATCAGCGTCAGGGAAGTTGTTTGCTGTAGATTCTCCGCTGCATACACGTAGGCTTTCGTAGCGGGGTTAAAGTGCGGCTGAAAGGGAGCAATAGAGTTGGTTTCGTAATGGTACTGCAAGCGAGGCAATCCAGTCCTTATGCTGGTACTGCACCTTGGATAGTCCGGGCAAGGGCCGGTTGCAAGGCCGGATTGCCGGACATAAAATTATCCGGTCCTACCAGCAGGACGAACGGAGCCAGATCGTTGAACGCCGGACGGGTAATGCGCCGCCCGTAGGAAAATTGCCCTGAACTATTCTTTGAAAAGGCGTAGGAGAACTGCACATTGGGAAATAGATTGCCGTACCGACGGTTGACTATCCCTTTCTCCAGGTCCGAGTCCAACTGGGTTCGGGTGTACTCGTAGCGGAAGCCGGCCAGTAGCTTGGTTTTGGCATTTACCTGCACGGTAAAGGAGGTATAGGCCGCCCCAATGTGCTCGGACAGGTAGTGTTTTTGGGTATGAACCGAGTCAGTGACCTGTTCTCCTGCCGCTTCGTAAAAGAGTCCTACCTGATTGGTAAAACGGGAGAAATTGCACTTTACTCCAGTTTCCCAGGTAACATTCTCACCTAATGGCTGCCGGTAATCAAGTTTAAAAACACCCATGCGAATGGGGGTCTCTTTACGCAGTTGAAAGGATTGTGGCAATCCCCCTTCTATAGCAGATCGGTTCCAGTAATCCGTAGGATTGTAGGCGTGGTACCAGAGATAATCCAGGTCCAGGCGAAGCTCCCGCCCAGGCTGGAAAGTCTGCACTAGATTCAGGTTACCCATCAGGTGACGCCAGCGGTTTATCTCCTGGTTATCGATCCTGATCGGCTGATCCGTTCCTCCCGGATACAAATTTACCGATTGATTCTGCGCCTCGATCTGCCACGTATTGCGGTAGCCGGACAATAGCCCCCCAATGGTTGTTTTCGGACTAATGGCGTACTCCAAACCAAGCCGGGCCGTATGATTGATTCCTACCAGCCAGCGGTCACTCATTGTATTTGAATAAGCCGCCCGTCCTTCCGTTACAAAAGAGCGAGACATCTCCGCCCATTGCCGCTTCCGGTTGAGGAAGAAGGAGTAATCCCCAAACAGGGTAAACTTCCGGGTACGATGGGTCAGCGTGAGACTAGCCCCCGTTTTTTCCCGGTACCCGTAGCCGGCTGTGAAGGATAAGGAACCATTGGTGCCATAGTCAGGATGTTGCTTAAGCACCAAGTTGATCAATCCACCCGTGCCTTCCGCGTCATAACGGGCAGGGGGGGTAGCAATCAGTTCAATCTTTTCTAGATTGGCCGCGTTCATGCCGCGCAGCATCTCAAGCAGGGCTGAAATTGGCATCCGGCTCAGCTTGCCATTGATCATAATTCCTACGCCTTCCTTACCATTAAGGGCTATAATGCCACTTTGCCCATTGATGGCCACTCCGGGAGAACGTTCCAGCACTTCCAAAGCAGTGCCACCCGCGGAGGCAATACTGGATTGCACATTCACCACCAGGCGGTCGAGTTGTTGTTCGTACAAGGGTTTTTGCGCTACTACCGTTACTTCACCTAACTGCTGGGACTCTGCTGGCAGGATCAGGGTGGGTAAATCAGTACTGCTGCTACTGCTTGTCACGGTAAAAGGGGAGGAATACATTTTCCGGTAACCGATCATGGAAGCCTGTAACAGGTACGCTCCTTTGGTTACCTGTTCCAGTTGATACCACCCCGTTTCGCTGGCCACCATGCCTTTTACCAGCGCCGAGTCTTTGGCTGCCAGCAGCAGCACATTGGCAAAAGGGAGTGGTTTGCCCTCACTGTCCTGTACTTGCCCGCTAATGCGTGACTGGCCAAACCCGGTGGTTGAGATTACTACGAGCAACCAGAGCCATTGGGTGTGCTTGTCTTTCATTGGCGTATGCGTTTAAACCTGGGTAATTATGAAACCAGTCTCATTTGGCTCATTCCAAAACCTGTTCAAACCTATTCTAACAGAGTGATTTCTGTTTGCACTGCCGTTCCAAATCTTTGCACAGGCATTACATGCAGGGGTATTTTTGGTAGTATCTGCAGAAAAAAGAGAGTACAGCTGCTTTTATTAACTCATCTAACTCTAGTGAGGCAGCAGTGCCTTGGCACAAGCTTTACTCGTGGGGGCAAAGAGGAGGAGCCCCATCCAGGGGAATAGCAGGTATAGACCCGTCCGGCTAGAAAAATCAGGACTTGGCGGCTTCTGTTGCAGTAGTCCCGGTAGCCAAGTATTCAGAAGGGGATTTGCCGTAATAGACCTTAAAACAGCGGGTGAAATACGCCAGGCTATTGAAGCCTACGGCATAGGCTACTTCTGAAACATTTCCGTGTCCACCCTTTAGCAGCATCGCGGCCTTTTGCAGCCGATAGTTGCGCAGAAACTCGCCCGGCGCCTGATCCGTCAAGGCTTTCAACTTGCGGTAAAATTGCACGTGGCTCAGGCCCACTTCTTTTTCGAAAGCTTCCAGGCTAAAATCTGACTCCTCCAGGTGCTGCTCCACAATCGCCTTCACCCTTTGCAAAAATTTCCCATCGGCCGAAGTTATGGCTACTTCGGTTGGTTGCAGGGTGAGTTGCCGGCTAAAGCGTTCCCTAAGCCGTTTCCGCCCTTCGATTAGATTCTTGACCCGGACTTGTAACTCGGCCCCGCTGAAGGGCTTGGTGAGGTAATCATCAGCGCCGGTTTCGAGGCCTTCCAGTTTGCTTTCCCCGGTCGCCTTTGCCGTGAGCAGAATGAGGGGAATATGAGAGGTGCGTTCGTCGGATTTTAATTGCTTACTCAACGTAATGCCATCCATCACGGGCATCATCACATCCGAAATGACCAGATCCGGAACGACCTGCGTGGCTTTCTGCAAACCCTGCTTACCATTGGCGGCTTGAAGCACCTGGTAAGCAGGATGAAAATAGGCGGCTACAAAGTCGGAAAGCTCCTGGTTGTCTTCCACGATCAGCAAGATCGGTTTTTGCCGGTTTTGTTCATTTGCTTCTTTGGTTGCCGGGCTGCCTTCCTGACTCATTTGAGCCGCATCACCAGCCGTTGACGCAAGGCGTGGGGTAAATACCGATGGGGCAGTACGCACTGGTTCGTCTTGGTGTACGGGTTCAGCGGTTATCAGTAACGGCAATTGAACCGTGAAGGTAGTTCCTGCACCAGCCTGACTCTCCACGTTAATCTGCCCGCCGTGCAGTTCTACCAACTCCTTGGTAAGGGCTAGGCCAATACCGGTACCTTCCCTTTCGCGGGTCTGGGAACTATCCACCTGATAAAACCGGTCAAAGATTTTTTCTAGCTGGTCAGCTTCGATACCAATGCCACTGTCGGCCACTATTATTTCCACCACTTGGTCATTCCCTTGGTTCTCTTTTTGGGGACTATTAACCTGGAAAGTTACTACCCCTCCGTCAGGCGTAAACTTGAAGGCATTAGAAAGCAGGTTCACCACAATCTTTTCCAGCTTATCCGGGTCATACTTTGCCCGGAGGGTTGGCTCAGGGAACTGGGTGGAGAACGTGATCTGCCGGCTTTGGGCCACGGAAGCAAAGGAAGTAGCCAGCGTTTTGAGGAAGGCGATGATGTTTCCCGGTTTTGGCTCCAGCTTCAAGCTGCCCGCTTCCAATTTAGAGAGGTCCAAGAGTTGGTTAATTAAACTCAGCAAGCGGCGGGTGTTGCGCTGCATGGTCTGGTAGATGGGATGCTTGTCTGTTTCTTGCGGAGTAGCCAGCAGATTTTCCAGGGGCGCTAAAATCAGGGTAAGAGGCGTTCTGAATTCGTGCGAGATGTTGGCAAAGAAGCGGGACCGTAGCCCGTCGAGTTCCTGCAGTTTGTCGGCTTCTAGCTGCTTTACTTTCAAATCGTTTTTCAGTCGTTCCCGGTTCAACGTATACTGCCGGAAGGCGTACAAAAGGCCAAGTGCCACTAACCCGTACCCTATATAGGCCCACCACGTTTGCCACCAGGGCGGGCGGATAATGAGGCGTAGGGCAACTCTGCTCTCATTCCAAACTCCGTCGCTACTGGCGGCCTTTACGCGGAAGGTATATTCTCCGGGAGGCAGGTTGGTATAACTTACGTACCGGCGACTACCCGACTTTGTCCAACTCTGCTCAAAATTCTCTAGTTGGTAGGCGTACTGGAGTTTTTCGGGGGAATGAAAATCAATAGCGACAAAATCAAACGATACAAAATTCTGGTCGTAAGGCAGTGTGATTTCCTTTTCTGGTAGTTCCCGTTGTGTATCGAGCACCTTCAGGCCAGTAATGTATACGGGCGTGCCACTGCTTCGTCTTGGATGCTATCCGGATGGAAATCCACGTACCCATTGTCAGTGCCGAAGAAAAGCCGCCCGTTGCGGCTATAAACCGATCTTCTGAAATCATGATGCGGCAAGCCATCATCCGTATGGAAGTTGCGGAAGGTTTTGGTAGCCAGGTTAAAGTGAGAAAGACCATTGTTGGTGCCCAACCACAGATTTCCTTCGGCGTCTTCCGTGATACTGATTACGTGATTACTGGGTAATCCGTCGTGAGTCGTGAAAGTAGTAAAAGCCCCGGTTTCAGGATCCAGCCGCTGGAGGCCTCCCTGGTTAGTGCCTGCCCAGATGATTCCCTTCTGATCCGCATAGATACTCCATACATCGTTTTCTTTTAAGCTACCGCCCTCCTCCGCGTTTGGTAAATAATAGGTAAACTTCCCTGTTTTCTGATCCATCCGGCTGATTCCCCATGGTCCGGTAGCCACCCATATGTTTCCGACCTGGTCCGCTGCTACGCCCATTGTGTAGCCATCCTTGAGTCCATGCGAATCGTTCAAGTCGTACTCTTGATAGCGATACTGCCGCTGCTCCGGATCAAACATAGCCATTACCCCGTTACCCGTCAGGTCGTTGCGGCCGGGAAGCCACATTTTTCCGTCTTTATCCATCGCCAGACCAGCGTTAATCAAAAACTTGAAGGGAGATTGATAAGGATAGAAAGTGAAGTGGCTCGTTGTGGGTTCATACAGGTGTAATCCTAAGCTAGTACCCACCCAAAGTCTACTCTGCTTGTCCTTTTGAATAACCCTTACCGAAATTCCATCTTTCTCGCTTGTAGGGCGTGTTTGGGAATGATTTACTCGTAGAGAGATAGGCCGGAATTTGTTGCTTAGCGGGTTAAAATGATAAAATCCCTTCTCAGTTCCCAGCCAAACGGTGCCATCCTCTTCTTCTACGACCGCATTGATTTTATTTTCATCCAGCCGGGTAGCAGGTGTAGTATAGGTGACCCAATGGGGGTGAAAAGGCTGGGTGTAGGTAACGGCTTTATTGATGCCATTGTCGGTGCCTACCCAGAGCGTACCATCCCGGTCCTGGTAGACAGAGTAGACCTGGTTGCTGCTCAAGCTACCTGGAACGGCAGGATCAGTACGGTAGGTGCTTACTTGGTTATTTTTGGGGTCAATCCGCTGGAGGCCTTGCGTGGTAGCCAGCCAAAGGTAGCCGCTCCGGTCTTCGATGATGCCGTTATTAGAAATCTCTTTATTTACCTGCTCTCCGGGATTATAAGACACTATCCGAGCAGGCTTGTGACGGGTATCCAGTTGAAAAAGTCCTCCTCCATTGGTTCCAATCCACAACCTGCCAGATTGATCGATCTCCAATGCCGAAATGGAGGGAAACGGGTGAAGCGCTTGCTCGACTGGGACCAGCGTGAATTCTTCGGTTTTGGGGTTAAACTGATAAAGTTCGGAACCGGCTCCCATCCAGAATGTTCCACTATGATCTCTGGCTAAGCCAAGATTGGCTACTAATTGGGGAGATCGATAGGTAGTAAATGCTTTTGTTATCGGATCAAAACGGTTCAGCCCACCCCCGGCACTGAACCACAACCTGCCTTGTTCATCTTCGAGAATGGCTAAGCAGATATTTAAATACGTAAAGCGCGTAGAGTCTACCAGAAAAGCTTTAAAGGTATCTGTTCTTTTATTCAGTAGGTTTAAGCCGTTTGCACCAACCCATAGTCTTCCTCTCCGGTCTTCATAGATGTCCCGTATCAGATGATTGAGCGTGTAGGCAGAGGCTTTAGGATTAGCTTGGAATACCTTGAAGGAATACCCATCGTACTTGTTTAACCCGTACTCTGTCCCGAACCACATAAAGCCCTCTTTGTCCTGCCCAATGGAAAGCACTGTGCTCTGGGAAAGGCCGTCTTCCACGGATAGATGCTCAAACTGCAGGTCAGACTGCGCCGGTAGAATAGTTACGGACAGTAGCCAGAAAAGAACAGTAAGCACACTGCAAAGTTTCATAGGCGAAGTGGAATTATTAGCATGAAACAGTCGTGGCTTGGGTTTTAAAACGAGCACAGCCGGGCATATAATATCGCTTGCCTGTCCCTTCCAGGAAAACACCTCATTATATCCTAAAATACGGAAAAGAAAGCGACTATTTCAATACCTATTCCAAGGTATTTTTAATTATTTAGGAACCCGCCAGCGACTAGGATATGAACCTGAGCATTTCCGCCAGTCCAAGGTACGGACTACCGCCGTAAGCAATGCCAGTGGCAAGGTGATGCTATTTAACGCGCACTGTATAGTAGCTGCTAACCAGATCCGCATGGACCTAACCATACTTAAATCAGGAATGTACCTGCTCAAACTGGATACGCAATCCGGAGCCAAAGTACTGAAGCTAGTAAAACAATAGGATTGACGATTGCTGATTCCAGATTTCCGAACATTAGCACACAATCTAATCAGCACATCTACTTAACTCTCTCGTTGTTTAGTCCAGCTTGGGCAGTTCCAATTGGTTGAAGGCACTTTCTTCAATCATCAGCTTCTCGATCTCCTCCGCTTTCCGGGGGGCTTTGGCCGAAAGGTTTTCGGGCCCATTGGCCGTGATCAGAATATCGTCTTCAATGCGGACCGCAATCCCCCACCATTTCCTGTCGCAGGGACTGCCTTCGGGAATGTAAATGCCCGGCTCCACGGTAATTACAGTGCCCGCTTTTAGTGGTCCATACGTACCGCGGTCATGCACGTCAAGGCCCAGATAGTGCGAGGTTCCGTGCGGGAAGTAAGGATGTTTATCAGTTTCATTTTTAATAATGCCCAGAGCTGTCAACCCTTTATTAATCACCTCGGCAGCTGCTTTATGGGGCGCCCAGAAGTCATTATTAGCCTTACAAGCGGCAATACCCGCTTCCTGAGCCCGGTATACGAGGTCATAAATCACCCTTTGCTCCGGGCTGAACTTACCGCTGGCCGGAACGGTACGGGTCACATCGGCAGTGTAGCCGTGGTACTCGGCCCCGATATCCATCAGCACCAGTTCCTTTCCCACTTGCGTTTTGCTATTCTCGATGTAGTGCAGCACACAGCCATTGTTGCCGGCTCTACAATACTCGGGTAACCTTCAAACTGGGAGCCGTACTTGCGGTAGATAAATTCATGCATTCCCTGATCTCCCGTTCCGACATGCCGGGCTGCATGGCTCGCATCACTTCCTGCTGAGCCAGGGCCGAAATGTCAATAGCCTTCCGGAGGAGTTTTAACTCGGGTTGGGTTTTGATTTCCCGCAGCCCATCCAGTAACGGAGGCAGGGTATATCCGTCCAGTTTGCTCTTTGGCATTTTTTGAATGGCTTTGAGCCGGGCCATTTCATCGCCGGCCTGCACATACTCCTGCAACAGGGTATCTCCCTGCAAGGAAGGATAATAACTCAGATAGTTGCCCACCGTCTGAGCAGCATTGCCCCGGTCCTGGGGCTTGGTCTGCTGTAAGTAGCTGTAAAGCGAATATCTTTCAGGATTGTAGTCTTCCGGATAGTTAGTCTTTTGCTTAAACTCCCTGATCAGGTCAAACAGGTCGACGGCATCATTTGGATCATCCCGGACATCGTTTTGGAAAGGCAGAAAAAGGATTTTATTAAAAGCATTGTAGTTAACCGCCGCCGACTGGAAGGCCGCATTCTCAAAAACCTGTTCAAATCCCAGCTTCTGCTTTGCTTCTCCTGCTCCCATCCTCCTGCCGGTCCACATTTCGGCCTGGGAGTTTTTCGGCTGCACAAATAGCATTTCAGTGAAGATCTCCCCTTTCGCGTTCTTCTGGGGAGAAGCAAACAACAGCAATACGGCATGAGGTTCGGTGTGACCAGTCAGGTAGTAAAAATCCGGATTCTGGTGGTACACAAATCCACGTCGTTGGCCCGGTTGCGGGTGGAGCCGCAAACAGAACCGCTACCGAATTAGCAGGCAGTTTCTTCCGCAACTGTTCCCGCCGGTCTTTGTGAAATCCGGTTGGTAATGGGTCTCCAGGTTCACCGGATCGTAACCGAAAGGCAAACAGTGCCAGTAACATTACCCAAATAAAGATCTTCCGCAAGAGAGGGGTCATATATGAAATCGGTGAAAATTTTTGAGAGCAATCTTCTATAAAGACTGCTCCAACTGCTGGGCTAATTTGATTATATCTGGTTTTCGGACCAGCTTCTCAAGCCATTCGGTTGGTATCTGCTGCTTCCCATATAAAATGCGGCTAATCCTCCGGCTACTGCCCCTGTTGTATCCGTATCTTCTCCCAGATTAACTGCTTTTAAAACAGTATCCCGGAAATTGTCGCTGGTTAGCAAACACCATAAACCCGCTTCAAGCGTATGTAAAACGTATCCGGAAGAATAAATTTCACTTTCGAAGTACTGAACAATATTATTTCTTAAAATCCGGTCAAATCGTTTTATCTCGGCGAACTCAAATGATTTTTCGGCCAAAAAAGAATTAAAGGTTTCCTGCTGAATAATTAAACCCATTTACTCAATCTATTTGTTTTTGTTTGTTTTCAGTCGCTTGCCTCCGGCGAGTGACGACTATGAAGCAGGCGTCTCGCCTGCGAGAAAGGGCAGTAATTGAATCCTTTAACTCAGCACTGCCGGAGAAACGGGCCGGAGGCCCTTTAATAATGGTCACTCGCCGGAAGCAAGCGACTGGTTAGAGTTTTAACACTGATCATTAGGTATAGTAATGCAGTTCCCTTGTCATATTATCCAATACAGGACAACAACCTACTAATCAGCACATAAGCATATCAACTCATCCATTCCTAAACTCATCTACTTCTTCAGCATCTTCTCTACTTCCGGCAAGGCCATCTGGGCCCATTGACCATAGAGTTTACCCGAAAAATGAAGCCCATCCGAAGCCACTAAAGACGCATCTTCAGTCGCCAGCCGGGAAGAGGGCGTAACATCAATGAATAGAATTCCGGCTTTCCTGCACTCCTCAGCACCGGCCAGATTAAATGCATCAATTTCAGTGGCAATTTTGGCGCGATCCCGTCCTTCGGCATACGGCGTAACGCCCCAGTCGGGAATGGAAAGCATAAACACCCGTTTAGGATCATTTCTGGCAAAACGGATTGCGGTTTGCAATAATTCCCGCAATTCGGTCCGGTAACGATCCAGTGATTGGCCCCGGTATTGATTATTTACCCCGATTAGGAGGGATACTAGGTCATAAGTTTGAGTATTGCCACTTTCTTCAATAGCCTCCGCTAATTCGGCAGTAGTCCAGCCGGTACGGGCAATAATATCAGGTGTACCTAGGTTAATACCTTTTTGACGGGCCTGCTGGCTTAATTGTACGCTCCAGCGGTCTTTTTCCTCCACGCTTTCTCCGATGGTATACGAGTCGCCGAGGGCGAGGTAGGTATAAGTAGCTCTGGATGGTGGAGTCATAGAAGTACGAGCCGGTTTGGGGCAGCTACCCAGCATAAAGGTAACCGCTGCCAGCAGGGTGAATTTAAGAAAAAAGGCCATTATGGGTATTGCGGAAGTTGGATTTGGGAAATCGGATGGAAAATTATCTTCTCATTCTTTGCGATAAGCTTTGCCTTTTGGCATGAATAAGAGAAATGGGTGCGCAAAGATCACTAAGAAAACACGCAAATGGGCACGCAAAAAAGAACCTCAATCAAGGTAACTAACGGCTCATCAATTTATCTCAACGCTGTTTAAGACCCACTCATTCAGATTTCAAATTCAAAATTTATCATTCCCGTTGAGGCGCCTGAATTCAGAACGCTTGGGGTTCGCATTGCGGTCCCGGGGCTGTGGGGACAGATCTTTGCCATTAAACCGCCGGAGATTGTACACAAAGCTAAGCATGAAATAGCGTTTTAACACTTGGCTCTGCACATCCTCAATATACGTATCCTCGACGTGGCGGATAATGCTGCGGTTCTGGTTCAACAGGTCATAGGCCTGCAATCTGAGTTCGCCCTGCCGTTTTTTGAAAAACTGCCGGGCTATTGAGGCATTCCACATCAGAAAGCTTTGATTATAGCCTGCCGACTGGCCGGTGTTGCTATTGTAGGTCAACTCAGTTGTGATCACCAGCCGGAAAGGCAACTGATAATACAGGTCGGTTGTGAAGGCTTTGTTAAAGAAAGAGGTATTCTGGGAGGGCAACAGTGAATACCAGGCCTGCTGGTAATTTACGTTCCCGCTCACTCCGATAATGAGTTTCTCGCTGAAATTTGTATTCAGGCTCACCCCTTGCCCGATGGTGAAGTGCTGCGATTCATTGGATTGGTCATTCACCAGATTGGTGCCCTGATTGTAATTCAGACTGGTGTTCAGGTGCAGATTGGATTTGATCAGTTTAACGGGTTGGCCCAAAGACAGAAAGCCATTCACGTTCAAGTAGCCGTGCTGGTTCACGGGCCGGGTGATTTGCGCCCCCGCCGGACTGATCTGAGTGGCATTGACAATATTGTTGTTCGTCTGGCTCACGTTGATTGAACTGAACAGACTCTTAAAATTGGCCGCATCAAAGGAATTGTACATCACTATCAAGGAATTGGTGTATTCCGGCTTGAGTTCCGGATTACCAAGCCGGATATTGAGCGGATTGGTATTGTTGACTACCGGTTGCAACTGCGACACACTAGGTGGATTAATCCGGGCCCGGTACCGCAGACGGAAATGACGGTGGCGGCTGAAGTTATACGAAAACTCAGCATTGGGCAGCAAATTGGTATACCGGCGGCTGAGCAGGCTGTCTACCGTCCGGTTTTGGGTCTGGAGGCTGGCCTGTTGCAAGTCCAGGCCAACACTATAATGGTATTTAAGTTTTTTCGTCTGAATACTGATCCCACCCCGCTGGGTATCGAAGGTGTTTTCAAACTCATTACTGAGCCGGGAGTTAAACTGGTCATACTGTCCGGTGGCTTCGTCAAAATCATTCACCACCCGGTCCGAATGATTACGGGTACGATTGTAGGCATAACTCAGTTCAAGCAAGCGGGTCAGCGACAGCGGCTCCGTGTAGGAAGCATTCACGTGGTTGGTCAGAGATCGGGTCTGCTGATCACTTTTCTGATTAAAGGAACGGGCCTGTTTCTCCTCTCCGGCCGAATAAAATACATTACCCGACTGGTTTAGTCCTTCCGTGTGCTGCTCATTAAGCACCGTATTCAGGTTGACTGAAAATGTCCGGCCGCGCTTCCGGAATTTACGCATGAGCAGCAGGGTATTACTGCCGGATATGTCATTGCCAGTTGAAGTATAATCCGTATTACTGCGGTTAAGCGGATTGCCGCTCACCGTGAATGTCCGCGAATTGTTCCTGCCCTGGTAATCCGATTGATGCAGCGAGAGGTTAGGAATTACCTTTAAGGTAGTCATGGAGTCAATTTTGTACTCCAGCCGTATATTCAGCCGGTGATTGGTGCTCTTGCTCAACGACTGGTTGTTTCGCTCCGAAAGGTAAGTCGTATCCGGCAGAATGTACTGCCGGTAGCTTTGCTGCGCCCGGTTAACGGCTGAATGATTCAGGAAATAACTGCCGCTGAACTCTACCTTTTTTCCCCAGGCATCCCGGAAATTAATTCCACCGGCCAGCGATTCGGTAATCGATCCCGGTTGACCGGCCTGCCCGCTACTGCTCCCGCCTCCAATACTCCGGCCCGAACTCGTTACCACGCGGCCACCCGTGCCGCTGCTTCCGCTATTTCTCCCGGAGCTACCCGAGAACGACGAGCCAAAATTGAACATATCCTGCGAGGTAAAGCCCTGCTGGTTGATATTGTTGGCCATGCCCATCACGGAAAGTTGCTGGCCGTCATTGAAACGGTTCAGACTCAGGCGGGCTTGGTAACGGTCATTGGTCCCGACGCCTACTGCATTCTGCCCGAAGGAGCCCTTCCGTTTATCCTTTTTGGTAATCAGATTAATGGTCTTTTCCCGGTTGCCATCATCAAATCCCGAAAAGGCCGACTGATCCGATTGCTGGTCGTACAGCTGCACCTGGTCAATGATGTCAGCCGGCAGGTTGCGCATAGCCATTTTAGGATCATCGCCAAAAAAGGGCTTGCCGTCCACTAGTATCCGTTTAACTTCCTGACCCTGCGCTTTCACGGCCCCGTCGCGGTCAACTTCCACGCCGGGAAGTTTCTTCAGCAGGTCTTCTACCTGGGCGTTGGCCTGCGTTTTAAAAGAACCAGCATTAAACTCTAGCGTGTCGCCTTTCACGGCTACCGGCGCTTTCTCCTGCACGATTTCCACCTCCTGGAGGGCGATGGCAACCGGCGTAAGCGCCAGGGCGCCGCAGTCGGCCTTAGGTGAGGCTAAGGAGACAGTTACTGTTTTACCGGTACTCCGGTAGCCGATAAAACTCACCTGCACCCGGTACTGTCCTTCCGGCACGTTCCGGAAAACAAAGCTTCCTTCCGCACCGGTGATGGTATACGTATTGAGCGAAGAATCTTTAGTCGACAAAAGAGAAACCGTAGCCTCTGAGAGGGGCGTACGGGTGAGAGAGTCAACAGCAATGCCCTGTACAGTGCCGATGCCGCGTTGCTGGGCCAGGCCCACCTTCATAAAGAAAAGAATCCCAATCATAAGCATCAACAATCTCATACTGAGGAATTTTAAAAACCGTTTTAGGGTTATAGCTAGCTTCGTGTTTATAGTAGACTTGTTTTACTTCTTTTATGATACTTATGGGTCAGCCATCCTACCCGGGAGTAATTTCATTGATTGGTTCGGAATGTGACAGATATAAAGTATTCCACCCACATCAGCGAAGCGAATGTAGCTAATCGGGCCTTAAGACAAAAAACCTTTCTTAAGGTTTAACCCGGATTGAAATAAAATTTACTGGAATGAAATAGAGTTTGTTTTCTGAACCGGATTTGCTCCCGAAGCTTCCCTCTGGAGACCATAACCAAGAACTGTTAGCCCTACTTTTACACCGCTTCCAAACATCAAGTGGCGTCAAAAAAAACGGGGCTTGAGAGCCCCGCTTTTCGTAAATGTCCGATAAAATGACTTAAGGAGAATCTGTTGGTTAACTGCTTTGCCCTTTGGAAAACCAGTTATTGCCTAATTTAAAGTTAAGTACGTAAGGCTTAAAAAGTCCCGGAAAACAGGCACAACCGATTACCAATCCTCCCATCAGCCCCCCAATGTGAGAAGCATTATCAACCCCACCTCTGAGCCCCATTAACAGATTAAATACCACAAAGAAGACAATACTGGAAAACAGGGCCTTTCGGGCCGACTTTTCAATCAGGTCGGTGGTCATCATAATGAGAAATACGCCGTACAAACCAAAAATGGCGCTGGACGCCCCTACGCTGACCGCAGCATCGTGCCAGTACAGGCTGGTGATGCTGCCCGCCAGTCCCGATAAAAGGTAAGCGCTTAAAAATCTGGTCCGGCCCAGATAAGGCTCCATCAGCGCCCCTATATACAGCAGGGCGTACATATTCATAATCAGTTGCAGCAAACCTATATGCAGAAAATAATTTGTCAGCAGCCGCCACCACTCCCCTGCCATCGTAAACGGACGTAGATTGGCTCCCCACCAGATCAGGCTGTCAGCATTATGCTCAAAAATGCCGGCCCCGCAGAGAGCCATCAACATAAAAACGATTATATTAAAATTAATGAGAACCGGCGTAATAAAATACCCCTCCGTCGGAGTAAAAAAAGAGAAGATATTATCAAATTTTTCTTTCTCCGTCAGGGGTTGTCCATTTAATACTTCCGGAAAACGTTGTTGCAATGCAAGGTATTTCTGTTCAAGCTCCTCAGCCTGGCTAGCTTCTTTTATCGCCGTAAAAACATCAATAAACCGTACAATATTCCGACGGTTCTTTCCAAAGTCAACAATCTGCTTGCCCAGACATTCACTCTTGATTTTGACGCTGCCGCCTTCCCGGATAATTTTAACTTCTTCACTCCAGGAACTGATGGAAATGGGCGCATAGGCCACCATCCCTGAAGCATTCAGCCATCCGATATCCCAACCCAGTTGCATGACCGCTTCGGAAGCAACCACCAGAAATTGTTCGGGACTGAGGTTTAATTCATCAAGGTTTAATTCACCAGTATACCTGGGGGGAATTCCAATGGCCATTATTGAAAGGGTAGTATAAATGATTGCCGGTTCGAGCAATACCGGTACTCATTTATACTAATTCTGCCTGACTAGTAAGCCGCCCATGCAGATAACTAAGCACTAATTCCTGATTTATTTAAGTAGCAATACTTCTGCTTCAGCATAATCTGGAAATAAGGCATAAGCAGCCATGAATTTATTGCGTTACTGTCTTAGGTTGTACTCCTTCTTGTATTTCAAGGGCGTGTTCTTCATGATCTCCTTAAACTTTCGGTTGAAGTGCGCCAGATTACTGAAACCACTCTCATAGCATACCTGTGAAATGATCATTTTGTCCTCAATCAGCAGCTTGCAAGCCTGACCAATGCGGATTTCGAGCAGAAACTGGGAAAATGTCTTTCGGGTCTTGGCCTTAAAGTACCGGCAAAAAGAGTGCGGACTGATACTGGCAATGGCGGCAACCTCCTCGATGGTGATTTTCTGGCCGAAATTATTCAGGATGTACGCGTAGATCTGGTTGATGCGCTGCGTGTCGAGTTCATCATAGGTAAACTGGAAACTGGCCCCCGAAAGCATTTCCAGGTCGGGAGACAGCGCAATGGTTTTCAGGATGGATACCAGCGAGGTAAGCCGGTCAATACCATCCAGTTCAAAGAGCAATTGCATCCGCCCACTGATTTCCTGCTGGGTAGCTCCCGTTATTTTGATTCCCCGGCGGGCCTTTTCGAGCAGGTCTTTCACCGGTTTCATTTCGGGAAGTTGAAAAAAAGTAGCTCCCAGAAAATCTTCCCGAAAGTGAATGACGGTGGCCTCAGCCTGGTGGCTGGTGTCTTCCCGGAAATAAATTTCATCACTCCGCCACATGTGCGGCAGGTGACTGCCTACCAGTATTAAATCGCCTTCGCGGAAGTTTTCAATGCTGTCCCCCATTAGCCGGGTACCCGAGCCTCGCTGCACCAAGGTCAATTCTATTTCCGGGTGGTAGTGCCAGAGGTGGTAAAAACGCCGCCCTATATCCTTCCGGAGGGAGAATGAATGCGCCAGCGGAGAGGGAACCTTCAGAAAAGTAGGTTTCATACACTATAAAAAACAAAATTATACCCAAAAGAGGTTATACTTTGCCAAGATAGTATTAAAACTTGCCAATTCCCGTAAAGTTTATCCGGAAATTCTATTGTTAGTTTGCAAGTATATCCCTACTCTTTCTTCAATAAATACAAAGTAAAGGCAAGGATTATTTTTATAAACCTCACCCTAAACGAAGTTCGCCTTTTTGGGCAAATCCCTTCCACAAATCCTTCCCGCAGGCTGGCCCGAAAACTTCCGTTTTCGTCCCCTGCTGAGAGGGACTTCAAGATTGACAATTCTTACTCCCCTTCTCCTACTGAGAAGGGGCTGGGGGATGAGGTTTTTACACGCATTTGACAACCATCATTTTCCGATTTAATTCCTATGAACGGAAAGAACAAGTTTCTTTTTCCCTTTATGCTGGTCACCAGCCTTTTCTTTTTGTGGGGTATGGCCCATAGTATGCTTGATGTGCTTAATAAGCATTTTCAGGAGGCGCTGAGCATTTCCAAATCGGCTTCGGGTCTGATTCAGTTGGCCGTTTTCGGTGCCTATTTCCTGATGGCCCTTCCGGCGGGTATGCTGCTCAAAAAAGTGGGCTATAAACGGGGTATTATTATTGGTTTACTGCTGTACGCCGTGGGGGCATTCCTGTTTTATCCGGCGGCCGAAGTGCGGACTTTTGGCTTCTTCCTGGTTGCCCTGTTTATCATTGCCTGCGGCCTCACCATCCTGGAAACTGCCGCCAACCCATACGTAACGGTGCTGGGTCCGGCCGAATCATCGGAACAACGGCTTAATCTTTCGCAATCTTTCAATGGCCTGGGTTGGATCCTGGGACCGGTCATCGGTGCTTTTCTCATTTTTTCCGAAGAGACAAATATCGCCAATACGAACCTTTCCTCGGTGCAGACGGCCTACCTGGGCATCGGGATCGTAGTCGTGCTGGTGGCCCTGCTCTTTACGCGGGCCCGTTTGCCCGAGATCGACGAAAAATCAGTGGAGGATCACGTGAGCCTGCCGACGAATGGCAATCTGTTCCGCATCAGACACTTCGTGAACGGCGTGCTGGCGCAGTTCTTTTACGTGGGAGCCCAAGTGGGCATCGGGGCATTTTTCATCAATTACGCGACGGAAAGTATCCCAAACCTCTCCAATAAAGACGCCTCCATCTACCTTTCGGTTTGCATGTTCCTGTTTACGGCGGGCCGTTTTGCCGGCACCGTAATTATGCGGTATGTAAAACCAGCAGTGCTGCTAGGCATTTACGCCGTATGCAATGTAGCCTTACTCCTGTTTGTCATCTATTCGGAGGGCCTGTATCCGGTGTATGCGCTGATGCTGGTGAGTTTCTTTATGAGCATTATGTTCCCGACCATTTTTGCCCTGGCCATTAAAGACCTGGGTGAATCTACCAAACAGGGATCTTCCTTCGTGATTATGAGTATCGTAGGCGGAGCTATTTTCCCGCCGCTGATGGGATACATTGCCGATACGGTCAGCACTTCGGCCTCATTCTGGGTTCCGCTGGCTTGCTTCGCTTTTGTACTGTGGTATGCCATCATGGGCAGCCGGGTTAAAAATCAGAAACTGCAATGGGCCTGAAAGTAGCATTATTTATTCCCTGTTACATCGATCAGTTTTACCCTCAAGTCGGGATTGCTACCCTGGAACTACTGGAAGAACTCGGCCTGGAAGTAGATTTTCCGGCTGACCAGACCTGCTGCGGCCAACCCATGGCCAACGCCGGATTTGGAAGTTATGCGCAGGGTTGTTCGGACTTGTTTACCCGCAATTTTGCCGGATATGATTATGTGGTGGCCCCCTCGGGCAGTTGCGTGCTGCACCTCAAAGATCACCTGCATTCCGATAAACAGCCGCAAGAAGCTGCCCATATCCGCGGTCACATCTATGAGTTATGCGAGTTTCTCACGGATGTATTACAGGTGAAAGACCTCACGGCCCGTTTTCCGCACCGCGTCGGTTTGCACGTCAGTTGCCACGGACAACGGGGCCTGGGGCTTTCGTCCGCTTCCGAGATTGTCGGGCCGGCGTTTTCCAAACCCCGCCAACTACTGGAAATGGTGCAAGGGCTGAATTTAGTGCCCTTAAATCGTACGGACGAATGTTGCGGCTTTGGCGGCACGTTTTGCGTCTTCGAAGAAGCCGTTTCGGTGAAAATGGGGCAAGACCGGGTAGCCGATCACCTCCATAATGGAGCCGAGTATATTACTGGCGGCGATGTTTCATGTTTGATGCATTTGGAAGGAATTCTGCGTCGTCAGCAAAGAGAGGTTAAAGTAGTACATATTGCCCAAATTCTGGCTTCCAAATGAAATTTACCCATACCGATCACGCCCAGGCGGCAGACGCTTTTATCCGGGATGAAGAACGCACCAACTGGCATGATGGCGCCCTGTGGTTTGTGCGGCAGAAGCGGGACCGGGCCGTACAGCAACTCCCCGAATGGGAGCAACTGCGCGAAGCGGCCTCCCGGATTAAAGACTATGTACTGGCCCACCTCGACGAATTACTGGTCCAGTTTGAAGAAAAGGCCACCCGGAACGGCGTAAAAATCCACTGGGCCGCCGATGCACAGGAGCACAACCAGATCGTCCTGAAAATTATCCGGGAAGAAAGAATTGGGAAGGTAGTGAAAAGCAAATCCATGCTCACCGAAGAGTGCCACCTGAACGAATTCCTGACCGAAAACAAGGTAGAGGTAGTCGATACGGACTTATACTAAAATGAAATCAGTGATGCGTATTTAGAAAAGGGAACAAGGTAGTCT
>JAUJNL010000099.1 GCA_030448185.1 Cytophagales bacterium | reverse complement strand
GGCCCCTGAGTCGCGGGCTCGGGGTTTGTCGATCCCTTCGTCCCGCAGGCATTTGAGCAGTTTACGTTCCCGAGAATCGAGGTCTTTGCCTGTCAGGTACCTGCCCTTATCGGCCTTGAGCAGATGCCGAAAAATATTCCACTGATTCTGGGTCCTGATGGTATCAATAAAGTTATTGATCTTCTTCTCATCCTTCTCCAACTGCTCAATCTGCGGAATGGTCCATGTCTGATTGGCAATAGTGGCGGCTTGAGCAGTAATACTAGAGGCTACTTCCGGAATCTCCCGCAGTATTTCAATGATTACTGTCAGGTCAGTAGGGGTAAACCGGTGAAAGGACAGCCGCTTGGCCCAAGGATACGCAGGCAGATCCAGGCGGGATGCAAACGACTCATATTGATGCAGCCGCCTGGTAAAGTCCGCCAGCAGGATACGGGTATCGCGGCCCGGGCTGCTTGCCTGATCCGCGTTTTCCATAAAAATAAACTGTTTGTACTCTTTCTTAAGGCTGACAGCCGGACCCGATGGGTTACTACTCAGGTATAGCTCCTTGACGGAGACGCCGCAGTGCGAATAATCAAACAGGGCCGCGCGGAACTCTTCCAGTTCGCCAGCCAGCCGGTCAATCTTCCGGCTTTCCTGCGAAAATTCCCGTTCCAGAAAAATGGCGTCCAGACTCTGATTGAGACGTTTATTTTCTTCCAACCGGAAAATTTGGGAGGCAATCTGGGCGTATAACGCCTTACGGTCATGCCGGAAGTCATGCACCAAGGCCACAAAATCGGCTAGGCCTACGTGCTCAAGCCGCTCATAGACAACATCCAGCGCCGCCCTTTTCTGACAGACCAACAGTACCTTTTTCCCGCGAGCTGTGTAGTCAGCAATCAGGTTACCGATCAGCTGTGATTTTCCCGTACCCGGCGGACCTTGCACCACCATGCTGCGCCCAGACTTGATGGCCCGGATGGCTTTTTCCTGCGAGGCATCCATAGCTAATGGCGTAAGCGTATGTTCCTCCCGGATGGGGCTATGAAAAGCCTCCGTATTGGACTGGGAACGGGTCATAAAGAAGTCTTCCAGTGATTGCAGTCCGGAGCGAAGCGCTGACCCATCGGGCTCAGGCGTAGCAGCAGAAACCAACTGACTATTGGGTAGAACTTCAGCTGCATCCATTTCTGCCCGCAGCCCAACGACACTTTTTCCGATCAGGTCCCGGTAGTCGGGCGCCAGGTAAGAACCAGCCTGCGGAAATATACCCAATACTGCCTCCGGATGGAGCTTAATTTCCCCCGTCCTTTCGTTTTCTTCCAGGTCCGCTTTCCCGAGAATGGCAAAAGCGTGCAGCTTATCGGTAAAGGTCTCCTGGTTGAAGTTAATTTCCAGGGGACTCCTTTTCAACCGTTCGTACAACTGCGTCCGGAATATGACACTATCTTTACTGAACTCGTCAAAATCCATTTCCAGCCACTCATCCCCAATAGATACTTCATTAAAATAAGAATAAGCCAGCAAAAAAGGTTGGTTAAAAGTTGGTTCTCCACCATCTCTTGGCTGTAGCACCCAGCCATTGCCCTTGCGTAACAGCCCAACCGGGAAAAAAAGCAGTGGACAGCGCACAAGCGTCCCATCCAGCAGCTTACCGCTGATCATCGGGTAGCCTACGTACAAATCCTGGGTGCCGCGTTCCTCCTCGATGAAGGCGGCAGTCCGGGCAATTTTTTTCAATTTCCGGCTGGCCACATTTACCCGGTCAAAACGGCTGTCAAGTACATCGCAGAGTGGAATAGAGGGTTTGCCGGCAATCAGTTGGGCGATGCGGTCAAAGGATGGGGTACCATTGAGAAAATCAAATTCGTGTAAATCAATGAATTGCCCGGCAGGCAAGCCGGTTAGCAATAATGATTTATTGGAAGCCGTAAGATTAGTAAGCCGCTTAAGATAAGCTTTCAGAATTTTCTGCATTAACGTAAATAGAGACAAAAGACATAAGATCTGAGATAGAGGGCAACTCAGATTATGTTTTGGTTAAATATACATGAAGGGAGCTGTAAATGGAAGTAAGAAGCGAGAAGTGAGGAGTGAGAATAACAGTATGGGTGCGGCTTTCTGATACCATACCGGGTTTTAATCCAGGATGAAGAATTTTTCGCTTACTCCTGGCTTCTCACTCCTCGCTTCTTAATTTCAACTACTTTTTCCCTGAACTTTACCCTTTTGTCTCAAAAACAGATTACATTTATCCACTAATCATTTACTAACCGTTAACTGCCAGTCTGATGAAAGCCAGGAAGAGCTACTCGGATGGGGAAATTATCGAGGCAATACGCCAGCAACATCCCATCGAAGCACCGATTGGTTATCTATACGATGCCCACTACGACAACCTTGCCAATTTTATCCGTAAAAATAAAGGCAGCCAGCAAGACGCTGAAGATCTGTTCCAGGAAGTAATTGTAGTATTTATTGAACTGATTCAAAGCGGTAAATTCCGTGGGCAATCGAGTATCAAAACTTTTTTGTACGCCATTGCCCGAAATCTTTGGCTGAATGAACTGAAGAAGAAAGACCGGGGTTTTGTTCGGGACACCGAATACTATAAAATATCTTCGGCGGAAGAAGATGATCTGCAAACCACTATTGTCCGGAATGAATCCAAGCGGCAGGTGTTGGCCCTGCTGGAGAATTTAGGGGAGACCTGCAAAAAAATTCTGGTGTTGTACTATTATGAAGATCTCTCCATGAAAGAGATTTTTGAGCAAATGAATTATGAAAGTGAACAGGTGGTACGTAATAAGAAATATAAGTGTATGAAGCAACTGATGGAGACGCTCCAAAAAAGCAATACAGTTAAAAGCACATTAAAAGATTTTCTGATCCATGGAATCTAATGCAGAACTGGGGCGGGCCGAATATATTGACCGCTACCTCAGAGGAGAATTAGCGGAAGCCGACCGGGTCGACTTTGAACGTAAACTACAGGAAGACGCTGCACTCTACGAAGAAGTAGAAAGCGTACGATCTGTACGTTCACTCCTGAAAAACTACGGCATGCGGCAGGACCTGCAAGCGATTCATGCCCGTAAGATGGCCGAAAAGGGGCGAAGCAGCTCTTTTCAGTGGCTGGGCTCAATGCCCATGCGTATTGCCGCGGGAGTTGTGCTATTACTGGCAAGTGTCTTGGTAATCAGGATGGCTACCCTGAACCCAGATAGCCTTGGCACCCAGGCCGATACGTATCAGCCGGAAGTAGTACGCGGTGAAGCAAACACCCCACGTTCACCTAGTCATATGTTGTTGCTGGAATACGCTAATGGCAACTACAAAAGTGTGGTCAGTCTCTATAACCAATTGCGTAATCCCGCCATCGAGGATATTTTTATTGCCTCTAATGCTTATCTGGCTCTGGCAAGACCGGATGAAGCGATTAAAGGGTTTAAACGGGTACTATCCCAAAGCAACGAGACCAGTGACCGGCAATTTTATCCCGACGCCCAATATTATTTGGCGTGGGCTTACCTGAAAGATAACCAGGTCGGGCAGGCAGAGTCCATTTTCTCCCAAATCCATAATACTCCTTCGCATCCCTATCATAAAAAGGTGGGAACCTGGTTCTATTGGCAAGTTAAATTGCTGAGGTGGAAGCAGGGAGCGTAGCCTATTCTAATTGAATATCTAATAACGAACAAGGAATGTTGCATGAAGAAGTGTTAAAAATTCCTTCTTCATGCAACATTCCTTGTTTGGCATTCGAAATTAAGCTAAACAAATTTCCCGTCCTTACCCGGCTTCAGACCATTGAAACAGGCCGGCTGTTATGTCACTACTTGGCTTTCTCGCTTGCGGCGGCTGCTAAGACCTCTTCGGCCACGGGCTCTACTTTGCGGCCGGTACTGGCAATAAAGATATCACGGGAGGCCAGTTCCTGCTTGATGGAAAGTAAATGAGCCAGGGACACTTCGCCGATAACGTAGTGGAAGCTGCGGCCGATGTACTGCTCGGCAATGTGCTCAAATTGCAGCAGGCCCAGGTCGGTTTCGTCGTGGTAGCGCAGGTATACTTCCAGTCTTACATCGGTGGTGTAGTGCAAGGCCCGGTGACGGGCAAGCTTCTTATACTCGTATTTGTACTGGTAGCGGCTAGCCGAAATATCCGAAAGCACCGCGGAACCCGTGGGATGCCCACCGGCTCCCTTACCCATAAAAAACTGCTTATCGGCAAAGGCAGCTTGCACCGTTACGCCATTATACTCGTTTTCCACGTTAAAAAGGTAATCTTCCCGGGGCACCAGTTGCGGAATTACGAAGGCGGTAATACTGTCTTCATTTACCTTTTCGACCCTGGCCAGCAGTTTGATTTTTAATCCTTTCTCACGAGCAAACTGAAAATCATGGGCGGAAAGGGAGCCAATCCCGTAATTGAACACTTCTTCGGGCTTCACAAACAAGCCATAGGCGTGCATAATGAGGATACACAACTTATTCAAGGCGTCAAACCCCCCGACGTCGAGGGTTGGGTCGGTTTCGGCAAAGCCCAGATCCTGAGCCTGACGCAAGGCCGTGGAATAGGTCAGCCCTTCATTGAAAACTTTAGAAAGAATGTAGTTGGAAGAACCGTTGATAATGCCGCAAACCGAATGCAGCAATTCATTGTCGTAGTATTCTTCCAGGTTCCGGATAATGGGAATGCTGCCGCACACTGAGGCTTCGTAGAGTAGAGGCGTCTGGTATTCCTCCTGCAGGGCAACCAGTTCTTCCAGGTGTTCGGCCAGCATTTTTTTGTTGGCCGTTACTACGATCTTACGCTGCCGCAGCGCCGTAGTAACTATTTCGTAGGCTTCGTCGGCATTATTAATCAGCTCGACGACCAGATTAATTTCCGGATTGTCGAGAATATCGTTTTTGTCGTAGGTGAAATAACTTTCATCCAGTTTGCGTGGCTTCGTACGGTCTTTTACGCAGATGCTGACTACCTCTGCCCGGAATCCTTCATTCTGGTTCAGGATATCATACAGTCCTTGCCCCACGCAGCCAAAGCCAAACAAGCCTATTTTCAATTGGGTCATAAATTTTATTTAGTTTGACAGATAATCCCAGTACTTAACTTAAATCAACTTTTTACTTAATTCATTGGTGGTTATCCCGGCATTAGCCCGGAGGAAAGAATCTTAATGCGCCGCAATCGGCTCACACTCAAACAGGAATCCATCATCACAGTACACTGATTCGAGATATTCTTAATGCGCATCGTGAATGTAGTTAGACAGAAGCAGCTGCTCAACGACCGCGAACAATACAT
Organism: Cytophagales bacterium; assembly: GCA_030448185.1. Taxonomy (GTDB): domain Bacteria; phylum Bacteroidota; class Bacteroidia; order Cytophagales; family 172606-1; genus CADCTQ01. The sequence continues at coordinate 18,546 of JAUJNL010000099.1, read as the reverse complement.
CGGAGGTAATGCCTATGACCAGTGTCCGGGACTTAACCTGCCGCAGGGCAGTCACCACGCCCCTCTGCCCCGGCCCACATGATGCGAATCCATGGCTTTGGAAAGAATCCAGTACGAGAACGCGTTGAAACGGCGGACTAGTTTTTCGCCTTGGTACTGCTGATAAGAGGAGGCTGGGTAGCCATCCAGTTTGTCGACCTCACCGGAAGTCTGCGTTTTCAGATACGTTTCATAATTGCGGTAGGAGAGCAGCGCCGTTGCCCGCCGCCTTCATTCCGTTGATGCCCGCATCCGGACGGCGCTGCTGCCAGGTAGGGTCCACCTGAATAGCCATTCGCTGTGCTTCATTAAACGCAATTCCCCAGGCCGAATGCTGGGCATTGGTAGCAATTAGTATCAGATTTTCGATCAGGTCAGGCTGCAAGATAGCCCATTCCAGGGCTTGCTGTCCTCCCATCGAGCCGCCAATGCAAGTATAAATTTTATGTACACCTAATTCCTGCCGGAGTAAATCCAGCGAACGGGCCATATCACGTACGGTCACTAGCGGAAAGTCCTGGTAATAGGGCTCACCCGTGGCTGGATTGATAGAAAGTGGCCCCGTAGAGCCATAATGCGATCCCAGCATATTAGCACACACGATAAAATGCTCTTCGGGATTAAACAACATGCCAGACCCTACCAGTCCGGGCCACCATTCGGCCGGATTGGCATTAGCGGTAAGGGCATGGCAAACCCATATTACATTGTCTGCCCCTTCATTGAGCGTACCCATAGTAGTGTACGCCAGTTGTACCTCTGGTAGCGTTTCTCCACATTCAAGGGCAAAAGGCTGCTGGTAATGATAGTATCTCGTTTCCAAATTCATTTGCATTGATAGTTCCCGGGTGTACGACAAAATGCAGAGCGTTCATCCGCATTTGCAATACGGATGTGTATAGCCGGGCATTTGAAATGCCCTTTTCTCAGTTCCGCATTGCAACTATTCTCAGCGAAGCTAAATGCGGAACAACACGAACAAAGTTTAATGGTTGATCTGCAATTTGTCGTACACCCTAGTTCCCCCTCGGGGAATTGCTGTATGGCTAAATTGCTATATTGTTTGATAGCTATATTGTTATATGGTTAAATGGCTGATAAAAAGCTTTCATTCAGCTTCATAGAAAAAAGTTATTCAGAGTAAAAACAATTCAACAATTCAACAATTCAACAATTCAACAATTCAACAATTGTGATTAAACGGCTTGTAATGCACTTGCCTTAACTTTGTCAAAAGCTTGCTGAAAATCAGCTTTTATATCATCGATGTGTTCAATTCCTACGGATATCCGGAGTTGATTAGGGTCTACCCCGGCAGCTGACTGTTCGTGCTCCGAAAGTTGCTGATGGGTAGTCGAAGCCGGATGGATAATCAATGTCTTGGCATCTCCTACGTTGGCCAGGTGACTGATCATGGTGAGGCTGTTTACAAACTTCTCGGCCTGCTGACGCCCACCTTTTAATTTGAAAGAAAGCATTCCTCCGAAACCGCGTTTCAGGTATTTACGCGCCAACTGGTGATAGGGGCTGCTTTCCAGACCCGGGTAATTAATCCTTTCCACTTCCTCATGCGCTTCCAGCCATTTAGCCAGTTCCAGGGCGTTCTGTACGTGCCGGTCTACGCGAAGGGAAAGGGTTTCGAGTCCCTGCAATAGCAGAAATGAATTGAATGGACTAATGGCCGGGCCCCAGTCACGCAAGCCTTCCACCCGGGCCCGGATAATAAAGGCAATATTACCGAAGGGACCATTGGTGCCGAAGATATCCCAGAACTTCATGCCGTGGTAGCCTTCAGAGGGTTCAGTAAACTGCGGAAATTTGCCGTTGCCCCAATTATAGTTACCGCCATCCACAATTACGCCGCCAATGCTGTTGCCATGTCCGCCAATCCACTTAGTAGCTGACTCTACGACTACATTAGCTCCGTGCTCCAAAGGACGAAACAAATACCCTCCGGCGCCAAACGTATTGTCTACCACCAGCGGCAGGTCGTGCTTACGGGCCAGGGCAGCAAAAGCTTCAAAGTCAGGCACATTAAAACCAGGGTTTCCGATGGTTTCCAGATAAATAGCTTTAGTGTTGCCGTCAATCAGCTTTTCAAAGCTTTCTACTTTATCACCGTCGGCAAAACGGGCTTCAATGCCCAGCCGTTTGAAAGAAACCTTGAACTGATTGTAGGTGCCGCCGTACAGGAAAGAAGTCGTGACAAAATTATCACCAGCCTGCAGAATATTGGTCAGCGCAACGAATTGTGCGGCCTGTCCGGAGGCTACTGCCAGTGCGGCCACCCCGCCTTCCAGTGCCGCTACCCGCTTCTCGAACACGTCGGTGGTCGGGTTCATGATCCGGGTGTAAATATTTCCGAACTCTTTCAGCGCAAACAGGTTGGCTCCGTGTTCAGCATTTTTGAACACGTAAGAGGTTGTTTGGTAAATGGGGACTGCCCGGGAGCCGGTAGTAGGGTCAACTTCCTGACCGGCATGTAATTGTAGGGTTTCGAACTTTAGGGGTTGTGACATGGCAAGTATGTTTTTTAGGTTGGTGAAAGGTTATGATTGGTGAGTATTGTACTGTGAGATAAGTATAAATTTTAGGGAAGATGTCAATAGCAAATCCATTACTGTTATTTGCCGCTAAAAAGGGAAAATAGCAATAACATTCCAATGATTGCCAGGAGATGCTTCGGATAAGGCTGCCAGTAACGGCAAAGAAACAATTTGAGTGTTCATGTCATAACTAATTTATATTTCCTAAATTGTATTTAGGTAGGATTTAGCACCTTACCGGAGTGGCAGGTTGCCAGGAGTTCTAAGAGCCTATTCTCTCCCTCCTTCTTTATAAACCAATTACTTGCTAAGGGTAATTGACTTGCAGTGCTGCAATGTTAATAAACGATTTCCATTTTTCAAAGTTAGCCTTGCCCCGGTGTGCATTCACGCGTGCGCCGCTGAGAGGGCATACGAGTGCGAACACTTAGTCTCGGCCAAAATGCAGTATAAAAAATGCGTTTCAAAGAAAAAGTTTTCCTCAAGATTGAGCTCCGTTATTTACAGGCAACACCCGTATTTGTTATTACATTGGTAAGGTAAAATAAAGGGGGTTTTCTATTACCTCAGTAAATGACTTCTTACCATGACCAAGAGGTACCTACTTTTACGGTTCCACCTACCGCTATTTGGCAATTTTTAAAGGGGAACACTCAAAAAGGATTAGAGCTTATTTTGGAAGAGAAGAAATATTGGGAAAACGCTGCTATTGAGGTAGAAAAAATAAAGGGACCGATTTTACTGCTGTCGGCTGTAGATGATCAAGCCTGGCCTTCGCACTCTATGTCAGAAAAGATGGTACAGCGATTGAAAGAAAAACATTTTAGTCATTACTACCAACACGTTTCCTTTGCAGGAGGTCATTACGCCACCAAGAACCACTTCGATGTTGTGTTTAACTTTCTCGACCAACATTTTAAAGTAGATGCAACTCCTAGTGGGGATAAAATGCCTAACTAGAAACGTGATCTTTAAAAAGAACAGAAGACAAGGCATGGATTTATAGATAATAGAAGTTACGCAGTGAAGTATTACGTAAGGTTTCAAAAATAGCAAAAAGGGATTAGTTTAGCATTTATGCGAGAGTTGAAAAAAAATCAACCGCCTTGTGCGATTTATCCTTATACAGCCACTATCTGTTAGTGATTCCACAGAACCGGGGCTGTAGTAAATTATCCCAAGCGATGGAATCTATGTCACACGATAGTGTATTAAACTTTTTAGTCAGAGAAGACTATACGCCTTATGACTTGTTTTGCCGCTGCAAACCCTTGATTATTTTACAAGGGGGCACCTTAAGTGTGGATGACAGTGTGTGGGATAAGCCTTACAGTAATGCAAAGCTGAACGCACTCATTGGCCGCCATTACTCAGGCAAGCACCACAAAGTGGTACAAGGGATGTGTTTAGTGACCTTGTTGTATACAGATGTCAAAGGGGTACGTGTGCCTGTCAACTATCGCATCTATCTGCCAGCAGAAGATAAGACCAAAAATGAGTTATTCAGGGAAATGCTCAATGAGGTATTAGATTGGGGCCTGTCTGCTAATTTAGTAACCGGTGATAGTTGGTATGCGAGTGTAGACAACTTGAAATGGGTCCGCAGACAGAAAATGGATGCCATGTTTTCAGTAGAGAAAGACCGGCAGGTGTCTACCCAAAAAGGCGTGTACCAACAGGTACAACAAGCGCCGGTAGAGACCGATGGGTTATGGACCCATTTAAAAGGTTTTGATTTTGTGACACTGTTCAGCCAAGAAGAACAGGGCAAAACAAGATATTATATCTACTACAAGTATGCAGAAAAAGGCCTGCAAGAAGAAAAGAGGATGAAAGCAACTCTAGCAGAGTTTGAAAAAGCACATGGAGAGCATTGGCACATTGAGATGTTTCACCGGGCTGTCAAACAGCTTTGCAACGCCGAGCATTTTTTAGTACGCCGCAGTTGTGCTGTGAAAACACACATTTTTTCTGTCTATTGGGCTTTTATAGCTTTAGAAGAGAAAGTTGTCAATAAGCTTATTGATAACTGGTATCAGTTCAGAGATAGAATTCAGACACAATTGATTAAAGTAAATCTTACGTAAGTTTTCACTGCGTAACTCCTAGATAAGATTAAAAGGGTAGGCAGCAAAGCGTTGACTGCAAGAAAGTAAATCAGTAAATAACGACAAGAATTGATGAACCTAAAAGCCATGCCGGTAACACCACCTACTAACGACCAGCGGCCCGCCTTTCCGCAGAGCCATAGCAGGAAGCCACGCCGCCGTTTAGCTTTGATCCGGCACAACCTAAAAACAACTATGATACAGATTGAAGCAATTCATCATTATGCTTTATCAGTGAAGAATCTTGACGAGACAATCAATTGGTATGGAGATACACTAGGTTTTACCTTGGAAAGGCGATTTGGCTTCCCTGAACTGAAAACTGAAATTGCTCACATAATTTTACCTGTTGGGATTCGGATTGAGTTGTTACATACAGAAAACTCATTCCCCAGTCCTGATTTAGGCAAAGATGCTTTTGGTGCAATAGCCAATCAAGGTTCAAAGCATATTGGATTGCAAGTAGCAAACGTCACAGCAGCCGCAGCCGTACTTAAATCAAAAGGGGTACATGTCTTGCACGACTTAACTCAGGTTGAGAAGGCAGGAGTGACGAATTTTTGGATATTGGATAATGAAGGTAATCACATAGAATTAGCCGAACCAATCAAAAATAAGTAAAAGCTGTGCCTATCACCACACACGACCGACAACCGGCCTTCCTTCCTCAGCGTAGAGCCTGACCGCAACGGGACTTACCCCCCAATGGCCAGCATGGAAAGCTTACTGCCGGTGAAACGAAGTTTTTTCTGGGAAAGAGCCTGTTGGAGAAGGTGTGGTAAACCTTTGGGATTATGGAGATACTCAGCAACCGGAATGGGCGTATTATTACTCAGGCAACCAAAGATATTGCCGTAACAGTCGAGGCGCAGGCGGTTGCAGTCGTTGCAGAACGGGTCGGATTCGTTGGAAATAATGCCGAATTCGTAACCGTCCGGCATCCGGTAGTATTTGGCCGTGGCCGAAGCCTCCCAGGTGCAGCGGCGTAAAGTCAAACTCTTGCCCTATGGTTTTTAAAATAGCCTTTTCCGGGAAAAAATACGCCGAAAAATTGCCGTACAGGTGCCCCATCTGCATCACTTCCAGAAACCGAACCGAAATACCTCTTTCTTTGGAATAATGTAATAGCTTGAGTATCTGGTTATCATTCATCCCCTTCATTACCACCGCGTTTATCTTTACTTGTACGCCGAGTTTCAACGCTTTTTCAATTCCTTCCAGAATCTTATTCAGGTTACGGCGGCGGCTGATCTGAAAGAAAACATCCGGGTCTAAGGCATCCAGGGATACATTGAGGGAAGAAAGTCCAGCCTCGGCCAGGGCTTCTATTTTGTGAGAAAGTAAATAGCCATTAGTAGTCATTTTAATGGCTGGAATGCCCAAACGGCTGATGGCACCGGTCAGCGGAATTAACTCCCGATAAAGCGTAGGTTCGCCACCCGTCAGCCGGACCGCCTGCAGGCTGAGCGTCTGGTGCAAAGCTCCGATCAGGTCGGTCAGTTGGGAAACACTAAGGGGTTTTGTTCTGACTGGACCGGCAGCGTATCCGCTTGGCTCGTTGCCGATTCATCCACGCAATAGACGCAACCCAGGTTACAGGTATTGGTCAGGCTTACCCGTAAAGTCCCAAAGGTCCGTCCGTATGCATCGATGAGTGCTGCCATGCTTTAAAAGTTGCCGGTTTAGAGTTTCTGGTTTCCAGTTCAAATACTTGTTGCTCCTGCCAAATGTTTCTGTCATTCCGCAAGGGAGGCTTCTCACCTAGAACAATCACCGTTTGTCTGGAGAAGGTTCCCTTGCGGAATGACAGAAAAAATTAGTATTAAATCAGAAACCAGAAACTAAAACCAGAAACCGGAAACTAAACTACCACTTTTTCGCCGCTATTCATCGGAATAAATTCACTTTTTGGGGCATCGCAAAGACTGCATACATAATAATCAGGCAGTTGAACGAACGGGGTTTGGGCGGTAATACCGGCGGCGGGGTCTCCCATAGCCGGATCATAGACCGTAAGGCAGTGCATACACTGGTGAACGGGCAGCGCCGATGGGGGCCGGGGTTTGGGTTTCCACTACTTCGGCTTGCGTTTCTTCCCCCGCATTGCCTAGCCATTGGTAGTATTTATGGCAAAGCTGGCATACTTTATCGGCCAGTTCTGCTGCCGGAATACCTTGCGCAAAAATCCGCCATTTGGCATTGCTCCGGGTAAAATCAACCGTATGGCGTAGCTGAAAAATGCCTTTCCCGCCACCGACCGCCGGTTCAATCACTACGGAAGTGGCAATGGGCATACACTGTGTCTGCACCGCAAAACTAAGCCCGGCCGTGGGGCATTCGCGGTCTTCCAGCGCATTGACTAACTCCTTTTTTAACATCAGGGCTTCAGCATCCAGGTCCGGTAGTTGCCAGTTTAGTTCAGTGGCGGCATGCTGCGTGCTGATACCGTGCGTTCCCAGCAGTTTTTCCCAATACAAACGGTGTTCAGCCCGTATGTCCTTAATGAGTAACGTTTTCCAGGGGTGAGACTGACTTTACCGATTTTGAAGCGGGTACACAAGTCGCAAAGTTCCTCCAGGAAAGCCACCGGGTAAGAATGGTTGCGGCGGAAAATTCCCAGCCAGAAACCAGCGCCAGCTGCTTGGAATCCTTCGTAAAGCGGAAAATCCAGCCGGGGAATGGTATAGGACGCCTCAGCCGGACGCGTAGTCAGGTCCGGAAATTCACGGCTTACGGCTTCCACCAGTTCATGCAGGGTCCCGGGGCTGCTGGTGTAGGGTAATTTGTTCAATCAGGTAGCAGAGCTTGGCAATATCGTCACCTTCAATCAGGCCCATACCTGCAATTTACCGCCGAGCGAAGGCAATTGCAGGTATAAATGCCAGAAAGTAGGGTAGGCCGAAGCCAGAAAATTCAGTTCGCCACTGAACCGGGGCACCAGCGGCTGCTGCGGGTCGGTGATATTAATTTTCAGCCGGGGCTGGTAATCAAATTTTCCAGCACGTCCAGATACGTATCGGCCAGCAGCCATTGGGTAGAGGGGAAAATGCCCATTGCCGCGTAGGAAGTAACAATATTGGCTTTCCGGTCAAACCCGATCTCAAAAGGCAGGTTGATTTTGACCAGTTGTTCCATTGCCGGCGAAAGTTTGTCTTCCCCGATCCGGAGGAAAATTTCCTGCCGTGAACCCAGGCTGATTTGCCCGCTGCCGCATTCACGGGCTGCTTTGCAGATTTTACGGAAATCGCCGGGTGAAATGACGCCGCCGCGGGTGAGAATTCTGAGTGTCTGAATATTGGTCATTGGTGCAGTAGTCATTGGTACGCTGGTCATTAGTCAAGAGGAGAAATCTTGTTGAAAGCTTGTATTTTAGAATTGTACAAGCTTTGCTGGTATTTCCATTTTTCCTCCCGAAACATTTGGAGTAATTTGAGAATTGATTTTTGACAAAACTTTATATGAGCATTGATGAATTAGAAGTATACTCGTTAGCAATGAACCTGGGCGAACAGGTTTGGCTTGAGGTAGAAGAATGGAGTCATTATCAAAAAGATGTAGTTGGAAAACAATTGGTAAGAAGTGCTGATTCCATTGCTGCCAACATTGCTGAAGGTTATGGACGATTTTATTATAAGGAGAACAAACAGTTCTGTTATTATAGCCGGGGCTCAATTCTGGAAATGAAGACATGGCTGACAAAATCTAAGAACCGAAAATTAATAACGGAAGCTACTTTTACTACGCTTATGGCTGAACTTGAAACAATCCATAAGAAACTGAATGCTTACATCAAGGCTATTGGAAAGTAGTAATTGGTTCATCATTAGTCAGTAGTTTACTGGTCATCGGTCATTTGTAAATAGTTTCAGGTGTCTCCTAAGATCTCTCTTTTCCCAATGACCAATTAACCAATGACCAATCACACCGCCTCGACCAATACCTTGTTCTTCTTTATTACGCTTTCCAGGATAGCCTTTACTTCGGGGCGGCAACTACCGCAACCAGTACCCGCGCCGGTGGTCACACAAAGTTCTTGCAGGGTGCGGCAGCCTTTTTCCACCGACTGCTTCAGATTGCCTTCGCCGACATTGTTGCAGGAACAAACCAGTTTTCCAATCACACCGGCCGTGGTAGACTGACCAGCCCGGAGCAGGCTTAGCCGTTTATCGGAAAGCTCCGTTCCTTTCACAATCAGCTCTTTGTATTCCTGAAACTCGGACTTGTCGCCGAACAGAATAGCCCCAACCAATCGGTCGTGGTGGATGATGCACTTCTTATAGTATCGTTTGGATAAATCCATGAAAACTACCTCTTCATAGCCCGGCTCGTTGGGCGGCACGCTGACCATGCCCAGCGAACAGAGGTGTAAACCTGCCATTTTCAGGATATTCATAAACAGCGAACCCTTGTAGAACGTACTCAGGTCGCCGTTCAGGTAGTTGACAATGATGTCGGCCTGTTCCTCGGCGGCGGCGGTGATGCCGTACATGGTTCCTCCAAATTCGGCCATTTCGCCCAGGGAAAAAATATTAAGGTCACTGGTTTGCAGGTATTCATTCACCACCACGCCCCGGTTCACGGACAGTCCGGCTTCACGGGGAATTTCCACGTTGGGGGTCGTACCTACCGCCATCACAATCGCCTTACATTCAATCGTTTCGCCAGAGGCTAGTTTGACGCCGGTTACGCGGTCTTTGCCGATAAGGTATTTTACTTCGTTGTTGTAGTAAATGTCAATGCCCCGGTCGGTCATTTCTTCGTGCAGCAAACGGCTGCCGATTTCGTCCAACTGCCGGTCCATGAGTCGGGCAATCCGCTGGATAATGGTGACTCGCATGCCGATTTCCCGGAGGGAAGCAGCCAGTTCCAGTCCCAGCAGGCCACCGCCAATAATCATGACGTGGTCGCCAGTTTGGAGGTGAGCCCGCAGTTTGTCGGCATCCGGACGGGTCCGCATCGTAAACACGCCTTGCAGGTCGAGGTTCAGGTTACGGAGAATGGTAGCCCGGCTGCCCATGCCCATAATCAGCAAGTCGTAACTATGTTCAACCCCGTTGGAATCAATAATGGTTTTGGCCGAACGATTAATTTTTTCCACTCCGGTTCCGCTGTGCAGGTGAATGTTCAGGCCATTTACTTCGGCATCATTCAGTTTCAGCAGCCGTTCCCAGGGTAATTCGCCACTGATATAATCAGGTAATAGCACCCGATTGTAGAACGTGGACGTTTCCCGGCTGAACACGTGAATTTCGTCGGTGTGATTCCGTTCGCGGTATTTGGCTACGAAACGACAGGCTCCAGCTCCGGCTCCGATCACAATAATTTTCTGCTGCGGCTTCACGTATTTTTCCACCTGTACGGCCGAAAACTTAAAATCGGGCTCCTTGGATTTGGGGTCCACCAAAGCTTGGGTCAGGTTGTTGGCCCGGCCAAAATCACGGTTCAGGATTTTGCCCCAGTGCATCGGCAGGAATACGACCCCCCGCTTAATGTCTTTGGTTACTCTGGCCACCACCTGTACCTTGCCCCGGTTGTTCGTGATCACCACCGGGTCGCCTTCGGCAATGCCCCGGCTTTGGGCATCCAGGGGATTAATTTCCAGGAAAGGCCGGTCAATGTGCTGGTTGAGTTTATTGACCTTACCCGTTTTCGTCATCGTGTGCCACTGGTCCCGAATCCGGCCGGTGGTCAGGACTAGGGGAAATTCGGGCGTGGTTGGCTCTGACTGGTTTTCGTCGGGCACCGTATGAATTTTTGCCCTCTGGTTGGGTGTATAGAATTTATGGTCGGTAAACAGGCGGGGCGTTCCTTCAGGCTTTTCTTCCGGAACGGGCCACTGCGCCGTGCCCTGCATTTGTAACCGGGCATGACTCAGGCCGCTGATGTCGATGCGGGTTCCTTTGGTCAACTGGCAGTGTTCGGCGTATACTTCGGCGGCGTCCAGGTAATCAAACGCCTCGGTGAAGCCCATTTTTTGCCCGAACCGCCACAGGATTTCGGCATCGGGCAGGGCCTCGCCGGGAGCATCCACTACTTTATTGAGGTAACTGATGCGCCGTTCCGAATTGGTCATGGTACCCGTTTTTTCGGCCCAGGCGGCAGCTGGAAGCACTAAATCGGCGTATTTTAGGGTATCTGCCCGGTTAGAAATGTCCTGTACGACTACGAATTTGGCCTTTTGCAAAGCTTCTTCTACTAGGTTGGAATCGGGTAGGCTCACCATTGGATTGGTACACATAATCCATACGGCTTTCATCCGACCTTCCCGCAGCGCTTCGAACATTTCAGTGGCCGTGTAGCCCGGTTTTTCCGAAATCGCATTTACCCCCCAGAAATCGGCTACTTCCTGCCGGTGAACGGGATTGTTCAGGTCACGGTGCGCCGCCAGCATGGTTGCGAGGCCGCCTACTTCGCGGCCCCCCATGGCATTAGGCTGACCCGTCAGGGAAAACGGTCCGGCGCCGGGTTTGCCGATTTGTCCGGTAATCAAGTTTAAATTAATCAGGGCCAGATTCTTATTCACCCCAATCACACTCTGGTTCAGGCCCATCGCCCACATGGAGATAAAACCTTTCGAACGGCCGATGTATTCCACCGCCCATTTGAGGTCTTCCACATTGACGCCGCAAATCCGGGCTGCCTGCCCGATGGTACGTTCCATGACTTTTTCCCGGAACGCTTCAAAACCGTCGGTGTGATTCTGAATAAACGCTGCGTCAATTTTTTCCCGTTCAATCAATCCGCGGGCAATGGCGTGGTACAGGACTATGTCAGTGCCGGGATGGATTTGCAGGTGCAGGTCGGCCATCTGGGCCGTCTGGGTCTTGCGGGGGTCTACCACAATCAATTTTACGTCGGGATTAGCCGCTTTGTGGGCTTCCAATCGCCGGAACAGAATCGGGTGGCACCAGGCCGGATTGGCCCCGGTGATAAAAAAAGTATCGGCTAATTCGATGTCTTCGTAGCTCAAAGGGACCGAATCTTCGCCTAAAGCCATTTTATAGCCGACCACGGCCGAACTCATGCACAGCCGGGAATTGGTGTCAATGTTGTTGGTGCCGATAAAGCCCTTGGTGAGCTTATTAACGAGGTAGTATTCTTCGGTCAGGCACTGACCCGACACATAGAAACCTACCGAATCGGGACCGAATTTATGAATCAAGGTCTTGAATACAGCCGCTGCCCGGTCTAAAGCCGTATCCCAGTTCACCCGCTGCAGGGGCGCCTGCCGGTTCGGGCGCATTTCGGGGTAGAGCAGCCGGTCCGACTTGTCCATCACAGTATAATGGAGGTTCATGCCCTTGGAGCAGAGCATGCCCCGGTTGACCGGGTGGTCGGGGTCGCCCTCTACTTTCAATCCGCCTTTGTTGTCTTTGTGCACCAATATGCCACAGCCAACGCCGCAGTACGAACAGGTGGATTTGTAGGTTTGAGAGGTGTAGTGAAGGGGCATTGTATGTAAATAAATTGTTGACTCGTTAAGGTCGTTTCTTACTTTTTTGTTTGCTTCATAGATTTTTCTCAGGAGGCATGTTACTTTCTTTGGCATTGCCCCAAAGAAAGTAACCAAAGAAAGGTCTAGGCAAAAAAACGCTTCCCCGCTGCTATCCTCCGCTCACCCCACTCCATGCCGGGCCTTTCCCCGCATGGAATTGTTTTTAATTTTTTTAACCTCACCCTAAATCCCTTCCTCAAACCCTCACTGCAAGCTGGGACGAAAACGAGAGTTTTCGTCCCCTGCTGAGAGGAGCTTCTTACTCCCCTTCTCAGTAGGAGAAAGGGCCGGGGGATGAGGTTTTTCTAACATCGAACATCGCCAATCGAACATCGATACTAGGCGCTTTCCTTCAGGTCGGCTATTGAGTACTTGCCCATAAGGAGTTCCAGCAATCTTTCGCGGATTTGGTGGTATTCGGGTTCGTGGGCGATTTCCTTTTTATGGCGGGGACGGGCCAGATGCACGTCCTCAATCTCCCGAATCGTGGCGGCTGGTCCATCGGTCATGACCACGATGCGGTCGGAAAGGAAAATGGCTTCCTCGATGTCGTGGGTCACCATGATGATGGTTTTGTTCCGGTTGTCGAGGTTCCAGAGTTTGAGCAGCTCCAGGTGCATGGTGCCTTTGGTGAGGGCATCCAGGGCGCCGAAAGGTTCATCCAGCAGCAGAATGTCCGGGTTGATGGCAAAAGCCCGGGCAATGGCGGTCCGTTGTTTCATTCCGCCGGAAATCTGACTGGGCAACTTGTCGCGGTGTTTCGCCAGTCCTACCATGGTGATATATTTCTCGGCGATTTCCTTCTTCTCAACCTTGGATTTGTCCGATAAAACCGAATCTACGGCCTGAAATATATTCTGGTACACCGACATCCAAGGCAGCAGCGAATAATGCTGGAATACAATGCCCCGATCCGGTCCCGGACCTTTCACGGGTTTGCCGTTGATGGTGATTTCGCCGCGGGTGGGCCGCACCATTCCGCCGACAGCATTCATAATGGTAGATTTTCCGCAACCGGAGTGACCAATAATGGAGATAATTTCACCCTTGCCAATCGTCAGGTTAATATCGGTTACGGCCACGTATCGTCCTTTTGGCGTTGGAAATGCAATTTCAAGGTTCTGTATTTCGAGGTAGTTCATTTTTTGAATAGTTTCTGGTTTACTGTTTCTTGTTTTCGGTTAATAAGGCAAGATCTGATTTACTGTTTCTTGTTTCAGGTTAAGGAAGAATTCACCCAACCGGAAACCAGAAACCCTCAACCAGAAACTTTATTTTCCATACGACACCTTCTTCTCAATCAGGGTGAAGAGGCGGTCGAGGAAGAGGCCGACGAAACCGATGATGAGAATTGCCGAGATTACTTTTTCGAGGCTCAGGGCATTCCAGCTGTCCCACACGAAGAAACCGATACCCATTCCGCCGGAAAGCATTTCCCCGGCCACAATCACCAGCCAAGCCACACCGATGCTCAGGCGCAAACCGGTGATAATGTGCGGTAAGGAGAAGGGAATCAGGATTCTGGTCAGGTAACGCCAGGTCGAGAAGCCAAAAGCCTTAGCTACGTGTTTGTGGTCGTCCGGAATAGAAGCTACGCCGAAAGCAGTGTTGATTAAGGTCGGCCACAGGGAGGTGATAAAGATGATAAACACCGTAGCGGTTCCGGCATTCGCAAATACGGCAAGTCCAATCGGGAACCAGGCCAGCGGCGAAACGGGGCGCAGAATCTGCACGATAGGGTAGAAGACTTTCCGGCAGAAAGCGTTGCCGCCCATTAGCAAACCAATGGGAATGGCAATCAGGCTGCCAAGTCCGAAGCCGATAAACACTCGTACCAATGAACTCCAGAGCTGTAAACCGATGCCTTTGTCATTGGGACCATAATCGTAAAAAGGGTCTTTCACCAGTTCCTTGAATACTTCCCAGGTGGCAACCGGACCGGGTAGGGAGTTATCGGTGATTTTGCTCACCCAGGCCCAGAAGCCTATCATCAGCCCCAATCCCAACAGCGTATAGCCGAAGGATTGCAGCGAGTTGAGGAGCGGACGGAGTTTTTGGCCCAAAGTGGGGGTTGGTTCCGCAGAAACTTTTTTGGCGGGTGTATGGACGATGACTTCTTCCTGTATCAGGGGAGCGGTCAATTCGAGTTGAGTTTTCATAGACAATGTTGGGTTTGAGATTCAACCACCCCTAACCCCTCCTTAGCAAGGAGGGGAGTTTTAACTTACGATTACAACCCTCCATAAAGTAGCAGAGGTGTTTATAATTTGCAGTCTAATTCCCCTCCTTGATTAGGAGGGGTTAGGGGTGGTAGACTTCCTGTTAAATCATTTAATCAGTTGAATCAGCGGTCTTACTGTACAATCTTCAGGTTCTCACCGGGTTTATTCGGGTCGAAAATGGTCTTGTCAATGTTCAGGGTGAAAGGCTTCATGTCGTCGTCAGGAACTTTCACCTTCATTTCATTGGCCACTTCCTTATACAAATCCGTCATTACCAATTTATCCGCAATGGCTTTATAATCAGGCCCTTCTTTGAGGTAGCCGAAGCGGACAAACTGCGCCATAGCCCAGATGACGTGCGACTTGCGGGGAAAATTCACGTTGCCGGCGCGGTGGAACAGCATGTAATCATCCCGGTAGATTTGCTGGCCCTGGTCACAACCCAGCTCATAGGTGCCCATCAGCCGGGCCTCGATTACGTCAGCCGGAGCGTTTACATAAGGACCACGGCCAATGACCGCAGCGGCTTTTTTGCGGTTAGCCGGAACATCCAACCATTTACAGGCTTCCATTACCGCCTTCATCACCAGTTTCAGGTCTTCGCGGCGGCTTTCGCTGAATTTTTTGTTCACGACTAGGGCCTTTTCCGGGTGGTGCTTCCAAATGTCCTGGGTTGAAATCTGGGTAAAACCGATGCCTTGTTTGACTGCTACGCCGTTCCAGGGTTCGCCCACGCAGTAGCCGTCCATATTGCCCACTTTCATGTTGGCCACCATCTGGGGCGGAGGAATGGTAATGATTTTAGACGTTTTCTGATTCACTCCCGCCGCGGCCAGCCAGGTCCGCAGCCAGAGGTCGTGGGTGCCGCCGGGAAAGGTCATGGCGAAGGTTACTTCCTTCTCGGCTTTCAGTTTGGCCGCTACTACCGGACCCACTTTGGCCGTTTGCTTAAATCCTACTTTGCCGCAGAAATCTTTGGAAAGCGTAATGGCCTGACCATTGTTATTCAGGATCATTGCCACTTTCATCTCCGATCCCGCCTTGCCGCCCACGCCAGTGTAGACTGAAAAAGGCATGGTAAACAGGCAGTGGGCGCCATCCAGTTCGCCAGTCAGAAGTTTGTCGCGAACATTGGCCCAGGAGGCTTCCTTGGTCACTTCCACTTCCACGCCGTACTTGGCAAACAGACCTAGTTCTTTTGCCATTACAATGGGAGCGCAGTCAGTCAGCGGAATGAAGCCGAGTTTGATGGGTTCTTTTTTGGGAGCCGTGGCCATAAAGCCAACCAGCAATAAGGCCAGTATTAGAGAAATGCCAGTGAAGCGGCTATATAAAGTGAATTTTTTCATGATAAGTCGTTAGTATGTAAGGTTAATGAATGTTGAGTTTTAAGGACCTCACCCCCAGCCCCTCTCCTCCAGAGAGGGGAGTTAGACTTAGGTGCTTATAAAGTCCCTCTGGGCAGGGGACGAAAACGAGAGTTTTCGGGCCAGCCTGCGGGAAGGATTTGAGGAAGGGATTTGCCCAAAAAGGCGAACTTCGTTTAGGGTGAGGTTCTACTTCCCCAGAAAATCAGGCTTGATGGCAATCATCAGGTAGGCCCAGTTATTTTGCAGTTTAGCGTTCTTTACATTCTTCACTGCTTCGGAAGCCAGGGTAGGCGTCGCAAAGAAAGTGCTGTAGCCGCCTTCCAGGTTGATAATCTTGGTCAAGTTGTAATTCGCGACTAAATCCAGTTCCGTTCCGAAATTCCGGTCCAGTTCTACGTTGTCGCCAGTAACCACCTTGTTGGCGGCCGAAAACTGGTGCGCATCCAGGGTGACCGTCATTTTGTCCTTCGGCTTGAAGCGGGTCCTCAGGTAGATGTCTACCAATCCGTTTTTAGGACCGAACCCGTCGGCTACGTAGAAGTAATCCATCAAGCCCCAGAATTTGTGCGGCGTGCCGTACAAGGGGTCAAACCGCTTGCTTTTCGTAGCTGAACCGCCGCCGGAAGTATAGTCAATGCCCGGTCCGAGGGCGAATTTGCGACCGGCCTGGTACATTGTGTACACGGAGAGCAGGTAGGATGACAAATCTACTCCGTCGCGGTCCTTGCCCAATTGGTAGTAAGCGCTACCGGTTATGCCTATTTTTTTCAGGGCAGTAGCCGAAAGGTAAGCCCCGGTAGTTACGCGGCTCCAGACCCCGCGGGTGTAAGTCTTCGTTTTATCCTCGTTGGTCACGTATTTATTGAAATCATCTTTCAGGACGAGGAACGAAGCATTGCCCGAGTAGAATTTGCGGCCCAGGTAGAGGAACTGCATGGATTTGTACATGGTGTTCAGACCGTTGGTGCCGGCCGTGTAGCCAGTAGGTACACCGTTATATACATTTCCGGCTTTTAGTTCCCGGTTCTGGTTAAAAGCTACGCCCAAGTGCCCCAGCCAACCGTTGTCAGCAAATTTGAGCAGGGCCATATCGTGGCGGCGGGCCTGTTGCAGCCAGTCCAAGTTGCCCAGTAGCCGCACATCGTCATATACCAGTTCTTGTCGTCCAATCTTAAAGGTAAATTCGTCTAAGGCAGCACTCGTATCAATCAATGAAATTTCGCCCCAGGCCTCGTGCATCATCAATCCATCAAAGGCATCGGAAGTCGTCCGGTTGATGGAGGAAGCGTCTTGTCCCCACACCCGTACATCCTGCACGGCGGCAAATACCTTGAACCGGTAGCCGGAGTACCCGAAGTTGAGCCGGGTCCGCTGCGAAGTGAAAAAGGCTGGAACGGCATTGGTTGTTGTGAGAGTACCTTGTCCGTCCCGCAGTTCAGTCCGGGTGCGTAATTGGCCCGTCAGGGTAAACTGGGCTTGCGCTAGTTGACAGACCAACAGGGCGCACAACATACTACCAAGCAGTTGACGATGTAACCTTTTTTTCATAGGTTTGTACTGTTTTAAGTTAGCGATAATTTAAGATAAACTATTGGCCCCGGAGAATTGGCAGATTCCCCGGGGTTTATTTTTAGGTACCAGGTATTTGGTACTGGGAAATAACAATTAGTTGAGTTGAATAGTCAATCGTTATTGGTTGTTCACTTACTGATTTTCCGAGTACCTAATACCGAGTACCTTACGCCACTTCCTGCTCCACCAGTTTAGGTTCGGCCAGGGAAGGCTCTTCAATAATAGCTTTTGGGGTGGCAAACGGATTGGCAATCAGTAGGGAAGCTACGGCTACGACTACTACCATTATTCCCATAATCAGCATGCCTTCCTGGTAGCTGATCGATTCAGACTTGAACAGGAAGCCAATTAGTACGGCGCCTACGTTACCACCGGCACCCACAATTCCGGATACGGCTCCCAACGCTTTTTCATTGATGAAAGGCACTACTGAATACGTAGCTCCGTTGGACATTTTCACGAACAAGGCAAACAGCAGCATCGTGGCAATGGCCAGTGGCAGGTAGGTCATCTGCGAGAAGAGCATAATGCCCAGTCCTTCCAGCAATAAAAAGCCGCAGAGCAGAATAATCCGGCCTTTCAATCCGAAGCGTTTCCCGGCTTTGTCCCCGAAAATGCCGCCCAGGGCCCGGGCAAACAGGTTCATAAAACCAAACAAACCCGCAATCAAACCGGCTTCCTGCACGCCAAGTTGGAAGTTGTCGACGAAATAGAGGGCAGCGATATTGTCAATGGTAATTTCTACCCCGAAACAAGCACCGTACGCAAGGAACAAAGCCATTACCCGCTTGTCTGCCAGGGCTTTCCAGAAACTACCTTTCGCATCTTTGGCCTTGGCCCGGTACTGGGGATTATTTCTGCGAAGGTCGGCGAGGTTTCCGTTGGGGGTATCTACCGTGAAGAAATAGTACACAAAACCCATGAGCAGCAGAATCACACCGGGGATTGCCATGCTGTACCGCCAGGCTTCGGCGTTGGTATAGCCTAAGCCTACAAAACCGGCAAAAATCAGCGGCATCACCATTTGCGTTACGCCGCCGCCCAGGTTACCCCAGCCCGCTGCCGTAGCATTGGCCGTACCCACTACATTGGGCGCAAACATGACTGACGTGTGGTACTGCGTAATTACGAAAGAGGCGCCAATTAAACCGATTGCCAGCCGGACCAGCTGACACCTGTCGTAACTATAGCTGA
>JAUJNL010000098.1 GCA_030448185.1 Cytophagales bacterium | reverse complement strand
TACGTATTGTCTAAAGAAGAAGGTGGCCGCCATACCCCTTTCTTCAATAAATACCGTCCACAGTTCTACCTGCGTACCACTGACGTAACCGGAGAAATTTCCTTACCGGCTGATGTGGAAATGGTTATGCCTGGCGATAACATTACCATTACGGTAAGGTTGCTAAGCCCCGTAGCTATGGATAAAGGTCTACGGTTCGCTATCCGCGAAGGTGGCCGTACCGTAGGTGCTGGTCAGGTAACTGAAATCCTGAAATAATTAACTAATAAATGATGCGTTCCTGATTTTTTTCAGGGACGCATTTGTTTATGTATTGATTTATAGTACCTTTGCAGTCCGTTTTTGGGCTGGTACATACGGGTGTAGCTCAATTGGCAGAGCAGCGGTCTCCAAAACCGCAGGCTGGGAGTTCGAGTCTCTCCACCCGTGCTGCATTAAGTAATGTTAAATTCTGAATGCTAAGGGAGTCCAGTCTTTTTATACCTTTTCATTTGGCGTTCACTATTCAAGTTTAACATTTCAGGTATTATGAACCGGGTTATTTCTTTTATCAGCGACTCTTTCCAGGAGGTTCAAACTAAAGTTTCTTGGCCTAAATATAGCGAACTGCAAGAC
The DNA here is from genome assembly GCA_030448185.1 of Cytophagales bacterium. Classification (GTDB taxonomy): domain Bacteria; phylum Bacteroidota; class Bacteroidia; order Cytophagales; family 172606-1; genus CADCTQ01. The sequence goes on along the minus strand of JAUJNL010000098.1, from coordinate 22,867 downwards.
AGTACTATATTGGTGCTTGTGTCAACTGTTATTTTTGCTTTACTGGTTTTCGGAGTTGATTTTGGATTTAAGAGTGCAATAGATCTGTTTTACGATTCATTTCTTAAATAATGTGTATCAGCTAAATGGCTTAATCAGATGAGTGAACTAAAGTGGTATGTAATCAGGGTAGTAGCTGGCCAGGAAAAGAAAATTAAGTCTTATCTGGAGAACGATATTATCCGGCAACGTCTTGAGGAGTACATCCCACAAATCATAATTCCGTCTGAAAAAGTGTATGAAATGCGGAATGGTAAGAAGCGGTTGCGTGAACGGAATACTTTACCCGGTTATATTATCATCTCTGCTGACCTTACCAGGCCTGAAATCACTCACGTAATTACTGATATTCCTGGGGTAATAGGATTTTTAGGTTCTGAAACCGGAACAAGCGGCGTTGCCAAAACACCGGTACCGTTAAGACAGGCCGAAATAAATAGGATTTTGGGTAAAATGGATGAGGCGGTAGAACAGGGAGAAAAACTCGAAACACCGTTTATCGTCGGAGAAACGGTTACCGTAATGGATGGACCATTTAAGTCGTTTAAGGGTACAGTAGAGGAAATTTTTGAAGAGCGGAAAAAATTAAAAGTAATGGTCAAAATCTTTGGCCGTAATACTCCGGTAGAGTTAAGCTACATGGAGGTCGAAAAACAGGATTGACGCCGTATTATCTATATAAGGAGCGAGCTTCCCGCAACTCAATGTTGGTAATATGCATACAATCATAACTTACGTTTTACAAAAATGGCTAGAGAAGTAGCTGGATATTTAAAATTACAGGTAAAAGGAGCCTCCGCTAACCCCTCGCCGCCCATTGGGCCCGCTTTGGGTAGTAAAGGTTTAAACATCATGGAGTTCTGTAAGCAATTTAATGCCAGATCCCAGGATAAAGCCGGTCAGGTGCTCCCCGTTCTTATTACGTATTATACGGATAAATCGTTTGAATTTGTCATTAAAACCCCGCCTGCTCCCGTGCTTATTATGGATGCAGCGAAGGTAAAAGGTGGCTCTGCCGAACCCAACCGGAATAAGGTTGGCTCAGTAACCTGGGATCAGGTAAAGCAGATTGCCGAAACAAAGATGCCAGATTTAAATGCATTTGATATTCATTCTGCCATGAAGATGGTCGCCGGTACAGCCCGCAGTATGGGGGTTACCGTTTCCGGCAAAGCTCCTTGGGAAAGTTAATGGTTTAAGCGCAAACGAAAATGGCAAAACTCACAAAGAAGCGCAAGGAAGCATTAACTAAGTTCGATCCGAACGGTAGTTATACACTTGCCGATGCAGCTAAAATTTTAAAAGAGATCTCTACTACCAAGTTCGACGCTTCCGTTGACATTGATATTCGCTTGGGGGTAGATCCCCGGAAGGCGGATCAGATGGTGCGTGGCGTTACGGCCCTGCCGCATGGAACGGGTAAGAAAATTCGGGTATTGGTACTTTGCTCTCCTGACCGGGAAGCCGAAGCGAAGGAAGCTGGTGCAGATTACGTAGGATTAGACGAGTACATTCAGAAAATTGAAGGTGGCTGGACCGATGTGGATGTGATCATTACGATGCCTACGGTGATGGCTAAGGTTGGTAAATTGGGTAGAATTTTAGGTCCCCGGGGTTTAATGCCTAACCCTAAGTCTGGTACCGTTACGCTGGAAGTAGGTAAGGCAGTAAGAGAAGTGAAAGCCGGTAAAATTGATTTTAAAGTTGATAAGACCGGAATCATTCACGCAAGTGTAGGGAAAGTTTCCTTTTCACCGGAAGCCATTGCTGAAAACGCGCAGGAGTTAATTAATACAATTTCCCGTTTGAAGCCTTCTTCCTCTAAAGGTACTTACTTTAAATCATTGCATCTATCCAGCACCATGAGCCCGGGGCTGGTGCTCGATAAAACTACCATTCCAGGGACATAAACGTTATGACAAGGGAAGAAAAAGGGGTTATCATTGAAGAATTACGGGAGAAGTTCAATACGAATCCATTCTTTTATATAGTAGATGCCGGTGGAATGACGGTAGCTCAGGTAAACAGCCTGCGCCGGATGTGTCATCAGCAAGGAATCGAGTACCTCGTAGTTAAAAATACGCTTATTAAAAAAGCTTTGGAAGGTGTAACGGGTGACTTTACGCCGCTCAACGACAAAGTATTAACTGGATTCTCTGGTGTTCTTTTATCTGCTGAATCAGGTAAAGCTCCGGCGAAATTAATTCAGGATTTCCGTAAGCAATCAGGTAAAGGTATGCCGCTGTTGAAAGGGGCTTCCGTTGATACAGCTATTTTTGTGGGTGAAGAGAACCTCGAAACACTGGCTACTCTTAAGTCACGGCAAGAACTTATCGGTGAAATTATCGGATTGCTGCAATCTCCCGCCAAAAATGTGGTTTCTGCGCTTCAGAGTGGGGGCAACAAACTGGCTGGAATTATTAAAACTTTGTCCGAGAAAGAAGGGTAATCAGTCCCGCACCTTATTTACTATTATTAATTTATCCAAATCAAGTTTAATCAATTCAAAGTAATACAAAAATGGCAGATCTGAAAGCGTTCGCTGAGCAGTTAGTGAATTTGACTGTAAAGGAAGTTAATGAATTAGCTACTATTCTGAAAGACGAATATGGTATTGAGCCTGCTGCCGCTGCGGTAGCGGTTGCTGCTCCTGGCGCTGGTGCTGGTGCAGCTGCTCCTGCAGTTGCTGAGAAAACCAGCTTCGACGTTATTCTGAAGGCTCCGGGTGCTGCTAAACTTCAAATCGTGAAGTTAGTGAAAGACCTGACGGGTCTGGGCCTGAAAGAGGCTAAAGACCTGGTAGACGGCGCTCCTAAGGCAGTAAAAGAGGGTATTGCTAAAGACGAAGCTGAAGCGCTGAAAAAGCAATTAGAAGAAGCTGGCGCTGAAGTAGAATTAAAATAATGACTCTCGCATAAAAGCTTTCTGTTTTTACCGCTTCTATGTGTGAAGGCCTGGCATAACAGTCAGGTCTTTTCCTGTTTGTACCTATTTTTTGGACTTTTTATGATTGAAATTTTGTTATTCAGTCATACTACGTACTCAAGGTTACACTTTGGACTTAAAGATTTAATCAAGCAGTTGAAGATGTGTTAGTCAACTCCTTGATTAAGAAGAGGTTCTAGGTTTAGCCATACTTGTGTTATCTGCATTTCACACTTAAACCTACACTGCTTTGGCTCAAAATCAAGTGTTCGGAAGAGTAAGCTTTGCCTCCAACGGAAATGTAATTGAATATCCCGATTTTCTGGAGATTCAGTTACAGTCGTTCATGGACTTCTTTCAACTGGATACACCAGCAGAGAGTCGTTCAAAGGAAGGGCTTTTTAAAGTTTTTGCTGAAAATTTCCCAATTTCCGACTCCCGGGAAAATTTTAAGCTTGAATTTATTGATTATATGATTGATCCGCCGAAGTATTCGGTAGATGAATGCATTGATCGCGGACTGACGTATTCTGTTCCCTTGAAAGCAAAACTGCGTTTATCGTGCAACGATCCTGATAATGAGGATTTCGAGACGATTGAGCAAGAGGTATTTCTGGGAAATATCCCCTATATGACTGAACGAGGTTCCTTTGTAAGTAATGGAGCCGAAAGGGTTATTGTATCGCAGTTACACCGTTCACCAGGCGTGTTCTTTGCCCAGAGCAAGCACACCAATGGTACCAAGTTATATTCCGCTAGGATTATTCCTTTTAAAGGTTCGTGGATAGAATTTGCTACTGACGTTAACAATGTGATGTATGCGTACATTGACCGGAAGAAAAAATTTCCGGTAACTACGTTATTACGGGCAATCGGTTTTGGTACGGATAAGGATATTCTGGACCTGTTTGAACTATCCGAAGAAATTCCGGCTACCAAAGATAATTTGAAGGGTATTACCGGCCGCAAATTAGCAGCACGGGTACTGCGTACCTGGACGGAAGATTTCGTGGACGAAGATACCGGTGAGGTAGTGTCGATTGACCGTAATGAAGTACTGCTTGAGCGGGATTCTATTGTTTCTCAGGAAGATATCAGTACCATTCAGGAGGCCGGTGTTAAGTCTGTTATTCTTCACCGTGAGGACGTAAACGTAGCGGATTACGCTATTATTTATAACACGCTGCAGAAGGATAACTCTAATTCCGAAAAAGAAGCCGTAGAACAAATCTACCGTCAGCTGCGTAACACGGAGGCTCCCGACGAACAAACTGCCCGGGATATTATCCAGAGTTTGTTCTTCAGTGATAAGCGTTATGACCTGGGTGAAGTAGGGCGCTACCGGATTAATAAGAAGTTAGGACTGGATATTGATTTTGAAGTACGGGTATTAACTACTGATGATATTGTCTCTATCGTAAAATACCTGATCGGTCTGATTAACTCCAAGGCGCTGGTCGATGACATTGATCACTTGAGTAATCGCCGGGTTCGTACAGTAGGAGAACAATTGTACGCGCAGTTTGGCGTTGGTTTGGCTCGTATGGCCCGTACCATTAAGGAACGGATGAACGTACGGGATAACGAGGATTTTAAACCGGTGGATTTGATTAACGCCCGGACTTTATCATCCGTCATTAACTCCTTCTTTGGTACCAACCAGTTGTCTCAGTTCATGGATCAAACGAATCCATTGGCGGAGATTACCCATAAGCGCCGTATGTCGGCCTTGGGACCTGGTGGTCTGTCCCGGGAAAGAGCTGGTTTTGAGGTTCGTGACGTGCACTATACGCACTACGGTCGTTTGTGTACGATTGAAACGCCGGAAGGTCCGAACATTGGTCTGATTTCTTCGCTTTGTGTGCATGCCAAGATCAACAGTATGGGATTCATTGAGACTCCTTACTGGAAGATTGAGGAAGGTAAAGTTAAGGTAGATGAGCAAATCATGTACCTGACGGCCGAAGAAGAAGATACCCACTATATTGCTCAGGCAAATGCCAGAACGGATGCCAAAGGTAATTTCCTGGTAGATAAGGTGAAGGCCCGTTTCGAAGGCGATTTCCCGGTAATTGAGCCGGAAAAGCTCACCTATATGGACGTGGCACCCAACCAGATTGTTTCGGTGGCTGCTTCGCTGATTCCATTTCTGGAGCACGATGATGCCAACCGGGCGCTGATGGGATCTAACATGCAACGTCAGGCAGTTCCTTTATTGCGGCCAGAGGCACCCATTGTAGGTACCGGTCTAGAGAGAAGAGTAGCCATGGATTCACGGGCATTGGTTGTAGCGGAAGAAAATGGCGTAGTAGATTTTGTGGATTCTTCCAAGATTGTAATGCGTTATGATCTGACGGATGCACAACGTCTGGTTAGCTTCGATGACGAATTGAAAACGTATCACCTGACCAAATTTCGCCGAACCAACCAAGATACCTGTATTAACCTGAAGCCTATTGTATTCAAAGGGGATCGGGTGAAAAAAGGCCAGGTGCTTTGTGAAGGATACGCTACTCAGAAAGGCGAACTTGCCCTGGGACGTAACCTGCTGGTAGCCTTCATGCCTTGGCAGGGATATAACTTCGAAGATGCCATTGTAATTTCGGAGAAGGTAGTGCGTGACGATATTTTTACTTCCATTCACATTGAAGAATTTGAACTGGAAGTACGGGATACCAAGCGGGGAGAAGAGGAGTTAACTTCCGAGATTCCAAACGTAAGTGAAGAATCCGTGAAAAACCTGGATGAAAATGGTATCATCCGGATCGGGGCTGAAGTACGCGAGGGGGATATTCTGATTGGAAAAATTACGCCAAAAGGAGAAACTGATCCGACTCCGGAAGAGAAGTTACTGCGTGCCATCTTTGGCGATAAAGCCGGTGATGTGAAAGACGCTTCTATGAAAGCGCCACCCTCACTGAAAGGGGTAGTCATTGATACCAAGCTTTTCTCCCGTCCGAAAAAAGAGAAGGATTTGCGTGAAAAGACGAAGAATGAGGTGAAAATACTGATGAAAAAATACAGTAAAGACCTCACTTCAGTCCGCAATATAATGATTGAGAAGATGGTACAGTTACTGGATGGCAAAACCAGCAACGGTGTGAAGCACAAGTTCGGTGATGAACTCGTTTCGAAGGGAATGAAGTTTAACCGCCGGAATATCACCGAGAACCTGTTCCCCGATAAGAACATTTACCGGGATGAAAGTGCTTATAACGTACAGGAAGAGGCTAACCTCATTGCCGATGTAGTGCTGGACAATTGGACTGGAGAGCCTGAAACCAATGGATTGCTGGTGCAGCTGGTAAAAAACTACATTAAATCACGCAATGAAATTGCCGGGCGTTTCAAAAGAGACCGTTTTACGCTGGAAGTAGGTGACGAACTGCCTGCCGGTATTGTTAAACTTGCTAAGGTTTACGTGGCTAAGAAACGTAAGCTGAAAGTAGGAGATAAAATGGCGGGCCGTCACGGAAACAAGGGGGTTGTAGCCCGGATTGTACGTGACGAAGACATGCCATTCCTGGAAGACGGCAAACCGGTGAATATCGTACTAAACCCGCTGGGCGTACCTTCGCGGATGAACCTGGGCCAGATCTACGAAACCGTATTGGGCTGGGCCGGACTGAAGATGGGTAAGCGGTATGCAACTCCTATCTTTGACGGCGCTACCGAAGAAGAGGTGGCGCAGGAATTGAAAGATGCCAAATTACCACTCTTCGGACGCACCTATCTCTATGATGGTTTATCGGGAGATCGGTTTGATCAGAAAGTAACCGTAGGGGTAATCTACATGCTCAAACTAGGTCACTTGGTCGATGATAAAATGCACGCACGTTCTATCGGACCTTACTCGCTCATCACGCAGCAACCATTGGGTGGTAAAGCTCAGTTTGGTGGTCAGCGTTTTGGTGAGATGGAGGTTTGGGCCCTGGAAGCATTCGGTGCGGCCCACGTGTTGCAGGAAATTCTTACGGTTAAATCTGATGACGTAATCGGCCGGGCCAAAGCATACGAAGCCATTGTAAAAGGTGAAAATATGCCTAAGCCTAATATTCCGGAGTCATTCAATGTACTGGTGCACGAACTTCGCGGCCTTGCACTGGAAATCACACTGGACTAAACTTTTTCTGGAAAGACGGGGTTGTATTAAATGTTGAATTCTAAGTGTTAAATGCTAAATGAATTAAGATGGGATACGAACCAATCGATCAGTCTTTGTCTTAATTTTTATTTGACCTTTATCACTTAGAATTCAACATTCTTTGGCCCCTCTCCAGTTACAAAGCACCTTAATCATTTCCCAAACAACTTATGGCGTTCAGAAAAAATAAGAAGATCAGCAGTGAGTTTTCCCGGGTCACTATTAGCCTGGCTTCGCCTCAGTCTATCCTCGATAGCTCCCACGGCGAAGTAACGCAGCCAGAAACCATCAACTACCGGACTTATAACCCTGAAATGTGTGGTCTGTTCTGTGAGAGGATTTTCGCGGCGGTAATAGACTGGGAGTGCCACTGTGGAAAATATAAGCGTATTCGCTATAAAGGCATCATCTGTGACCGTTGCGGGGTAGAAGTAACGGAGAAGAAAGTACGCCGGGAGCGGATGGGCCATATTGAACTAGTTGTACCGGTAGCGCATATCTGGTACTTCCGTTCATTACCCAATAAAATCATTACGAAAGATACGTAGTCGTACAGCCAGGTCTTAAGGAAGAAGATGGCGTTAAGAAATACGACTTCCTGACGGAAGACGAGTACCTGGATATTGTAGACAAATTGCCCCGGGAAAATCAGTTACTACCAGACGAAGACCCCAATAAGTTTATTGCGAAAATGGGAGCTGATGCGCTGGAGATGTTGCTCTCCCGGACCAAGCTGGATGAGCTCTCCTATGAGCTTCGTCACGCAGCCGCTACCGATACTTCTCAACAGCGTAAAGCGGAAGCGTTGAAGCGTTTGAAAGTCGTAGAAGCCTTCCGTGATGCCAAGACCCGGATCGAAAATCGTCCGGAGTGGATGATTATCCGGATGGTACCGGTAATTCCACCCGAATTACGTCCATTGGTACCATTGGATGGCGGCCGCTTTGCTACCTCTGATTTAAATGATTTGTACCGTCGGGTAATTATCCGCAATAACCGTCTGAAGCGTTTGATTGAAATCAAGGCGCCGGAGGTGATTCTACGGAATGAAAAGCGGATGTTGCAGGAAGCGGTTGACTCCCTGTTCGATAACTCCCGTAAAGTAAACGCGGTAAGAGCCGATGGAAACCGGGCACTGAAATCTCTTTCAGATATGCTGAAAGGAAAGCAAGGCCGTTTCCGTCAGAACTTATTGGGTAAGCGGGTTGACTACTCTGGCCGTTCTGTAATTGTCGTAGGCCCTGAGTTGAAACTGCATGAGTGCGGACTGCCTAAAGACATGGCCGCTGAGTTATTTAAGCCATTTATCATTCGCAAGCTCATTGAACGAGGGATTGTAAAAACGGTTAAGTCAGCCAAAAAGATCGTTGACCGGAAAGATCCGGTAGTTTGGGATATCTTAGAAAACGTACTGAAAGGTCACCCGGTGCTGTTAAACCGGGCTCCAACCCTGCACCGTTTGGGTATTCAGTCGTTCCAGCCTAAACTGATTGAAGGAAAAGCAATTCAGCTTCACCCATTGGTGTGTACTGCTTTTAACGCTGACTTTGACGGTGACCAGATGGCCGTGCACGTACCCCTGGGGCAAGAGGCAATTCTGGAAGCTTCGCTGTTAATGATTGCTTCTCATAATATCCTCAACCCGGCAAATGGTGCGCCCATTACGGTACCTTCCCAAGACATGGTATTGGGGCTGTATTACGTAACCAAAGGAGCCAAGAGCACGCCTGAAATTCCAGTGAAGGGCGAAGGCATGACTTTCTACTCGGCGGAAGAGGTCGTAATTGCGATTAATGAAGGGCGTCTTTCCAAGCATGCCCATATCAAAGTACGGACATCCGTACGAAACGATAAGAATGAGCTGGAGACTAAAATTATCGAAACGGTAGCGGGCCGGGTTATTTTCAACCAATTCGTACCCGAAGAAGTAGGATTCATTAATGAACTGTTGACTAAGAAAAAGCTGCAGCAAATTATTTCCCAGGTATTCAAGATTTCCGGTATGTCACGGACGGCTCAATTCCTTGATGATATTAAGGAACTTGGTTTCCAGATGGCATTCAAAGGAGGCTTGTCTATTGGTTTAGATGACGTGAAAGTTCCTGACGCGAAAGCAGCTTTGATAGAAGGTGCCAAAACGGAAGTGGACAACGTCTGGAATAACTATCTGATGGGTTTGATTACCGACAACGAACGGTACAATCAGGTAATTGATATCTGGACCCGCGTTAACTCACAAATCACTGATAGCTTGATGCGGCAACTGGAAAGCGACCGTCAGGGCTTTAACTCGGTGTATATGATGATGCACTCCGGAGCCCGCGGTTCCCGCGAACAGATTCGTCAGTTAGGCGGAATGCGGGGATTAATGGCTAAGCCGCAGAAAAACCTGCAAGGTTCGGTTGGTGAAATTATTGAAAACCCGATTATCTCCAACTTTAAAGAAGGTCTGGACGTACTCGAATACTTTATCTCTACCCACGGTGCCCGTAAAGGTCTGGCCGATACTGCCCTTAAAACGGCTGATGCTGGTTACCTGACCCGTCGTCTGGTGGATGTGGCGCAAGACGTAATTATCAAGGAAGAGGATTGTGGAACGCTGCGTGGCCTGATTGTAACGGCGCTGAAGGATAATGAAGATGTAGTCGAACCATTGTCTGAACGTATTCTTGGCCGGGTATCTATCCACGATATATTTGATCCGCTTTCCGGTGATATAATTGTGAATTCCGGAGATGAAATCACGGAAGACATAGCCAGTCATATCGATGAAACCAGTATTGAGTCGGTCGAAATCCGTTCCGTACTCACCTGCGAATCCCGTCAAGGGGTTTGTGCAAAATGCTACGGACGTAACCTGGCTTCCGGTAAAATGGTGCAGAAGGGCGAAGCCGTAGGGGTAATTGCGGCTCAGTCTATTGGTGAACCTGGTACTCAGTTAACCCTGCGTACGTTCCACGTCGGTGGTGCAGCATCTAACATTGCGGTAGAAGCCAATATTAAGGCTAAGTTTGACGGGGTATTGCAGTTTGAGGACATACGTACCGTAACTACCTTCAACAACGAAGGAGAAAAGGTAAATGTGGTGATGGGCCGTTCCGGTGAAGTAAGAATCATTCAGGAAGGTACTTCTGATAATAAAGTGCTGGTAAGCAATCACGTCCCGTATGGCGCCTTCCTGCGCGTTACCGAAGGACAGCGGGTTAAGAAGGGAGATGAACTTTGCTACTGGGATCCGTACAATGCCGTCATTCTTTCCGAAATGGAAGGTACCATTGAATTTGATGCCATTGAAGAAGGGATCACGTTCCGTGAAGAATCTGACGAGCAAACCGGCTACCGTGAGAAAGTAATTATTGATACGAAAGATAAGACGAAGAACCCGGCCATTGTGGTTGTCACTAAATCCGGGGAATCCAAGTCTTATAACATGCCGGTAGGGGCACACTTAACCGTTGAAAAAGGAGCTGCGATCCGGGCCGGACAGGTACTGGCTAAGATTCCAAGAGCCATTGGTAAAACCCGCGATATTACGGGTGGCCTGCCAAGGGTAACGGAATTATTTGAAGCCCGTAACCCGTCTAACCCAGCCATTGTAAGTGAGATTGATGGGGTAGTTACCTATGGAGGCATCAAGCGTGGTAACCGTGAAATCTTTATCGAATCGAAAGACGGCGTGAAGAAGCGTTACCTGGTACCATTGTCTAAACACATCCTGGTTCAGGATAATGACTTTGTACGGGCTGGTTATCCGCTTTCCGATGGTGCCATTACGCCTTCTGATATTCTCGCCATCAAGGGCCCTACCGCGGTGCAGGAGTATTTAGTAAATGAGATTCAGGAAGTATACCGTCTGCAAGGGGTGAAGATCAATGATAAGCACATTGAGTGTATTGTTCGCCAAATGATGCAGAAGGTAGAAATCATCGAACCAGGTGATACTAACTTCTTGCAGGGACAAATTGTAGATAAGTTTGCTTTCCGTGAGGAGAACGATTCTATCATGGACAACAAAGTAGTGATTGAAGCGGGTGATTCTGATAAGTTTAAACCCGGACAAATCATTTCGGCTCGTCAGCTGCGGGACGAAAACTCCCGCCTGAAGCGAATGGATATGCAGTTAGTCCAGGTACGTGATGCAGAGCCATCCGTTTCCGGTCCAACTTTGCAGGGGATTACACAAGCTTCCCTGGGAACAGAAAGCTTTATCTCAGCTGCCTCCTTCCAGGAAACGACTAAAGTGTTAAGTGAAGCTTCTATCCGCGGCAAGACCGACTATCTGTTAGGCTTGAAGGAAAACGTAATCGTAGGGCACTTGATTCCAGCCGGAACCGGCCTGCGCGATTACGAAAACCTGATCGTTGGTTCGCAGGAAGAGTATGACGAATTGGTTGCTGCTAAGGAGAGAACCCAACGCAGAAGAGAATTGCAGGACTAATTTCTAACTAAGTGAAGAGTTAATAGTTGATAGCTAAGAGGACGAAAGACCTCAGCTGTTAACTATTAACTCTTTAACTTTTAACTAAAATACTATGGCAGACGATCATAAAAAGAATCCTGAGCCGGACAACCAACTCAATATTGAGCTATCAGAAGAAATGGCAGAAGGCGTTTATTCTAACTTGGCAATGATAGCCCATTCCAATAGTGAATTTGTAATTGACTTTATCCGGTTGATGCCTGGCGTACCTAAAGCTAAAGTGAAATCAAGGGTTATCATCACGCCTGAGCATGCTAAGCGGTTATTAATTGCTTTAAAAGACAATATCCGCAAGTACGAAGAAACCTTTGGACCGATAAAACAGACCGAAGAAACCTTCAGTTTTCCCATGAATTTTGGGGGGCCGGTAGGTGAAGCGTGAAATAAATAATTAATAATGAATGTGTTTTGCAATTTGTATGAAATTGCTCTACATTTGCGTTCCCAAAATTTAAGGCTTGTTTCAATCAAAAATATACATGCCAACTATTCAGCAATTAGTTAGAAAAGGTAGACAGGAGCTTATTTCGAAGTCAAAATCACCGGCACTTGATTCTTGCCCGCAACGTCGCGGGGTTTGTACCCGCGTTTATACAACGACGCCAAAGAAGCCAAACTCAGCCATGCGTAAAGTGGCACGGGTAAGGTTGACCAATCAAAAAGAGGTGAACGCTTACATTCCGGGAGAAGGTCATAACTTACAGGAGCACTCCATTGTGTTGATCCGTGGAGGCAGGGTAAAAGATTTGCCGGGTGTACGTTACCATATTGTGCGCGGTGCATTGGATACGGCTGGCGTAAATGGTCGTAAGCAGGGCCGTTCCAAGTACGGAGCCAAGCGTCCGAAACCAGGCCAGGCTGCAGCAGCAGGAAAAGGAGCCCCGGCAAAAGGCGGCGCCAAGAAGAAATAAGTTCTTAGCCTGACCCGGAATAAAAAGTACATATTCTAAAAGCTGAAGGTAAGTAGCCAGAAGCCGATAACTAATACAATGAGAAAGTCAAAACCCAAAAAAAGATACCTTCTGCCTGACCCTAAATATAAGGAGGTGTTGGTAACCAAGTTTGTAAATAGCCTCATGTACGACGGTAAGAAGAGTCTTGCCTATAATATCTTTTATGATGCTTGTGATCTGATTGCTAAGCGTACCAACGAAAATGGATTGGATGTTTGGCGCCGGGCGCTGAGCAACATTTCGCCATCCGTGGAGGTAAGAAGCCGCCGGGTAGGAGGAGCCACTTTTCAGGTGCCTTCCGAAGTTCGTCCGGATCGTAAACAGTCTTTAGGAATTAAATGGCTGATCTCTTACGCCCGCAGAAGAGGAGAGAAAACGATGACTGAAAAGTTGGCTAGCGAAATCATTGCCGCCTCAAAGGGTGAAGGCGCTGCGGTGAAGAAGAAAGATGATACGCACCGTATGGCAGAAGCAAACAAGGCTTTCTCGAATTTCAAATTTAAAATGATCGTTACTTATAGTAATAAAAATCATGCATTTCAAATTCTAATTGATCGTTACTTATAGTAAACAAACTCATTTCCCGGTGCGGATAGTGTAAAGGCTAATCGCCCCGGGATTTACATATATAATCACAATGGCACGCGATCTAAAATACACAAGAAATATAGGTATTGCAGCTCACATTGATGCAGGTAAAACGACTACTACCGAACGTATTCTGTACTATTCTGGGGTTAGCCACAAAATAGGAGAGGTGCACGACGGCGCTGCTACAATGGACTGGATGGAGCAGGAGCAGGAAAGGGGAATTACGATTACTTCCGCTGCCACCACAGTTAATTGGAACTACCGTGACGAAAAATACCATATTAATATTATTGATACTCCCGGCCACGTCGACTTTACCGTTGAAGTAAACCGTTCGCTACGGGTTCTGGATGGCTTGGTATTCTTATTCAGTGCCGTAGATGGAGTTGAGCCGCAATCAGAAACCAACTGGCGCTTGGCTAATAACTATAAAGTGGCCCGGCTTGGTTTCGTTAACAAAATGGACCGGTCTGGAGCAGACTTCTTAGGGGTTTGTAAGCAAGTCAGAGAAATGCTCGGAAGCAAGGCAGTAGCCTTACAATTGCCTATCGGGGCCGAAGACCAATTTAAAGGAGTGGTTGATCTGGTAAACTTCCGCGGGATAGAGTGGAACGAACACGATAAAGGCATGACTTTTAAGGAAGTGCCTATTCCGGCTGATATGCTGGAAGAAGCAACCGAATACCGGGAGAAACTACTGGAAGCCGTAGCTGAGTACGACGAGAGCCTAATGGAGAAATATTTCGATAATCCGGAATCCATTACGGAAGACGAAATATTAACGGCGCTGCGTAAAGCAACTATCGATATGGCTATCGTTCCGATGCTGTGCGGATCTTCGTTTAAGAACAAAGGCGTACAGACTATGCTGGATTATGTGATGGCTTTGTTGCCTTCCCCGTTGGATAAAGAGAATATTGTAGGAACCAATCCGGATACGGGCGCAGAGGTTTCCCGTAAACCCAATGAAAAAGAGCCCTTTGCCGGGTTAGCTTTTAAAATTGCTACTGACCCTTACGTTGGCCGTTTGTGTTTCGTCCGGGCTTACTCCGGTGTGCTTGAATCCGGTTCTTATGTGCATAATACGCGTTCAAATAATAAAGAACGGATCTCGCGGATCTTCCAGATGCACGCCAATAAACAGAATCAGATTGAAAGATTGGGTGCTGGTGATATTGGTGCCGTAGTGGGTTTTAAAGATATCAAAACGGGTGATACGCTCTGTGATCCTAACGCCCAGATTGTACTGGAATCTATGGACTTCCCCGAGCCGGTTATTGGCTACGCGATTGAACCTAGAACCAAGGCTGATGTGGATAAGATGGGTATGGCTATTGCAAAATTGGTGGAAGAAGATCCTACGTTACGGGTACATACGGATGAAGAAACCGGTCAGACGATTTTGCGGGGCATGGGTGAACTTCACCTGGAAATCATTATCGACCGGATGCGCCGCGAATTCAAAGTGGAAATTAATCAGGGTGCTCCCCAGGTTGCGTATAAAGAAGCGCTTACCAAATCAGTTGAGCATAGAGAGGTCTATAAGAAGCAAACGGGTGGTAAAGGTAAATTCGCCGATATCGTGTTTGAAATCGGTCCAAGAGAAGATGGCAAAGTAGGACTGGAATTTGTTAATGGCATTGTAGGTGGTGTAATCCCCCGGGAATTTATTCAACCTATTCAGAAAGGATTTGAAGAAGCCATGAAAAATGGAGTACTGGCAGGCTTCCCAATGGATTCAATGAAGGTGAGAATATTCCATGGGTCTTACCATGACGTGGATTCGGACGCCCTTTCCTTTGAAATGGCTGCCAGATTAGGTTATAAGGAAGCCGCCAGACAATGTGGGCCTAAACTGCTGGAACCGATTATGAGTCTGGAAGTATTGACTCCTGATGAATACACGGGTCCTATCACCGGCGATTTGAATAGAAGACGTGGATTAATGAAAGGGATGGATACCAAAGCAGGTTCGCAAGTAATCAAAGCAGATGTTCCGCTGTCGGAATTATTTGGTTATGTAACCGATTTACGAACTATGTCTTCCGGCCGGGCTACCGCCAGCTTAACATTCTCACATTATGAATTTGTACCTGCTAACTTAGCGGAAGCCGTAATTGCTAAAACCAAAGGGGTATCAGTCAGATAATAGGGTATTGATCAGTTATTAGTCACTGAGCAGTAGGATAAAAGTTAATTGTAATGGAATTGACCAATAACTTCTAAATAACGAATTAATATTACAACAAGGAAATGACCCAAAAAATCAGAATTAAACTCAAGTCCTACGATCACAACTTAGTTGATAAATCGTCAGAACGCATTGTAAAAGCTGTAAAAGCTACGGGTGCGGTGGTAAGTGGGCCTATCCCATTGCCAACGGAGAAAGAAAAGTTTACTGTACTGCGCTCACCGCACGTGAATAAGAAGTCACGTGAGCAATTTCAGCTATGTACCTACAAGCGTTTGGTGGATATTCATTCAACAAGCCCGAAAACAGTGGATGCGCTGATGAAACTTGTGTTGCCGAGCGGCGTAGACGTAGAAATTAAGGTATGATTTAATTTGCTTTCTTTCAGAGAAGACCGGGAAAAGCGGGTTTTTTGTTTAACTCCTTCCAAGTAGTTATTTCCTGGGTCAAAAGAATAGATCAAAATACGCGACTTCGATCTTCTTGGGAAGATGCTACTTGTATAAAGGACCATTTCGCAAATAAGAGATAATAACAATAATTGATTAATAATTACTTCACGTAAATATTCAATTTATTTTATTGAAGTATTTGCAAACATATTTTTAATCAATAACTTTGCAGTCCTTTATAAAAAGAGGCAAGTTTTTAGCCGAAATAATTCATTTTCAAATATTTACTTCTAAAAATGTCTGGTATAATCGGAAAAAAAATCGGAATGACTAGCATCTACGGTGCCGATGGACAAAGTGTCGCATGCACGGTGATAGAGGCTGGTCCTTGCGTAGTAACGCAAGTGAAGACGGAGGAGACAGACGGTTATGAAGCAGTTCAATTAGGATTTGGGAGAAGAAAGAAAGAACACTACCAAACCCCTATTAGGGCACTTCAAAAAAGCGAATACTACCCCAAAGCGTAAAATGGTCGAATTCAAAGAATTTGACAACAAGTTTAATTTAGGAGACACCGTTACTGCATCCGATGTATTCACTGAAGGTGAATTTTTAGATGTAATAGGAACTTCTAAAGGAAAAGGTTTTCAGGGAGTGGTAAAGAGACACGGTTTTAGTGGGGTAGGGGGGCAGACGCACGGCCAGCATAACCGGCAGCGTCACCCGGGTTCAATTGGCGCCTGTTCTTTTCCTTCAGAGTATTTAAGGGATTGCGGATGGCAGGCAGGACGGGTGGAAGACGCATAACAGTTCAGAATCTGCGTGTAGTGCGTATCATGCCAGACCAAAACCTGGTCCTGATCAGTGGATCTATTCCTGGCGCAAAAAATTCATTTGTCATTTTAGAGAAGTAAGAATATGCAAGTTTCAGTATTTGACCAGGCAGGCAAAGATACGGGGCGTAAGATCGAATTAAGTGATGAAGTGTTTGGAATAGAGCCTAACGATCATGCTATTTATCTGGATGTGAAACAATACCTTGCCAATCAACGGCAGGGTACCCATAAGTCGAAAGAAAGAAGTGAAATGTCTGGTTCTACCCGTAAGCTGCATAAGCAAAAAGGAACCGGTGGCTCACGTAAAGGAGATATCAATAACCCACTTTATAAAGGTGGTGGACGTGTTTTCGGACCACGCCCCAGGGACTATAGTTTTAAGCTCAATAAGAAGGTTAAGGCATTAGCCCGTAAATCAGCACTTGCTACTAAAGCGGCAGCAGCTAGTATTACGGTCCTGGCTGATTTTTCTTTGGCTCAACAAAACTAAGGATTACTTAAAGTTTCTTCAAGGACTTTCGGTTCACGAAAAGAAAACCTTGCTGATCCTGCCGGAGGTTGATAAAAACATAGTGCTTTCAAGTCGTAATCTGGAGAAAGCAAAGGTTACTACCGCTACTCAGATTAATACTTACGAATTGCTGTATGCTGATAGATTGATTATCAGTGAACGTTCCCTACCTATTCTCGAAGAAATGTTTAAATAAGCTGACTATGAGTATTCTGAAGAGACCTTTGATAACAGAGAAATTGCGAACTTAAACGAGAAGGGTGTATATAGCTTTGTAGTGGATCTGAAAGCAAACAAGATCGAAATTAAGAAAGCAATACAGCAATTGTACGGCGTTAATGTTGAGACTGTACGCACCCTTCGTTGTGGTGGAAGCCTAAAACCCGTTACGGCAAAGCCGGTGTGCTTAGCGGAAGAACTTCCTGTACAAAAAAGCAATTGTGCAACTAGCTGAAGGAGAAGTAATAGATTTTTACGGAGAACTTTGATTGGCCCGGTGTTACGAGCACAAGTATTCGTAACCCATTGAAAAGCAGCATAAAATGGCAGTTAAAAAAATAAGACCCATTACCCCCGGCCAACGATTCAGGATTGCGCCTGATTTTTCGGATATCACAAAATCAGTTCCCGAAAAATCCCTAACGGTTACTATAAAAAGAACAGGGGGACGTAACGATGATGGCCATCGTACAGCTCGTTATATTGGAGGCGGGCATAAGCGTAGATACCGCATAATTGATTTTAAGCGGGATAAGTTTAATGTTCCTGCTACCGTAGAAGCAATGATATGATCCGAATCGGACTGCCCGCATTGCTTTGGTTCAGTATACCGACGGTGAAAAGAGATATATTATTGCGCCACAAGGCCTGAATGTTGGCCAAACAATCGTATCAGGTCCAGATATCGCCCCGGAAGTAAAACGGCAATACCCTTCCTCTTTCAGTGATTCCACTCGGTACCATTGTACATAACATTGAACTGTATCCAGGCAAAGGTGGTAATATGGCCCGTAGTGCAGGGACTTATGCACAGTTGCTGGCGGGAAGGTAAATACGCCACGTTGAAGTTGCCATCCGGAGAGATGAGAATGGTGTTGGCTACTTGTCTTGCTACGATTGGATCTGTCTCGAATGCAGATCACATGAACGTAAGTGCCGGCAAAGCTGGTCGTAACCGTTGGTTAGGACGTCGTCCGCGAGTCAGAGGTGTAGCCATGAACCCCGTTGATCACCCAATGGGCGGTGGAGAAGGCCGGGCGTCAGGAGGACATCCAAGATCCAGAAATGGCTTGCTGGCTAAAGGTAAGAAGACCCGTAATAAGAAGAAGCATTCTCAAAATCTAATTATAAGTAAGAGAAAGTAACATGGGACGTTCGATAAAAAAAGGCCCCTATATTGACTTCCCGCCTTGATAACAAAATCCAGGTTATGAATGGGGCAGGTAAGAAGTCGGTTATCAAAACTTGGTCACGGCGTTCAACTATCTCGCCAGATTTTGTGGGACATACTTTCGCCGTTCACAATGGCAATAAGTTTATTCCTGTATACGTAACTGAGAACATGGTAGGTCATAAGTTAGGGGAATTCGCTCCTACCCGTAACTTCAGAGGTCACGTAGCTAAAAAAGACAAAGGCAAAAAATAAAGATTTCTGACTATCAAGTGTAAGATACTTAATTGCCTGAACTAGATAGTCATAATTGTCAACAACTATATGGAAGCAATTGCTAAACTGAGAAACGTACCCAGTTCACCCCGCAAAATGCGGCTGGTAGCGGATTTAATCAGAGGTAAAAAAGTGAATAATGCCTTGAATATTCTGCGGTTTCAGCCGAAAGCAGGGGCAAAAGTACTAGAGAAAGTTCTTTTGTCGGCAATAGCTAACTGGCAAGGAAAAAAACGAGGAAACCAACCTGGAAGACGCTGATTTGTACGTAAAACAATTTTTGTTGATGGTGGCCGCATGCTGAAAAAGATTGCGTCCTGCTCCGCAAGGCCGTGGTCACCGGGTCAGGAAGCGTTCTAATCATATTACTATTGTAGTTGATTCACTGAGTGTTGCTCCAGTTACATTTGAAGTAGATAACGCTAATCAAGAAACTGTTAATAAATAATGGGACAGAAAGTAAACCCAATCGGATTAAGATTAGGCATCGTTAAAGGCTGGGATTCTAATTGGTATGGCGGTAAAAACTTTGCTGACAAACTGGTTGAAGACGAAAAGATTCGCAAATACGTATTGGCCCGTATTCCTAAAGGCGGCATCTCTAAGGTGATTATTGAAAGAACGTTAAAGGGATCACGCTTACCATCAACACTGCCCAGCCAGGCGTAGTAATTGGAAAGAATGGCGTTGAGGTGGAAAAGCTGAAAGAGGAGTTAAAAAAACTTACGAACAAAGACGTTCAAATAAATATATATGAAATTAAGCGTCCTGAGTTGGATGCAAAATTGGTTGGAGATTCCATTGCTCAGCAGTTAGAGGCTAGGATTTCCTACCGCCGCGCTATGAAGCAGGCAATTGCCAGCGCTACCCCGGGTAGGAGCCCAAGGAATCAAAGTTAAAGTGTCGGGTCGTTTAGGAGGAGCAGAAATGGCTCGTACCGAACAATATAGAGAAGGGCGTGTGCCTTTACATACTTTACGCGCTGATATCGATTATGCTATTTCTGAGGCGCAGACTATCTACGGAAAGATTGGTATAAAAGTGTGGATATTCAAAGGCGAGATTTACGGCAAACGGGATCTTACGCCTAATGCCGTCAACGCAGCTGCTGATCGTGCTGCCCTGCTCAGGGTGGTAATGACCGTCGGGGAGATAGAAGAGATCGGGATCAGGGTGGAGACCGTCGGCGTCGAGAAGGTGGTGATGACCGTAAAGATCGCGGCAGAGGTGGTCAGAATAACAATCGTGGCGGCGGAGCAGGCGGTCAAAATCGAGGCCAAGGTGGCCCTCCAAAGAAAAGAAGATAATGTAATGCTCTCTTGCAGAAAGGGTGATTATTACGAAATCTTAAAGTATTAAATTCAGATGTTACAGCCAAAAAGAACCAAGTTCAGAAAGATGCAAAAGGGCCGGGTAAAGGCATAGCCACCCGAGGCTTTGATATTGCCTTTAGCAGTTTTGCAGTTAAATCCTTAGAGCCCGGTTGGATCACCTCCCGCCAGATCGAAGCAGCCCGTATTTCGATGACGCGCTATGAAACGTGAGGGGCAAGTTTGGATACGAATATTTCCTGATAAGCCTATTACTAAAAGCCGCTGAAGTACGGATGGGTAAAGGTAAGGAGCTCCAGAGTACTGGGTAGCCGTGATTAAACCAGGCACTATCCTTTTTGAAGCAACAGGAGTAAGCAGGGAAGTTGCCAGTGAAGCCCTTCGGTTAGCTGCTCAGAAATTGCCGATCAAAACAAAATTCATAGTACGTAGAGATTACGTCGAACAATAATATGAAATACGCAGAAATCCAGGCTCTCAGTACTGAGGAGCTAAAGGAAAAAGTAAACGCAGAACGGGTAACTTTGCAAAAGTTAAATTTTGCACATGCCGTCACTCCTTTGGAGAACCCCAATAAAATTAGGGAATCAAGGAAAGCTGTGGCCCAAATGCTCACTGAATTAAGAAAGAGAGAATTGGCTAACGTTAAAAAATAATGGAACAGGCAGCACAAGAAAGAAACCTGAGAAAAGAGCGGGTAGGTCGGGTTGTCAGCAATAAAATGCAAAAATCAATCACTGTTGCGATAGAACGTAAAGTGAAGCACCCGATTTATGGTAAGTTTATGAACAAAACTACCAAACTAATGGCCCACGATGAAAACAACGATTGCGGTATTGGCGATACTGTTCGTATTATGGAAACCCGCCCGCTTAGTAAAAATAAGCGTTGGAGATTAATTGAAATTTTAGAAAGAGCCAAATAATATGGTACAGCAAGAGTCCAGATTAATCGTGGCGGATAACAGCGGTGCAAAAGAAGTACTTGTTATTCGTGTTTTAGGTGGAACCGGAAAAAGATATGCTTCAATCGGTGATAAAATTGTAGTTACTGTTAAGTCTGCAATTCCGTCAAGCAACATGAAAAAAGGTACGGTATCAAAGGCAGTTGTAGTTAGAACCAAAAAAGAAATACGCCGCAAAGATGGATCGTATATACGATTTGAAGATAATGCTGCTGTATTGCTTAATAATAATGACGAGCCTAGAGGAACCCGCATTTTCGGACCGGTTGCTCGTGAATTGCGTGAAAAGCAATTTATGAAAATTGTATCCTTGGCTCCAGAAGTACTTTAATAAAAAATGAAAAAGCAGCAAACTATTCCGGCTAAGTTCCATGTTCGTAAAGGGGATATGGTAAAGGTTATTGCCGGAGACGAAAAGGGAAAAACTGGCCGTGTAAAATCGGTTCAAAGGGAAAAAATGCGGGCTATTATTGAAGGCTTGAATATGGTATCCCGCCATGTGAAACCTACTGCTCAAAACCCCAACGGCGGTATTGAACAGAAAGAGGCGCCAATTCATATCAGCAACCTTATGCTGATTAACCCTGCTACCGGTGATGCTACCCGTACGGGCCGGAAACTGAATGACCAGGGAAAATTACAAAGGTTTTCAAAGAAAACGGGGGATTTTATTCCTACTAACAATGGCTAATCCAAGGGTAAAAGATAAATATCTAAATGAAGTAGTGCCTGCTATGAAGGATAAGTTTAACTACAAATCCGTCATGCAGGTTCCTAAGGTAACAAAGATTGTTATCAATAAAGGAATAGGTGCAGCTGTTGCAGATAAAAAGCTTATTGACCAAGGGGTAGAAGAAATTTCCGCTATAACGGGCCAAAAAGCAGTAGCCACCTACTCTAAGAAGGCTATCTCTAACTTTAAGTTACGGGAGAATATGCCAATCGGCGTGAAAGTAACGCTACGCGGCAACCGGATGTATGAATTTATGGATCGTTTGATGGCCATTGCATTGCCACGGGTGCGTGACTTCAAAGGTATCAGCGATAAAGGGTTTGACGGAAGGGGAAATTATACATTAGGAGTAAAGGAACAAATTATATTCCCTGAAATCAGTATTGATAAGGTGAACCGCATTTCAGGTATGGATATCACTTTTGTGACTACTGCTGATAGTGACGAAGAGAGCCTGGAGTTATTGAAATCATTAGGAATGCCATTTGCAAATCAGAAAAGATAATAGAGTATGGCAAAAGAATCTGTAAAAGCGCGTGAGCGTAAAAGAGCCAAGCTAGTTGCTAAGTATGCGGCGAAAAGGGCTGCTCTCAAAGAAGCGGGAGATTATGTAGGACTTGACAAACTTCCTAGAAACGCTTCTCCCGTTAGACTACATAATCGTGATAAACTTACCGGACGTCCACGGGGCTATATGAGAAAGTTCGGCATTTCAAGGGTTACATTCAGAGAAATGGCCTCCGACGGAAAAATTCCTGGTTTAACCAAAGCAAGCTGGTAAAAAAACAGTTAATATTTTCTTTTTAAAAAACTGATTCACTAACTTTGCAAGCCCGTTTAAAACGGGTTTTGTAATAAATAAGACAGGAGATGATTACTGATCCTATAGCTGATTATTTAACCAGAGTGCGGAACGCTATAAAGGCAAAGCATAGAATTGTAGAAATTCCTTCTTCAAGTATCAAGAAGGAGCTCACAAAAGTGCTTTATGAAAAAGGTTATGTTCAAAGCTACAAATTTGAGGATGATCAGTTGAAAAAAACGATCAAAATAGCTTTGAAATATGATCCGATGACCAAGCAGTCTGCTATCATGAAGCTGGAAAGAATCA
>JAUJNL010000097.1 GCA_030448185.1 Cytophagales bacterium | reverse complement strand
CATTCTCATTAACCTGCTGCTCAGTGGCCTCTTAGGACTTATTGGCCAGGGCATTCGTGTCATTGTTGGCCTGAAAAAGCTGCGCGAAGAAGCAAATGAAGAAGCAATAAACTTAGCAAGCAATGAACAGCATCCGCCAGTTCCTTTACGGGCTAAAGTGGTTTACAACCAACTGTTCGACGCTCGAAAGCTCTGGCTGTCACTATTCATTGGCTTCATCGCCGGGTGCTTGGCTGGCTTGGCCAGTAGCTACACTTCCGGTTCCAATTTTAGCAAAGAAGCGCAACTGGCTATCGTAGCTGCTGGCTACGCCGGCACCGACTTTATTGAAGGTCTTTTCAAGAAGATGCTACCGGGTAACTAAACCATCCATACTATATTATCTATCCATACCATGATCAATCAATTCGACCCGAATAATCGGGCTTTACTGGAGGGTATTCAAGGAAACATCCTCAAAGCGCACGGCCGTCACCACACCACTAGCGTATTCATCCGTTGCAATGGAGGTAAGCAGGATAAAGCCAAAGCCTGGCTTAAGAGTTTGGTGAATAGTGAAGAGTCACTCGTGCAGTCTACTTACGCCCAACTGCGCACCAATCTGCTTTTCAAGGAGCGCAGATCGGACGAAGGCACGGGCCTTTTCGCCTGCATCCACATCAGCGCAATTGGCTACGATTACCTGTTCGGGGAAGGGGCAAGGAACCGTTTTGAGGACGATCCCTTCAAGAAGGGAATGCAGAACGCCCAGCTTAACGATCCTTCCCTAGAAGAATGGGAAGTTGGGTTAAAGGCGGAAAACCATTTCATGC
Organism: Cytophagales bacterium; assembly: GCA_030448185.1. Classification (GTDB taxonomy): domain Bacteria; phylum Bacteroidota; class Bacteroidia; order Cytophagales; family 172606-1; genus CADCTQ01. The sequence continues at coordinate 32,073 of JAUJNL010000097.1, read as the reverse complement.
TGTTGCTGGCCCACGCGGAACCGGCTAAACTCGAAGAGGGGGCTGAGCGAGTCTACCGGGAAACGGACCCATTTGCCAGCATTACCACCATTGAGTGGGGCAAGGCCCAGTTCAATAAAGAAGGGGCGGGAATTGAACATTTCGGGTACGTGGATGGGGTGTCGCAACCGCTGTTTTTTGAGGATGAGTGGGAAAGGTATAAGGCCGACCACACCATCAGGAACGAGGAGAAAGACATAAAGTTTGACCCCCGCTCCCCGAAAGAACTCATCCTGATCAAAGACCCGTGGGCACCTAAACTGGAAAACGGACAGTTTGACTCCAATGCATTAGGTAGTTATTTCGTCTTCCGCAAATTGGAGCAGAATGTCAAAGGGTTCAAACTTAAAGAATCAGAACTCTCGGATCGCTTAAAGTTGGAAGAAGGGGACGAAGAACGTACCGGGGCCATGCTGCTGGGCCGTTTCGAGGATGGTACACCCATTCAACTTGATGGCAGGGAGGGATTGATTCACAGCGCAATACATAACAACTTCGATTACGAACTCAAGGATGGGAAAGAGGATGCCTCCCGGTGTCCCTTCCACGCTCACATCCGCAAGGCCAACCCGCGTTCCGGCCTGAAAGGTGCTGGTAACACCCCCGCAGAAAGAATGCAGGCCGCCAAAGCACGCATGATGGCCCGGCGCGGCATTACGTACGGCATCCGCACCGACGAATTCAATGACGGACACATTTATAACAAGCCCGAAAAAGAGGTTGGGCTACTCTTCATGAGTTACCAAGCCAGCATCGAGAACCAGTTTGAGTTCATCCAGAAGAATTGGGCAAATAGCCCGAAGTTTCCCGGTGATGACCTAGAAAATCCTAAGAGCACCGATATTGGCATCGACCCCATCATCGGGCAAAATAAAGAGCGTACCGGCGGGGATTTTGCGACCAAATGGGGTGATCCAAGCTCATTCAAATCCGCCTCTTTCGAACAGTTTGTGCACCTAAAAGGGGGAGAATACTTCTTTGCGCCCAGTATGCTGTTTTTGAAGAAAGTTGATACGATAAACAAACCTCAAGACCAATGAAAACCATTTTTATGGTGCTGTTGCTCGGCATCATTGTTGAACTGCGAGCACAGACTATCTATTACGACAACGAGGCCAAAACTTACGGATCTTCGTACAACCCGTCAACGGGTACGTTTACACCGATGGTGGGCAGCCCCGTTCTTTCTAGAGGTTCCAGCGTCAGTTACTGGCTCGTGAACGTGAACCCATTTGCGGAAAAGGTGCAAATAAACGGCCGCAAGATAAGTCTTACCACCAACATGCCAACGCAACTAGCTACCCTGTTCAGCATCGAAGTTGAAGCTGAAAAAGCATTGGCCGATACGCAAAACCAGGTGGACAAGATGGAGAGCGTAAACCGAAGCACGGCCATCGCCCCGGCGCTGAAAGCAAAAACGGAACAGTTAGTTAAAGATTGCAATACTTATTACCAGGAAGCAAAAAGATCAAAGAAGCGTTGGCCCTGCACGCACGATTAACGGAGACCTTGGCTGACAAGAGTTTTTGCAACGTCACGACCATGACGCAGGCTTTAGCCAAAAGACGCGTGGATGGGGCTGCCGTTACAGATATAAAAAAGAATTTCGACAGCTTCGAGCACGCCTATGCCAAGGTTTATGCGCAGTACCAAGTCGCCATTGACGAGGCCCGTGCAGTCGGCGATCAAGAAAAAGAAGCCCGATCGCTAGCGCGCAGGAGCAGGTCGAAAAAGATTACGAGGCCCTGGAAGACAGCTACGAAAAAAACGATGGCGGCATTGACAACCTGTTTGCTAAAGCGACCGACGCTAGCAGCTACGTAGTAAAATCAGACCCCCGTAAAACTCGACGGAAACGGCGAAAACGCCGACGAGGTGGCCTTTACGGTGAGGGTGGAGAGCGCAGTTTCGAGGATACATTCCCGGTAGAAGGCGGCTGGAAAGTGGATTACAGTGTAGGGCGGCTTTCAACTTTATTTCGGATCACCAGTATTTTAAGGATACCAGCAGCACCCTCCAACGAGCAGGTAAAGGAACTTTGCTGAATACCATCAAGCCTAGTGTGGCAGCCATGATGCACGTTTGCCGGCGGACACATAAAATTACGCCTTCGGCTGGATGTTTGGCGTAAACGCAGGGTTCAAAGAACTGACCGATATTGACCTGGGTTTTCTCGGAGGTATTTCTGCTATTTTAGGCCGGTCGCAGAAAGCAATTGTATCCACGGGGGTTAGCTACTTGAAAGTCAGCCGCCTGAAAGAGGGACAATATCGGGTAGGACAAGCGTATCCGGAGGTTAAGCTTGAGGAGGTAACCCAGAGCGTGCTGCGTCCTTCCTGGTTCATTGCTGTTTCGCTCAACTTAGGCAAGCGTACGATAGTGAAATCGACGCCGTAAAGCGTAGGACTAGCATTGAGTTCCTTTAACGCTAAGCTTGTGAGTTATGCGTGTCAATATCACCTCGGATGCTAAACAAATAAAGATTTCTTTGGATATATACTCCCCAATTTCTGGTCACTTAAAGTTGGGGAGTATATATCCCCTCATCTGATGAAGAGAAGTCATGCTTTTTCAAATCATCAGTTCAAAAGCAACTTACTTTATCAACCACTCAACCATCATTACTATGAGTAAGGATTATGAGGAACTATTGCGGCTCTGGCAGAGCCAGCAGTATGAGAAAAGTGCCGACGAAATTGATTTTCGGCAGCTGGACAATACCCATCCGGTTTGGAATAAAGTTTCGGCGCTGCACCCTTGCGTTAGCTGGATAGTAAACATGCGCACGCTCCAATTTGAATTTGTAAGTCAGAACGTAAATCGCCTTCTCGGATATCCTACCCATATCTTTACAAGGGGGGGCTTAGCCTTACACGCTTCGTTAATTCATCCTGATGACTCCCCGCACTTATGGGACCTTACCCGGCAGGTTTGGCTGATCTTACTCTCAACCCCTATTCACCAGCGGATGGGTTACCGCTTTAATCGGGAGTATCGCATCCTGAATGCAAATGTTGGATTTCGATGGGTGCTTGAACAAAACCAGATAGTACAAACTGACAAGCGGGGCAATATAATTCATATCCTCTCTGTCTGTACCGACACTACCCCCTATAAAAAAGAGGGGCACGTCTCTGCTGCAATTCTTTCCGAGGAGAAACTTAATCCCATCCTTAGCCTGGCAACAAAGAATGGCACCTCCGCAAGCGAGCTACTCAGTAAACGTGAACAAGAAATCGTCGAACTAGTGGCAGAAGGGCTGAGCAGTAAACAGATTGCAGACCGACTCTGCTTGAGCTACCATACGGTAAACACACACCGGCGGATGATTAATAGAAAAACAAAAAGCCCAAATGCAGGAAGACTGGTGCAGTTCGCCATTCATAATAAATTAATCAAGCTGCCTAGTAGTTATGAACTCGATGAGGGGTGAGGGTACAAAAGAGTACATCTTCGGCTAGGGACAGTGTACGCAGTAGTGGTTTTCATTTCGTCAAAAGCAGTAGCTTGAGGTGGATGAGTGCGGAGCCAATCTTTGTCGTAGAGGTCAGTGCTTTTGTTGCCACCCATTCGGTGGGTAGGACTATCAGATTAGCCACTAGATGGGATTATCCACTACCAAATCAAATAAGGTTGAGATGATCCCCCAAATCCGGACAGTAGAGTTGCTTAAATTAGCAAAACCATTACCGAAAAACAAGCAGCACAAAGCGTAGCAAGTATGATGCGGACTTCAAGGCAGAAGTGCAGACCTGCCACATGTGTGAGCATCGTGTCCGAAAATGGTTGCCTCTGGCAAGCCAGTCACGGAAATCTCCCAAGCTTTAGGGATTGGGAAAACATCATCTACTGCTGGAAGAGCAAGCAGCGGCAATTGTCGTCTCAGCGGAATACAGCCGGCCAGGTAGCCGATGTGTGGCAAGAGGTGGACCAGTTACGGGAAAAACTTCGACAGACGGAGTTGGAACGAGACATCCTGGACCCGATGCTGACGCACGTCTGCTGGTCCAAAAAAGCCTTGGCCATTTTCAGCCGCATGACCTGAAGCTGATCTACGGGTTTATTGAGCAGGTTGAATCAGAATTTCCTGTCAGCCAGTTGTGCAGCCTGCTAAAAGTGAGCCGCAGCGCGTACAATAAACTCAACCACCACTAAACCGGTAAATCGCCAAAATACCTAAAAATGAGTATTGAAAGTTAAATGGCCACTGCCGACCTTGGTACCAGAAAACGGGTTTTTTCTCGGTTCTCTACTACCAAATCACCTTTCCCTCTGGAGATCAGTGATAAAATAAGGATAGGCACTTAGCCTAATCGAAGTAATCAAGCAAGTTTCTGTGCTTAAGTCCAGCTAAAGTAATTTACCTCAAAAACCTGTGTATAAACGAATATCCTGCATTTCCGGAATAATTTTTAATAAGGATCACTCAAAAAGCAACTTTTCTTCACTTTAAAAAGTATTTCATCATGGCAAAAAAGAAAGAAGCCAAGCCATTAGGCGACTCTGATGCTGGCATTCCGGCCCTTCCCCCATTCGAAAGTAACGGGAGCGGAGAAGAAACAACCGGTCGGTACATTGTTATTTTTAAGGAAGAGGCTGCCGATACGGCAACCATTCAAAACACTTTAAGTCAAGTAGCCGGATTACAAGCGGTATCCTCCTCAACCGATTACGAGGGAGGGGCCGTTTCTCCGGAAGATTTAGCCGCTGACGGAGTGGTGCATTTCGAGAAATTGGGCATCGCCTTAGTAGCTGGCGAAGAGGCAGTACAAGCCCTATCCGCTTCCGCCACCGATACGGACAGTCCGATTCTGGCTATTGAACCCGAATACATTGCTTATGCTTCTAGTCAGGCCGTGGAAGCGCTACCCCTAGAATACTTGCGCGGATACCGGGACGCGGTCAATGAGGTATACGAGCAACTTTCGGGTAAAGGGGCTAATGGCGCAGCCGCGGAAGCCGAGTTACTCGCCGCCTTCCAGGATACCGCGCAGTTTACTTGGGGTCTTCAGGCCACTCGGGTAAGCACCTCTCGCTATAGCGGGCAAGGCATTAAGGTGGCCGTACTGGACACGGGGTTTGACTTGCAGCATCCTGATTTCCGGGGTCGTGCGATTGTCGCCCAGACGTTTACCGGGTTTCCCGTTCAGGACATCCACGGACACGGGACCCACTGCATTGGTACGGCCTGTGGCCCTCAGCGACCGGCAACTGGAGTACGGCGGTACGGGGTAGCTTATGGGGCACAAATTTTTGCTGGTAAGGTATTCAATAATAACCTGCCGCGTCCTAGTGCCCCTACTGGTAGTATAATCGCTGGAATTGAATGGGCAATTACTAATGGTTGTAAGGTAGTTTCTTTGTCGCTTGGTGCCCCGATTAACCAGAAGATCATGCAGTACGAAGTACCCATTCAACAGGCCCTTAATGCGGCACTCTCGTCATTGCGGCGGCAGGGAACAATGCTAGCCGACCGATGAATTTTGGCTTTGTGGAACCGCCAGCCAATGCGGACGCCGCCCTGGCGGTAGCCGCCCTGGACAGCCAGCTGGGGATTGCCTCTTTCTCGGCCCGCAGCAGTCAAGTTACCGGAGTGGGCGGTAAGGTCAATATTGCAGCCCCAGGCGTATTGGTCTTTTCAAGTGTGCCGGTAGCCAGGGGCAGGCATGCGCTTTTTAATGGGACAAGTATGGCTACCCCCACGTAGCCGGGATTGCGGCCGCCGCTGGGCGCAGGCTTCTGGTCTATCGGGAGCAGCCCTGTGGAACCGGCTTGTTCAAACCACTCGTCCTTTAAACTTACCTTCCACCGACGTAGGAGCGGGTCTAGTACAAGCGCCTCAATAGCCATGATGCAATTGTATGTCATTCCTTGGCAAGCTGGATAGTTATTGTACTCAGTAGCCTACAAAATAAATGCCCTAAAAGGGGAGATTACTAAGGACGCTTATGACTAAAAACCAAGCAAAAATCAAATCCCTCATCATTACCGTTACCGATGAGTCGCTGCCCCGTATTGAGCAACTAGCGAATCGGCTAGGCAAGAAGGGCCTGAAGGTGGAGCGGGTACTACCAGTAACTGGGGTTATTACCGGTTCTTGTCCGGAGGCAAAAGTGCCCGCTTTAAAAAAGGAGTCAGGGGTTCTGGGTATTGAGGAAGAAAACACTGCTTATTTACCCCTCCCGATTCTGCCGTGCAGTAACTCGTAAAATTAAACTCTTTATACTAAATGGCATAACCACTTTAGTACCTATCAAGGGAAATTACTGGCAACAGGATAGCAAATCATTGCTAATTCAGATTATTAATTAAATAGTAAAACTACTTTTATACAGGACACAAGTTTATAACGTGTTTACAATCAAGGTTATTAAGGGTGATATTTTGCAGGTGGTCGAGTCCCCAGCGGAAAAGGCTTTTCCATTTTTGCGGGGATTGGTCTTTAAAGGTCTTCAGGGGAATGTCTTTGCCCTGTTTGATGAGCCACTCTCCGGTTTTTACCGCCCATACAGCGGCTATAGATAAAACGAAAATAAGGGTTTTAATCCTTTTGGCCAGGTTTACCCGGCAGCTTTCCAGGTTGAAGCCACGGGATTTGTAAGCAGCAAATAAAGTTTCTATTTGCCATCTTTGCCGGTAAATGCGGGCCAGGTGCTTAGTCTTGGTGGCACTACCGACGATGAAGTAGTCCCCATTCTCTAGCTTCTGTCCGGCTAAGTAGAGATTGGTTCCGTAGAGCTTACGCGGTTTGGAAAGGGTTCTCAACGTGGCGCATTCAAATAACTGGTGAAGTTTGATCTTCTTGTTTTGATGGGTGAGGGTAACGTTTTTTCTCAAGCGGATGCAGAACTGCATTTTCCGTAGCAGGAGTTCTTTGAACCAGTCCTTACCAATGTATTCCCGGTCAGCTACCCACCAGATGTGCTGGTTGTCTTTGCGGTCAATCCATTGGTGAAAACATTCCAGTAAGGCTTTACGGGTCGAATAAGCCGAATTGCCCTGCCCATTGTATACCTGCCAGAGCAGGGGAATACTCATACCCTGGTGAGCCATGCCGATCATGGTCACCTGTACCCACTTGCCGCGCATCTTCCACTCGGAGCGGTCCAATGTCAGGTACACCTGTTGGCCCTGACCGTACAACTGCCAGATGACTTTACAATACAGGCGGGGAGAAAACCGGAAATAACGGGCAAAACGCTGCATCTGCTTGTATTTGGCTTCCAGGTCCTGTTGACCCGGCAAGGCTTTGCTCCACTTGCTGAGTCCGCTTTGAGTGAGTTTCAAGAGTCCAACGATCATATTACAGATTAACTCCGTTCGGCGCTTGTCACAAGGAAAATGGCTTTTGATTTGGGCATATAACGCCCCTTGAATATCTTTCATTTGGGAGTAGAGTTGTGGTAATTCCAGGTTTGGTCACCTTAAAATTACCCCCTTTGGGGCTCTACTCCTCTTTTTTGTCCTGTATTAAAGTAAAACTACTTTACAACACAATTTAAAAAGGAGGTAAAAATGGCTTTTAACAATGTTGGCTTCGGAACCTTGGCTCCTGGCCAGTCGGCTCGATGGTTTTATACCTTTGCAGGGGCTGATCGTGGTGCTCAGTACGCAAGTGGTCATCCCTTAAACCCAGGTGGTTCACTGCTGGCCTTTGACCAAACCAAAGTTAGAAATAATGATGGCACTACTACCTACTGGGTGACCATCCGTAACATTGGCAGCGTGACCACCAATTTCAGTTTGCAGGGGGGAGGTTTTGTTTAATCCTTAAAAACAACTTTTATGAAGATTAACGTAATTTTTGATGCATTAGGAAACATTATTGGAACCTGGTGGCAAAGTGAGACACTCACCACGCAAAGTGCCCAAGCGACGGGCGATGAGGTGACGGTTGGACTAGTGGTCTGTAACGGTTAAAGTGCGGGGTAAAGTCGTTTGAGTTTGATGCGCGCATCCTTGGTTTTAAACTGCCAGTCCACCTTGCATTCTTTCTTGTTACGCTGCTCCTACCATGGCTGTACCTGTTGTTGTAATTCTTCTTTAGTAGCTACTCTTTGAGCAATGCCTTGCCTTTTGAGTACGGATAATTCACATTCAGCAATGTTGAGCCAGGAACCATGAGCGGGCGTACGTACCACTTGGAGTCTTTTGATAATGCTTCGGGCCCTTTCGGGAGGAAATACTTCGTATAGGGCCGCCAGTTTGTGGGCACTGGAGTTGTCTTCAATGAGAGTGATGCACTTGGCAGCAGGGTAGAGTACTTCCACCAGGTGCGCAATGGTATGGGCATAGGTATGAGAGTTGTTGCGCTCTTGGATCAATACTTGCCGAAAGCCGCCCAAGGGCTCTACCATCATCAATAACTGGGCTACGCCTTCTCGTTGGTACTCATAATCGGTATGGACAACGCCTTTAGAATCGCTAAAGCTTTGACGGGTCTCACTCACCAGTTGGTAGGGCGATTCATCCACACATACCAGTGGATAGTCCTCTTCATACTCCTTGGCATACGCATCGAGCACCTGTTCCATCTGATTGACGAAAACAGCATCGGCCTTGGGAATTACCCAGCTTTTGATCTGCCAGGGCTTAATTTCATTTTTTTTAATATTTCTCCTACACTCTGGTGACTCATGTGCTCGACGTACTCTAAACTCACCATCTGCTCGGCTAGTAGTGGCAGCCTCCACCGGTTGTAGCCCTGCGGGCACTGGCTACAGCGAAGGGCCACCAGTTTGGCTTCCACTTCTCCAGTAAACAACTTCTCTTTGAACACCTGTCGCTTTTTGCCCATCAGGGCTGTGTCCAAACTCTCCCTCACCAGCCTTTCGCGCAACCGCTCTCGGCTGGCGATACTCAGTCCGTAGGCCTGCTTAATCTGCTGATCACTCCACTTCTTATGCCCATTTTCATCGGCGGCCAGTAAAGCATAGGCCCGCTTCACCTGCCGGTTTTTGCCATTGCGGGCTGCAATCAATTGTTCCAACCGCTCCCGTTCTTCCGCCTCAAGTTGTACCCGATACTTCTTTGCCATCTTGTTTTCGGCAAAGCTACCCATTATACCCCTCACTTTAATCGTTACAGACCACTAGTCCAGCTAAGGCATACATTCCACACCGCATATCGGTACCTTTCCCGTAAAGGAAATAACGGCAGCTTGAGGTCAAAGCCAGCACAACTAGGCTAATAACGCTTTCAAAAAGAAACTTCCACCGGAGCATAAAATTCAGCCTTCCTTTTCCTGCCAAGTCCAGCACCATCACTGGATTGATGGGAGTGGCAATAGGAGCTGGCGATAAGTTAAGCTGGCTGAAGCCAGTGACAGGAGCCGGAGCCGCCGCTTCACTCGAGAAGCGTTTGTGCCAGTAACCAAACTGAGAAGGGGACAAAGCCTCGGCTTTACAAAAGGCTGCTTGAGTAAGCTTGCTCTTCAAGAAACGCTCATAAGCGCTCTTCATCTTTGCGTATAAATCCTTATTCGTTTTCATTCCGCAAACTTATACCCCTGGCTGCTGCCTGAAAATATGCATTTGCTCGGATGGATACTGAGAAAGCGGGAAAGTTGGTCAAGGTATGGGTATATTCCATGATTCTTTCCCACAGCCGCTACGCCTACTACTGCCTGGTTACGGATCAGAAAGTGTCTACTTTTATTGCTTGTCACATCAAGGCTTTCGAATCTTTTGGGGGAGTACTCAGACAGTTAAGATTGACAACCTGAAAGCCGGGGTCGTACTGCCCAGCTTTTACGAACCGCTGATTCAGCAGCAGTACAGTGAGTTTTTAGCCTACTATCAATCAGCGCCGATTACGGCCCGGGTTCGTCGTCCGGAGGATAAAGGCAAAGGGTAGTTCTTGAAAGGTGTGGATGGCGGGCTGAGTCACAAAAAAGGGGGTAAGCAAGGCCAAAAGGGTAGTTTTGTAGTGACCAAACAAACAAAACACCTTCTAACCCATGCTTACCCAGACAAAGGTAGAAAAATGTCCCTGTTACGGCAGGAGTAACATTGTCAAAAACGGCTTTACCCGTCATAACAATCAAAGAGTATTGTACAAAGACTGCGGTAAAAGCCCGGTGCTCAAGCGAAAGAAAGCGCTCAACTGCGATTTTGCTCAACTTAGAAGAGCGTTTCTGGAACGGTTGAGTTTAAACGGGGTAAGCCGGGTGTTTTTCATCAGTTATTATCGAGTGTTTCAAGCCTTGAACCTAGTTTGTTTGCTTTTACCCAACTTCAAAACTCAAGTGAGCACTTGCCCACCAGGTGGACAAATCCTTCAATTTGACGAGTTATGCAGCTTCTGCGGCCGCAAGAAAGACAAACAGTGGCTCTGGGCAGCGCTTTGTCAAAGCACCAGACAAATTGTAGCTTATGTGATTGGGGACCGCAGTGAAGACACTTTTCGCCGATTGCTGCGCAAGATCCCTGTGGAGTACCTCAAATGTCAGTCTTACAGTGATTACTGGAAGTCCTACCGCATCCTGCTTAGCAAGGGCAATCATCAACAAGTAGGTAAAGAGAGTGGCAAAACTGTACCTGAAAACGTTGTTAACATCGGCTCCAGCACATCGAAAGATGGAACGCTACCCTAAGAGCCCGTATCTCCAGGTAGGTCCGTAAAAGCCTCTCCTTTTCCCGTAAACTCAAGTACCATCATCTTGTTACTAAACTCTTCATCAGCGACTACAACCAATCCTGCATCAACACCTTTTAAATAACTACCAGGCAAAGTAGAGTCTGGTGTAAAGTACGTCAAAGGTAACTTTCTAAAAGGGGTAGATCACAATGACTACGCCCGCCTGGAGCAGGAACTGGCACGGTGGAACCAAAAGGTGTGTAATCAAAGGGTGCATGGTACTACCCAGCGTATCCCCAGGGAAGTATTCCTGCAGGTTGAGCAGCCAACGCTGATTCCCTTACCGGCGCAGCGGTATGAATCCAGCGTGTTTGTGGAACGGAAAGTAAATGCTTACGGCCACATTGCCTACGGGCAAAACTTCTATTCCGTCCCCTATCAGTATGCTGGCGAAAGTCTGACCCTAAAAGTAAGTGATTCCCTACTCAGGGTGTATAAAGACCAACAGGAGGTGGCTCTGCATACGCTGCATCTAGGAAATGGGGAGTTTATCACGCAAGACTCTCATAAACCTCCCTACAAGCAATACAAAAGCAAAGAGCACTATCAACAAAAAGCCCAGCAACTAGGGGATTCCGTAGCGGCTTTTCTGGAAGCCCTGCAACTGCACCAACCCCACCATTGGCGGGATATGATTAATGGGATCTATGCCCTTAGCAAGAGTTATGAGGCTAATACTGTTAACCTCGCTTGCCAAAGGGCCCTTGCTTACGGGGCCTACAGTTACCTGGCGGTGAAAAACATCTGCCAGAAAGGACTCTGCCAACTTGAAACCGACCAAGCCTTACCTGAAGGACTGGGCGGCTTTGGCCAGCCACTCAACCTGGGTAGTTCTGCAGAATCGTACATAATTCCTCACGGTGTACCCACTTGCTGATTAACGGCGACGTATGCCTTTGGGTAAGCGTAAATGCAGTAAGGCGTCCCAATCAAAGGGAGCCTCCGATGAGGGAGGCTCCGAGAAGTCGTATTCACCTTGCAGGTTAATGTGATGCCAGGTGTGGGTGGAGGAGTGCAAGATGGTCTTTAGCAGTTCCTCGCGTTCCGGCTCGGTGGCACACTGGCGAAGTTTTTCCGACAAATAAAGCAAGTTGTAGAAGTTGATTGCGTTCATAATCAGCCGCCGACACCCTTGAGCGATGTCCTGCTCATAGGGGGTCTGCCAGCCGAAGGCCTGGTTGTTGCCCAGGATGACGGCACTGCTGAACTTATTGCCGTGTTCGACTTTGGTCAGCATGCCTTCCACCGTCTCGCGCAGTTCAGGCTCATCCACGTAGCGCAGGAGGTATTCGGTTTTGTAGAGCCGTCCCAGGTCTTTCAAGGCCCGGTACAGCGGATGCTGGCGGGCGTAGGAGTTGAGTCGCTTAAGGATGGTCGATGCCTTGACGAAGCCCAACTTGATTGATGCGCCCAGCCGCAGCAGATCGTCCCAGTTCGCCACTAAATGCTCGTAGTCAATGCGTTTATGCGGGGTGATGGTGTACTTGGCTTCTTTGTAAGCCGAGACTGCATCAATGCTGTAGAGTTGCTGGGTATGAATGCTGACAAACCGGGGTCGTAGCGCCAGACCGTACAAGCCCGAAAGGGCAAAGTTTGGCTCCGAAAAGCCGTGCATATCGGTGGCATGGGCGTCGGATTGAATGGCTTCATTATACAGCATCACGTCCAGCACGTAGGGCGATTCCCGGTCGGCCGCATTGAAGGCGACCGAGTAGATCAACTGGCCCGCTTCGTCCAGTCCTGAATATACACTCATCCCTCCCCATTGCCAAAATACTTAAACGAAGCCGAGGCCCTCAGGGAGGGGATCGACACGTCATACTTCTGGCCGTCACTGCCAGTATGTACAAAACCTTCTTTACGCCGAAACAGATCAGTCAGCGGAAGGGCATCACTGTGGGCTAGGATGCAGTCATTGGCCTCCAGCGTCATCTCGGGCGAAAAGTACTGGGTCGCAACCGTTTCCAGCGCATGGGCGGAGATGCTTTTGGAAATGAGCGCCATCTTGCGGATGCCGATGTTCTCGCCGTAGCCGATGATGGCCGCCAGCAGCAAACGCTCATCGGCTGGCGTGGGCTTATGCATAAACCCCTTGTGGGCGAACTTGCTCAAAAAACCCGTAAGCCCATTCACCTGGCTCAGCACGTCGCGCAGCGAGATGACGCGGGAGATTGGGTAAAGCAACCGGACGCCCGCGTCGTCGGCGACGTCTTCGGCCCGGTAGCGGTGCAGATGCCAGCCCCCGCGGCCATCCAGGTAAACCTGGGTGTTAGTAGCCAAGCGCTCATTCGTTTTCCGGAACTGCGCGTTGAGCCGTTCATTGAGGGCAACCAGCGTCGGGCCCGACTCTCGGTGTGCCACCAGGTTGGCCCGATGCAGGTAGTCATCCCGGTACAACTGCCACTGGCTACGGGGTATCTGGTACTCATCCACTGAGCGGTACTCGTACGAGGATAGCACCGTCAGGATACCCTCCCGCAGGGCGTCGCGTACGGCCCGGAACAGCAGCGCTTTGTAAAGTGAGATGCGTAGCTTGCCGGCCGCCGTAAAGACCTGCTGCCGGTCGGCCATGTCCAAAAAGTCGAGCGGCAGGGCCGGGCTGGGAAGCAGTTCACCGCCTCGCTCCTGAAAATAGCGGATTGCCGTCAGCAGGTGGGGCTGGGCCGTATGGTGCTCAAAGACCAGGACCTGCACCAAGCCCGAAACGCGGGCTTGCAGCCGTAGCGAGACTTTTTCCAGCACTAAATAAAAGTCGGTTCGCTCGGCAAGCGGTTGGTTGAGCGTCTTCAGTTCCGTCAGGCGTTGTTTGTCGGTCAGCAGTTGCTGGCCCCCCAGCCGCTTTCTGCTCAACAATTCACGGATGTGGTCAATCTTCTGGTCGCTGCTCCAGTCGGTGAGTTCAACGGTGCGTTCAATCTCGGTGAGTGCGTCAATGTGCAGATCAGACCGGCGACTGACCTGACCCACTAGCCCGGCCGTGGCGTAGCGGCTTTGGTAATGCTGCTCTTTGAGATTTTGTTCGCAACCATTCAGGGTGGAGGCGACCGCCTTGTTCAACGTTAGAATGAGCGCATCACCTACGCTCAAGTACTGGTGGGTAATAAAGGCGAGGAGCCGCAGGTAGCGTTCGTGCACCCGTTCGGCCAACTGCCCGCTTCGGTTGTCTAAGACGTACTGCGCGTAGTAGCGAATCGTCTCATCGCCCAGCCCGAGCCGCTCAATCAGCGCGGCCAGCGGGCTAAAGAGGGCCTTTAGCTGCCGGAACAGGGCAACCCGTTCGGCAATCTGCTTAGGCTGCATTGACTGGCTGATGTGCTTGAGGCGGGTCAGCGGAAAACGCCCAGCCGGCAGGCCTGCGGCTGCCTCCGTCCCCTCGGGAGTGGTTGAGTTATCCAGCAGGGCGTCCAACATGGCCCGGTCACTAGTGGTTAAGCCCAACTCGATGAGCGTTTGCAAGTGTTCATCCAGCGCATTGAGGGCTTCGGTTAAGACGTCCCGCAGCGTGTTGTAGGACGGAACCTCAATCCGGTGTTCCATCAGATAACTTACCAGGGCGTCCAGCATCCGGGCCGGTTTGGTTTGCAGGTGGGTCAGGCGAGCCGCTTCTTCTTGCAGGGCTTGGCGGTGAGCCGGCGCAAAAGCCTCGTAGCCCAATTGATGCAGAATGAGCTGGCGGTGGCGGTAAACCGTCTGGCTGGCCGCGTAATCGGTCAACCGCAAGGAGGCTGGATCAATCTTACGCTGGTTGCTCAGCCAATCAATATCGGCCGGGTGAAATCGGTCAGTCACAAAGAATCGGCCCACCACCCGGAAGTAACCCAACTGGAGCAGAAAACCCACCTGATTGGTCGGCGTCAGAATTTGTTCCAGATAACTAGTAGCCCAGGCCGGTAAGTCCAGGAAGATGGGGCGCTGCTGTGGGGTTAGGACTGGTGGGGTATCGAACCGGCTTCGTTCGTCAGGTGGCAGGTATTCACGGCGGGCCATAGGAAAGTAACAGAAATCGGTGATTTACACAATTAGCCGGTAGGGTCAACAAGTCATACCTTTCTGAACCTGCCTTTAGCTTATCCCGCCACCGCTGCGCAATGACCGAAAATAGGGTCCAGAAAGTAAGTTCTAAAATAAATCGCTATTTATATTTATGATACTAACTTGTTGACCCTTCTATGAACAAAATTTTTGGTTACGCGCGTTTCCACATTGGACCAGAACTTAGACACCCAACTGGAGGCCTTGCAAAAAGCAGGCTGTGACGAAATCTTCCAGGACAAAATCACCGGAGTCAGCACCAACCGACCGGCTCTGGATCAACTCTTGACCCAGTTACGCTCAGGGGATACGGTAATGGTGGCACGTTTCTTTCGGCTGGGGCGTAGCCGGGACCATTTAATCAGCCTGCTGGGTGAGTTCGCTCGAACCGGCATTCACTTCAAGGCGTTGGATTTGGGTGTTGACAGCAATACCCCGGCGGGAAAGTTAGTCTTGCAGATCTTTGCGGCTTTAGCCGAGTATGATCGGGAAAGTATTCTGGAGAAGACCCGGGCGGGTCAACTACTAGCCAAAGCAAATGGTAAGCACATTGGCCGTCCTCAAGGAGTGAATCAGGAAAACTTTGTGAAGATTAAGAAAGCTTTGGAGAAAGGCCTCTCCGTAGCCGAAATTGTAAATCTCACCGGCATTAGCCTTTCCAGTGTCAAACGTTATCGCAAAGCAATTCAAACAAAAGCTAATCTTAAAACGCTTTCTCACTAATCCAACCTTTTCTTGACAGTTTTTCACTGCATTGTCCCTAACTCTTCGTACTGTTTACTGGGCATAGACCAGTTAAGACTTGTGGTGTAGTAGTTTTCTTGGGGAAGACTTACCGTGCCCGTTTCATAACAGCGTACACTTGCCGGGTCTGTCCTTCCAGCTTAGTAGTGTCAAAGACGGAAACCAGTTCCCAGCCTTGGCCGCCCAACTCGTTGAGTTGATCCGTCAGCATTTGGGCATCTAGTTTGCCTCCCCCTGACCAGAACCCAGCTCTCGCCGTGGAGTTCCTGCCGGAGGACCTTCGCTTAAGGGCCAATTTTATCATCTGCTGCCTAAGGAAGGACTACTGCTCGGGGAATTCCAGTCTTATTATTAAAACTCACGTTAACAGCGTATGCCAGTACCTCCCCTATAGCAATTAGCAATCGGCCAGCCAAAAGCCGTCTGCCCTTCGGAGAAGCGTTGAACATCCAAAAGTCAGTAGGACTATTTACCCCAAAAAATGAGAAACCCACTCCTCTACCTATCCCTGTTCGTTGCTACCTTAATGCTCGGTCATGCGCCTGAGTGGCCACTAGTAAAGCCGGTAGAGCATGCCCCTTTCGCAACCTTACCGGATTCGCTGGTAAAAAAAGTAAATGCCCTTTTTGCCCAGTTTGATACTCCCTCCTCCCCGGGATGCGCCCTCTCTATCCTCAAAGACGGAGAGACGATCTACCAGCAAGGCTATGGGATGGCTAGCTTAGAATACGGTGTTGCCATCAGTCCTACTTCCGTTTTTCACGTGGCTTCCCTCTCCAAGCAGTTCACGGCTGCCGCTATTGTTACGCTAGCCCTTTAGGGAAAACTTTCCCTAAAGGATGATATTCGAAAGTACTTGCCAGTAGTACCTGATTTCGGGCATCGTATCGCTATCACGCATCTCCTCCACCATAGTAGCGGGCTGCGCGACCAATGGGACTTACAAAAGCTGGCTGGATGGCGCGGTGGGGACGTGATCACCGAGGAGGACATCCTGGAGATGTTACAGCGGCAAAGGGGCTTGAATTTTGTACCGGGAGAAGAATTTTCCTACTCCAATACCGGCTATACGCTCTTGGGCCTAGTGGTAAAAAAGATTACCGGGATGTCACTGCGGGCCTACACCGACTCGGTTTTCTTTCAACCCCTTGGCATGCACCACACGCACTTTCAGGGTGACCATACCCAGGTAACCCCTAACCCTACTTCCGCCTACCAGAAAGACCGGGAGGGGAACTGGAAGACATTCCTGCCCGTCTACGATAACTACGGGGCCACTGGCTTAATGACTACTGTAGAAGATCTGGCCAAGTGGGATAAGCACTTTTACGCTACAGAAGCAAAAGCTTTTATTGAGGCGATGCAACAAGCCGGTAGCTTAAATGACCAAACGCCGCTGCTGTATGCCTCTGGTTTAGCCTTGCAGGACTACAGAGGCCATAAAACGGTTTGGCATCCCGGTTCGGACGCTGGCTACCGCTCCGTCTACCTTCGTTTTCCCGGATCGCATTTTTCGGTCATCCTACTGGGCAATGCAGCTAGCCTGAACGCCGAAGGTCTGGCCAAAAAAGTAGCTGATCTTTTTCTGGCCGGTAACCCCGGCACTAAGCACCCCCTAGCCCAAACAATAGATAGTACTACCTTAAAAACCTGGGCCGGCACCTATCTGGATACTACTTCAAAAGCTAGGCTGGTACTCAACTACCAGGCGGGCAAGCTGGCCAAAGGCAATGATCCCTTAATAGCCCTAAGCGAAAAGACCTTCCTTGATTCGAAGGCTGAGGCTGCTTATTTATTCCAAAGTAACCCTACCGGAGCTTCCCTGGAGGTAAGCGTAAAAGGAAATAAGAAGATGACCTACCAGAAAATCAATACCCTAACGCTGCTTCCGCACCAGCTCAAGGAATATACCGGCCAGTTTTACAGTCCGGAATTAAACGTCTGGTACACTTTTTACCTCCAAGAAAAGATTCTATTGGCAGAAGTTCCCAGAAATGCCCCCTTCCCGTTAAACCCCTTCACCAAAGATGTCTTTACCAGTCCGGTTACCGTACAATTCATCCGCAATGCGAAAAAGGAAATAACCGGCTTTTGGTTAACCTTAGGCAAAACCCGTAACATCCCCTTTCAGAAAGCCGGTAAATCAGGCGGATTGTGAGCCTTTTCCGACTTGCCATAAGCCCCTTTAGTGTACTACTTCCCATCATAGGGGAGTAAAAAGGGAGGTAGTTTGTACTTCCCTCATCCACTCTTTTTTACCATAGTAACACGATGAGGATTTATGTACGATTCTGCAGAACCACCCAAAATTGGAGTTACCAAGCTACCATGATATGAACCCAACAGGTCGAGAATTGACCGACTCCCAGTGGGAAGTTATTGAAAAGATCACGCGACCCGAAGCTTTTTATAACCTTTTCAGATAGAGCATTTTAAGTAAAGCTAGTGAACAAAGGAGTCAACCATGGTATGCCAAAAGAGAAGATGTTCACTTTTTTTTCGTTCCCCCAATACAGTTCTAAGCAAGTCTACTCCTTTTCGGAACAAGCTTAGCACGATAGTCGTGGTTCTTTCGAGGAATAGGGGCAATGTGTTTTTCATGGTACAAGCCCGCATGAACACAGCAGTGCTAAGAATACTGACGAAATAGACTAGTTTTTTGAGTTTATAGGTACCTGTTTCAAATGGGTCTCTTCCAGGTGAAAGCTCTGGGATTTGAAGTCTTGAAACATCACCTCAATGCTCCATCGTTTCTATGCGTAAAGCTTCATGTTTATTATGTTAGCAAGTACAACTTCAACAGTCTGCTTTTCCTCGTTTATCTTTTATCTTTTTCATGCTCATATTCTCAAGCCCTTCATTCCCAGTACGGATACATTATCCAACTTACATTTTTGTGATTGCAACAGTGTTTTCGGCTTTAATTCCACTCCGTTCACGGTAAACCAATAATGCTTGGGCAGACGCAGGAAAAAGGGAATCTGTTCCCGGAGCAAATACGTCACCCAGTTCACCCACAAATTCCTATCAGCAATCATGAGCTAATCCGAGCGGCTTAAGAGGGCAATCGTTTTTTTAAAATCAGGTATCCGGTCTTTAGTAGCTGAATTGCCGCTGTCATTGTCTAAATATTCCACGTGTAGGGGCAGGCCCACCCCTGACAATAGGTACACACTAACAGATCACCTGACACTTGCCAAAATCCCACTCAGTTCTATCCAAACACAAATCCACTTTTCCCAATACCAAAACAAGGACAACACAAAGGCTGCTCCGTCTTCATCCAACTCACAATCTGAAGAAAGCTCAAAAGCGTCTCTCATTGGATTCTTCTTTACCATGAAGGAATACTACGCACAACTCTGCAATTGTACCTTTTGCCGCCGAATCAAAGCCAGAATCAGAGCGGTAGCACATTTCTGCCCTTGATAAATGCTTAACAATGGCAAAACCGTTTGCGAGTTTAATCACTTTTGGGGTGAGAAAATCTTCATTGGCGTACTTATTTTGGTTTTGCAATCTCAAAATTAGTCCCTTGGGAAGATTTCTCCCTTTTATCCCTTATTTTTCATCGGGTAGCGTGTAGTAAGATTATTGATGACCAACGCAAGCGTTGGCATCCCTTGCGGGAAATTGCTAACGCGATTTTTTCGATTAACCGTAGTTAAGTTTGGCGCGGCGAGAACCGACCCAAGTATCCTCCTTGGCAAAGCGTAATATTGGACCTAAACGACGTTTATCGTCGGGTCCATTTTTCGTCAGTTTAAGGTGTAAGAGGTATCTGAGAACAGATGCTGGATAGCTTGCTGTGGAGAGCGGTACGAGAAATCGGAAGAGACTTAGTCACAGCCATTGATTCTCAATCGGTAAAGATTATTCAATTTATTGAAGAACAAACTGGTATTGCCGGCAATAAGTGCATCAATGGTCGTAAACGTAGTATTGCCGTGGTAGATCGGCTAGACCTTGGGCCGTTGCCGTTACGGCAGCTACCCGACAAACTAGTCATTGACCGTTTGCAGGAAAAGTAATTGCTTGAAAGTCATTGCCGATCATGGTTACAAAGCCAGTTTTGTGGAGTATGCCTAGCAGAAAGGCTGGCAAGTAGAAATTGCACAAAGACCAGAATCAGCGAAAGGATTCATCCTCAGGTGCCGCTGGCCCGTGAACGTTCTTTTGGTTGGCCTTACCTAGGCGTCGCTTGTTTCGGGATGTAGAAACTCAAGAAAGTTCGGAGGCTATGCACACAAATCGCCTTTATTTCTTCCTCAACCGACTCGCCACATAATATTCCAAAACATACTCTAAGAGTTGAATTCGGTTTGCCTGAACCTAACCCTCGCTCAACAAGAAATATCCCATTCGCAGGCATTTTGACCAATACTGAATCTATGGGACAGAAGCGGCAAATTAACCCAAGATATTACTTCTCCTGAAAGTTGGAGTTATTACCAGGTTGAACGCATTTAAATTTCAAATAAAATTTGGCAATTCAGTAGTTTCAGCTTTTAAACAGAATTTTTAGCTTTGAACGAAAAGTTGTCAAATATTTCCAGCGATAGTTTCTGGAAAAAGTTCAGGAACACCCTAATCTGCCAGCCAAAAGTAAAGGCAAGAGGGAAAAAACCTTTTCGTCATTAGAATTATTCAAGAAAACAATGATTTATTGTACTTTTAAATGCAATCAACCTGAAAGCACACCAAAACAATGCATAAACCTACTCTATTTTTTACTGGATGAATGGAAGAAATAAACTTTCACCATTCTCTATAACCAGTGTTGGTAATCAATTTTTGGTTATAAGGTTTTAACTCAAATTTAAACCCTGTATCCTTAAACCAGAAGGGTGTAGTCCAGGAAAACATTATTTATGAAATCATTTTTTGTTTCTGCTGCCATCTTCCTGTTGTTCTATGCTCCTGCCGGAACACTGAAAAAGAGAAATTATTAGAAAGTGTCTACAAACGGGTTGTAACACAACAATATCGGGAGGACTCCTTAAACAGGTTTCCAGGTTTGTTAGTATTGAAGTAATTGAAAAGATAAACCTTAACTGTTCCCTGATTGGAACCCTTTTTAAGGTAACCAATTACCTGATCAAACCCTGGAACGAATTGCTACAACTCCACGTTAGCAATAAATTCAGAGAATTTTTAGGCGTAGTCCCCATCTACATTGGCTATTGACAAACTAGAGAACCTTGGTACTGAAGCAAAAACAAAAGTATTCCAAGACTTGGTTCTTGGAGAATCATTTTCTGAGTTTATTCGGACCAGAAATACTACGATGCCTTAAGCTTTGACATTCTGGAAAGGGAATTATTTGAATTAAAATATTATCCTACCTGACTGAATTATTCTTCGACAACGGATATAAATTTAGCTTTGATAATTATGGATACCTTAGAAATATAACTGACTCACTGACCAAACTGTACAGGATTATGGGTGTATCATTTTGTGGGAGGAGTTAAAGAAACTTGACTGTTTATCTACCCTTAGAAGCCCCTAAGCACCATTACGCAAGGATGCACAATTAATGATTTCAGAATGCAAAAAATTAAAAATTTTAACGGAGGTATAAAAAATTATATTTTATTCAGACCTGTTATCGTTGGGAGAAACCTTTTATCAGGAGATCCTTTAAAACTAGCCTCCTTCTCCAGCTATACCAAACTGAGGGTGTAACTAACCCTGGCACTAAAAGCGTTAAATTGCCAGCCTGCTGGAATATGATAAACCAGCCTAGAAAAAGAAGTCAATACGAGCCAATCATTTTAAAATTTTTTTGTAATGCATAATCTTTTCGATAATCTCCGTGAAATCCACGAAGGGGATCTGCATTTGCCAGTAAAATACTGCCGTTTTAGAGCCTTACTTCTATGACCTTCTCAAAGATTTAACCCGTAATGAGAAGCTGAAATTTTCCAATGATTACTCCGTCTTTCTTACCTTATTGATAAACAAGAGGCTCAGCACTTTTGAAATAATATGCTTAAAGCAGTTTTCAAGGAAAATCTGCCAAGATTGCTGACAGAAAAATAGTGCCTCTTCCGAAGAATATCTGTCTGATCTAAAAGCGCTTGTCTGGGATTTGCTGCCTTAACCAGGGGAACCAATTCCTCTGATTTCTATACCCTGCTGGCTCAGGTTTCGTTTCTCCCCAGGAAATTAAGACCCGCTGGCCAGCGCATTCACCGGTTAAGGGTAATATATAAATACTATGACGAAGAAGCGGAGCATACTTTTTTGTACTGTGAAGACGCTGAAGACCAAAACAGAAGAATTACTACGGGTAAGAATTAGTATTGAGGACAAAATGATCTTTTTCTTGAGTCAATCAGCCATTTCTGGGAAGGCGCAACCCTGAACCTGATCGATGTACTGGTTTCTTCCCATGAGGCAGGCTTAGTAATACCTCGTTTTATAGTGCTGGAGCCTGATTATTTAGTAGATGTTACCGGGCTTGCTGAAACGTTTACTTCCTACGGGAGTTCCCCCTTACACTTTCTGGTGAAAAGGTTAGAACCGGTCCCTAACTCCAAAGCCATCCTGCTGGGAATATGGCCAATTTTTTCCTGGATGAACTTATAAAAGAGAAAACTACTGAGCGTAAACCTTTCCTTGAAAAAAATCCTGTCAGTGGCCTATATGAAGGTTTATTCATCAAAAGTTTTACAACAACCCTTGAATTCGCCACCTGTGATGAGTTGCAACAAAGTGAAAATGGTACTCTATTCCGGGAAGAAGCCCAACAGGTATACAACAACCTGAGACATGTTATTGAAAAAATTTTCCCCCATCCCAGTCACCAGATAAACCGGGAGGAGGTTGTAATTGAGCCTTCTTACTTAAGTGCAGACTACGGAATTCAAGGCCGTTTGGACCTTTATCATTTCTTTGCCAGGAAAGCCAAGATTGTCGAACTCAAATCTGGAAAACCACCATGGCCTGAAGGCAATCACGGATTGATAGGCCCTAATCACCAAACGCAGCTACTGCTCTACAACCTCTGCTGAGAAGCGTCTATAATCTTTCGTTTTCGGAAATCGATGTATTCGTATTATATGCTAAAGCTGCAAATGGCCATTTGCGGACAATGAAACCCTTACTGAAACAATTCCAACAGATTCTTTGCCAACGAAATGCCATTATTGGGAATGAATATACCATGGGCTATAGAAACTGATGGAAATGCGACAAAGGTGTTATTTGAGAAACTGGAACCGAATGCGCTTATTACCTGGGAGATTCATCCTAATTTCCGGGCTGCTATTGAACCCCAGATGAAGGCAATGCAGCAGCGGTTCAAAAGTGCCAGTTCCCTGGAGCGTAAATACATCTATGCTTTTTCAAACTTTCTATCCAGTGAATTATTTTTAGCCAAGACATGAGGAGAGCAATCGGAACAATACGGCCATTCAGGACTCTAGCAGTCAAGCAAGGATAAACTGGAAAACGGAACCATACTGTACGATTTGAGAATTATCCGGAATCATTCTGCCGCCGAAGCCAAGAAATTCTTTTTTCCCGTTCCCTTGTATGAAAATAATTACCTGCCCAATTTCCGCCAAGGCGACGTATGTGTGCTTTATGAGCGAAACCAAGAGCAGGATAATGTACTTACCAGGCAAATCTTTAAGTGTACAATTGCCCAGATCAGTGAACAACAGGTAACCGTAAGTCTGCGATTACAGCAGTGTAGAGCCGAGGTGTTTACTAACCATAGCTTTTGGGCTCTGGAACCAGATTTTTTGGATGTTTCTCTCACTGGAGCTTTAAAAGGCTATATGATTTCCTTTCAGCCCCACAAGAAAAGAAAAATATCTTATTAACGGTAAGTCCTCCCTGCCAGTTTATCCCGCGGCCTTATGCCAAACCTGGTCTTAACCCCAGACAAAATAACCTCGTCGCCAGTGCCCTCTCCGCCCCTGACTACTACCTGGTGATTGGTCCTCCGGGAACCGGCAAAACCAGAGTTGTCTTGGCTAATATTGTCCAGGACCTGTTCGAAAAAGTCAGAATAACCTCCGTTACTGGCTTACACTAACCGGGCAGTAGACGAGATTTGCGAAGCAATAAGTGAAATTGTGGAGGAAAAGGGTTATTTAAGGATTGGTTCAGAATTATCTGTGCAGAAAAATTCAGGGGCAATCTTTTAGATAAAGTTGTCTTCGGTCTGACATCCCGAAAAGATATTCTGGAAAAGCTACAGCATAGACGTCGTTGTGGCTACCCTTTCAAGCATTGCCGGTTGTCTGGAAGTATTCAAATTAAAACAATTTGATACAGCCATTGTTGATGAGGCTTCCCAGATTCTCGAACCTCAGTTAATTGGTATCCTCAAACAGGTTCGCAAATTCATCCTGATCAGGGATCAAAAACAGTTGCCTGCGATCGTTTTACAAAGTAAACCCAAACAGCTATACCAGAATCAATACAAGAACTTAACAGCATTGGTCTTTATAGCGGGATGAATCCTATTTTGAACGCCTACTCCGGCGATGCCAGGAAAATGGCTGGACCTGGGCCTACGGATTGTTAGATACTCAGGGTAGGATGCATGAGCAGATCGCTTCCTTCGCTAATCATTCCTTTTATGAGGGCCGGCTGCGGACCCTGCCGGATGAAGTAACACCAAAAAAGACAAGCCGTTTTGCTAACCTTAATTTTCCGAAAGTAAACTCTGAGGATATTTTGGAGCAATTAATGGCCACAAGAAGGATGCTTTTTTTCCCTTCCGAAACAGTTAACACAGTAAAGTTGCACGAAGACGAAGCAAAGCTAGCGGTTAAATTGGTCAAAACGATTATTAGCCTGTATGCCCGGAATGGAAGGATTTTCGACCCGCTGACAACTGTAGGGATAATTACGCCCTATCGCCGACAAATTGCGTTAATCAAAAAGTACCTGCGAGAGTCCCACATTGAAGGGTACGAAAAGATTACGGTTGATACGGTAGAACGGTACCAGGGGTCTCAGCGGGAAATTATTATTTATACTTTCGCCGTCAATAACAGCCGCATGATTGAGTCCTTACGAAATGATTATTTCGATGGGGATGTCAGGATTGATCGTAAACTCAATGTAGCCATCACCCGGGCGGAGCAACAATTAATTTTTATTGGTAACGAAGGCGTACTGTCGACTGACCTGTTGTTCTATCGGCTTTTTGAATTTGTCAAGAGTAAGGGAGGGTATATTGCGGAGGGGGCCCGGTCTGCAATAGCTGGTGCTATAAAGGTACCCCAGGAGGATTTCCCAACCAGTGTAACAGAGGGGGTGGCTTTACCCACAACCGTATTTGAACAGATATTTGAGAAAAATATTATCCAGCCCATCAAACAGGTTTCTCTCCGTTACCCTTCGGATATTATGGGCTTTTCTGCCGACGTTTGCCGCAATATTCTGATTGAGTATGGACGGGCTAATTTTGAACAGGCTGTATTAGCTCCTACAGTGGACGGAAACCTACAGGAGGTTTCGTCCCAGAACCGGGTAATGGCTTATTGTTATTTTAACCTGCGAAAACACTATTTTAGCTCATTGGCAATCTTTCGATCCGGGAAGGAATTATTCCAGAAAAACTTTGCTAACACCAGCCAGCGGATTACTTTTCTGGATTTGGGTTGTGGTCCCCTGACTAGTGGAATGGCATTTCAGGAGGCGTTCGGGCATGATAACCCGGATTTTTGTTTTGAATATTTTGGAATTGATATTTCAGCGTCGATGCGATATCAGGCTGGATTATTTGCTCAAACCTCTCTTTTCAGCCGACAGCACAAATTCTGGTTTGGCCCTTCACTGGAAGAACTCCCGGCGCAGTGGCTTGGGGACGCATTCAGACTGCCCCGTACCGTTATTTTAAATGCAAGTTATCTTTTTGGTAATTTAACCTCTGATCAAGCCGAAAGACTGGCTCACCAAATAAATTTACTCACTGCTGCCTACCCGTTAAACCAATATATATTTGTTAACCAAAATCCAGCTGCGGATAAACGTAACCGGGCCTATTATGCTTTTAAAAAAGCTCTGCAGGTAATCACGAAGGCAGTAGTATCCAGGACCGAAACGGTAAGTTATAAGAACCAGGCGCTAAGCCTGTATGATAAAAGAGAAGTAGTTTTTTACGAAATGATGTCAAACTAAATGCAACTGGATTTTTTTCAATCATCCCATGAAGCTAATTCGCAAGAGCGTATTTTGGAACAAGTATCCAGAGTAGATGGGCTTAAAATGTACTTTGAATTCATCGATTCGGCCTCCGAAGAAAGCATTCTGGCTCAGGTAGACCAATTGCCCTGGCTAGGAGATTTAAAAAGGAGAGTTCAGCATTACGGGTACAAATATGATTATTCTGCGAGAAGAATTGACCCTGACACTTACCTGGGTCCGCTCCCTGCCTGGCTGCAGACCATTGCCCGGAAACTCGTTGGGGAAGAAGTACTTTCATTCTATCCTGATCAAGCCATTATTAATGAATATTTGCCGGGACAGGGAATAAGCTCTCATATTGATTGCCAACCCTGTTTTGGTGAAACTATTGTTTCATTAAGCCTGGGCTCCCGGTGTATAATGAATTTTGAACCATTTCCCGGTGCCACAGAAAAAATTAGCCTAATGCTGGAACCCAGAAGCTTAATTGTATTAACCGGATCCTCCCGGTATAATTGGTATCATTCCATACCGGCCCGTAAAACGGATGAGTGGCTAGGCCAGAGAATAGAAAGATTCAAAAGAGTATCCGTTACGTTTAGAAAGGTCATT
The DNA here is from genome assembly GCA_030448185.1 of Cytophagales bacterium. Classification (GTDB taxonomy): domain Bacteria; phylum Bacteroidota; class Bacteroidia; order Cytophagales; family 172606-1; genus CADCTQ01. Next base: position 5,853 of record JAUJNL010000097.1, on the reverse strand, counting down.
TTAACCCAGGAATACAAACAGTTACAGAAGAATGATTCAAAAACGATCCTACAACTATCAGGCTTGGAAACCCCACCTAGCTTCGTGATCTAACCAATTCAAAACAATTTCTGAAGGATTCTGCATAATTAAATGTTGAAGCTATATTTTATCTGAGGTTCAGGTACTTAAGAATTTTCCTTACGTTCTCTGAGCACTCAATGGTGATAGGCCTCCTTTGATCAAATTGAGGGTTATTCCAATTCACTTTTGCCAATAAGCGAGTTATCCCGGATGGGATAGTATTTTTTATGCATCAACTTCCCCAAGCGAACGTCATTTGTTTTCAGGGCCACTGTCCCGAGTGTCTGCTCCTTGAGCAGTCCCGAACTATGGTGGGCAACTACGATGAATTGCTGGAGTGTCCCCAATGTTATCTACAAATTCATTTGGATGGCATCAAGGACATTATCTTACGAATAAGAGGGATTGGAGAATTTCTGCCGCAAAAGACGCCTGCTATTCCTGCCCATTTTTCACCTATCCTTACCCGAGCAAGTCTCTTGAATCCCCTGGCTTCGGATGGGACATATTTTACCGTCGAGGGACAACTTTGGGCTTAGCTCAAATCCCAGGCAATGCCCAAAAAGCCATTTTACGAAAAGCTGCTGTTTGCCTATATGAACTATAAATACCGGGGACAACCGGCCGGCTACGAGCAGCTAAACCACCGGTACCGGATTGATCTGGAAGATAAAGGGTTTGTGGAGCGGTTGAATCAGAAGTATCTCTGCGGCATCACTGGACTGGAGTTACCGTGAAGTATTCTTCCTGCTCCATCAGCTGCTTGACCGGTACGAGAAAAATGCTCGCTGGAAGGTCTAGTAGCGATGGGAATGGGGCCGATGCAACTGGAAATCTGTCGTAAATATACTCTCCACAAGTATTATGACCTGGCACTGGACAATCCGGCATTACGGCGAAAAATCATCTTTCGCATGATAAAAGAGGTGTTTGAGCTGCTATATAAGATAAAATTTCTCTTACTCTTACTCAGGCTTATACTCTCCTGAGTTAAAAGATTAATGGTTACTTTTTTATCTGACCCATGTTTACGAAAGCTGAATTTTTACTAGCCCTTCAATCAGAAGGGATATTCCTTCCTGGATCTATCGATATGCTGAAAGCGCATATCAAGCAAAAGACCAAAAAGCGACTTCCAGACAACTAGCTCCAGGAGTTAGCAAGGATTGCCATGAACCTATTAATGCCCGTTTCGGTAAGCTGGGAAAGCGAATAGCCCATTTTCTGGGCAAGAATCCTCCCTTACGATCAGATGGCTCCTTTCAGTGGTGGAATGTTCTAGCCACGGGAGAACAGGAGGAAAACAGCTTTATCTGGCGATTGCGTCCGGAACTGATTGAAGCCATAATTGAGCTTCATCGCATAACTCCTAAAGTAGTGGACTCCCTTAAAGTAGAGGACTCCTGTCTGGAGACGAAATTCCCAAAGATTTAGCGCCGCAGCTAAGAGAAGGGGCTAAAAAAGGTCATAGTAAATGCTTACGAGCGTAATGCCGCAGCCAGAAAAAGATGCCTGAAGAAGTATGGTTACCAATGCAGCGTATGCGACATGAAGTTTGAGGAGATCTACGGGGAGATTGGCAAAGAGTTTATCCATGTGCACCACCTAAAGCCCCTGGCCGAAATAGTGAGGAGTATGAAGTCAATGGGGAGGAAGACTTGCGGCCGGTATGTCCCAATTGTCACGCTATGCTGCATAGAAATACAAAGAATCCCCGGTCTATTGAAGAACTTCGGCAGTTACTTCGGAAAAAGCCGTTGGATTAAAGGTATAAAAGGTTGCAGCAAGGAAAGCCATTACTCAATTTCGCTGGTTGCTGCCTTATTTAAATCACTGGCTGCCAGCAACCTTTCCTTTCTCACTTCAATCGTTAACCAGCTTTTATCATATTCCGAGTGCCGCGACTGTTGCTGACATGTCTGCTTAACCAATTGAGCTGCCTTGTCGCCCAATAAGGGTAGGTTAAGCGAAATCCAAAACGAGTGCCGTACTTCTGCCACTGGGCATACCAGATGCCAAAGTAAAGTATGCTCTCTTTATGCTCGTTGCAGAGGTAAAAACTATACTCTCCGCCATTCTTGGCCATACTGATGGTATAGCCCTTTTTACCAAATTCAGTACTGGTATGGTCTACTGCCTGGTAGAGCTTGAGTAGGGTAGATGGAACCTGGGAATCAAACATCATTTTCTTGTCGTCGGAAGTTAGGGTAAGTACAGGGGAAGTAAACCAGTTCTGCAGCAGTAGGAGAAACTGGGCAAATAAGGGACTAAGCTGAGGTAATTCTTTCTCCTCCCAGAAGGGCTATTACTTCATTCCAGGTGTGTATTGCCATAAATTGCCCGGCTTCTATCCCGCAACTATTACAATACAACTGGCTTTTTTTTCCAGCACTTCCTTTCGGTATTTATACGAATCTGGAACTAGGAAAATTAGTTTTCGAAGGGCTTTTCTCTCACAGATTGAAGAATATACTCCAGGTACTTACCCGGTTGGGAATCGGTCAGGGAAACATCATCCACCTTTACCTCCACCAGTACAAAAGCCTGCTCAGTAGAAATGCACATATCCGGCTGGCTATTATTATCGAGGCGGTACTGAGTGAATATTTCTTCGGCAGCTGGCAGTTCTTCCAGTGGCCATTCGAGTACCCTTCGGCAGAAGGCTTCCGAAACAGAGGATATTCCAGAAAATTGCGGAGCAGCTCGGTTAAGTCATTTTCACCCCTGACTACATTCCAGAAGATATGCTTTGGTGATGCCATGTTATCTTATTGGTCTTCTATTGGCAAAATAATTCGTCCCGTGTATCCGGAATCATTTTTCAGGCAGCTTATTTCTATTGTTTTGCTCACCTGATTTCCAGCTTCATCTTCCGCTACCCCGTAATACCCTGGCCGGTAGAGGGAAATTACCTGATGAGGCAGGTTTATAATTTGCCTGCCCCAGATAAAGTCCCGGATCATCGGTTTTCGGTCACCCCCTCGTTTTTCAATTAAGGCAGAAAGCGTAAGGGCCAGGATGACCGGGAGGGAATATTTCCGGGAAAGGTGAGCAAAAGCCCGGATAATGATATCCTTCTCAAACTGATCCAGCTCGTTTTCTTCCCCCACGAAAGCCTGCAGGTTATCCAGTATCAGATAATCATACTGTTCGGTAAGTAACATTTCTTCCAGTTGCACAAAGAAGGCGTGGCAATAAAAGGGAAGGGAACTGTTTAGGGTCAGCCCTTCCGGAACAGTACCGGATTTCCTGGCCAGGTGCCGGGTAAGATTCTCCTTGCAGTCCTGGTAACTGATAAAAAGGACCTTGTAGTCTGCAGCCAGTTCACCGGCCAGGGTTAACAGCAAGGTGGTAACCCCCATGCCCGGCCGGGCCCCAACCACTTTGAGTCCTTTGGATTGGAACAAAAACTGTAAACGAAGCGGAGAGATTAATTTTTCACCCATATACCTATTCTGTCTGTGGTATTATCTGCTGATTCGTATTTACCTGCTATCAGAGGTAGCTATCCACTGAAACAAGAATTTCGCCCACAAAAGCGGAGAGAAGCTTTTCCTGTTCTTCCACCGTTGGGAGTTGGGATAAAGCGTTGAAAAGATCCTCTTTCAATTCAAAACACACAGCTCCTCCATAGTCCTCATTCAGGTAGGGCAGCTTATAATACGTTCCTTGCTGGAAAGAATGAGCTTGTGGAAAGGCATTATAAACCGGACTACACCATTTCTGGTTAAGCTCAAAATAAATTACTACCCGGTTATGTAAGTAATAGACTCCCAGCCAGGGCCAGATCGTCGTGGTACTGTTTGCTTTTCTTAAGCTAAAATAATGTCCGGAGCGGTTTTGATCACAGGATTTGGCCGAATAGTAAATACTGGTTTCATATCCGGGCAGAGAGGTAACCACTTTCTGGACTATTCCATTAAAGCTGGCCAGAGAGGTAAGATGATTCAAGTTTTCTACTTTTATGGTTTCGTATAAAGAACAAACATTCGTCAGATAGTGCAGATAGCCCTGGATCAGATCAAGGGATGCTGAGTGTATGGGTACAGAATCTAGTTTTCTGGTAAGAAAAGCTTTGAATTCCCGCCAGGTTCTGATTTGAAAACCTTCCACCGGAAGCAGAGGATAGTTGGTGATATAGCCAATCCTGGCCCGGGGGAAACCGTTCCGATATTGCTCAAAGTGATGGCAGCCATCGTAAATTTTACATTCAATCAGATACTCCTGTTCCCCTGCCTGGATATAAAAATCTGGCCGGCAATCTCCCTGGCTATATTCCCTTTTAAACCCGGTAATGGTTACCGGATCGGAAATTTCTTCAAAGAAAAACTGCAAAAAGAATAACTGAAATTCCGGGCAGGCTTCCGCCACTGCCCAGGTAATATCCGATAAATGATTTTCCTTCCGAAGCCGCTCGGAAAGCTTGACGAGAAAGTTGTTAAAAACAGCCATAATTCTATTTTTTCAGATCCGAATTTCACCTCTTACCAGGGAGTTATCAATTCCTTTACCCATTGAATCTTACAGGCAGTTTTTTTCCTGCAACCTCCAGTGGATAACCCAAAGCCTGAAGCCTTACTAAAAAAGGGATTACTCCTTGATGGTCAGTATATACATAGGCACAGTGTTTAGATCAAAATCCTCCTGGGGCACTTCACAGTCCCAGATGTTAATCTGCCGGCTGAATATGCGTTTGGAGAGCAGATACCAGACTTCCGAAAAGGGGTGCTCTTTTTCCTCCTCCAGCTTTTCTCCGATGTCCAGTATGGTTCCTTCGTAACACTCAATCATTTTGGCCCGGATTCTCTTTCCGTTCTCAAAGACCATAAAGCCCTGGTCTCCTTCATTATGCTGGTAGGAGAGCAGAATCATCATAGAGTCGGGAAACAGCTGACAAAGCCGCTCTTCCAGCCGGGGCGGCTGCTCCTCAAAAAAATACATTATCAGCAGGAACAGGAAAGAGATACCGTAGATGACGGGAACCAGGACGCAGGTTTTGGGTATAACCTGGCCTGTATCGACTCCCTGCCAAATTTAATGGCCCAAGCCTTCTTTCACAAACTTCATCAAGCCCGCGTAGTAGAGGAAGTCACTGACGGATCAGATCTTCGTCCGGGTGATATCATCATGGTAGGGTCACACTTTTACGAAAACTCCCTAATGGGCTGGCAAATGAATATTTCGGGTAAGTATCCTAAACAGCAAATAGATGTCATTCGCCAACAAACCAGGGTTGAAGTCAGTGAAGGGAATTATCTCTACGATGATTTTAAAATGGATGAGGGAATAAAGCAATCTTTTGGCAGTTGGCAGGCAGCTTATGACCACCAGCTTGCGGTGGCCCTGCAAAGTAATTTTAAGAAATTAATTGAATCAGGCAGACCCATCCCTATAGGCTCCTTATCCTGGTTATTGACTAACCTAGTCATTGTGAAAAGTATTCGGGCCGGTGACGATGATGAATTCCAGACTTAAGGGTATGCCAGTAACTTTTATGAGCCCATCTTTTTTAATACCAAGGAAATATACTTAGCCTTCCGTCTGCTGTAAGTCGGGTAAAGGGATACCGGTATCCCTTTACCTAACTAATGATTTATACCATGCTGAACCTGGTATGACACTCCGGTAATGATCCTATTGTTAACCCGAAGCATCGGGAAGGAGGGTAGTTTGGATTTATCATCTTATTTAAACCAATTGTTCCTTATAGCGGGGATTAGCTCATCATTTGCCGGGATCTCCCGTAAAAGCGCCAATAGGAATTTTTCGGCGAACAAAGAGACTTAAATC
>JAUJNL010000096.1 GCA_030448185.1 Cytophagales bacterium | reverse complement strand
CTACGCAATAAGCAAGGCCCGGAAAGCCCGTCTGGCTACGCCACGGAATTCCCCAGACTCTTTGCCGGGTTCCTGGGTCCTGGGCATTGGAGGGCACTTTTACGGCCGGAGCCGTCTCAAGACCAATTCGGGACAGGTTCTGTACGTGCTCAGAAACGAGAAAACTACCGGCTTCTAGCACCAGTACCCGCATATAGCCGGTCCGGTACAGTTTCTCGGCACAGTAGGCACCAAACATGCCCGCACCAATTACCACCGCATCAAAGGGACGACTCCCGCTGGCAGTAGCTTCCTGCCAGGTATTACAAATGTAACGACCCAGGACATCAATGGAAAAGGTAGTGTTCTGCACTTCCACTGAGCCAGCAGATTCAACTAATGGATTTAACATACTATGCTTGTGAGGGTTGTGGAAAAAGAAATAGAGGAGAACTTTTAAGGAGGCAGCTTAAGAGAAAAATGCTTCGAGCCGGAACGAATTCGTTCCCGGAAAGCATGGTATGGTAGCTACTTTCAAGAAGGTACTTCCCCCTTAAAGAGCAAGATGAAAATCAGCGCTGTAGTGCTAAAGGGGCGATCTTGTGCCAATTAATGAAAACTATCTGGTAAAGTAAACAGCCCTTTCCTCTTTTTCCTTGGAATAGTGTTTACCAGTTCTCGCCACTAAAGGGAGCATTGGATGAGCTGCTCCGGTTTCAGCAGCTTTTCACAGGGGAAAGAATCGGTTGGCTTACAGGTTAAACCAGTGCGTTAGTTTTACGACTACTCCCCGGTTACGCACGACAAAGCTATCCTTATAGTTATCCGAATACACGATAAAGAAGTCGGATACAGGGCGGTACCGCCACTGAAAACGGAGGTTAGTATTGAAGTTTTTAATCTGGTTATTGTACTGGAAGACAGCTTTGAAAAAGATAGTCCGGGTGAAAGCCCAGTCAATACTGGGACCTAGTAAAATTAAGTTCCCGGAATGGTAGGGGGACGGCAAACTGATCCGGTTCAGGGAATAATCCAGGGAAACAGCTCCATGGGGCTGAATCCGGTAATTAATCGCTCCCGAGGCAGAAATGATCTTACCATTGAAGTAAGCTCCTATTCGTAAGAAAGTATTGACATTAAATAATTTACGGATATCCGACTGGTACCGGAGGCGAACACTGTGGTAGCGGTAATAGCTTCCTTTAGCAAGTTCAGGCCCTTGCGTATTGGTGGGATCAAAGGGAGAAAATAAGTACACGTAATCAAAGCGGTAGAATGCTCTTAGCACGGAAGTATTCTGAAAGTTGATCACTACGCCGTAGTCCATATCCCCATCAAGGGGTTTATTGTTTTTCTTGTCCACAAATACGTCCCCGCCGGCTACCAGCCCATAGTTGTTTACCAGCCGGCTACGTTTGGGAAAAAAGTAATAACTTACTTCCGGCTCCCAGCGCCAGTAGCCCTGACGGGGAACAAAACCGGTCTCGGCCCCGTAGTTTTCTCCCACTAATTCATGATTCCACGTAAAGCGCAAATGCGTCGCGTTGTATTCCAGGAAAGCGGCGTGGGCAAAGGCATTGGGCGGCTGGTGGGGCAGAAAGGCCTGGTGAAAGAAGATTTTTCCGTTCCAGCGATTATCTTTAGAGGCTAACGTATAATCCAGGCCGGCAATTCGGTTGTAGTGCCCGGAAAAGAGGGAAAATTCCCCGCTGGAATCATCCCTGAGCACCTGCTTATTGACCAGGATGGCTCCCAGGTTAGAGCGGGAAAACACCCTTCGTTGCACAGCGGCTACCGTGTAATTGGTACTGGCAAGGTCAATGGAAGGATCAGCGGCGGTTTGCACGTTCAATAGCCCCAGCCGCCAGTCCTGGCTGACTTTCCCGCTCAGGCGGGCTCCGTACAGAATCGGGTTTTGTCGGAATTGCCCCGTATAGGGATCCCTTCCCACGCCGATGCGCCGGGAGAAAAACGGGTTAATGCTTTCAGCACCATAGCTGGAAAAAAGGTCGCTGTTTTCCACAAAGAATTGCCTTCGTTCGGGAAAAAATAGTTCAAAGCGACTCAGGTTCGTTACCTGCCGATCTACTTCTACCTGGGAAAAATCCGGGTTCACCGTCAGATCCAGGTTTAGGGAGGAAGAGACGGCCACCTTGGCATCCGTTCCCGCATTAAAGTGATTGTCTACATTCCGGGGACTAAATTCACGGGTAGTACCTCCAGTGAGGTAGGGAATCAGGGAAATGTTTTTACCCGTCTTTTTCAAGGGTGCTTCCCAGTGCAAAATTCCCGTAAAGGCCAGGCTGGAGAGCTGCTCACTAAAGTTACGGGGAATGGGGATCCAGGAGGATTTTTCGTTGCGCTTATAATCAATGCGCACAAAATTCACTCGCCACTGAGTAGTTCCGCGCTTAAAACGGAGGGTGCGGAAAGGGATGGCCATTTCCACGGTCCACTTACCCGGCTCGGAAGTGACCTTGGAATACCACTTGTTATCCCAGCTCCAATCTACCTCTGAGCCGTAGGAAATAAGGCCTTCCCGTTCCACACCCAGGGGCTTACCCCAAAGGCAAACCCATTCGTCCCGTCACTAAAAGGGTCCACATACACTTCAAACCCATCCGAATTGCCCGAGAAATCCCGCCGAAGGGAGGAAATTACATAATCTCCCGGTAAGGTGTCATAACAGACGGCACCTACGTAGACAAACTCCTCATCATAGGCAACCCGAACCTGAGTCTGGCTGCCGCCCGGGGAAGTATCAAAGGGAAATACTTGGTAGAACGTACCCGTTGCCGCAGCTTGCTGCCAAACTGCTTCCGTGAGCCTTCCGTCCACTTCCACCGGTTCCCTCGAAAATGAGCCTTGAGAGACTCTTGGGCCAACACCGGTAATACGGAAATGAAAAGGATTACTCCAGGGAGCCCGAACCTAGACAGGTGGTTTAAGAGAGTCCCCTTAAGAATAATCCGGTGCGTAAGTGCTTTTTCCAAGGATTAGTGCGTTGAATGCATGCCAGTCTTCCCCTTGCCTAATTGATCCAGGGCGGCCCGAAATCCTTGCGCCAGGGTAGTAGCTGGTCCCCGACCGTAATAATGCAGAAAAACCATCCGGGGAGTATCACCGAGCATATGGTGGTGCAGGGCAACTACCTCCAGGTTGTTTTGCCGGAGGGCTTTAATGACCGCATTTACTTCCCCTTCCAGCATGGCAATGTCACCGGCCACGTGGGCATTGTCTTTATTGCCCGCAAAGCCCGCCCAGGAATTAAGCCCAATGGCAGCAGTCATTTCGGCCCCCATCGCCATTACTGTCAAGTCGTCCCGGCCCACCGTATATTTATAGGTAGGACCATTGACCACTCCCTGGTACTTGACGATTTTATCCAGGGCGGGTAAATCAAAGAGTTCTTTTCCCGTAGGGGGAGCCGTGGTTCCCGTGCCCGTATTTCCGGTTTGTGCCGCTGAGTTGGTGCCGGTCTGAGGCTGGTTAGCCGGAGCGATTTTAGAATCCTTAATTGCCGCGGCAAACTTAGTGGCCAGTTCCTGGGGGCTTCCCATTCCGTGCAGGTGCATATAGAAGATGCGGGGCTGCTCGTAGAAAAAGTGATTATGAATGGCACTGATTTCAAGGCCGCTAGCCTGAGCAGCCGAAATCAAGGGGTTGACTTCTTCTTCCAGCAGCACGGTATCACTCATGAGCACGGCTGATTTTCCATCCACCGTTTTCTTAATGGAGGCCCATCCCCCAAAGCCAAAGGGAATCGGTACGGGTTCTCCCTTGACGGTTACTTTTAAATCATTTCTCGGCAAGGGAGTGGTATGAACCCCCTGTGCTTCGTTATAAGTCCCCTTTTTACCCATGATTTTTTCAATAGCCCCTATTTCTTCGGGCGTTAAGGGGGGTGTTTTTCCTTTCAATGGCCTGGAAAGGCCATTTTCTACGTGAATCAAACTGGCAGTACTCACCAAGGCGCTGGCTTTAAGCCAGTCCCGGCGGGAAAAAAGAGAATTAGACATACTGTATGTAGGTTAGAGTGATGAAAGACTAGGTAATACGTTATTTGTCATTTATTTCTACTAAAAAATCATCAAAATAGGTTACCGCATCCGCCTTGGACCAGAACCCCACTTTTCCCGCACCGGCAAACGTTTTATCCACTACTCGAAAAAGCTCCTTTCCATTAACGCCAACGATAAATACGCTATCCATTGCGTTCAACTCCAGGGTATGCCAGGTAACAGTAGGAACTTTTGCTTCTGCCCCGTAGGTTTTTCCTTTTCCGACCAAAGGCAAATCGGTACGCTTTCCGTTTTCTACTTTATAGAGCACCACATTGTTTTCCAGCGAGTTGGCCCGCACGATATAGTAGTTATCCGCATCCCGAAAACGCCAAACAAACCCGCCACCCTGATCGGTTTTCCCTTTCACCGATTTAAAACGGGTCTGTAAGGATACGTTCTTAGCCATAACGGGCTCATAAATGGCAATGTTAAAATGTCCGCCCGGATTATCATCGAGTAGTTGAGCCAGTACTTTATTGCCGCCCTCACTTACAGTCTCCCAACGCATCTTATCTCCCGGGCCGGTTTTAAACGTCTTCCAGCCCTCAGGTAATTTTCCTACCGGGGCCTCCTCAAAGGAAAACCTAATGGGCGAAGAAAAGGCAACGGACCTGGTGGTTGCTTCAGACTTGGTAGTTGCCTCAGCGGGAGCCGACTGCTGAACAATAGCTGAGTCTGTTTGGTTATGAGTAGCTTTTTGCTGGTTGCACCCCAACAGTAACAATCCGGCACAGGTACCTAATAGAAAGGTTTTCATGGTTCAAGGGGTTAGTTATAATTCAATAAAGTCTTGTAAATAATCGTTTGGCGCTTTTCGTAACTCCTCCGGGGAGCCCGCCGCGGCGAGCTGACCTTCACGGAGGACAAGAATCCGGTCCGCTATCGAGAAAGCTTCCCGGTGGTCATGAGACACGTAAAGCAGGGTGAGTCCCTGGGCAGATTTTGCTTCCAGTACTTGCGCAATCACTTTCTTTTTAAGCTTCACGTCCAGATTGGCCAGCGGTTCATCTAGTAGGAGTACCTTGGGTTCCAAAACCAGGCTCCGGGCAATAGCGGCCAGTTGCTGCTGCCCCCCGGAAAGCTCTCCCGGATACTTTTCCAGGAGGTGCCCGATCTGTAGCTTTTCTGCCATAGTCATTACTTTTTGTCGGTAATCGGTTACTTTTTTCACCTGTAAACCAAAGGCAATGTTTTCCCAAACCTTCATATGAGGCCAAAGGGCTAAATCCTGGAATATATACCCTACCCCCCGTTGATGAGGGGGCACTCGCAAATCTTTTCCCTCGGTGAGAGTCTCTCCACCCAGAACTACTTTGCCCGAGTGGGCTACTTCCAGTCCGGCAATCAATTTTAGCACCGTCGTTTTACCTGATCCGGAAGCCCCCAGCAGGCAGGTAAGTTTTCCGGAAGGTATCTGGAGGCTTAGCCCACTGAATACTTTTTTGTTCCGGTAATAATGGGTGATATCGATTAATGCAATGTTTCTCATACCCACCCAGTAGCTTTCCGAATTAAGGTCCAAATACCAATCCAACCGGTGAGCACCAGACCGGTAAAAAGCAGGGAAACCAGGCATAAGGCACTCGTAAGGCTTTGCGGGGCATTGGCCATCAGCGTAAATATTTTAATAGGCAACAAAGAAGTCCCCGGGGGATATACCATAATAGCGGTTCCCAGCTCTCCCATGCAGAAAATAAAACTTACCAGGAAAGCACTAAACCAGGCGTTGGCTAACAAGGGAAGCACAATAGTTTGGAAAGTCTTCCAGCCAGAGGCTCCACACAACCAGGCTACTTGTTCAAAATGGACCGGCAACTGCATATACCGGTTATGCAGGATCCGTTCACTGACCCATAGATACCGCATCACCCAGGCTACTAGCAGGATCAGCGGCGAGCTATAGATAAAGCTGAGCGAAGGGCGGTTGTAAAACCGAATCAATGCCAGCCCGGCGACAACGGAGGGCAGGGCAAAAATGAGCAGCAGGGCGAAATCAAAGGCAACCGAAGACTGCCGGTTTTTTAGGTAGGCGAAGGCTAGCCCCAGGAAGCTCAGCAGGAAGGCTCCCAGCGAAGCCAGTTGGAAAGAAGTAATCATTTCCAGTTGAAGCAAGCTAAAGGCTTTCATCAGGTTTTCCGTTCCCCGGCTTAAAGCCTGGTTAAGCATTGCTCCCAGGGGAGAACAGCGGTAAGCCCTGTATACAAGAGTCCCACTCCTCCCAACCTGTACCGGTGCCTGGCAAAAGGCAGGAAAGGACGATGGTTTTCTTTCAGGGAGATGGCCGTAAACGGTCTACCGGCGATATACCGGAATTCTATCCAGAGTCCTGCCCCGCAGAGTAGCACAAGCCAGGCCGATTGCGTAATCGCGGCAGGATAATCATAGAAAGCGGAAAATTGGGTAAATATTTCCGTAGTCATTACCCGGACGGAAAGGAAAGCGGGTACCGTGAATTCGGATACAGCCAGTACAAACGTAAGCAGCAAGGAAGCAAGGATAGCGGGCTTAACCAAGGGCAGTACAATCTGGAGCAGCACAGCCGGATAACTACTTACCAGTAAGGCGGAAGCCTCTAGATTGGGGCTTATCTGCTGCAAAGCGCTCTCAATCATCAGCATACTTACTGGCATAAGTACCAGGGCTAGTACGCCAATGGCCGTTGGCATACTGTATATAAAGGATCCGGAAACACCCAGGGTGAGCAAAAAATCCACCCAGGCCACCGTAAAAATATAGGGAGGCAGCAGCAAGGGAATCAGGAGCAGGATTTTTAGCAAGGGCTTAAAGGGTAAATTACCTTTGGCTAGCAGGAACGCGGCAAGCGTCCCCAGCAGGGTAGATAGTAAAGACACGAAAGCTCCCAGCAACAGGCTGTTGAAAAGCAGTCCCCATGTTCCTGCTGACCAAAATTGGGCTTGGAAAGATTCTCCTAGCAGCGCGGCCACTGGCAGCACAATGAGCAGGCTCCACACGATACCCAAACTGATCAGTCCTCCTTTTCGCATGCTACGCTCTCTTACAGGTTGTTTTCCAGCCAGTCCTTTAACAGGGGTTGGATTTGTTCTAGTTTCCGGGAAGCTTCATCGTAGTTGACGGGCATGGATTTAACCTTATCCAGGGAGAATACGCCTTTTGGCACTACAACGCCTTTGCTTAAGGGCATCTGGGCGCAGGACTCGGCTAGTTTTCGCTGCGTTTCTTTACTGATCAGGTACTCGATGGCCCTTTTGCCATTGCTTGGGTTGGGAGCGTCTTTAATCAGGGAGACGGTATTGGGAATGACCAGGGCACCCAGATCGGCCTGACCCAGAAAAACAACTCCCACGGGAGCTCCTTCCTTGATAGCTTCATTGGCGTCATCGGTATCGGTGAGCCCGCACCACACTTCCCCACTGGCCACTCGTTTCTTTACATCTCCGTTGCTGGTGGCAATCACTACGCCATTGGCTTTTAAATCCGCTAGCCACTTTTGAGCTTTATGATCCCCTAAAGCGGTAAAGATGGCAGCCAGGTGAAAAGACGTTGTTCCAAATAAAGGATTAGCCATGGTTACTTTTCCTTTATACTCCGGCCTAGTCAGGTCCCATAAGGAGGCAGGGACTCGATCAGCCGGCATCTTTTCCTTATGATAAAGCAGAACACGGGCGCGGGAAGAAAAGCCAATCCAATGGTGCTGGGGATCGATAAAGGTAGCCGGGATATCCGGGGCGGTCTTGGGTTGGTAGGCCTCACTGATTCCTTTCTGTTTAAGGACATTCGCCCGAACGGGGTCTCCGCTCCAAAACACATCACATTGGGGACTGGCTGCTTCGGCAACCAGCCGGTTGAGCACCCCAGTAGATTTAGTCTCTTCCGTATCAAAAACGGCTTTCACCATAATGCCGGTTTCCTGCTGAAAATCCTTTAAAATGGGTTCGGCAAATACCTGATCGACCGAAGTGTAAATGACTACTTCCTTACCACCCGGAGACTGACAGCTTTCCAGGCAAAGGAAGCTGACCGCCAAAAGGGAAAACAGTATTTGCCTCATCGTTTCTTTTTTATCTATGGGGACGAAACTAGCGGCAGATTCTGAATTAATACTGAATTTTCAGTAGGAAACCAGCATTTGGTGAGACTTATTCTGATAAGTATACTGCACTTTCCACTTATTTACCTGGCAGATAGCCTTTACAATCGCAAGACCTAGCCCGAGTCCACCTTTGGTATTGGATTGTTTATGGAAGCGTTTAAATAATGTATAGGCAGGTACCTCCAGCGGTTCTCCCGAATTTTCTATGTGGATAGTCCGGTTCATCACCCTGATTTGGACCCTCCCGCCGGTTATATTATGAACGAACGCATTTTTAATCAGGTTGGTAAGCAGGATTTCGGCCAAAGCAGGATTGGTATGAACATGGGCGTCTTCGGGAATATCTACCTTAACCAGCAATTGATATTTTTCGGCTTGCTCTTCAAAGTAGGTTAATATTTGCTCTACCATCGGCTTAAGTAATACGCTGGTGCGATCCGTAAACTGATTATTCTCAATCTTTGATAAGAGCAGTAAAGCACTATTCAACTTGGAGAGCCGTTCCGTAGCCGAGCCAATATCGCTTAAAATAGCAGCTTGCTGCTCATTAATGGGGTGCTGCAATAGCAATTCAAGTTTTGACTGGATAATGGCCAGGGGCGTTTGTATCTCGTGAGAAGCATTTTCAATGAACTGCTTTTGTTGCCCATACATTTCCTGACTTCGTCCCGTGAGTTCGGTTACACTTTCTTGTAATTCCTTGAATTCCTCTATCGAGGTAGCCGGCAGCGCAAGCGGACTTTCCTGATCTATCCTGAACTGCTGCAATTGGAGCAAGGCGGTATAAAAAGGTTGCCAGATGCTTTTGGAAAGCTTACGACTGGTTACTACCAGACCTATTACCAGCACTACGTAGAGCAAAGGCAGGGTAATGGAAAGGGTATTAATCATTTCGGTGCTTTCCAGCCGTGGTTTAAAAATAACCACCTCATACGGCTGACCTTGAAGGGTAAAGGCGGTTTTCAGTTTCCGGTACTCGTCAAACTCCTGATCGGTCGGCTCATAAATGAGGGTATCCGAATACTGATCGTTACGGGGAAGGGAAGAAATACGAGTCCTTGTAAGGGGATGAATCACAAAATCATTGTACGGATCATCCGGGGCGGGAATCTGCCTGGTCCGGCGAACAATGGATAAAATCTGATTTTTCCGGTTGAGCAGTACTTCATCACTGTTCTGGTACACCTGCCCTTTGAGCACAAAATAAAAAACCAGGGACCACACGCCCAGAATCAGGAAAAAAAGCAGCAGATAGTACCGGGTAGTTACCGTAAGAAGCTTCATAGTTCCACTAATTGATAGCCTACCCCATACACGTTATGGATTTCAATGGAAGCATTTGCCTCGGAGAGTTTTTTCTTTAAATTTTTAATATGGGCAAACAGGAAATCAAACGAATCGACCTGATCTACGTGGTCACCCCACAGATTTTCTGCCAGGGAAGTCTTAGTCACTACCCTGGTTTTGTTAGCTACCAGATGCAAGAGAATATCAAATTCTTTCTTAGTCAGATTTAGATTATTCTCCTCCACTTTTGCCGTTCTTCGGGAAAGATCTATATGCAGATTGGCTATTTCAATGGCTGTATTCGTGTCAAACTTCTTCCGGCGAAGTACGTCGTCGAGGCGGGCGTTGAGCTCGGACAGATGGAAGGGTTTGGTCAGGTAGTCATCCGCCCCTAAGTCTAATCCTGTGATCTTATCGTCAAGGGAGTTCTTGGCCGAAATAATTAGAATTCCTGCTTTCTGACGGCACGCTTTTAGTTCTTCTAGTAGCGTAAGCCCATTTCCATCCGGAAGCCCAATATCTAGCAGGATACAGTCATACTCGTAAAGATGAATTTTGAAGGAACCTTCCTGGTAATTAGTGGCTCGTTCAACTAGATAATGCTCATTTTTCAGATAGGCTTCCATGCTCTCCAGCAAGGGAACCTCATCCTCCACAATCAAGATTTTCATGGTAGTCCCGTTTCCTCCTCGTTTATTCTTGCCTAACCCCAAATAAGGTGTATGCAAAATTAGCGGCGTGTAGGATTGGTCTTTCCTTTTGCCTCCTTCCAGGCATGAATTCCTCCGGCTAGTTTCCGGGCAGGATAGCCCAGGGAAAGCAGTCGCTCAGCCACTTGCTGGCTAATGTGGTGACCATGGACACAATATACCACAATAGGAGTGTCTTTCGACAGGGTCTTAGCCCAGCTTTCTACTTGATTGGGGTCCTGCCAGGTAGCCGAGGGAATTAAGCCAGGGTCGGCCTGAAAGTCTTTGGGTAAGCGCACATCAATAACCTTTACCTTGGCCTTTTTTTGCAATAGGCTATCTAGGCCTCCTACCGAAATGGTATCGGACCCAGGTAAACCCCCTTGTATACAATCATGCATTAATAACAGGCTCGGATAGGAATAGCCGCGTTGGGTGACTGTAATGAGGCAGAGTAGTGTGTAGACCAGAACAAGGTTAATCATAGTGTGCTTCCTCCCATTGTAAGTAATAATTTGCAGGAAGGTAGTGGCAGATTCTGAATTAATACTGAATCTTTAACTCTAGGGACAGAACTAGAGACGTTATTTTATGGCGAATAAATGCCGGGTACTCTTTTAATCAGAAAGTGCTGTGGTTTTTTATACAGAGCTTTGTCCGGAGTTACTGGGATAAACTAAATCTGTCGTAGGGCAACTTTACTTTCTGTTCCTGAAAACCCCAACTTTCACCCATTGTGTTAATCTACTACCTGGTTAAACCGGGAGAATGAGATGATTTAATAAGCCGGATTTAATCCTCTTTTGGAAAGTTTAGTCATTTTTTTCATTTAACTAAATGATTGGAAATACTTTATGTTATTGTCTTGAGGCGTTTTACCAACATGGCGGGGCTATCTCCTGCTTTAGTTTAAGTGTGACAGATAATCTGTTGTAGCAGGTAAAAAACGGGATCCGAAAGATGACCCTTTTCTTGGACACGTCACTTGAATCCTCGATTATGGTCTTTCCATGAACAAGGCGGTAACGAAAACCCGTTTCACCAATGAATCGAAAACTCCCTTTATAACCGTTTTAATTTCTGTTTTCAGGGAGATTCCCGGCCTTAAAAAGTAGAAACTCTAAAGGGAATACAAGAAAGAACAGGAAGCCTTAGTAAAGTATCGATTCAACCTAAAATGTGTCAATTTATTATATAACAAATTGACTGTTAATTAACTGCGTAATTTTCATGGGACGTTTTCATACTACTGGACATTCTTCAAAAATGAGTAAAGCCATGTAAATTAAGGGAATAAACTTATCCCTTATCCAGTATGGCAGCATTTCCAGTATCCCCGTATCGAACTTATTTTTCCTCCTTCAGCGATGGCATTATTAAGAATTTATTTTTAATTAGCTCTGCAATTATAACGGCTCGAAGTACCAACCTAAATACCTTAAAAGATTCACTACCACAGCTTTTGGAGAATGAGAAGACCTTGCCAGACTCCCATTATAAGCGATTGATTCGCTTTTTCCGTATGGAAAAACCAGACGAGTTAGTTCGTTGTATATTAAAGTTTATTTATCGTTTGCTCTCTGATCGGGTCAAGTATTTAGTCTTAGATGGAACGCAATGGGAAAGAGGAAGTAAAAAGGTGCACTTGTTGATGCTCTGTGTTGTTTACGGCAATATTGCCATTCCAATTTACTGGCATCAATTGGATAAAAAAGGGCATTCTTCGGAAGCAGATCGAGAAAAGTTGATTACCGAAGCAAGAGGCTATTTTAATTTAAAGGGAAAAATCCTATTAGCCGACAGGGAGTTTGTGGGCCAGCAATGGTTAAACTTTTTAGTTGATTCCGGAATAGACTTTGTTATTAGAATGAGCGAAACTTGTTACAAAATTCCCATTAGTGAAGCTACTGGTGCTGCCTATTCCAAATTACAAAAACAGGCTTATAAACGTAAACGAGGCGTGTTTAAACAATTCCATATGAACGGGAATACTTTTTCTGTCGTTATTCTCAAGAACCCTAAAGAAGATTTGAAGGAACCGCTGCTTTATTTTATTTCTACTCTGACTGATAAGGTGCGAATAGCGGAGACATATCGAATTAGATGGAAAATTGAGACGTGCTTCAAACACCTAAAGAGTAATGGATTTAATTTAGAACAGCTAAATTTTAAGGATAACGACAAAATACTTCTATTAGTAGCCATAGTAGTGATGGCTTATGTATTGAGTATCCAACAAGGGTTAACCAATACCCGTACCACCCTGAAAACGTATAAGGATTGCTCCAAAACGCTGGCTGTTTCCATATTCCGACAAGGATTAGCCAAAATAAAAGCTCGAGTTTGGTCTTTGCTTCACTTTTTTTGCCTACTACAAGAGGTTTTTTGCCTACTTTATAAACCTTCATGGCTTGTTAGGTAAGTTTTGAGAATTATACACGTTTTTCACTAGTATTAAACATTTTCTCTCAATATGTAGAATCTCTCAGCATGCGATCTTGAGAGACCTTTTTAGTATGCGGTTTATTAAAGTTTTAGCCATTTATACTTATTTAATTGTAAAGATCTCACTTCACACCTTTATTTGAAGCCATATCAATCACTTTAATAAAATGAAACACAAAAATGAGTAAAACAAGCATATTGTTTGCCGGTATAATAGCAATTGATTCTCCACCAACTTTTCTAGCTGCCGAACTACCACTAATGAAGAAAGCCCATTGAATCAGGTAAAGCCCATTGAAAACAAACTTTCCATTCAACACCTTGACGGAAGCCAACAAGCCCCTGAGATGTTAACTGAGCAAATTAAGGCGCTCATTCAAAAAGCGAATGTACACGGTTTAGCCCTGTCAGTGATCACTAATAAAGAGTTGATTTATCAGCAACATTTTGGTCTGAAGAATAGAGATGCCAACCAACTGTTGGGCGCGGGCACCGCTTTTTACGGCGCTTCTTTCAGTAAAGCTATATTCGCATACACAGTGATGAAGCTGGTGGAAGATAAGGTGATCGACCTGGATACCCCACTTTACAAATATCTAGAAGAACCTTTGCCCAGCTATCAGAGTAACTTTATTAAAAACTTTTTTGGTGGGAAAACTTATGATTACAAACCATTGGAAGGGGATGAACGCTATAAGTTAATTACCGCCCGTATGTGTCTGAGCCACACCAGTGGGTTACCTAATTGGCGTTTTATTGAAGCAGATAAAAAGCTGAAGATAAAGACTGATCCAGGTACTCATTATAGTTATTCGGGAGAAGGCATATATTTACTGCAGTTTGTCATCGAGCAAAAGATGGGCAGGGATCTGGAAAGCTTTGCTTCGCAGTACGTATTCAAGCCCTTGGGGATGAAAAACACCAGCTATGTTTGGCAAGATGCATTTAAAGCTAACAGTGCAGTAGGTCACAATGGAAAGAATAAAACGCTGGGGGTTAAGAAAAAAGAAAATTCCAATGCTGCCGAATCATTGACCACTACCCTGGAGGATTTCACCCGCTTTTACCTGGCCCTGTTAAACCAGCAAGGCCTGAAGCCAAGTAGTTTTCAAGAGATGTTTTCGCCCCAAATCCGCATTAAATCCAAGCAGCAGTTTGGTCCCAATGCCCGGATAAATACGAATGAAAACGATTCAATTGCCCTTAGTTACGGCCTGGGCTTTGGTTTGTTAGCAACTCCGCATGGAAAAGCTTTCTTCAAGGAAGGCCACGCTGATGGCTGGCAGCACTATTCCATCGGCTTTCCCGATAAAGGAACCGCCATTATTCTGATGACTAACAGCGATAATGGGGAGAGTATCTTTAAGGAATTACTCCAACTTACTATTGGTGACACCTACACCCCTGGGCTTGGGAAGGATACATCCCTTATAATAATGCACGAATGGTCAAAAACGACTAAGTAAAAGAATCTAGCTTGATTGATAACCTCCAATTAATAAGTAAAGTGATACAGTTGCCGTTGCATTGGTATATTCCTATTGTTGGTATAAGCTGTGAGCATCTCAGGAGGCCAGCGTCCGTCTTCATAATATTACCCAAGGGTCGATATGTCATGATGGCTCTATCAACAACTTTCCTTCGCCTTGATATCGATATTCTTTTAGGGCTTCTTATGCAAATGAATAGAATTATACACTAATGTCTCATTAACTCTTAGAGTTGACAGGTATCGTTAAAAATGTCCAGTAGTATGAGATCGGGCCCCGATCGGGACTTACAACCATGATCTTATTAACCCTCATTCCCTGATTCTCTAACAAGAGTAAATATCACTGTAATAAACACGGAAACCCAAGGAAAGTCCTTTTCCCTCACCGGAGTAAAGAGAGAATGCTTTTATAAGTAGTTTGGGAATAGTGAATAATATAATAATAGACTCCGGTAGGTACTTTATTCCCGGCCCACCGGAAATCACGGTTTTGAGCGGAAAATAATTCTTTTCCCCAACGGTCCACAACCTGTACTCGCTGGAAATGATTCTGGCAATTATCTAAAGGAAGGGTAGGAATCTCAAAAAAATCATTCACCCCGTCCCCATTGGGCGTAAACACATTGGGGGGCTCGAATTGGTTTTGCTCAAAAGGATGATCTTCCAATAGCATGCGTACTGACAGGGTATCTTTCATCTGATCACAAGCCTGATCTTCCACCAGAAAGTCAATCGTATAGGTTCCTTCCGGCAGGGAACAATCCGGCTGCCAAAGAAAGCTCGATTGGAAAGGTCCTACTCCGGATTGCTGCTCAAATTGCATATTGCTTGCTGATAGATCAAAGCCTTGACCCTTAGCGGAAAGCAGAATCGGGTCCTTGTCCGCATCCCATCCGGTTACCTGAATTTGCACGGACTGCCCCCGGTAGACCAATAATTGGTTTTCTGCTAAATCAGTGGCAATAGCTGGGGGACGGTTCGCAGCTCCTTCCAGAATAACCCATACCCGTACCGAGTCGGATTTTCCCTGGGGACAGCCCTGATCGGTGACCATAATGACTATCTCTACGGGTTGATCCGGAGTAGTAAACAGGCAAGCGGGAAGACACAACTGGGAACGCAGGGTATCATTGGGTGCTGCTAGGCTGCCACTAGCCGGCACCAGTGTTAGCGAGGAAGCTGCCTTGGCTTGGGCTTTTAACTGCAGGGGCGAATGGGCTTTCTCATCCGTTGCCAGGATATCTAAACACAACTCATCGGTAGGCTGTAGGGTAAGGATCTGTCTTTCCTCATAAAATAAGCGCTGGCCCGACTGCCTAACAAATAGTGCTGGCGGCTGATTAGGCTGGCAATCAAGTACTTTTATCTGAAACTCTCTTCTGCTTTCGCCAATTTTTACCCCATTCCGGTACTCTTCGCAACGTACGGCAAAAGCGTATAATCCAATCCGATTGGCTTTAAAAGTAAGTAAACCCGTCCTTGGATCTAACCCGGTGATCACCCTACTGCCAAATGGATACGAAGCTGAATATCCTGCTGCCCAGCTAACTGCCGGATAAGGACCAGGCGTAGGGACAGGAATGGCTTCACCCTGGGCACTACGGCCCTTCAGGGGCTCAACCAGGTGATAGACTAATTGATCGCCATCGGCATCCGTAGCGGCAAATGAAGTCTGGAACGGTTGGTTGACGCAGGCAAAATCGGCGGGAAGCGATCCAAACTGAGGAGCGGAATTGTTGAATCTTTGCTCTTCCTGAATTATGGCCGGAAATTCCAGGTAAAAAACGATCCCTGCGTCTCCCGAACGAACGATATTATCAATCTCCTCATTTCGGCAGCAACGTTCCCAAACCAGATAATAACCCGATGCTTGGTTATAAATCGAAGCGCTTAAAGGAATTTCCCGGCTGTAGCGGATTAAACGGGTACTTACCCGGCCGTCTTCCCGACAGGTCGGTTCGTTATACGTTAAGAGAGAATCCTTTACCTTATATAAAGTAAAAGTATCCGTTCGGGCATGGGTAAGTTGGCTGAAGAGGGAAACTTTAATTTGGGCATCGATTGCGTGATGGTTGCCGTGGATAGCATCAACGTATAGATTTAAGCTAAGAATATAAGTACTGGAACGCCCCCCTTTAAACTGGAGCGAGAACTCCCCTCCAACAATGTGGGAAGCTATCGCCTGGTTCCAGCATAAACCAAAGAGTAGAATCAGCAGGTAGTTGTTTTTCATGATCCCATTTTAGGACCGCCCTAAGGATGGAAAGGATTAAAACTCATTTTTTCCTTTCAAAAGCAACCCTTACGCTTCTAAGTAAAGTTAATCCAATGTAATCCGGTACATATCACTAGGACCCGTTACCAGCGAAGTTCTACTGTATCCCGTGACGATTAAAGAACGATCATACCCGTAGATAACCACTGGAGACATATAAAAATCCTGATCCGGCTGTTGGGCAACGGCCTTGGCTTCGCTTTTATTCCCATTAAAATCTACCTTCACACATTTGAGCGGCGCTCCTTCTTTAAATTCTTTTTCCCGGTTATAGACAAAATATACCTGGTCATCGAGCACAATACTGGCGTGGGAAACGGCTCCCAGTAAACTAGTGCAGCAAGAACGAGTTAAATGATAGATCTCGCAACTTTTAAGTTTTTGATATTCAATGAATTGGTGAAAAATAAAACTGTCAGATAACTCATACTTAATGCACTAGATCCGCCGCTACCCCCGAACTGTTTCTGGTATTTAGGGATAAACCCGGAAGTTTCCAGCTTTCCGTCCTTAGCCGTGATATAATAATAGATGTTTTTCGAGTAATAACTGGTAGGGGCGCCCTGGTACCGCCCTTCTACTTCCAGATAGGGTTCTAATACCAGCATGGCTTTTTCCGAAGTACTATAGTGAATACTCCTGATTTCCAAACCATCTGCTTTCGGGTCAAAAGGAATAGAGAGGTTGTGTATAATATTTCCAGTGGCAGCATCCAGCGTCAACAGCGATACTTTTTTTGTTTCTACGATTCTTTCCGCTCTTTCCAGGGCTGCCAGGTACAGCTGGTCCTTACCCGCTTTGAGGTGAAGCTTTTTATATACCCCTTTAGCCAGGCCCAATTCCTTTTTGGTTAAGCTTTTGGTCGCTAGATCATACATGTACAAGCGTGGTGTGGCGGGACTCGCTAAAAAATAACCAGATGTATTAAACAGCAAATAGATTTTATCCTCGGTTACCGCTGCACTATGCAGATACAAGTCTTTTTCGGCAATGGTAACCTCTCCACTGAAGGTTTCGTTATTTTCGGTGTTTATTTGAACAAAGTAAAGGGTAAAATCTTTCAGGCTCCAGGAGCTTTTCTTCTCGGAAAGCAAGAAGCTCTTTTTGCCCGAAGGACTCACCAGAAAAGGACGCGTATATTCATACTCTACTTTCTTTGTGGGGGTGAAAACTTCTTTATCAGCCAGCAATTGACCGGCCAAGTTATACTGTTTAAGCCAGATTACGCCCTTATTGTCTTCGGCTAATGCCTTCACTGACTCTTTGGCTGTAAAAAGACCGCCTACAAAACGTTGATTTTTAGGAAGCGATTCGCTCTCCCATACCTGATTCAAGGCGCCATCTACTTTAACTAGTTGTTTGTCTTTCAAAAAAGTAATGGCCTGCTGATTTCCCACTGAAGTAATCCCTTCACATCTTACACTGGCCCGGTCAGTATAGTATTTTCCCACACCAGCAATCGTCTGAGCTGCTGCAGGTAGGTCAATAAGTAAGATGGAAACTGCCAAAAGTAGCTTTGCGTGGGAAGTAATCCTTGTTTTCATGGACTAGAAGAGTAAAAATTCAATAGTGAAAGTAAGTCCTATTCCACGGAAAAATGGGAACAATTCAAGCTTCTTCTTACAGTGTAAGGAATATCTATAATTTTTGATGATGCTTCCTACCTCTTTGGTAGAAGATTGCTTAAGAGTGGAAAATAAAAAATGCTCCTAGATGGGAAAAGCACCTTTTTAACAAAGCCGGCAGTTAAACAATTGCTTCTCATCGCTTTGCGGTTAGCCTTGGTATACGTAAGTCAATACCTCTTTGATGGGGTAGCTCCTTCGGTAAAATGCCTTTAACAACCTCAGGGATGCAATGGCTCGGTAGCACAAAATAAGATTGGCGCTGGCTTACGTTTACTGGCGATAACTTGGGTTAACCTGCCATAACAAGGGTAACGAGATTAATAATAGCAAAGCCCTACTAGTATCTCTACTAGAAGGGCTTACTTGTGGGATAACAATTAGGGTTGCCCTATTCTGGCTACTTTAGTTGGTCGGCTGGTAGTCAGAGACCTTATCCTGTCCCGTAACTTTTCTTAAAAAGAACCCCTAATTTGCTCAATTGGGAGGGTGACGAACAAAAAGTACTGGAAAATGAATTAAAATACCTCCTTTCCATCCGTTTTTAGTTCACATTTTGGGCACCAAACCGGAGAATACCCCATTTTCCCCAAAAGTTATGGGACAGGATAAGGTCAGAGACTACCGTATAAAAAAGGCGTAGTCCAAATAGGACTACACCAAACTAAGGGGAGAGATTAACTACCTCCAAGCGGTTTCTCGCCAGTTACATTGATTAAACTCAATAGTCTTATATACTCCGTTTCTAACAAAATAAACCTTTTCAATAATAGCACTATCTGAATTAACATCCATTCCAAAACTAATTGCTTCATACTTCTTTAATTTATCAAAATCCGGTTCTCTGGATTCAAAATCCACTCCTTCTTCAGAAGTAATAAAATGAATGACGTCTACAGGCTTTTTAATCAAACAAGAATCAACATAATTTTTCGCAAGTTTAGAGAAAGAAACATCATCGTAACATTCGTCTGAGTAGTTTTCTAACAATAAATAATGTGAATAGGAAACTCGCCCATTGTTACCCATCAAATCGGTGTAAACTCTTTTTAAAGTTACGCCTTTACAGTTTACGATTGCCTGCTTTTTTGTCTCGCATCCAAAGCCAGCTAGTAAGAGGTATGATATTACTAAAGCAAAGTCTTTTATCTTCATTTATCGACTTATGTTTACACCCAAGAAATAGGGCCGGTATAAATTTCTATTGTTTTCATTCACGTTTCGATAATGTTGTAGAGTGTACATAGATTGTAACCCAGGGAACTGCCATCTGCCCGCATCATTTCGACCTGCGCCAAAAACATCGTAGATTGTATAATTAACGTGAATTTCACTACTGTTTATAACTCGAATTTGAGCTCTTATGCCTTGGGTTCCACCAATGATAGTTGCCAAGTAAAGATTTTGTCGCATACTAGTAAAGTGGGGCCTGTTTTCTGTATTTCTTTGCCCAGGAAACCCATCTAAGCTACCCTTTTCTCTAAAAAATGCTAATGCAGCATTTTCAAAGTTATTAGCAAATTGAGTGAAACCAGGATCAGTGGCAATCTCTGTAGAAGGAGTAGACCCATTCAAAAATGTAAGGTTACGACCTTCACCATTTACAAAGTGATTCATTAATTGAGTAGCGGTGCGTGAATCAGTAACTGCTGTCCCAGCCAATATCCCTTCTAACATATTATTTCTTAGTTTAAAATCAGGTTGAGTTAAATCTAATCTAGCAATGTTTGGATTAGGATAGGAAGGATCATCACTTGCTTGTAGATCTCCTTGATCGCCATTTTCCTGCACTGCTTCTTGTCGTGTAGTTGTTCCGTTCGTATAGGACAATATGCTGCCTTGGTTCCAGTTGCATTTTCCATCTGTTCCAGCCGACCAAGTATAACCAAACTCTTGATTAGTGCCTTGTTTTGTAGCAACACGATATTCTCCTTTCTCAGTACCAGGTTCCGCTGGTTCCAGCCCATCTAAATCAATATATTTAATCGGCATATTCCCCGCGAACTGGTAAGGCGTATACCAAGGATACTTCTTTTCAAGCGGATCCACGCTCAAGAACTTAGCGATATTCGGATTATAAATCCTGAACCCATAGTCATAGTTATTGGAGAACTCAGGATCCTTTTCTTTGCCGTTGAAGGCGAATCGGTAAGTATTCGCTCCCTCAGCCGTGTAGCTGCCATTGGGCCTAATCATCCCGAAAGGATAATAGTCATACTGGGTTCTTACCGCAGCTCTGATCCAGTAGGAGAATTCTTCGGCAGGGACACTAGGCGGGGTAAAGAAACAATCCCGTTTTACCAGTGTACCGACGTATCCCTTGCTGGAATAAGTACCACTCGTCTGGCACATCGCTAACTGGCCATCCAATCGTCCTCCTCCGGAAATACTCACGTTGCCCTTGACTTGCAAGGAAGAATACCCATCCCTGGCTCCCGTAACGATTCCCTTTACATCCAGACTACCCGTACTCAGGCTACTGCTAGCCATTAGGGATAACTTTCCGCCTCCGTTCACGGTAGTTGTCATTCCTACCGTAATCTGCTCTTCATTCTCCAGGGTATTATTTAGCGTCAGGTTATCCCGGATGGAAAGCGTTCTTTGGTTGTCCAGGTTTCCTCCCCCGTTCACCATTACACTGCCATTGACCGTCAGCGTACCATAATTGCGTAAGGTACTATTTAATGCTACACTATTTACCTGGATCGTGCCGTAATTGCGAAGCGTTGCTCCACCGTTTACCTGTAGGGAAGCCGTTTGCAGTGAGCCCATTACCACGGTTTCGCCTTTGGTCAGCGTAAGGGAAGCCGGTGAGGCATCCCCCTGGATAATGAGTTGCCCTCCATTCAGCGTAAGATTACCTGTGAAGGTATTCCCTGCCAGTACATACCCGATTTGGCCGGCTTTTAAAGTCACACTCCCATTCCCCGTTAAGC
This sequence comes from Cytophagales bacterium, assembly GCA_030448185.1. Lineage (GTDB taxonomy): Bacteria > Bacteroidota > Bacteroidia > Cytophagales > 172606-1 > CADCTQ01. The sequence goes on along the minus strand of JAUJNL010000096.1, from coordinate 1,875 downwards.
TCATATCCGTGCCGGGACGATAGGTATAGGTGGGTACGGGAATGGTATTGTCTACAATATGGGCCTCTTTTTCGTCCCCTACCACTACCCGGACGTTACCTAAATGGTCTTTGAGTTCATAGGACTTATGCCCGACGAGGCGGTAACGAATTCCGGTCGTATCACTATAAGGTCCGCTTAACGGAGCAGGCATACTATCTACCCGGAGGAACTGACCGGAGAGCAGCGTGCTGTCTGCCCTAAATTCGCCTAAGCGGCCTGAGCCGTATAAAGGCACTTCCGTCTGCTGCAGTGAGATTTTATAAGACACCGCACTAGTTCCTGCCTGCGTTAATTTCTGCTGTTTCGCCCGGTATAAAGACAGGATATTCCCTTGGGCATCCCTTACGTAGAAGGTATTTTCCAGGCTATCGCCCCGTACTACCTGTTTTAACACCCGGTTTCCGGCTGCATCATACCGGTAGTGAATGGTAGGCTTGGTCGAACTTATCTTAGGAGTCACCCCGCTTACTTTGCCATACACATTCCAGCCAATCGTAACGCCTTCCTTGCTATCGGCTACTAAATTGCCGATTCGGTCGTAGCTATAGCGGGTAGAGTCTTCGATATCTTCCGCATACGAAGTGGCTTTGGCTAGATCAGTGACCTTCTCCAGCCAGTTATTTTTTACCTTCCCCTTGCTGAGGTTATACTCATACTTTAAGCTATCCAGGCTTATCCCCCGGTCATCATACCGGTTCAGGTTGAGCAGGTTTCCTCCCCCATCGTAGTTATAGTTGGTGCGGTAGGCCGTACTGTGCTGCCAGGTAGTGCCATTAAAGGCCTGGGACCGGCTTTCTTTAAGACGGTTCAGCCGGTCATAGCGGAACTGCTGGGCTTCAGCCCGGGCTATTCCCGTGGAAGGACTAGTCATCTGACTAATCCAGGTAGCGATATTACCGTTATACAAATCCTTGTCCGGCTGGGAAGTAAAGCGGTTAGTAGCCGAAGATTCAAATACGGAGCCCTGATGCTTATAATCACCCCGGTAATAGCCCAGACTCATCCCCCATTCATCCGGCGCAAAGGCGCTGCCTCGCCGTCCGTCCTGACCTAGGTCCAGGGTTGTATCGGCTACCGGAGAGTTTATCCCTTTCAGCCAGCCTTGCAGGGTGTAGATATAGTCTAATCCCTGCACTTTGTCTTCGCCAAGTCCCGTCCGTTTCAGTGGGCCATGGGCGTAGTACGCATAATTTGCGTCCTGATCCCACACCTTGCCATCCCGCGAAGTCTCTACTTTTATCAGCCGATTATCTTCATCATAGCCGTAGCGGTGGAAGAACTGATCCGCCCGTCCTAGGTTATAGTTCACCCGGAGCACTTTTCCGGATATCAAATCATATTCATACTGCACGTAGTTGCGGAACAGACCCGGAATATCCTGCACCAGCCACTGCACGTTGCCGTGCGGATCATAACTATAATAGGTAACTGTTGTGTCCCCATCGGTCTTATCCAGGGAGTAGGAATAACTCACCCGGTTTTCCAGGTACTCCTGTCCCTTTCCCTGGTAGCTTACCCCTTTCGCTGGCGTAGAGTATACCGTTACCGTTTGCTCAGAAAGAATCGCCTCAGTGGCTGCCGGATAGGCTTGTACGCCTTCACTGATTACATCCTTGGATAAAATACCCTCATTGACTGCATCCGTGGCGGCTAGTGTAAACCGGGGCACAACACTTCCTGCTTTAGGTTGAGCCTCACCTACTTCCATGATCCGGCCTAAGCGGTCATAACGGGTATAAGAGAAGGCATGCTTTGCCCTTTGCAGAGCGTTCTGCGAGAAACGATGCTGTCACTGCAGGTAGTAGACAAAGTAAGTAGTATACCCATAGGGAG
>JAUJNL010000095.1 GCA_030448185.1 Cytophagales bacterium | reverse complement strand
ATATCCGTTTATCCGAACGGATACAATCGGATATAAATTAAAAACCATCCAACAGTTTGCGGGCCTCATCTAATTCTTCGTTGGTCGGAAGGTTTTTCTTATAATTATAGAGTCTAGGTTCTACAAAGTGGTAAATATGCTCGTTGATCGACTTGCCCAAGGTTTCTCCTTTAATATTATTGAGGAGATTTTTTTCTTTTAGTACCGCTATTACAGCCCGGATAAAATTTCCCTTGTCACCATAAGCCCAATTTCCCTTGTCATCAAAGCTCCTAGACAAGATTCTTTCTTTTACCTTTTGGGCCTTAGCCTTATCCCTAAAAAAATAATTTAAGGGTTTTATTGGGCCTTCTTTTTCCTTTTTGGGTTGTGATGCTGAGTTTGTTTCTGCTAGTTGGTTCTCTAAAAAAGGGATGTAATGAACAATGGCCCTACCTTTCAATTCATATAAAAAGCTTGTTTCATAGGCAAGAGAACGGGTTAGATTTAAACTAGCACCGGCAACCTCCTCTCTATAACCCTTTAGAAAACCTTCAAATTGAGACCACGATTTCTCCCTGTTTCGATAATCGTTTAATTCCTGCTCAATAAACCGGCTTTGATAGGGTACGTTAGCAAGGGTTTTATAGAAATGTTCTTTCAGTCCATCAAAAGAAGCATCAAAGTGAATCTGTTTATAATATTCCATCACCCATTGGTTAAATGTAATTCGTTGTTCTATAGTCTCTGAAACCATAGGGACAAGATTATTGGCATTATAAGAAGTGCCTTCAAATGGGCCTGGAATAGATTCATAAAATCGCAGTTCGCTTAAATTCTTAACATCGTGCTTTATACAAAAAGCCTCCAGATGGTTTAGTCGCTCCTCAAAGCTTTTCATAGCTTCAAGCTCATCACGCAACTGAATTTTTACTTTATCATCCATCCGCCTCTATTTTACTTACACAACTTATTCCGGTATTCATTCAATATCCTCTCAATTCCTTTCTCAACTGCGCTTATGTTGCCTTCGGTCAGATAGCGTCCATCCGAACCGCTTAGTACAAGTCCGACTGTAACACGTGTGCGTGATGGCTCGCAATGCTCAGCAATTGTCTTTTGGTCCAGGTTAAATTCTTCTTTGAGCTGCCGGATCTTTTCCAGCCGTTTTTGTAATTCGATTTCCATATATATTATAGTGTAGCTACATGCCAAATATACAACAAATAAGTTTTAATACACATTTGTTAAATTATTTTTATAAACTATTTGTTTTAAAACAAAAATGTTGTATGTTTGTCCTGTGCTTAACGCACTTCTTTTTTGATCTACTATAAAACAAAATTGTTTTAAAACAAAAATGATTTACTAATATGAAAGCCTATCAATCACAGTTCACTATCAACCCCTACGACACGTTGCCTTTTCTTCAGCAACAAGTAGAAGCCTTGCCAGAGGAACAGAAAACCGCCTTAATTATGCAGCTAGCCCAGCAGTACTACCGCCAGGGTAGGAGCTTTGAGGAACTACAAGCCAACTTCCAGCGGCTTAGTAAGCAGCATGATAGAGCCCTGCACCGGATTGCCTGTATGCAGACTACGCTGGAAAGGCTCCAGCCACTAGAGGAGTCAGAAGAAGACTAATATCAACATCAATAAAGAAAAAGCCGGTAGGTCCCCCGACTTACCGGCTGGTTTAACCCGACGCTAATCGTATAGGAGGAGTAATATAATGTCAGTCTTCTATTTTATTCATCCGGGAGATGACCGGATACATTTTGAGGCGCCATTTAATCTTACAGACTTGAAGCACTTACATAATATAGTAATGCGCAGGCTGCAAGAGGACGAAAAACAAGGACGAATCATTACGCCTTATGCAAATCTATCGGTACGGCTGGATAGATTAATTCAGCAGCTGGAATCAGAATATTATCCCAAATAATAAAGAAAAAGCCGGTAGGTGTTCGCTGCACCTGCCGGCCTATTAATCGATTGCCTAACCATTAAACAATCAATCTTATGTCAAAAGTAAGCGAAAAACAGCCCCAATCAAAAGTAGACCACTCATCTATTATCCAGGGAGCCCCAGAGCGGGTAATTTACAAGGGGCACGATGTTACCCAGCTAGTAACCTTGCTTTCTGAAGTCAGCCCTCAGCACTGGGCTCGACTGATGGAAGATTCCATGGAAAATTTAGTCAGACAAGCAGAAACGGAGGGGGATGCTTATGCAGGGATCTCCCATGATTATCAGCTGCTAAAGTACCTCAAAGACGCTTTTGCGGCCGTAAGGGAGGTAGAAGCAGATGAGAGTGCTGAGGTTGTAGAGAATATCAAAAATGTGCCCATGGGCACGGATTTGCCAGGAACCGAACCACAGCCTCACAGCCAGGCGGATGAGACTAGCCAACCGTACCAGCCGGTTACGCTACCTACCTACGATATGAGCCACCTGGAAACGTTCGTACAGGAGCTGGGACCGGAGGCAGCGGAGAACATGATGAATGAAGCCATCCATTGGTTTTACTGCTGGCTGCAAGAAGATGATGGGATTGATACGAAGTACACGGCCAAATTCCTTTATTATATGGAATGGCTACGGAATGCATTCCGGGACATGAGGCCAGGACAGAAAGAAAGTCTTACCTGGTGGAAGCGAGTATAAGCAGTATCAATAAAATCGTTGTCAATTGTTGACAACGAATCATTAAGAGCCGGGTAACACCGGCTTTTTTGTTTAGTAAGCTTTTCAATCTGACGGCAATTACTTTACTTCAGGTTCCCTTAAATAACTGCAAGATGGAAATAGTTGAACTCGCTGACAACTATAATTTTACTTCGCTGCGGACCCAGGATTTGTATTACTCAGTACTGGCTTTACAGCCCATGTTCGCATCACTATTAAGCAAGAACAAGAAGTACAAGGCACTTCTAGAAAAGCTCTCAGAAATCAAGAATTTAGAAGAGCCTCCAAGTGATAGTGAGATTCGGAAAAGCTTAGAATATAGTACCACAAAGTTCAGGAGTCAACTCCAGCAGATTTGTGCTGACCTTTTGGAGGTGTTGGACCAAAAGGAATATGTAGTGGACCATCGTAATACTAGATTCCGCTTGGTGTTTTACTCTAAAACCACAAACGTAAAAACGCAAGAGTTTGCTGATAACCTTTTCAGTCTATATATGAAACTAGATAGTATTCCCAGCGTTGGCGAGGAGCTTTGGTTTGACTTCCTGAGACCGAAATTTGGTTATTGTACGTTTGTCGTTCATGCCATTGAAAGGGATATCAGTCTGACCGAAATGGAAATTATTCCCTTTCGGGCGATAAATTGGTAATTTTACTTATATTAAACTATTTGACAATCAATAACTTACAATTAAGTAGTTTTATAACTAACTGATTATCAATAAATTATTTTTACTATTCTATCACTCAAAAGGGAATAAGATAACACTAATAGCTAAATCCTTTATAAAGGAGATTTTAGAAACTAACCCACGTTTAAGAGTCCGTGAATAACTACCCTCGAACTTCTCGAACTCGAACCGGTTCGAATGGTACAAGAAAGTGAATTGATTAAGCGCTTTCTCTGTTCTAAAGATAGATTAAGCAGTTTTAGAGTGAACGTCGAATTCAACGCACTTCCCTTTGACTTGAGGGCTAACTATTTATGGGACTTTGGCCAAGTTTTTTTGACTAACTAAAGTTTGGCGCATACTATGTGCAACCTGTACGCAGCGGACTCTTTCTATGTGGAGGTACTATACCACTAGGAGAGTAATACGATTGCTGATGTAACTGGATTTGAGTGACGGCTAGAGAAGCTAGACGAGTACCTGGATCAGGTGTCAATCCGGCAACCGTCAGGGGAATAGAAAAAGCCTTACGACAGTTTATTTGCAGAGTAGATACCAGAGGAAGAGGAGGGTAAAGAGGTGTTTCATGCCTGTTTATAAGCAGGAAAAGAGAAGAGTGACTTTTAGAAAACCTAGCCATTTCACATTGTCTCAAATGCTTAGCCTTAGTTGCGGACAATGGACGAATGAAAGCATTGAACGCAGGGAACTTTATTTATAATTTTTGACAGATTATTTCCCGTCATTTGTTTTAACTTATCCCTTTCTTCTTTAATTCTAATAAATTTTGGGTTTCAAATGCTGAAAAATAGATAGCATCCTTAGCAGAGTTAAAAGTGGCGAATAGGGAGTAAAAGAACAGAAAAACGAATAATACAAGAAACCACTTAGGCTGTTTGTCTCCATTTAAGTTCGCTTCATTTAAATAGTTTGTATTACCATACGAAACCAAAGAATAGATTAAGCCAATAAATAGGAGAATTAATGTATACTTGAAAGTGCCAACAAGTGAAGTAAAATCACCCTCCTTCCATGAATTTGACAAAATCATCTGGAGGAGAAGCAATGATTATCGCTAAAGCCGCAAAATATATTGAAAACACAATTGAAAGCACTGAAATTCCTATTGAGTAGTATCCTGCAACCAAATCATTAGATACGCATGAAGGCAAGAATATAGCTGACACGATCGCTAATACTATATCGCTACAAATGCGTCCCATGATAATACTTCTTTAAAGGTCATTATTTAAATCTATTGAAAATATCTGTTATTCTAGCATATAAACCAGAAAGAATTGACCGTTGGTTCAACTACGTCTGTTGCAATTCTTGACTGATAGGATTATCACTGGTGTTGATGGTAACCGATCTGTCATTAACTGTGCCTGTAACACGAGTCAATTCATAGCCATCATCAGCCATTAATATTTTACTCTCCAGGATCTCATCATCTATGTTAATGCTCCCATCTCTCTAGGGTTAGTCTGAAACGATTCACTGTAATTGGCTACATTCCACCTTTTCATTCTCTCATCAATATCCTTCCACTTATGTCTAAATCTTGGATTAGAAGGATGTGTTGATTTTATCTTTTCTATTGTATTAAAAGTCTTAATGGTTTCATAAAATTTATATTCTTCATCAATTGAATAGATAACCGCTTCTACCATGAAATTTTGATAGGATTCTTTAAAAATTTCTACAAACCTGTTAAAGAATACCGCCTTAGGTATATCTGCAAGAGCATTAAAAGCAATAAGACCGGACTTGACGTGGATAAAGAAGCGGGACTTGGCTATTATTTTGTTTGGAACACTGGCTGTAGTAATAGTATGATCCGCGTGATCTACTACTCCTGGGGACCTGAATCCTGGAATTTTACTAAAAAAAACCCGTAATAAAATCTTGTTGGTGAAACTCCAGAGACTGAACATCAAAAAAGCCCCATTTGAACTCTCTGCTATGAACCGTTATTGTCTGTTGTAGCCCTTTTCAGTAAAAAGGCTTTTTTGTCATCAAAATTTGCTGTTACGCTTCTAGACGTGCAAACAAGTAACTTGTAAGCCTTGGCATCAGTTTCTTAAACTTTGGGTTAACTATTAATAAGATGGGAATTTGAAAGAATCCTAACTTGACCTATCACTTGACCTAAGGCAAAAAAGGCTCCGTAAATGCTTGATTTACAGAGCCTTTAACTTTAAAATATGTGTCCACGAGAGAGTCGAACTCCTACACCTTGCGGCACCACCCCCTCAAGATGGCGTGTCTACCAGTTTCACCACGTGGACGGAGACTGACTGCAAACATAAATTTTTTTTTAATATTTCTACATATATTCTATCAATCAATAGTACGAAAGGGTTTTGAAGGATAAGCATCTTAGCAAGGGACTCAACCAAAAGGGTAAAAGCGTAGGTTTGAGTTGCGAGAACAAACCAGAACTTTTACCCCATGAGCGTAGAAACACGCACTCGATCAATATTGGCCAAAATGAGTCAGGTAGGCAAATGGCAGTGGGAATTTTTAGTGGAGTTGGTCCTGGTATGGCTCGGCTTGAGAGGCCGTTACACGTTTGAGAACCTGTGCCGGCAAGGAGTGCGGCGTGCAGTAAGTTACCGGGTACTGGTTTAGTAAAGGCTTTGATTTTAAGCAGTTCAATTTCTTGCTCATTAGTCAGTACACGAGCCGGGAACGAGTTTGGGCTTTTGATCCGAGTTTTATCAGCAAGGCCGGTAAACATACCCCTGGTCTAGGTTACTTCCGGACCCGATGCTGACATCGTCTGCTGGTCGGTGATGCGCCAGATCGACGAGCAGTATTTAAAGACGCCTTTTGCTGGTTACCGGATGATGAGTGATCTGCTCAGACGGGCAGGAGAAGCAGTTAATGAAAAGCGGGTAAGAAGACTGGACCCAGATGCACACGCTGTGGCAGGTCCATGCGGCTAATGGGACTGACGGCTATTTATCCTAAGCCTGACTTAAGTAAAGCCAATAAAGCCCATAAGAAATAGCCTTACCTGCTTAGGAACATAGTCGTTAATCAGGTCAACCAGGTGTGGTCCTCCGACATTACTTATGTTCCCATGCGGAGTGGTTTTCTCTATCTGGTAACGGTAATGGATGGACCTGCCCATCCTGAGCATCGGAGTACTCAAGGTACGTGCTCTCCTGGGAGTTGTCTAACAGCATGGAAAGCAGTTTTTGCGTGAAGGCTTTGCAGACAGCACTTGACCGGTTCGGCAAGCCCCACATCTTCAACACCGATCAGGGCGTGCCGTTCACTAGTGATGCTTTTGTTGACACACTGCTGGATAAGAACCTGCTTGTTTCCATGGACGGCAAAGGCGGATCTCAAACCAGAGCTTGATCTGGGATCCGAGCCACTGATAACGTGTTTATTGAAAGACTCTGGCGTAGGGTCAAGTACGAAGATGTGTACTTAAAAAGCTACTCAGATGGGCAGAGTCTGTTTGCAGGACTGGAAACTTATTTTCAGTTTTACAACACCCAAAGGCCCCATCAGCATCTGGCCAGATTCACCCCGGCAGAAGTGTATTTTCAGCTAAAGGAAAAACACCTGCTACAAAAAGTGCAAAATATAACCCGAACCTGAAAACATTTTTACACCTTAGCTCATTGGGTTTTTAGTCCTGCTACTGGGGAGCACCACAGCAAAAATAGTAAACATAACCTCACGCACAGCGTTAGTAAAAATTAATAAAATCAGGCCCTATAAGAATGAAAAAAGCTATCATCGTAATCACCGGTATGCCACGTTCCGGTACGTCTTTTACTGCCTCTCTGTTGAAGAGTGCCGGATTAAACATTGGTCAAAAGCTAATGGCTCCCGGGCATGGAAATATCAGAGGCTTTTTTGAAGACCTGGATATTGTTGGCTTTCACGAAGCAGTGTTCAGGTCGCAACATATCCATCCGGTAGGCTGGACCTTGCGTGATGATATTACCGTTAGAGAACCCTACCTGACCGAAGCAAGCGAGTTGATCAACCGTCATACGGATGATGCTGTCTGGGGATGGAAAGACCCACGAACCACGCTGTTTTTGAACTTCTGGGCCAGGCAACTTCCAGAAGCCCGGTTCTTACTCCTGTACCGTGCCCCTTGGGAAGTGGTCGATTCCATTTATCGCCGGGGCGATGAAATTTTCGTGGAACAACCAGAACTGGCTATTAAAGTATGGATGCACTATAACCAGAAACTGATCGAGTTTTATGACAGATTCCCGGAGCGTTGTTTGGTAGCCAGTGCTTCCAGTATTACTTCTCAGACGGACTCCTTCATTGATACCATTAACCGCAAATTTAATATTGACCTTGCTATGCCTGAGGGCGATATTTATGAACCTACATTGTTTCATAAACGAGTAGCCCAGTCTCATTATCCTGCCGTAATCAATCAATACTTTCCCCAGGCAATTCAAATTTTTGAGGAGTTAAATACCAGGGAGTGGCAACTGGGCAGATATACGGGATCATTTCATCCGGGGGAGATGGACAATGACTACAATCAGGCTTTTCGTGACTGGTTTAGAGTCAGACAACTGGAGCGGGAAGTGGAAAGACTGCAAGCAGCGTTGGCACAAATTCAAGTCGAACAGCAGGAATTAGTAAGCGAAAGCTCCTCTGGACTATCAGCTGATTAAGGAGTGTAAAAGCCATATACCAACCACCGGGTTTATGTCCGTTTTTAACCCCACCGGCGGCAATGACTACGTATTGTTTGCCATTCACCTGATAGGTAATCGGCGTAGCAAAGCCACCAGCCGGGCAGCTGATATTCCCATACCACTTTACCGGTTTTTGTATCAAAAGCCCGGAACCGCTCATCTTTAGTGGCGCCAATAAACAACAGGCCGCCGGCGGTTACCACCGGGCCGCCGTAACTTTCGGTACCCGTCTGGGGTATGCCTTTTTTGGTTAACTCCGGAAATTCGCCCAGGCGTACTTTCCATAGGTATTCTACTTGTGTTCAGGTCAATCGCATTAAGCGTGCCCCACGGGGGCTTCACGGCCGGGTACCCATCCGGATCAAAGAACTTTTCCCAACCGTTGTTTTTTACATAAGGCGGCTCATAGGGAAACTTAGCTTTTGCGAGGCAACAGCCACAGGAGCTTCCCCGTGTTCAGGAGAGGCGGTTGGCTCACTATCCGGATTAAGTAAATACCTGACCAGGGCATTACGGTCCCGGTTAGTGAGGTGGGCAAATGCCGGCATGCGGCCCTTACCCCTTTGATGGTAGCATGAATTTGCTCTCTGGTAAGCCGGTCACCAATATTAACCAGGCTTGATACGCCGGCCCGCTTCCTTTCGATCTAGCCCATGGCAGGAGACACAGTTGGTTTGGTAAAGATTTTTTCCCCGCGAGGCTACTTCCTGGTTGCGCGTAGCCATATCCATCATTTTCAAATCCCAGACCATCTCATTGGAGTTCTGATAGAGAATGCCCTCCGGATCGGCGGCATTACCTCCATTCGGCGCCCCCACCCAAGCCATAAAACAAAGTGCCTTCCAGGCTAGGGAGCATATATTTGTTTCGAACGGTTTTCATCAGGCGCTCCTTTACAAAGGCATGCGCTTCCGGTGAAAGGTCCGTGATGTCGGCTTCCGTAAATACCTGACGGGCAAAAGGGGCAGGCTGTGTTGGAAAAGGCTGGGTGGGCCAGGGTTGTTCTCCCGGTAAACCACCAGAAACGGGTACCGGCCTTTCTTCTACCGGAAACAGCGGAGTACCCGTTTCCCGGTCGAGCAGAAAAATTAATCCGTCTTTGGTGGCCTGGGCCACTGCATCCACTTTGTGTCCATTATGAGTTACGGTGACGAGGTTAGGCGGACAGGGCAGATCCCGGTCCCACAGGTCGTGGTGTACCGTCTGAAAGTGCCACACCCGTTTACCCGTTTCGGCATTAAGGGCCAGTATGCAATTGGCAAACAGGTTTGCCCGGGCCGGTTGCCCCCGTAGAAATCAAACGAAGCAGAGCCAGTGCCGGTGTACACGATACCTCGCTTTTCGTCCAGCACCATGCCACTCCAGGCATTAGCACCGCCTATATTTTTGTAGGCATCTTCCGGCCAGGTGTCATAACCCACTTCACCCGGATGAGGTATGGTGTGGAAAATCCACCGAAGCTTCCCCGTGCGTACGTCAAAGCCCCGGATATGGCCTCGGGCGGCATCGCCAAACTCGGATACCGACGAACCCATAACCAGAATATCTTTATAGATAACCCCCGGAGAGTAGCCGTTACAGAGAGGTCTTTTACATCATGATCCAGATTTTCGTCTAGTCCTTCGTGCAAATCTACTTCGCCATTCGTGCCAAAACTGGTAATCGGCTCCCCAGTTAAGGCGTTCAGTGCGTAAATAGTCGGGCCAGCCGCCGTATAAATAATCCGTTTATCATTGCCATCCTCCCAATACATCAACCCCTGTTTGAATGGTACCGGGGCTCTTTATCCTTAAACGGATCCGTTTCCAGAGCTGCTTGCCGGTAGCAGCCTGCAGGGCAAAGGCTTTCAGCGTGGGCGTAGTGCCGTGTAGAGAATCCCTTTGACCACGATGGGTTGGCATTGGATTTCCATGGCCTGGCCGGTTTTTATTTTCATCAGCATCTTCGGCCGCATTGTAGGTCCAGGCTACCCGCAGATTTTGGACATTGCCGATATTGATCTGCTGCAGCGTGGAATAGCGGTTGCCGGCCTTATTGCCGCCGTAGGCCGGCCAATCCTGATATGGCTGCACGTCGCCACTGCTCTTTTTCTGATCCTGATGGTTGCAGCTTGCCAGAACGGCAGAACCATAAGCAAGGGCGGCAGGAATATTTCATGCAGGTAAGTTAATGGACAAAACAAATGAAAATGGATAATGGGTAAAGTCGCCGAATACAAAACAATTACCTGAAAGCCATTTTATAATTCTTTCAGTAGAGGTAATTACGTATGGGTAAAAACTAACAAGTTTCCTGTAGAGCCCGCAAGGTTAGCTACGGTACGCTTAATCAACCCGCTTATTTCGCCGCCGCGCCAGGAGGAGCGTAAAATTCGTAGTTAATTTTCCATTGAAACTCCTGACCAGGATCGACCCGCAGCGCAATATAAGGTTCAGGACATGGAGGTGGTAGACGAAGCCCAGAATACTATTTTTGATAAGGGTTGATCACCCGTAATTCTCACCCCGGCACCAGTCCTGCGGTTCTCAATTTTTATATCGTAATCTTTGGCACTGCCGCCGAATCCCCGTAGCCCCTTGCTATATACGTGCTCTCCTTTCTGCAACTCCCGCAAGTAGACTATTTGCTTGCCCCTGACCTCTGCCAGACCTTCGCTGCCCAAGCTGTCGGTTTGGATCTTGAAGGGAAAGGTGGTAAGTATTTCCGGCCCGGTGGGTTGTCCATCCATCACGAAGAAATTATGATTATACATACTGGTTGCAATGGTACGCTGGCCGGTATTTTTTGAGGCGATGCTCCAGTACCATTTCGGGTTTTCCTTTGGAGAGGCGAACGGTCTTTTGATACGTATAGGAATAGCCGGCTGCATTGGTCAGTTGGTGCACAAATGTTACGTAGTCCTTTTTGCCGCTTCTACCGTCCATTGACCAGCATTGGTAATTTGGTACGGATTGGCAAAATAGTATTTGGATTCATCGGCTTGCGGAGGGCGCCTACGCCAATAATAACGAAGTTGTCTCCCGGCTTTGCTTCTTCGTATCCTATGGGTACAAATGCTTCGACGGGGCCGGTGATGGCATCATGGAGGTGGGATTGTAGGTATCAAACCATTGCCCGAAGTACTGGTGCCCTTTATATCGGAGGCTGGCAATTACGCCTGACCAGTCGAAACGGGTTCCGCGGTAATATCCTTGCTTTGAGTCTGGCAGATAGAGCCGGGCCTGGATCAATCCGTTTGAAATGTCGGCCCGCGGAAAGTTTACTGAGGTAAATGCCGCAATGGTCAAGCCAGTAAATAAATAAAAAATCAGGTCAACTTTTTTCATGAAAGTTCCTTACCTAATGGAGTAGACTTGTTTGATCCCGCTTTGTCTCCGTTTTCAACTACTGGCGCAAGAATTTTTCTTGTGCTGACCAATAAATAGGAAGTCTCCCGACTTCCTGCCAGTCAGAGACTGGCATTTATCTAGAGGCACAAGTCTCGCTGCGCTAAGACTTGTGCCAGTATGAAAAGTCAAGCAGCAATCGCTTTACCTCTTCAAAGTAATAGCCCTCCTTAGGGTCTGATACTCGTCCCGTCTCTTTTGCGTACCTGCCAGTTGGATTTGGTGCTGATCGGGTATTTGGCCGCCAGTTTTTCGTTGATATCTACCCCGATGCCGGGAACCTCATTCACGAACATATAGCCATTCTTTAGGGTCGGGCAACCCGGAAAAACTTCCTGCAACTTATCCGAGAATCGCCCTGCCTCCTGAATGCCAAAATTCCAGGTGGCAAAGTCCATATGCGTATGGGCCGAATGACCCACCGGCGAAACGTCTCCAGGGCCATGCCAGGCCGTTTTTACATTAAACCATTCTCCGAGCCGGGCTACTTTCATGGCTGGAGTGATGCCGCCGATCTGTGAGACGTGAATCCGGATATAATCAAATAGCTGCTCGGCCATGGGCTCCTTAAATTCATTGATATTATTAAACAGCTCGCCCATGGCAATCGGCACGGAAGTAGTCTGCCGGAGGGTTTTAAACCACTTCATGTTTTCAGGTGAAAACGGATCTTCGATAAAAAACGGACTGTACTCCTCTAGTTTCTTAATCATATTGATGGCATCCATTGGCTCTACCCGTTCGTGGATATCGTGCAGCAGTTCTACGTCTTCGCCGCATCTTTTGCGCACAACCTCAAACATCTTGGGTACTGATTTGAGATACACCCGCTGATCCATAAACACATCGGATTCAGACGCAAACTTGGCTTCTTTGAAGTCGGCCTTCTGCGCCAGATGCGCCGCACCATAGCCTCCTTGCTGAATCCGTACGTGCCGGAATCCTTCCGATATAAACTTCTGCACATTGTCGGCTAGTTCTTCGGGTGTATTGCCATTCGCATGGGCATAAGTATCCACCCCAAAGCGGCATTTTCCGCCCAGCAGCTGGTATAAAGGCATATTGGCCCGCTTTCCTTTGATGTCCCACAGGGCCTGATCCAGCCCGCTTAAGGCATTATTGAGCACCGGGCCATTACGCCAGTAAGAGCTTACGTACGTGGAGTGCCACATATCTTCAATATTGTCTACGTCTTTGCCCACGCAGAATTCACTCAGGTAGCTGTCAATGGCCGTTACTACCGCCGCTGCGCGTTGGGTGAAGGTGGCGCAACCTAAGCCGTACAATCCCGGTTCACTGGTTTCTACTTTTACTACAATCAGGTTGGGACCCGCAGGTGCAGTAGCAATGGCTTTTACGCTTTTGATCTTCAGCGGGGGCAATCCTTTTTGATACGGCTGCTGCACTTTGCTGTCACGTGCTTCGGCCGGAGAGGCCCCACCCAACATACCAAACATACCGGTGGCTGCTCCAAGACCAAGCTTTTTCATTACCTCTCGGCGGCTACTCTCAATCAGTGGTTCTTTTTTTTTCATAAAGTGTTAATTATCAGAATTTAATTACGCGATCAAAATTAGTTTAAACTGCTTTTGTCATAAATAGCTGATTCGTTGGCTACTAATAGCCAAAAGCTAATAGCTACTTAAGTGAGCTTACTTATCCCACCAGACGCGGGTATCCAAAGTATTAGGCCCCTGACGGCTTATGGCTTCGCTTACATTGGCCTGATTTACGATGGTTTCACTGTCAGGGTAAGGCATACGGCGGATAAAATCGCCTTTGATTTCGGAAGCAGGATAAGGGTTCTTGGATAAGGTAGGGTATCCGCTTCTGCGGAAATTGGCAAATAACTCGGGACCGTTCAGGAAAGAGGCCACCCAATATTGCGTATTGATTTGCTCCAATGCTTTACTTCTGTCAAATGGATGCGCCTGCAGATACGTTTGTATTGCACTTTCAGGGATGGCTGCTTTGGGATCGTATAAGGCCATCTGCTCCATATGCGCCCGGACACCACTGGCAAAAAGCGCTGCAGCATCACCAGGAGCCCAGCCTCGCTGCACGGCTTCGGCCAGCAGTAACTGCGTTTGCGCATAGGTCACAAAAAATTCGGGGGCATCAATCTTGAGTACTGTATTTAAATTCACCTGTGAAAAATCCCAGAGGCTGGCTACTCCGTGTTGCCCCAACACCGTGTTGATGGTAATATTATCATAGCCTATCGGCATACCCACTTGTACGGCAGGGTCGGTAGATGCCCGGGAAGCTACCTGTTCCGGGCCGCCTTTTGCTCCTACGTATCGGATGGCAATCACGCCCAAACGGGGGTCATTATTGGTTTTCAGATAATTCACGAAAGGCGCTGCCAGGTAGAAATTGGTTTTTTCGCGGGCTGCTAAATGCTGGGCTATATAATTGTTGTACAGGGCCGTATGTCTCATGGTGGCATTGTCGGCGTTGGACTGCATCAAGCCTCCGGCTACCGCTTTGGCTACATACGTTTGAGCAGTATTCGGCTCTACTTTGGTTAGCCGCATGGCAGCCCTGAGCATCAGCGAATAGCCAAAGCGTTTCCACTTGGTGATATCGCCTCCGTACAGTATTTCGGTGGGTTCTGTGGGCTTAGAGGCATCTAAAGCGGCCGAGGCTTCGTCCAGTTCTTTTAATATATCCTTATAAATGACCTCCTGCGGATCATACTTTGGTTGGATAATATCAGATATATACCCTTTGCCGCCTTCAAAATAAGGGATGTCCCCGTAGGTGTCGGTTAAGATCATAAAGGTATACGCTTTCCAGATTCTGGCACTATGATACAAATTGCTGCGCTCTGCATCGTTTTGGGTCCTTTCCACTACGTCCCCCACTTGTTTTACTACGTTCCGGTAATAATTCTGCCAGACGTTAGGGGTGTTGGATACATTGTTCTGATTATAATTAGCTCCGGCTAGTGAGCTGCCGTAGGGGGTAATGATTTGTTGTACGATCCCGAACTCATAGGTCAGGTGCTGCAAGGTGCCAAAGCCATCCAGATAGGTAGCATCCGTAATGGCCTTATTTAACTGAAAGGAGGGGGCCAGTGTAGTCGGATCGACTTTGTTAATGTTGAGCTCGTCAAATCCTTTATCACAGCCGGAAAGCAAACCGAGGGTAGTAAGCAATCCTGTTAGATAGATTTTTATAATCTTCATGGGAATAAGAGATCGGTGAAAATTTATAATAAAAAGGCTGATGGCTTAAAACCTAACATTCAGGTTAAACCCGATACTCCGGGTGGGAGGCAAACTCGGCCAGAAGTCCAGTCCAGTGGCATTATCAGATGCATTATTCACCTGTTCCGGGTCCATGTTTTCGGTCCATTTTTTCAATACGGCCACGTTGTTGGCTACTGCGCTCAGTTTTACGCCTTTTATAAAGAAATTTTGGGGCAACAGCCGGGTAAAGTCATAGCCAAGTGTGATCTGGCGTAACTTCCAAAAGCCGGCATTGAACACGAAATCTTCGTAGATGCCCAGCACATTGGGGGTTTCATAAAACGGCTGAACCGGAGACCGGGTCGTGTTGATTTCGCCATCGGGGTTCACTCCATCTCCGACCACGTAGCCTTCGGCCCGGCCCACCAGAGTTCGTTTATGCAGGCCATGACGCAGGTAATTCATATTAGAGCCCGCAATCATTTTGTGGCCTAACTTGAAATCAATTAAGGTGGACAGGATAATTCCTTTGTACGTGAACGTATTGGAGATGCCGCCAAAATACCTGGGCAGGGCGCTGCCTACATTGATTGGGGTAGGGTCACGCAAGGGTCTTCCGCTGTTTTTGTCAAATACTTGCCGGCCTTGCTTGTCTCTCAGATACCCAAAAATAAAGAGTTGGCCGATAGGTTTGCCCACCACTTGTCTCAGCGTACTACCCCCTCCACCGCCTACGGTAATCATGGTATCCCGTTCCGTCAAGCCCAGTTTCAATACTCTTGAAGTATTATAGGACGCATTCACGCTTACGTCCCACCGGAAAGAATTGGTCTTGATGGGGGAGGCCGTTAAGAGCATTTCCAGGCCTTTGTTCATGCTACGCCCCACATTGATCAGTCGGCTGGTAAAGGAAGAGGCATCTGAAACCTGAGCTGCCAATATCTGGTCTTCCGTGATTTTACGGTAATAAGTCAGATCCAATCCCAAGGCGTCATTCAGGAATTTGAGTTCGATACCCGCCTCGGCTTCCGAAACCCGTAAGGGACGCAGATTGCGGTTAGGTATGGAGGAAGCATTAATGCCGCCCACGGACACCGGTTGGCCCTGAGGGTTCGGGAACAGGTTATTATTGACACTGTAGTACAACACATTGGAATAAGGGGCCACGTTATCGTCGCCTACCTGGGCATACGCCGCTCTGAGTTTGCCAAACGAAAGCCAGGTGGGCAGGTTGGCAAAGGCCTGAGAGAACACAAAACTAGCCGTAACGGAAGGATACAAAATGCTCCGGTTGGCGGGGGCTAACGTCGAAAACCAGTCGTTACGGGCCGTAAGGTTCAAATAGATGTATTCCTTAAAAGAGAATTCCGCCGCGCCATACAGCGAGTTTACTTTCCGTTCCGACAAGCTATAGAAGGGATTTTTTACCCGTCCATTCATCACCGTGTACAGT
The DNA here is from genome assembly GCA_030448185.1 of Cytophagales bacterium. Classification (GTDB taxonomy): domain Bacteria; phylum Bacteroidota; class Bacteroidia; order Cytophagales; family 172606-1; genus CADCTQ01. Next base: position 16,204 of record JAUJNL010000095.1, on the reverse strand, counting down.
CTGGGCTGAACAAAGTCCTGCACCGTGACGCTGTTATACTCCATCCGCACGTATCGCTGATTGCCCCCTAAGGTCACATCTACGCCAAAGTTGCCGAAGGTCTGATTGGCACCGAGAATAAAGTCATTGTTTATTTCGCGGAACTGCCGTACGTCCTGCGTATAGGAACCGTTGACAAACCCTAAAGGAGCCCGGGCAATCGGGGCATAGCCATTCGGGATGTTATAGTCCTGATTCCGGGCGTAAAAGTCCTGGGCAATGCGTCCCTGCAAATACAACCACTTGGTAAACTGGTACTTCAGGGCAATATTTCCGAAAAGCCGGTCCCGCTTGATGTTCTCAAAGTGATTGTTAACCGAGTAATAGGGATTATTACGCACCAGAAAACGGGAGAACACAAATTCATCGCCATTCGGAAGGGTCTGATTTTGCTTCAGTGCTTCAAACGGCATAGAGTTAGCCAGCGTAAACACTACGGTTGGGGTAGCAAAATCCTGGGTATTAAGTTGTGGCGGGTTGCGGTTCTTCTCGTTGGAGTAATTGATATTACCCATAGCGGTCAGTTTACCGGCAATGGTCTGGGTGAACCCGAGGTTAACCGTTTTCCGGTTGAATTTTGAATTAGGCACAATGCTTTTGTTGTCCGTATTGGCAAAGGAGAGGCTGAACCCGCCATTTTCGCTGTTATTGGAAACCGTAACGGTATTGGTGAAATTGGTGCCCACATTATAGAATTTCCGCACGCGGTTACGGACGGGTTGATAAGGCCACTCTTCGCCGTCAAATAAAATCTGGGTCATGCCCGGTTCGAACTTTTCGCCGAAGCTCCACACGCCGGAGGTCGGATTCGGAGCTGTTGGCCGCACACCGCCTTCTCCTTGTCCGTATTCGTACTGGAAATCCGTAAAATCCAGCGGCGTATCGGTAGTGTAGTTCGCGTTGTACTCCAGGCCCAATCCTTTGCCCGAGCCCCGGTTTTTGGTCGTGATCATAACCACACCATCTTTAGCCCTGGAACCATACAGGGCGGCGGCAGTAGCACCTTTCAGCACCGTCATCGACTCTATATCATCAGGGTTAATGCTGCTCAGCCCATCGCCGCCATCGGAGCTGTTGGCGGCCCGGTTACTGAAGTTGCCGCCCAAGGCACTGGTTGAGTTGTCCACCGGCACGCCGTTAATGACGATCAGCGGATTATTCTGCCCCGCGAAAGAAGACTGGCCCCGGATGCGGATCTTGCTGGTGCCTGCCGGACCTGTGGCCATGGTTGAAATGTTTACTCCTGCCATTTTACCCTGCAGGGAACTCATCACGTTGGGCGTACGGTTTACATTGATTTGTTCCGCATTGACTGTAGCAATGGCATACCCCAGTTTTTAGCTTCTCTTTTGATACCCAGCGCGGTTACCACCACTTCACTCAATGCCTTGACATCAGCGGCCATGGCTACATTAATGACACTGCGGTTATTGATCGGCACTTCCTGGCTGGTAAATCCTACGTTAGAAAATACCAGGGTTCCATTAGGGTCCGGAGCCGTAATTGCATAACGGCCTTCGGTATTGGTCACTGCCCCAACAGTAGTCCCTTTCACCAGCACGTTTACGCCGGGCATGGGCTCTTTACTTTGGGCATCCGTTACCTGTCCGCTAACGGCTATTTCCACACTGCCGGCGGTAATTTCCGGAAAGTGAGGTTTCAATTGAGCTAATTCTTGCGCCATTCCCCGCAAGGCAGGCAACCTGCCAGCAGCAATAGCACCGTCCGGATGATCACTATGGGAACGTAATGCACGTGGGTATAAGATACTCGCAGATTTAGGTTTATATGTGTAAGTTTCAATGATTTGCTCTATAAGAATAGCTGAACGTAAAATGGCAATAGACGGAAGGGGCAATCCGGTAATGGGCTGTCTGGCCAACAGGCTTAATGAGTCGCTTGAATGATTCCTTGGGGCGCCAGTAGCAGACAGCCTATCCGGCAAGAAGAACGATCTACTTTAAATAAATAATTTTACTTTTCAAAGAAAAATTATTATTTTTTGCTTGTTAACCGGTCTTATTCCTTTTTATATCAATGTGTGGAAGCTTTGAGCGATACAGATGAAACTGCACGGAAAACTGGTTCACCCAAAGGTAGCTATCACTGCCAAGCCATTTAGAATCGCACTTTGCCGACAATAGAAAGTAACAATACCTGCTTGACCTTGAACCAAAATGGCCAAATGGTTGTGAAAGTTATCTAATCCAAGGGCACCGATAGGATACACGCCGATGTAACGGAGTGTAACCGGCCGACAGGTTAAAGATTACCAGTTGTGAATAGACCCGTCGGGGCTTTTGAGAACGGGGTGCGGATACTTGGTGTTTGCCGTCACTTCCATGATAAAGGTGGCTTTCTTGGGATCAAACTTTATCCCCAGCCCCGGATTAGGATTGAGATACAGTTTGCCGTTCTTAAAATTCAGGTAGTCTTCATTAAAATAAGCGGGTTTTTCGGGTTCTCCCCCGGCCAGCTCAATCATACAGCGGAGAGGGACTGCTGGAGCCTAACGTATGCACCAGGGCAGCCACACTCAAAGGCCCCGTAAAATGCGGAATCATGCCGATGTAATGCGTCTCGCACATGGAGGCTATTTTTTAAATTCGGAGATGCCGCCAGTATTGGGCAGCGTCACCCGGGTATAGTCAATCAGCCGCTTCTCGATAAAGTTGTTAATGTCCCAGCGGTCCCCAAACTGTTCGCCTACGGCAATGGGGTACCGTGGTCATCTGCCGTACCGTAGTATACACTTCCTGATTCTCAGACCGGATAATGTCTTCAATAAAATAGGGCTCCAGTGCTTCAAGGCCTTGCAGATTTTTACGCCTTCGGTGGTATCAAAGCGGTGTGTAAATCAATGGCCCACTTGCTGCCTCCTCCTACAGCAGCATCGATTCTTTTACAAAATCAATGGTCTTTTTGGCATTGTCGTAAAAATCCAAAGGCTCCTCTCCGCTACTCCCGTTGGCAATGCGGTAAGCCCGTAATCCGGCGGCAATACAATCTCTGGCTCTTTCTTCTTCGGTTTTTGCCTTGGAGGCCCGAAATCCGGTGGCGTAACATTCCACGTAATCCCGGTAGCGCCACCAGAGCAGTTCATACATCTGTACATTTAATGCCTTGCCCTTAATATCCCAGAGCGCCATTTCAGCACCTACGGCGTGCAGTTTTTCGCGGCCGGGCGGTAAAACATCCCGCGGTATAGATTCTGCCAGATATGCTCAATCCGGAAGGGTCTTCGCCGATCATCATCTGGGCGCATTGTTCGATCATGTCTTTAGAACCTCCCTCTCAATACCAATAATTCCGCCGTCCGTTTCAATTTCCACAATCCCGCGGGCCTGGTTAAAGAGAGGTTTGGTGTACCCGGGGGCACCGTAATACCGTATCTTGGTAATCTTCAGTTTGAAGCCGCCGCAGCTTCGGAAGACCAACACCTGACCAGAGGGCTGCTGATCCTAAAACGGCTGTTTTAAGAAAATCTCTTCTTTGCATGGGAATGAGGTTGACGATTGGGGAGGACGAGAGGAGAAAGTTTCACTAGTTAATGCAATTAAATAAAAAAATAATTTAATTAGTCAATTTTCTTAGGGTAGATTTTGCATTTAACTGTTAAATTTTTGACGTTTAGGTATTACACCCCGCCCAACCTATGTTCACCACCAGAAAAGAAAATGTAACTTCCGGAACCAAAATCAAGAATTACCGCTGGCTGATCGTGGCGCTGCTGCTGTTTGCTACGATCATCAACTACCTCGACCGGCAGATCATTGGTCTGTTGAAGCCTATGCTGGAAAAAGAATTTAACTGGACCGAAACGGACTTTTCCCGCATTATCATGGTTTTTACGGCGGCCTATGCCGCCGGACTGTTACTGGTGGGCCGGTTTATTGATAAAACCGGCACTAAACTGGGGTACGCCATCACGGTGGTAGTCTGGAGCCTGGCCGGAATGTTTCATGCCCTGGCCCATGGTGCTTTTGGTTTTGGGGTAGCCCGGTTTGTGTTAGGGTTGGGGGAAGCCGGAAATTTCCCTGCTGCTGTAAAAACCGTAGCCGAATGGTTTCCCCAGAAAGAGCGGGCCGTGGCTACGGGCATCTTCAATGCCGGAGCCAGTCTGGGGGTAGTACTGGCCCTGCTGATCGTACCCTTGATCTTAAGCGCTTACGGCTGGCAGGGGGTGTTCTGGATCACGGGTGCCCTAGGCTTCGGCTGGCTGGTACTCTGGTGGATATTCTATGATATTCTTCCCTGGCAGAAACGATTAACCTCCCAGAGTATGAATTCATTACCAGTGGACAGGAAGTCCAGACGCCGGAGGCCGCAGCCACCAAGCTCAACTGGTATACACTCTTTACGGTTCCCCAGACGTGGGCCCTCATCACGGGCAAGGGCCTAATTGACCCCATATTCTGGTTTTTTTATTCTGGCTGCCTTCTTACTTTTCTCCACGTTTAGCCTCGATCTTACAAAACCAAGCCTCCCTTGATGATTATTTATGCAGCCACCCACTGTGGTGAGTTGCGGAGGCTGCTATTTTTCCTCCTGGTTCATTAGTATGGGCTGGCCCTCGTTGAAAGCCCGGAAAACGGCGCTTATAATCTTTGCCGTGCTGGAAGTATCCATCATTCTTGTCCAATTTGCTACCAGTCTATGGGTGGCCGTCGGATTGATCAGTCTGGCGGTTGCGGTGCACCAAGCCTGGGCCACCAACGTGTTTACCCTGGCTTCTGACTTGTTTCCTAAGCAGGCGGTAAGTTCCGTCGTAGGGATTGGCGGTATGGCCGGGGCAGTAGGTGGTATTCTGTTTCCAATACTGGTTGGCTGGTTACTCGACAACTATAAAGCGGCGGGAAATTTATCCGGCGGCTATAATGTATTATTTACCATATGCGGCTTTACCTATCTGGTAGCCTGGATTATTATCCATCTGCTTACCCGAAAGTCTAGAGTAGTGGCGATTAGTGAACTAACCTAAAGTGGCTATTCACCGTCAGCCTGTACTAAAGATTACCATTGTTTCTCCTGTTTTTTCCCTCGGTTTGATTGCAATTATTGATGCCGGGATGCCACGCACCAGTTTGAAACCAACTGGAATAGGCTGAAGTCTCTTTGGCGGTAATCCCCTCTGCCCATCCGATTCGCATCCTGACTACGCTGATAGGTAACCTGCCCTCTTCCTCGGGAACTGCCCTAATAGGACTTCTCCCTACATAAGTTGGTTCCCTTTCTCCCGAAAACCTTCCTTTTCGGTCCATAATCACTCTTCCTTTTCAAGACCCTTTGGCTAAAAGGCGTACCGTTTCAGACGGAAAACGTTTGTTGTATAATTTGAATTTTTTATAAAATTATATTTTGAATTTGTCTTATTTTTAAAATATAATTTTGATAATAATCGGAAATGCAGATATTTATAGCTGTATTCATCTGCTTTTCCTTAATTCCTACTCAAACGCAAACCATATGAAAATTAACTTCACTCTTACCCCAAACAGGTATACCGTTTTAGCCGGCTGGATGGCAAAAGGCATTATGCACCTTTGTCTGTTTTTAGTTTGTCTAGCGGCTATGGCACAAAGCAAAGACCGGGCTCTTACCCTGGATGAGTATACCAAAACCAAAACCTTCCGGATTGAAAACCCGGAGCAGGACACGTACGTCAAGGTAGAGAACACCTACGTGCTGGACCGTTACGAAATGAAGCCGCCTTACGTATTCAAGTACAGTGATGGCATCGAGCGGCGCATCTACCTGTACCGGCTGCTCGACAATAAAACTAAATCTTCATTAGGCTTGGTGGCCATGTATACCACTCCGTCTAATGGTAAAGTGATTAATATTTGCGTACCCAATGCCCTGGCAGATAAAGCGGTGTGGGCGGCCTATATTGATGACCTGAAGGAAAACGGCGCTAAGGAAGCAGGGTTGCTCTCTACTTTCTCTTATGTGTTGTCCCGTGAAATGAGCAGCCTCTTCAGTGGCGGTGGAGCCCAGAGTACCACGGCTGCCGGCGCCAAAACGGACTATGATGTTTGCTTCCCGGCCGATGCCCTGGTCACCATGGCCGACGGCAGTGAACGGAAAATTTCCGAAGTAAAAGCGGGTGATCAGGTAGCCTCCTATAACACGGCTCACCCCAAGCTGGAAGCTACCCAGGTACTGACGGTTGAGGTTCACGAAAACAAAGACTACGCCATTACCACCCTTACCCTGATCCGCGAAGAAATCCTAACGGCTTCTATTTTCCGTGGTATCATTCAATCAACTACCTACCTGGAAGCCACCGACAACCATCCGGTACTTACTAAAGAAGGCCGCAAAGAAGTGGGCAAGATCCGGGAAGGCGAAAAGCTCTTCTGCTACGACAATGCTGCGGGAGAATTTGTGGAATATACCGTGCAGAAAGTAGCGAAAGGACAGAAAAAGGTATCTAAGGTTTATAATCTGGTCACGAAAAAACAAAACTACGTAGTCAATCAGGCGGTAGTGCTGGATAAGTAAGCCCTGGTTTTGGTAACAGCGGAAGTAACCGTTTCGGTTTTTAAGTTTTAGTCGCCGCGTTTTGCGTCGTTTTCAAACTTTACATAAAGGGTGATAAGCAGCAAACTCTTTGTTAGACGGCAGCACTGATTACGGAATAAAACCATCTTTATTACTACTCCGCTGCTATTAAGACGAAACCAGTGGTTCGTTTCTAACTGCCATACAAACGCCAGCCAGTATGCTTCCAGCTATAAAGTGAGTGACTTCGGAATTGTTATTAAGTACACTGTAAACTAAATAAGTTTAGAAAAAGGAAGTTGGTCTTTTTCTCTTATCTATAAGACCGTCATTGCGAGGCACGAAGCAACTATTACCTTCGGGTTCTCACCAAAGGTAATAGTTGCTTCGGGCCTCGCAATGACGTTGTTTGAGTTATCGCTTTTATCAGACTTGTTTTATTCTAAACAAAATCTAAACCTATTTAATTTACACTGTATTAAAGCTGAGGAAGACAACTGTTTTATAATCTCGCCAATAGTCATTAGTTCAACGCCTGCTTCTGAGCCCGCTGATGAATGCTTTCTACGGTCCGTAAGGCAGATTCAAAGGCTCCGGCAATCCAGGCGGTAAGATAGGAAGTGTGCTCTCCGGCAAAGTAGATGGTCCCTTCGGGTTGTAGCAGCGCCGGGTAGTAGCGTTGCCGGGCCTCCGGGGAATATAAAGCCCACCCTCCCAAACTATAGGGTATTTTCTGCCAGGCCAGGGAGAATGCCTTCTCAAACTCCTGCCGGTACTGCGGATGAATTTTGCCTCCTTGTTCCAGGGCCAGCTTTTCCCGGTCACCTAGCGAAAGATTACCCACTCGTTCAGCGGAAGAGCCGTAATTATAGCAGCCGATCAGGATCCCTTTCGGAGTAAGGTAGTCAGCGCAGGGATACACAATTTGGGTAATGTCCAGATTGGTCCGGGACATGCCCCCGAAGATGCTATCGTCTTCCTCCCAGAAGCGGCGCTTGAATTGCAGCCCGATTTTACACGTATTGTTATAGGGAATCAGATCAATGGCCCGCTGCACGTTGGACGAAAAGTCATTTTCAATCGTAGATAACACGGGTAAGGGAATGGTACAAATGCAGAAATCACCCAGCAATTCTTTCTCCGTGCCACTTTTGGTATCGGTGTAAACTACCCGGGCGCCATTTTCCCCCTTCCGGATTTCTTTGACTGCTGCCCCATATACAATCTTTTTGCCGATCCGCTTCACAAAAGCATCCGTCAGCCGATCCGTGCCCCCGGAGATCATCAGCATCGTATTTTGCTGTTCGTAGGTGTATTCGGCCACATTATAGAAATACGGGTCCGCGTACCCGGCTTGCACCAGGGAGAGTAGCGCCGGCGCATCGGCCATTTTACCCGATTGTTCGTACGCACCGGGGGGCGTCAGGTACCCACGGCGGGAGCCGCCCTTATACAGCTTATTCGCATTCAGTCCGCCCTCGGCAATCAGGTATTCAATGATTTTGTCGCGGTCCTCTTTCGTTAAAGGTAAATCAAGGGCTTGCCCATCCATGGCTTTGGCCAGGAGCTCAGTGGTGTAGCCCCGCATATCGTTGTGCAACTCCCGTTGCCGGATGCGTTTATTGGCCAGTTCGCCTTTGCCTCCTTCACAATAATAGTAAGCGCCTTCGTTGGTATTATTAAAATTTTCCAGCGGTACGCCCAGTTCGCGGCAATACCGGATCACTGATTGGTGGTGGTGCGGAATACGCATAGCGCCTCCATTAAAGTACTGTCCTTCGTCGAATTGACAAGTCTGTTCAGGGCCATCCAGTTCTTTTTCTTTCGTGCCCCGCCGCACGGTCCATACCCGGCCGCCGGCCCTTTCGCGGGCTTCCAGCACCGTGCATTGATAGCCTAATTTTCCCAGCTCATAGGCAGCCGCTAGCCCGGCCATGCCTGCACCCAGAATGATAATACGTTTGCCCTGACCGTGGCCTTCCAGGGAAAGGGCTTTGGCGGGTGAAGCAGGAATCAGGTTGAGTGCAGTCATGGCGGTGTAACCAGACCCCGTAAGCTGGGCTGCTTTCTGAATAAAATTTCTGCGGGTAAGTATTGGTTTCATTCAAAATAAGGTAATAGGTGAAAAGGTTTATTGCGGTAAGCGTATCTGTGAAAAAGCGCAAACCAGTACAGTGGCAGTTTATTTCATACAATAAGTCCTCAATAGTAAATTGCGAAAAATCAAATTATGTAAAATAAAATTTTAATAAAAGCCATAAGTCAAAATTTTATTTTACATAATTAGCAGAAGTGATATTTTCGTTAAGCCATTCAATTAACAAACTTAGTTTATAGTACAAATTCAATATTTTTTATTGAATTTAATATGATAATCGGTATAATATTCTACTATTTCGGATAATTTGAAATTAAATATGGTATTTTTAAATTTTAATTACATTAAATATTGCAAATACAAATTTTAATTCCTTAAATTGGCCCCAGATTCGAATCCGGGGAATTCCTTAGAAAAGTCTAATTGGCAACTTATTGCCTCAGATACTGGCGCACCTCTCGCGAAAGGTGTCTCAATCATTCTCAGTCCATACCATTGCATAAGCGTATTACTGTCTGATACGGCCTATGTTCTTCCCATTAAATTTTACTTGGTCAAAAGGTTAGGAGTCTTAACCTAGTTGGATAGTTGCCGGGCAACCTATAAATCTTTCCAGAAATCTGCATTGTTCTCTGATTCCCGGAGAAGGCACGCCGCTGGTATGTGTTTTTTGTTCCGGCTACCAAAGTAGCATCCGGAAAAGCAGGCTTTCATATCCTGCCCGGTCTGCTATTGCCTGAAGACTTCTGATAAGCCGTCTTACCACCTCTATACTCTATACATTATGATGAAAAACCTACTCTTAACACTCACATGTACAACTTTTTGGATGTGTCACGCGCTGGGGCAGGGACGTCTGGTATCCGGTAAGGTTACTTCTCAGGAAGATGGCTCTGTGCTGCCTGGGGTAAATGTGATCCTGAAAGGAACGACTACGGGTACTACCACTGATGGGGATGGTGCCTATAAATTAACCATTCCGGATGCAGGAGGAACGCTGGTTTTTTCCTTCATTGGGTTTACGAACCAGGAAACGGAGGTAGGTAACCGCCAAGTGGTGGACCTGGCAATGACTACCGACACCAAACAGCTGGTAGAAGTAGTCGTAACCGCATTTGGGATTGAGCGGGAAAAGAAAGCGTTGGGTTATACGGTACAAGAAATTAAAGGCAATCAACTGGTGGAAGCCCGTTCGGCTAATGTCGCTAATAGCCTTAATGGACGCATTGCCGGAGTCAGAGTAAATACCAACGCGGGGCCAGGCAGTGCCTCTACCGTTCAAATCCGGGGAGCCTCTTCGGTTTCGGGCAACAACCAGCCCCTGATCGTAGTGGACGGCGTGCCTATTCAGCAAACTTTCGATAAACAATTTGGCTCCGGTCTGTCCGAGGTGAGCCCGGACAACATCAAAGAGATTAGCGTGTTAAAGGGCGCCAATGCCGCAGCTTTGTATGGTTCAAGGGCCGCCAACGGGGTTATTCTCATCACGACTAAGAATGGAGCCGGTACCAAGGGCATCGGGGTGGAAATCAACTCCAACGTTACGTTTGAACGTCCGCTGACCGGACCCCGGTTTCAGAATGTATACGGTGGCGGTAACGGCTACCGGACGTGGTATTCCGATGGATGGAGTGGTCCGGTACCGGCCGATGCCATTGAACAATACCGGGCCGCCTATCCGGCTGGAACTATTGTAGCTACCGACGGCACCGACGAAAGCTGGGGTGCCCCGATGGACGGCCGTTTAGTCCGCCAATGGTGGACCGGCACCGATGTGGCGCCGCTGGTACCTCAAGCTGACAGCTGGCAGCAATTCTGGCAAACGGGTAGTACCGTTACCAATAACGTAGCCATTGCCGGCAGTAATGACAAAGGCAACTTCCGCTTGTCGGTAGGCCGCTTGGACCAAAAGGGCATCATGGCCTTTAATGACTTCCGCCGTAACAACCTCAAACTCAATACGGGCTATAACTTCACGCCGAAGCTCAATGTAGTCCTGTCGGCTGAATACATCAAATCCGGCTCTGATAACCGGAGTTATACCAGCGGCCAGGAGTTTATCTGGTCGCAACGGCACATCTCCTGGTCACAGCTCAAAGATTGGCGGAGCTACCAGGATGTGCATATCCAGCGGGCATTGCCGGGCAAACCCGCCGATACCGACCCGCCCAACTGGCAGCATACCTTTTTTACCAATCCTTTCTACCTTCAGGAAATGCTGCCTTCTGCCAACGACAAAGACCGCTTAGTAGGTAATATCGCCGTTAATTATAAGCTGACGGACTTCCTGAGCCTGATGGCCCGTACCGGTACCGACGTCTGGACGGATACCCGCTCCAACGTAGTCAACTTCGAACGGGTGCGCAATGGCAATCGTACCCCGGGCCGGTATTCGGAAGAAATACTGCGGCGGCAGGAAACCAACCACGACATCATTCTGACTTTTAACAAAAGCATCACCCCGGTATTTAACGTAAATGCCCAGTTAGGCGGAATCAACCGGACCAACTATTACAAGCGCAATTATACCTACGTAGGCGAACTGGTCGTGGATGGTCTGTATAACCTGGGTAACTCCAATCCCAATCAAAACCAGGTCGCCAGCCGGATCGAGAAGAATGAAGTGCAAAGTGTGTTTGGTTCAGCGCAGTTTGGCTACCGTAATGCCTTGTTCCTGGATGTTACCGGTCGCAATGACTGGTCGAGTACGTTGCCTGCCAGTGCCCGATCTTACTTCTATCCTTCGGTTTCGATGAGTGCCGTGGTGACTGACTTGCTGAATCTGCAGAACAATGTACTTTCTTTCGGAAAAATACGAGCCAGCTGGGCGCAGGTGGGCAACGATGCTGACCCGTATCAGTTGTGGCAGATTTTTAAAACGCCTAACTCTACGGATCGTCCTGGTTTAGGCCCTTGGAATGGTAGTGTACCAGAATTCTACGAAAACCTGACTATTTCCAACGCCAGCCTGAAACCTGAAATTACCACTGGCAAAGAACTCGGTTTGGACCTGCGGTTTCTGAATGGCCGGGTAGGACTGGACGTAACCTATTATAATCAAAGTACCCGCAACCAGATTCTGGGGGTGGAAATCTCGAAGGCTACCGATACGACAAACGCATTCTCAATGCGGGCCAGATTGTCAATAAAGGCGTGGAAATTATGCTGACTGCCAAGCCAGTCGAATTGCCCGGCAGTTTCTCCTGGGATGTAGCGGTGAATTACTCCCGCAACCGCAATAAAGTAATTGCTTTAGCAGAGGGGCTGACCACTTATATTCTTAATGAACGCCGTGGACTTACCTCCGAGGCCCGGGTAGGCCAGCCGTATGGAACCCTGTTTGGGATCGGCTTCGAACATGCTCCCGACGGACAAATTATTTACAAGGACGGTTTGCCGGTAGTATCAGGTACGCCGCGGGTACTGGGCAACATCCAGCCGGATTGGGTAGGCGGTATTCAGAACAGCTTCTCCTACAAAGGATTTAGCCTTTCAGCCCTGATCGATGCGCGAATGGGTGGTAATATCTACGACGAGGGCTCAGCCAATGCCCGTTGGACCGGCCAGTGAAGAAACCGTCGTGGGCCGCGAAGAAGGTATTATCGGCCAAGGCGTCAAAAACATCGGCTCGGCCGAAAGTCCGGAATATGTGCCCAACGACGTGATAGTAGCCGCCAATCAATTGTACGGCTTTAACAACCCGCGTCGCTTCCACGAAGCCGCCATTTTCGACGCCAGTTTCGTGACTCCGGGAGGTGACGTTTGGCTATTCCCTGCCGGATGCCTGGTTTAAAAATATATTTCTCAAATCAGCCAAAGTATCGGTGGTAGGGCGCAACCTGGCCTTGTTGTTCCGCAATCACCCGCATATTGATCCGGAAGTAGATGCCAACGGGGGAAATAAACAGGGCTTTGCCTACGGAGAAATGCCCAGCACCCGCAGTGTAGGTTTTAACGTGAGTTTAGGTCTATAGAGAGAAAATAGCAACCACCCCCGCCCCTCCTTAGCAAGGAGGGGAGTTGGACCGCGAATTGTAAATCTCCCTCTTAACCATAGAAGGGCATTTCGACAAAGGAATAATTAACTCCCCTCCTTGCTAAGGAGGGGTTGGGTGGGGGATGAGGTTTACTTCAGCATTATTCAAAAGTATTCTGGTTTTATTTCGCCACTAAAATGTAACACATGAAAATTAACCCTTACAAAGTATACCTATGGAGCGCCTTCCTGGCGGTGATGCTGTTGGTTGCCGGTGCCTGTACGAAGGAGTTTGACCAAATGAACACGGACCCTAACAATCCCGTGTCTATCAGTCCGCAGTTTTTGCTACCATATGCCATCGAAGCTTCGGTAGACCGCTACTGGGGTCACCGTGTCCGTTTTGAACGGTTGAACCTGGATGGGGCTATGCTCTGGATGCAGTACTTATCCCGGAATATTTATTCCAACGAAGGAGATAACTACGGCATTTCACCAGCCTTTTACAATAATACCTGGAAGGGCTTTTTCAACGATGGGCTCGTTAATTTTCAGCGGATTGTTGTCCAGGCGGGAGAAGGTTCCAAATCTCCTAATCCAAATTACGAAGGGGTAGCCCTGGTGATGCGGAGCTGGGTGTTTTCCCTGATGACTGATTGCTACGGGGCTATTCCGTATTCCGAAGCCCTGAAAGGCACCGCCGAGAAACCAATCTATGCGCCCACCTATGACTCTCAGGAAACCGTGTACGCCGGGATACTCGAAGATCTGAAGGTAGCCAATGAAAAACTGACCGTGGGAGGCCCCGCCGTAAATGGGGATATCCTCTACAGTGGAGATATTCTTAAATGGAAAAAACTGGCCAATTCCCTGCGCATCCGGCTGGCAAACCGGCAGGCCGCCAAGAAACCAGCCGAGTCCAGGGCCATTTTACAGGAAATATTGGGCAATCCGGCCAAGTATCCCATTTTCACCAGTAATGCTGACAATGCCTCCCTCAAAAACACGGCCGTGCTGCCCAGCAACAACGAGTGGCATCAGGTCATGATTCAGGACGGCCGTACGGATTGGAACATCAGCAAAACGATGGTAGACCGGCTTACAGCGCTGAACGATACCCGTCTGGCCGTTTTTGCCCAACCCAATAAGGAGGGCAAATTCATCGGAGTGCCCAACGGATTACCGGATGCCATTGCGACTACTTATCTGGGGCCCGGCGCTACCCTGGGTACAGCTTTTATGCAGGCTAGTACGCCCAGTGTCATTATGACCCATGCCGAACTAATGTTTATCCTGGCTGAAGCCGCCCTGGATGGGGACATTACCGGCAGTGCCCAGGACTATTTTGAGAAAGGTATTACGGCTTCCTTCGGACAGTATTCGCTCACCGTTCCCGGGGGGTACCTGACTACCGTAGGAGTTATTACCCGCTCAACAGTCATGGAACAGAAATGGATTGCGCTGTTCGGGCAGGGCATAGAAGCCTGGACGGAATACCGCCGGACCGGCTTGCCTGCCATGCCTGCCAAAGACGCAAGGGCGGTTTTTGAAAATGACGGCGTATTACCGACCCGCCTGCCCTACCCCACTTCCGAGTATTCCCTGAATAAGGCCAACCTAGAAGCGGGGATCGGTCTGAACGGCGGGGCTGATAACATGAAAACCGCCTTGTGGTGGGTGGAAAAATAGCAGCAGTAGCAGTGGCAGCAGCAGGCGGAAAAGTCTTTCGAAAAGCTATTTGCTGTCGTCAGTCAATTGAAACTACATTCATCTTAATGAAAAAATAGTATGCAGAAACCATCTTATAAATACCTATATATCATGCTAATCATCAGTTTTGGAGCCTTTTTGGCCGCTTGCCATAAAGAGGAAGACCCTTTTGTAGACCGCATAGCCGCTCCCCTGCTGGTATACGTGGATAATGCCAAAGACGGCAGCGGTCTGGTAACCGAACCTGTCATTGAAATTAAAACAGGCAGCCCGGTTATGATTATGTCCACTTTCTACGAACTGGATAAGAGTGGGCTGCTGAATAATGCGGTCGGTATTGATTCCATCCCGGCTGCCTCCCTCGACATTAGCCTCTCCCGGCGCGGCGGTGGAAAAATTTCTGACTTGGTAACCGGCCCGGATGGGAAGGTAATGCTGACCAAAACCTGGGAAGAATTAGGCATGGCCGCGCCAAAATCTGGTAGCACCATCCCGCTTTCCTGGACGGGTCAGTACAAAGGGCAGCCTTTTACCAAATACCTGAAAGTACAAGCAATAAACTGATTCCGGATTTAGGAAGTCGAATAGTGGATCTATTTCAAGCCTTTCCATATCCAAAATTCAATTAAATCCGACTTCCGATATTGGGAATCCAACATTTAATATCATTTACTCAAAACACTAAACTCAATACTCCACAATCATGTCAACCACTACCCTCAACCGCCGCAACTGGCTCAAGTCCAGTAGTTTGCTGGCTGCCGGGCTTACTTTTGGCACCGGCTACCGCAGCGCCGCTGAAACCGCTACGCAACGCCGTAAAATACTGTCGGATATGCCCGTCATCAAAGCCCGCTTATCGGCTAATGAAAATCCGTTCGGACCCTCCGAGAAGGCCCGCAAGGCCATTATCGAGGCCCTGCCCGAAAGTTATCTTTACCCGCGTCAACACTTGATTGAGTTCAGAAAGATGATTGCCGAGACGGAAGGCGTTTCGGAAGAACACATCATGCTGGGAGCTGGTTCGGGCGAACTGCTTACATCCACAGCTTTATACTATACCTTTAAAGGTGGTCCCGGAACGCACATTGTTTCGGGTGATCCCAGCTATATGCAACTGATCCGGGCTGCCACTCAGATCGGCTGCGGCTGGGAAAAAGTGCCGCTGAACAAGCAATACGACTACGACCTGGACGCTATGGCGGCCAAAGTGACTGACAAGACCAGTCTGGTCTACATTTGTAACCCTAATAATCCGACGGGTGTCGTAACGGACCCGGGTAAACTAATGGCCTTCTGCGATTCCGTTTCCGCCAAAAAGCCCGTTTTTGTGGATGAAGCCTACATTGACTACGTGGCTGACCCTAAAAAGACTTCCATGATGGAATGCATCCGCAAGGGGAAAAACGTAATTATCACCCGGACTTTCTCCAAGGTGCATAGTTTCGCTGGGTTGCGGATCGGTTACCTGGTGGCTCAGCCAGAGGTAGTCAAAGAAATCAGCAAGTTCGGGGCTGGCGGGATGAGCATCAGTGCTACTTCCATCCGGGGGGCTATTGCCAGTTACCAGGATAAAGATTTTGTAAAGTATTCAGTAGCAAAAAATATCGAAGCCAAGGAATTTCTCTACAAATTACTCAAAGAGAACGGCTACGAATACCTGCCTTCTCAGACCAATTTCGTACTGTTTCCGCTGAAAATGGACAGCAAACGGTTTGTGGAGGAGATGATGAAGCGGGGCGTGAGTATCCGGAACTGGGAATTCGAAGGGAAACAGAGGAGCCGTGTCAGTATGGGCCCCAGGGACCAGATGAAAATGTTCGCCGATGATTTTAATCAGATAAGTTAAGTAGTCAGTCGTGGTTAAGAATCAGGTT
>JAUJNL010000094.1 GCA_030448185.1 Cytophagales bacterium | reverse complement strand
CATCCGTTATTTCGTTCCGCCTACTTTTCGCCATCCACACACAAATCTCCGCAGTCAGGTCCTGGTCCGTGACCTGCTTTGAAATGGTAATCATACCCAGTACCGAAGCCAGCGGCGCCCTCAGGTCATGGGAGGCCCGGTACACAAACCGGTCGAGTTCGGCGTTGGTTTTAAGCAACTCCTGATTTTGCTGCTTTAATTGCTCCGCGGCTAGTTTCCGCTCGGTAATATCCCGGTTATTGACCACAACCGCTTGACTTACGGGTTCATTCAGCAGATTGGTAGCCGTTGATTCAACCCAGCGCCAACTCCCGTCTTTGTGGCGGATTCTGGATTCAATTACCCGGCACGCTCCGGGTTGGCTTACTAACTCCTCCAGAAAGATTTTTCCCTTTGCCCGGTCATCCGGGTGCACCAGCTCAAAAATGCTCCGGCCCCTTCTTTCTTCGATTGTATAGCCGGAAAGCCGGTGAAAAATAGCGCTTTGGTACTGTACGATTCCCTCTGCGGAAAGCGTTTGCACAAAATCAGAGGAGTTCTGAAAGAGGGCAGTATAAAATTGCTGGCTTTCTGAGAGGGCTCTTTCGGCTTTTTTACGGCTGGTGATGTCGTGAATGAGTACCAGATGTGCCTGGGGCGGATCGGTAGTGAGCCGGGTAGCCGTGACTTCCGCCTCAAAGGTACTGCCATCCAATCGAACGAGTTGTTGGGTTGCTGCCGGGATGGTTTTTCCTTGCGTAACCTGCGCTATTAATTGCCTTACCAATTCATGCGAATCAGGATGAATAAAGTCAAAACCAGGTTTCCCCACCAGTGCTTCGGGCCGGGTTGCACCTAAAAGCTTTACTCCAGCCGGATTGGCGTACGCAATCAAGCCCTCCTGGATAATGAGCACCCCATCGGGCAAAAACTCTACCAGGGTACGGTACCTTTTTTCACTTTCCCGCATCGCGGTTTCGGCCAGCTTCCGCTCGGTAATATCGAGGGTAATCCCAAACAAGCTGACCACCTCCTTGCCTTGTTCGTCAACCATCGGTTTTCCAACCGAGAAGGTCCAGCGGATAGCCCCTCCTGGTTGGATCACCCTGATCTCCAGTTCGTAGTCTTTCCGTTGGGTGATGGCACTGTTCATGGCGTTGGTTAACTTCTCCCGGTCCCCGGGATGGATCATACTCAGGTATTGCTCATATTGGGGAGCCGCTTGGGTTGGGTCAAGGCCAAAGATGCGGTACTTCTCCTCCGACCAGGTGATCTTACCGGAAGCCAGCTCAAATTCCCAACTTCCCAGGTGCGCTATTCTCTGTGATTCAGCCAGTCTGGACTCGCTTAACGAAACCCGCTTATTCAGTTCCAGGGCATTGGTCAGGGAATGACGCAGTTCCTCCTGTTTGGCCTCCAATTCCTGATTCACGGATTGGGCATCCTTAAGCAGTTCAACTATTTTTTCCCGTGCCTCTTTTCGTTCGGTATCAATGCGGTTGATCAAAGCGGCATTCCGGTAGATGATAAAGGCAAACAGGACAATAATAGTTACTACCATCATCCCTATCCCCAGTTCCGGTTTAAATCCGAAGGTACTTTGCAATTCCAGGCATAGCCAACCTAGCACTAGGGGTACTCCGATGGCAAATGGCAGCAGATTGCGGGCCAGCAATCCACCCGTATTCTGAGTCAAGAACGTCCGTACAATGCCCTCATCCGGAAAAAGCCATAGAATACCTGTGCAAAGCATCAGAAACAGTGAGGCAGTATTAAAGGCCATGGTAATGTAGAGGCCAATCCCCAAAAAAGAACGGATGCTGAAAAAATATCCCACCATTGCCAGTAAACTGAATAAGAATACCATCAGGACTAAAAGTTGAATAAGCCGGATTTTTCTCTTTTGGGCATTGCTAAGGAATAGTGCATAGCCAGATAATACTAAACAAAGGGCTGTGCTGTGGGCCATCCGGTTAGGGGCACCAACGGGAATGCGGGTTAACTTATTGGTGAATAACAACTGGTCAATGCCTTTTTCCAGAATGGTGTAGGTATCAAGCAGTTTAAGCAGACCAATCAGGATAGCGGCAAGGGCCAGTAATTGGGGTAAATGCTTCCTGCGGCCGCTGGAGATCCCTTTTCCTCTATCCGATAGCCACACGGAGCCCGCTAACAGCAGAAAAGCAACGGCAGTGATTGGATTTACCGGGTTAAAAGACAGAAAGCTGCTTCTGAGTATGGCAAGGTCAAATTGCCACCCAATCAATACGAGACAGCCAATAAAAAATATAAGTAGGCTAAGGACACGGGGGAGGCTGGTCTGGTCCCGGAAAGAATGCATAAAGGTCAAGAATTAAAACATGAAAGTAGTCTGCCGGTACCTTTTGTCATGGGAGTTTATGAAAGAGAAGTCTTTTTGAAAAAAGGCCAGACCTTTCGCAAAAAGATTGAAAAAGGGTATTCGCGAAAACTACTCGTTTTCTTAATGCTCAGATTGAATTTTTTCAATCTTTTTGTTACTCTGAGCGCAAGCGAGTACGGAAGTACGAGAATTGTTTGCATAGCAGCCGAAGGGCAACCTGGCGAAAATACTGAATAAGTAGAAATAATTTTAAGTGCCTGATCTGCTTTATCTGCGGTTCTGAGCAATATGGGTAGCGTTTGGCGGCAATCCTACTTTCCTTTTAGCCGGGCAGTTCTGAATTAAATTGTTTCGGCAAGCAGCGTCTTGAATGTTTCGGCCGTTAGCGGCTTGTTAAGAATGCCCTTGACAGGCATCTTTCCGAGACGATCCATGTCAGCCGGGTTCATTGAGGTAGTGAGCATGACAATCATCACTGACTGCTTGTAATTAAGGTCAAGTTGCTTGTAGGCCTCCAGGAATTCAAAGCCATTCATCACCGGCATATTGATATCGAGCAGGATTAACTGGGGACACTTCCCCTTTTGGCATTGCTGATTGATTATTTCAAGCGCTTCCTTTCCGTTGCAGGCGATGAGTACCTTCTCGGTCACATCCAGGTCTTCCAGCAGCATTTGATTGACAAAGTTGGTAGTAGTATCATCGTCTACTAGTAGAATTGAGGTAAGCTTATTCATTGATTCCAGCGTGTATTAGTAATAGGAACAAATATGGGTAAAAGGACAGAATCAGTACTACGTGCCAAGCCATTAGCGGCGAAAATAAACCCGGAACGTGGCGCCTTCCCCTAACCGGCTTTCCACTGCAATCCGGCCGCCGGCATTCTCGACCATCCGCTTGATCATATACAGCCCAATCCCCGAACCTTCTACGTGGTCATGGAACCGTTTGAACATCGAAAAGAGTTTATCTACCTGTCCTGGTTCCAGGCCCAGGCCATTATCCCTTACCGTAAGTACGTAATACTCCGGGGTGCTTACGCAATGAATCTGCATCTGCAGCATCCGCTCCGGGGAACGGTACTTAATCCCGTTGGAAAGCAGGTTGTAGAGTACGGATCGCAGGTTCTTTGCCGAAAAACGGATTTCCGGACAGTCGGCTATGTTTACTTCCACCTGGGCGCCGGCATGCTGAATCATGGGTTCGAGGTCCAGTAGTACCTCCCGAACCACTTCCGAGAGATCCACCAGGGAGGCTTCCGCACCGTACTCCTTCTGGAGTCTAACCACCTCGGTAAGATTCGCAATGGTACGTTTGAAACGTTCCACTGATTCCTGCATCAGGTACGTGATACGTTGGGGCCGTTCCGTTGCCATGCTTTCCGGGGGAAGGGTACGCAGCAGCGCTTGCAGCAGGCCCTCAATATTGCTGATAGGGGCTTTTAAATCATGAGAAGCGGTGTAGATAAAATTATCCAGGTCATTATTGGTTCTCTCCAGCAGTTCATTTCGTTTTTTGAGCGTTTCCTCGGCTACTTTCCGTTCGGTAATGTCCCGGGCTACTGCAAACAGATGAGGTTTATTATCTAGTGTGATACCACCCATACTTACCTCTACCGGAAAAATGGTACCGTCTTTCCTTTTATGGATGGTTTCAAAGGTGGGAATGGGACCTAATTGCTGAGCCAGCGCAAAGACTTCATTAAATTTTTCTTCCTGATAAATCGGGTCCACATCAGGTACCCGCAGGCGTTGGGCTTCTTCCCGGGTATAGCCCCAGCGTTTCAGGGTCAGGTCATTCAAATACGC
The DNA here is from genome assembly GCA_030448185.1 of Cytophagales bacterium. GTDB lineage: Bacteria > Bacteroidota > Bacteroidia > Cytophagales > 172606-1 > CADCTQ01. The sequence continues at coordinate 27,806 of JAUJNL010000094.1, read as the reverse complement.
AAAAGTGCCGTCTTCCCGCATCAAAATGAAGGCATCAAACGCATGGTCGCTGATGATCTTGAATTTTTTCAGTTCCTCCTCGGCTTTTCTTAGCTGCGTATTATCCTGCCGGGTATGCGTGATTTCAAGTTGGGTTTTTACCCGGGTAATCAGTTCGCGGGCCGAAAATGGCTTTACCAGGTAGTCATCGGCGCCTTTTTCCAATCCTTGTATTGTGGCTTCTTCCCCGGCCCTTGCCGATAAAAAGACAACGGGTATCCGGGAGGTATCGGCACTTTCCTTTAATTTTTTTAACAGCCCGAAGCCATCCAGCACCGGCATCATCACATCGGAAAGAATAAGATCGGGCTTTCGCTGATTGACTGCTTCCAGGGCCTCCAATCCATTGCCGGCAGTGCGTATTTCCCAATCAGGGCTTTGGCTCAATATCCGGGTGACATAGTCCCGCATATCGGTATTATCGTCTACCACCAAAATACTGGCTATGTGAGTAGTGTTCTCCGATGCCTCAGGGAAAACGACTGATGACCCAGAATCAGCCAACCATTGCAAGGACTCATTGATAAAAACAGTAGACCCGGTTACCCTTGAGACCCTTGTTTGTTACGCCATGATCCGATCATTTATTTTATCCTTCGGAAGATTAACAGAGCCGATTGGAATACTGACCGTTAAAGTAGTTCCTTTAGTGAGTTCACTTACTGCCCCAATGTTGCCTCCATGTCTGTTTACCAATTACTGCACAAAGGCCAAACCAATGCCTGATCCTTCGTGGGTTCTGGATTTGGTGCCCTCAATCCGGTAAAACCGCTGAAATAGAGTTGGCTAGCTCCTCTTTGCGAATTCCTTCACCGGTATCGCTTACTTTCAGTAGTACCCTTCCATTCTCTTCCCCATGAGCTTACTTCCACTTTACCGGTAAAGGTAAACTTCAAGGCATTAGACAATAAATTAAAGACAATTTTCTCCCACATGTCATGATCCACAAAAACAGGTGCATGGTGAGGCTGACAGTCAATCTGAAAGGCCAGGCCGGCTTTTTTCCATGGCCGACCGGAATACACTGGCTAGTTCATAAGTAAAGTGAGCAAGGTTAGTAGCCTGGAAACTGGCCTGCAATCTGCCTGATTCAATACGGGAAAAATCAAGCAAGCTATTGACTAACCGTTGCAAACGAAGCGTATTCCGGTGGACAAGTTCCAGCCGCGCCTGTTGTTCCCTGGGAAGCGGATTATTTTTATCGAAAAGGAATCTTCGAGTGGCCCCAGCATAAGTGTCAGGGGTGCGGAATTCGTGGCTGATATTGCTGAAAAAGCCGTCTTTGCCCGGTCTAGCTCGGCCAGTGCTTCTGCCCGTTTCCTTTCCTCTTCATAAGCCCTTGCTTTGCTCAGCGTATTGGTGATCGTACCAACCAGCAGGTCGTAGAACAAAAGATACTTTTCGTCTAATTCCCTACGGGGACTTACCCCGGCGACCAGTATGTAACGCGGATGTGCAGTGCCGGGAAGGTAGATCGGGAGCACCAATGCCGTCCTCCATAGGAGGCTCGGGGTAGGGACCACCGGAAAATGGCCCGAATTTATTTTCCAGCTCCAGTTACCTGGATCAATTTGCCATTCCGAACTACCTCCGCAAAGGGCCATCCGCCGCCCTGATTATCCGTCAGATTGATTTTGCCGGAGCAAGGGCGGTATCGGGTTCTATTCCCGTGCTATTTTCCAGGCTTTTACCCTTTACCCTCACTGCCGAGGGAATAAAGCAGGACAAATGGCAAGTCAAAGGCGAATTCCTTTACCGATTCCAGAATCAGAAAAGAGGCCTCCTCCAGCGTCTTTATGTAAGGTACGGTCAGCTATGCTGCGTAAAATGTTTAACCTTCTTTCCGCCAGCGTTTGCTGGGTGAGTTCGGTGACCGGATGAAATAAGCCGCCTACCCCGCCTGACTCATCCAGGATCGGGCTGAAGGAGAACGTAAAAAATGTTTCTTCCAGATACCCATACCGGTCCAGGAACGTCCGCTGGTTTTCTAAAAAACGGGTTTGTCCTAAAGAAGCTTGTTCGAAAGCCTCCCCAGACGACGGACCACGCCGAAAGCCAGCATTCCTTGAAATCTTGCCCCATAGACCGCGGATGTTTATCCCCGCAGATGGGCCAGTACCCATCATTATAGATTTGTACTCTATGCGGCCCCAGGCAATTGAAATGGGAAAGTTTGAGGCCAGGCATAAGCTTACCGTTGTTCGTAAACTCTGGGGCCATTTTTCGATTGGTCCGAGCGGCGTTGGGACCAATCGCATGGAATAAACCAGCTCGGCCATCTTTCCTTTTTCCAGGCCATGATGAGGCTTTAAATCCGGCTGGGTATTTGAATGAATGTGAATGGAGGTATTGCCAATTTCCATTTAAAAATTGTTTTGGGGTACTCTTACCTGATAAGGCCGGTACTCTTTCCTCTCTGGCTTTCAGTCTCCTTTTTTCTGCCGTTATGATGAATGGATTTTTTACAATCAACAGGTCTATTCGTGAGCTTTACTACTTGTTCTCTCTTCTCGCGCAAGACTTCAGTCTTGGGCGGAAAGATGATAGGTAGAGACGCAATGCATTGCGTCTCTGCACTTCCTGCCAGTCAGCGACTGGCAACTTAGGGGCACAAGTAGGAATTGCGCCAATAGTATCTAAATAGCTTCATCAAGTAAAATCATAAAGAACCTTAATTTTTTACAATCAACTGATCCATTCCTGATATTTAATTCCTTTTTCAATGAAAAGTTTATTAATGAGGTGTAGAGGTCTACTTATAGTTTACCATAAACCTTATGTACCACAACCGGAAGATAAGTAAATTAGGGTAGTTTGCGTAATGGAGTCACTCAAAAATAGGACAGTAGCAAGAATACGCACCTGGCCGAAGAGGCGGAGTCTGCTGCCTTCAGGCGTTAAGAGTTCGCTTCAGATTTTAAAATAAATATGGAAAGTGGTTCCTTTTCCGACTTCACTTTCCAACTCGATCTTCCCTCCGGCATTATCAATTATTCTTTTGACAATGGCCATTAATTTTTACTGTGAATTGTGAAAAAGAGTGAAGCTGCATTACCCAATAGTAGTGTTTGCTTACCCGGTAGTCTGAAAATTCGTACACGTTGCTCACGGGCGAAAGGTTTCAAATAGTCCTTTTATACCGGAAATCTGCTTGAGATAATCACTGGGAAAGGTAGCGGCTTGGCCCTTGGTAGCATGGGGGTGAGGGTTCAGGCAGCCGTTACCAAGGCAACAGATTGATTTTCCTGCTTCGGCCGGGTAATTTAAAGAATTGCCTTCATCAGTTACGCGAGGTTGCCACAGGGGAAACCTTCCGTTTTTCAATAGATGGTTTGGTAATACTTTTGCTATTACACGACAACCCAATAAATTACTTAAATTAGGAGTATCCTTCTAATTGTAATAATTTAAGGGTGTACGACAAATTGCAGATCAACCATTAGACTTTGTTCGTGTTGTTCCGCATTTAGCTTCGCTGAGAATAGTTGCAATGCGGAACTGAGAAAAGGGCATTTCAAATGCCCGGCTTTATACATCCGGATTGCAACTATTCTCAGCGAAGCTAAATGCGGATGAACGCTCTGCATTTTGTCGTACACCTAATTTAGCAATGTACACCTACACGAAAAAAAGGTTTTCTGTGGGTGGTTAACCGTGTGGGTCACCAACCTGCATCTTCCACTTTCCAGCTATGCCTTATCTACCGGCATGCCATGATTACTTTTCGCAAGGGCAATAATGTGATCGGCTTTCTGTTTATGAGTGTCCTGTTCCTGCTAGCGGCTCCGGTGTCCGGGCCCAGGAGCAGACCATTGACAGCCTGGTCACGCAACTGAACATTTCGCAACCCGATACCGGGCGGGTCCATATACTAAATGCCTGACGGTAGCTTACCGGAACTCGGAGCTCGACAAGGCTATGCAATATGCCCGGCAGGCTCAGGCACTGGCCAAACAACTGAAGTTTGGGCGCGGAGAAGCGCGTGCTTTAGACAATATAGGCTGGGTATACTACCGGCGCGGCGAACTCGATAAGGCCCTTTCGCTTTCCATGCAGGCGCTGAAGCTGAGTCAGCAAGTTCATGATACCTGGGAGAGTGTCAACGCCTCCATTAACATTGCTTCGGTGTACTACGAGCAGGAAAATTTGCCCCAGGCCATTGTCTATTTTAAGCAGGCCCTGCGCATGAGCGAAATGTTGCATGATAAGCTCTTAATGGGGCGAGCCCTGAATAATCTGGCCTTTATGTACTACCGGCAAGGTCAGTATCCGCTCTCCCTGGAGTATTCCTTTCAAGGCTTTGCGTAATAATGAACAGGCCAAAGACAAGTACCTGATCTCGTTTTCTCTGCGGACCATTGGGGACGTATATGCCAAACAAGGGAAATACGCCGAGGCGCTTAATTACCAGAAGCAGGCCCTGGAGGCTGCCCGACAGATCGGCAATAAATACATTATTGTAACTGCCCTCAACCGGATGGGCGATGTGTATACAAAGCTTGGTAACTATAGGGAAGCTATTACGCATCACCAACAGGCACTCACTATCAGCCAGCAGGCAGGTTTGCGGCCCGACCGGTCTGCTATCTACCGTAGTATGGCTGAGGTATATACCAAAATTGGCGATTACCGGAATGCGTACCACTACCAGCAGTTGGGGGTGGCTTTGAATGACTCTATTTTCAATGAACGCAGCAGCCGGCAGATTGCCGAGATGCAGGCCCGGTACGAGACCGAACGGAAGGAACAGGAAAACCAGTTGCTGCGGCAGGAAAACGCCCTGAAAGCCGCTGTGATCCACAACAATAGCCTGGAAAGGAAGTGGCTGTACACGGGATTAGGATTCATTGTGCTTCTGATCGGGTTGGGCTACGTGACCAACCGACGGATTGCCAAGCGCAATCTGCTCATTGAGCGGCAGGAGGCGCAAATGGTGGAGGAACGTTTGCAGAATGACCTGCGGCTGGAACGGCTTGAATCCGAAAAGCTTTCGGAGCTAAACGACCTCAAGTCCCGGTTTTTCGCCAACATTTCGCACGAGTTCCGCACCCCGCTCACGCTGATTCTGGCCCCCCTGGAAAAAATGATGAGCAATGAGACCTTCAGTTGTCATGGACACGAGTTAAAAGTGATGCACCGTAATACGCTGCGGCTGCTGCAACTGATTAACCAACTGCTTGACCTTTCGCGGCTGGAATCGGGCACGATGAAGCTGGAAGTAGATAAAGGAAACCTGGGGCAATTTGTTAGGGTGATGGCTGAGTCTTTTTCCTCCCTGGCGGAGAGCCGGGGCATTGATTTATCCTTGCAGGCCGGAACCAGTACGCCAATCACGTATTTTGACAAGGACAAGGTGGAGAAAATCCTTTACAACCTGCTGTCTAACGCCCTTAAGTTTACCGAAAGGGGGGGTAAGGTAAAAGTATCCCTCTCCAGAATAGCGGCAAGCACCATTGATGCAGTAACCATCAGCAGGGGAGAAGCAGATGAGTATCTCCGGATTGCGGTGCAGGACAGTGGTAAAGGCATTCCTCCTAATGAATTAGATAAAGTTTTCGACCGGTTCTATCAAGTAGATGGTTCGGCTACGCGGGAACAGGAAGGTTCCGGCATCGGATTATCTTTGGTAAAAGAACTGGTATCCCTGCACCGTGGCAAGTTACACGTGGAAAGCAGACCCGGAGAGGGTACGTGTTTTACGGTGTATCTGCCCTTATTTTTATCCTGTCCCAGCGATAGCAAATTGCTGGAGCTTACCGAAACTCCGTCGGCTGCTTCCCGGCCAGAGATAACCTTGCTGCAGGAAGAACCAGTGGCACCTGCCCAGGCTTTAGCTCCGCCCGGTCAGACAGGAAATAATTTGCCACTGCTGCTGATCGTGGAGGATAATGAGGAGATACGCGCCTACATCCGGGAAATATTTGACGGAAGTTATACAATTGCCGAAGCGGGCAACGGGAAGGAGGGGGTACAGCAGGCCGTAGCCGCCATACCTGATATCATCATTAGTGACTTGATGATGCCTTTGATGGACGGGGTAGAGTTGTGCCGGCAACTCCGGCAGGACCCACGGACCAGCCATATTCCCCTGGTACTACTGACGGCAAAGGCATCGGTAGAAAGCCGCATCAGCGGACTGGAAATGGGTGCTGATGACTACTTGACCAAGCCCTTCCATCCGGCAGAAATACAGGCAAGAGTCAAAAACCTGATTGAAAGCCGTAAGCAACTCAGGGCCCGTTTTACCCGGGAGGTAAAACTGGAGCTTAAAGATGTGACCCTTAATTCGGTTGATGAGCAGTTTTTGAACAAAGCCCTGGCCATTGTGGAAGGGCATTTAGGTGACCCCGACTTTTCAGTGGAGGAACTGGAGTGTCAGATGGCAATGAGCAAGATGCAACTCTACCGGAAGCTGAAGGCGCTGACTGATCAGTCTCCCAGTGAGTTTATTCGCCGACTTCGCCTGAAAAGGGCCGCCAGCCTGATCAGCCAGCACAGTGGTACAATCAGCGAAATTGCTTTCTCGGTGGGCTTTAACAACCTGTCCTACTTTGCCAAGTGTTTTAAAGAACTCTATCAGGTTACGCCTTCTGAGTACGCAAGCCAACCTAAAGACATCGTAGTCTAATCGGTTTATCGGTTTAGTGACCTGCTTACACTTTTTTAAACACCACTATTCCATTATGGCCGCCAAAACCAAAGGTATTGCTCATCGCCACCTCCAGCTCCTTGTTAATGGCTTCAGTAGTGACAATGTGAAAGCTAGACGGGATAGCCGGGTCCAGCAGGGAAGTGTTAATGGTGGGGGGAATAACGTTGTCCCGGAGGGCTAGCAGGCAGATAATGGCTTCGATTGCTCCGGCTGCTCCCAGTAAATGACCAGTCATAGATTTAGTAGCACTAATGGCCATGTTACTGCTTTTACCCTCCAGGAGGGAAGTGATGGCGTTTATTTCACTTAAGTCCCCAACTGGCGTGGAAGTGGCGTGGCATTGAGGTAATCAACATCCTGGATGGTAAGTTCGGCCTCCTGCAGGGCCAGCCTCATAGCATGGGCAGCACCTATTCCTTGCGGGTGCGTGGCTGTCATGTGGTAAGCGTCTGCCGTCATGGCTGCCCCGACAATTTCACCGTAGATCTTAGCTCCTCTTTTAGTAGCATGCTCCCATTCTTCCAGCACTAAAGCCCCGGCTCCTTCGCCCATTACAAACCCATCGCGGTCGGCATCAAAGGGGCGGGAAGCGGTTATTGGGTCCGCATTGCGGGTAGACATTGCCTTCATGGAGCTAAAGCCCCCAATGGAAGCTTCCGTAATGGGAGCTTCTGAGCCGCCTGTGACAATAATTTTGGCTTTGCCCCAGCGGATATAGTTGAAAGCATCCATGATGGCCGTGTTGGAGGTGGCACAGGCCGAAACAGTGGTATAGTTAATGCCCATCAGGCCGTGGCGGATTGAGATCATGCCGGAGGCCATGTTGGTAATGAGCTTAGGCACAAAGAAGGGGCTGAACCGGGGATGGTAATCTCCCTTCACGTACTCCTTTACCTGCTCCTCGAAGGTAGCCATGCCTCCCTGCCCGGACCCCCAAATGACGCCTACGTCAAAGGGCGAAAGACTATTCAAGTCAAAAGCGGAATCAGCAATGGCTTGATCGGCAGCTATCAGGGCGTACTGCGTAAATGGATCCGTACGCTTCACTTCGGCTTTGTCCAGGAACGCATGGGGATCGTAATCCTTGAGCTGGCAGGCGATTTGGGTACGAAAAGCCTGGGGATTGAACCGGGTGATACGTTCCGCCCCGCTTACTCCATTGATGATGTTGTTCCAGAAGGAGGAGACCGTATTGCCCAGGGGTGTAAGTGCACCCATTCCGGTAATTACTACTCTTTTAGTCATATTTCGGTTGTTGCTATTATTTACTGATAGTAAGTAGAATGGGTAAATTTTTTATACTCCCTTTCGTACGGCCTCCCGTATAGACTGGAAAATACCCTCACCCATTACTTTGTTCAACAGTAAAGAAGAGAGTAGGGCCGCTACTACTACCTGCGCTTTTGCCTGGGCTGATTCCGGGAAATTAAAGACCTGTTCGGCTTTACCCCGTTCGAGACACGCGGTTAACCAGGAGAGAATTTCTTGTCCCATCCGGTGAAGTTTCTCCTGCATAGGCTGGGGCAGGGTGTCATAGGCCGGACTTAGCGCACCCATCAGACAGACCCAACCTTTCGACTGGCTGTCCTGATAAATCCGGGTATACAGCTCAAATTGCTTTTCTGTCGGCAAGGGTTGCCAACTCGCCGTCGCTTGCCTGAATGCAGCAATCGTATTTTCAATTATGGCTACTCCAAGGTCAGCCTTGGTGGGGAAATAGTAATGAACCGCTGCATTCTTAATGGCTAGCGGCCGCGAGATGTCATGATAACTGAAGGCATGGTACCCCCGGGTCCTGATCAACATTTCCCCCAGTTCCAGTATGGCGCTTCTGGTTTCACTCATGGGGCAAATGTATTTACTTATTAGTAAGTAAGCAACTGGGTAGTAAATAAATCTATTAGTACAGGAGAAATGAATTTGGTGACCAGACTGAACAAGGTCAGGTTCCCAGGAAATTTGCTTCCATTATCTGTCCCTTTTGGCCTGGTCATTTTCAGGAACAACCCTTTCAAAAGGAGCAAGGCAACTTCGAAACGTAGTAATGTTTTACTTAACGGGAGGAATTGAGTATAATTGTTTAGGAGTAAATACGTATCGGCATTGCACTTGGCTGGCTTAAAAATGACTAATACAGACCGGGTTGGTTATTGATTCTGTTTAACCTATCCGCATTAAACTTATAGGCATCAGACGTGCACTTGTTGCCCTTTGTAATACTGTTCCAGTTCTTTGAGCCGAACTATCTGAGCGGGCCGGGGATTGATGAAGGTTCGCACCCGCTTTACCAAAGCAAAAGCATCTTCATAGGTAGTTCCTATTTTTAATAGATAAGCAATAGCCATACTGGGTCCCCGGCCCAATCCCTGCCGGCAATGAATGTATACTTTACCTTTGTTTTTAATGTGACTGTCCACAAAATCGGCTCCTTTGGTCAGATCTTCCAGAGTAGGAGGGGTATTATCTACGGTAGGCAGGTGTAAATAGGCAAAGCCTTCGTAGTGGGCCTGCTGATAAATGGACGTTTCGCGCATGTTTACAATGGCGGTAATGCCCAGCTTCTTTAATTTCTGCAGGCCTCTCAGATTGTACTGTCCTCCCAGATACAAATCAGCCGTAATCTGGCTTCTTTTCAACCTGGGCACTCCAATGAGTAAGCGATAGGCAATATCAAACATTTTCTGAATGAAAATAACCGCAATGATCCAAAGGCTCTTTAGTTTCCGCAGCATACGTCAGAGAGTTGATCGGGGAGGTACGACTACGTTCAAAGCACCCGGTAATACCTGAATGTGTAGTGATTGAACTTCCTTTTCGCAATCATCGAGAATAGCCTTCTGGCTATGGTCGAGGGTAATCCTGATTTCCCGGCATTTCCAGTGCTTCAATACCTCCGAATCAGTCTGTAGTAGGGTAGTTCCTGCCAGTCGCAGGACGGCTCCCAGTTTCGCCTGCCGCAGCAGGAGCACATCCAGCAAGCCATCGTGGATACTGATATCGGGCAAAAAAGAATAATTGCCAATGCCGATGCTGCCGCAGTTGGTTACCGTGAGGGCTACGCCTTCTTCAGTCACCGGTTGGCCATCGATGGTCATTGTGTATTTACTGGGTTCAGACTTGATCATGGTTTGCAGGGCGGTGATGCCGTAAGCCAACTGGCCTACTTTATTTTTAAGTTCCCGGTCCGCCTCTACAATCATATCGGCCATAATGCCCAGGTTGACCCGGATCATAAAAGGTTCCTCATTGACCATCCCCATATCAATAGACACCACTTCTGCAGTATCTTGCTTGAGTAGGCTGATGGCTTCTATGGTATTTTGGGGGATGCCTAATTCCTTGGACACTACATTGGCCGTACCTCCCGGAATGATGGCTAATGGGGTTGCTTGTCCCCGTAACACCTGGGCTACCTCTGATACACTCCCATCTCCCCCATACACGGCAATCACATCAACTTTTCCGATCAGTGATTGCGCGAGGGTAGCGGCATCTGTATCCTTTTTGGTAATAGATACATCCCATTCAATACCCGTATCCCCAAAGGCTTGATTCAGGTACGAGAGAATGGGCTCATCTTGCCCCGACGCCGGATTGATAATAATGTGTATTTTTTTGAACTTCATCAGAATCTATCCTTGATCAGAGAAGGTTTGTTTTTGGGCACGATAAACACAAAATGCCCGGCAAGGCTGTATCCAATGCAAGGCAGACTAGTAGGTCTGTTCCTGCCGTAGCAATTGCCATTTCGGGCTTATGATGCTTCCTTACGCAGGTAGCCGCCTTTAGTTAGGGGTACATCCCATTAATAACAATCTCTTAACAGATAAACGGTACCGCACATTTTTATTTACTGCAACTGTAGGAGACGGGACATCCGTATTTATCCAGTGCTGTTCCTCCTGTTACGCTGCGCTGTTTTTGGGTAAAGCATCTTAACAGGGAAATACGAAAATCGGACATCGAGCATCTAACATCAAGTTAGACTAATACGTTTGCAGGATTCGTAACCTCCGGAAGTCATTGATCCGGTAGGTCCGCTTGAGCAGGGGTCTGAGCAGTTGTCCCCCGGCTACCATTGCCCCACCGACTATCAGCCCGGACCGGTTTAACCGCAAGAGGCTGGTCCTGCAAAAGTGGATTGAACGTAGCGGCGAGAAAATACAGCACGCCGGCAATGGGTAACTTGCGCACTGCCTGTTGGACTAATCCTCCTTCGTGACGGATTACAATGGCCCGGATGTCACGGAGGGGAATCTCGGTTCCCAGGAGTGTAATGGTCGAATCGCCAATGTCTCCGATTACTTCCTCGTGCAGCCGTTTGTCGCCTTTTAGTTTCAGGGCAATTTCATCACCGGCATAAAACCGGATTCTTTTTACCCGTCCGGGCTTATCCAGAGCTAGGTACTTTTCCTGGGCAAAACCGGAAACTGGCAACATAATCAAAATGAACAGGAGCCGGAAGCAAAGCGTGGAGGGCATGGAGTGGTTGAGTTGGGCTGTTATAAAAAACCGCAGCGGAAAAGGCGCAATAATTCAGCCACGCTATACGTGCGTGACGCCACCGGACACAATAAATTTCATAACCGAAGCTCCCGAGGAGTGAAGCGGCGTCACATTTTCCCGGGGTACAATGTACAAGTCACCCGAGAAATTGTAGGAATGGGGCAGATATACGGCTACTTTTCCCGGCATATCCAAGGCGGCTAAATCGGTTTGGGTGATAAAGCCAAGTTTACCCAATTCTGATTCCCGGTTAAGGGTGACCAGTACGGGGCTGGTAAACTTCTTTTTATCGCCCACAAAGGCAGAAATGAGATCTTTTAAAGAAGTATACACAATATTGATCAGCGGCAGGCGGCTTAGCAGTCCTTCAATCAATGCTAGAATGGGTCGGGCAATCAGGGTAGAGCCAATGTAGCCGACCACCGTTACGGAGCCCAGCATAATCAGAATACCGGCTCCGGGAAACCAAAGCGGCAGCAGGGCGTCCAGCCATTTTATAGTGGCCCAAAGAATATACAAGGTCACCCCGATGGGCGATACTAATAACAATCCCCGAAGAAAATATTTGACAACTGATCTCATCCTGATTCAATGTTGGTTATTCGATGTTCGTAATTTTCCTTTATACAAAGGGTTAGTAGGAAGCAAACACGGACTATTTAATTTATTTCAATATCACACGCCTAAAGGCGTGCAAAAATAAAAAAGGCTTTGCGGTTGCAAAGCCTGATTCATTATTACTGTTTTTGGATTTATTGGGCGGTTTCCAGCAGGGGCAGCTGTTCAATATGGCGGGCCACTCTTTCCATGAGCCACATGGGAGTGGAAGTAGCTCCGCAAATACCTACGCGGTCATCCGGGTTAAACCAGGAATTATCTATTTCGGTCTCATTCTCAATGAAATAACTTCGATCATTTTCCGCCTTGCAGACGCCGTACAACGCTTTGCCGTTCGAACTCTTCTTTCCACTGACAAAAACGACTACATCGTGTTCCCGGGAAAATTTCTGTAACTGCGGCTCCCGGTTAGAGACCTGACGGCAAATACTATCATTGGCGTCAAACAGAACTTCGTTTCCCGCCGGATTGGCCAGCCGGATTCTTTCCTCAATTAATTCCTTCATCCGGTAGAAGCCCTTGGTGCTTTTGGTAGTCTGGCTGAACAAAGTAACCGGACGGGTAAAATCTATTTTATCCAGATCTGCTTCCGTGGTAATTACGATGGCTTGGTCACCCGTTTGTCCGGCAAGGCCGATTACCTCGGCGTGACCAGGTTGCCCATAAATCACGATTTGTCCCCTATCTTCTTCTATCTGATCAAAAGCGTGCTTAACGCGGTTCTGAAGCTTGAGCACTACCGGACAGGAAGCATCAATTAATTCAATATTATTTTTGAGGGCCAGTTCGTAAGTAGACGGGGGTTCGCCGTGAGCCCGGATCAGTAGTTTGCAATCCCGCAGTTCCTTCATCTGCTCCCGGTCAATAATGCGCAAACCTTTCTCGTATAGCCGCTGCACTTCCATGCTGTTATGCACAATATCGCCCAGACAATACAGCATTTTGGAATGCTCCATCTCTTCCTCAGCCATCTGGATGGCGTACTCTACGCCAAAACAGTATCCCGAATTCTTATCTATCGTTACCTGCATAAGTTGATGTGCTAATTAGATAATGTGCCAATGTGCTGATTATTATTTATCCAATTTTCGACTTGTCAATGGACACTGGTCATTATTCATTATTCATTATTTTTTTTCCTGAATACCCTTTTACCCAATGACTATTGTCAAATGACCACTGACTAATCAACCAATGGCCAATGACCATTTCTATCCTCCCTTCACACCTCCCACCTGTTTCTCAACAATTTTTGCGGAAGCAAGATTCAATACAAACTCAACCTGTTCTTCCACCCGTAGGTGCGTAGTATCCAGTTCGTAGGCATCCCGCGCTTTTACCAGCGGGTTCTCGGCCCGGGTCGTGTCGATGCGGTCCCGGGTTTGCAGATTATTGATGATGTCATCCAGATCCACGTACTCTTCGCGTTCGGCAAGTTCCTGCTGCCGGCGCTGGGCCCTGACCTGCAGATCGGCCGTAATAAATATTTTTAACTCCGCATCCGGAAATACATTGGTTCCGATATCCCGTCCGTCCATGACAATACCGCGCTTTTCTCCCATCTGTTGCTGCTGGTGGACCATTGCTCTTCTTACCAGAGGCAAGGTGCTTACTTCGCTTACCTTTTCCGAAATGTACATTTTCCGGATTTCAGCCTTCTACATTCAATCCATTCAGGTAGGTTTCGCTCCTTTGCAGATTGGGATTATAGACGAAATAAATTTTGATTTTGTTTAGTGCCTCCTCTACTTCCCGGGGTTGGTCAGGGTGATATAGTGTTCGCATAAGTAGAGGGTAACAGCCCGGTACATAGCACCCGTATCAATATAAGAATATCCGAGGCGGGCCGCTACGGCTTTGGCAGTGGTGCTTTTACCGCAGGCAGAGTACCCGTCAATGGCAACGATGATTTTTGAATTGAGAGGCGGCATACGGGGATGAAAGTTCCGCATAATTCCGCAGAAATACCAAAGCCACGTCAATAGCGTACCGTGGCTTTGCTTTTTGTCTATCAATCATCTTTCCGGACGAACCGTAATCTGGTACTTTTAGCCGGTTAAGAGGGCTTTGAATGAAGCGTTATTTTTTATAGGCGCTTGGCGTTCTGGTCGACTGTTTTTTGTGGGATTTTGGGGTCCAGGCTTGCTGCATAGGGCTATAACGTACGCAGGGAAGCAAGAAACAAAACGAGCAGGATCAGTAGAGATACCTTCTTCATATTTTATACATTTTACGTTTAACTGTTACTCTTCATTTTTATACCAGCGGTTTGATCCGTGGTATTAATTATTTAAAATTAAGCCAGGCCTGATCCAACAAAAAAGTAAACCCTGCTTACTACCCCCTTATGTATGATTACCCAAAAGAATATACCGTCTGACGGATTTACCCTGCAAGGCCAAGTGATTGATGTGGTGGCCGGAAAAATAACTCCTGCCCTGATACGCGTGGAAAATGGCCGCATTGCCGCCATCGAACCGACTCTGGCGAGGGGAGGCCCTTATATTTTACCCGGCTTTATTGATGCGCATGTACATATTGAAAGCTCTCTATTGACCCCAGTTGGGTTTGCCCGCCTGGCCGTGGTGCACGGCACCGTAGCCACCGTATCAGACCCCCATGAAATTGGCAATGTGCTGGGTACGGATGGCGTAAGGTATATGATCGAAAATGGCGGCAGGTACCTTTCCAAGTTCTATTTTGGGGCGCCTTCCTGCGTGCCGGCTACCTCCTTGAGACCGCAGGAGCCGAAATTAACACGACTGAGGTGGATCAGCTGCTGCAGATGCCGGAAATAAAATACCTGGCAGAAATGATGAACTGGCCCGGCGTGTTGCACGGTGATCCGGTAGTGATGGCAAAAATTGCCTTGGCTAAGCAGTACCATAAACCGGTAGACGGCCATGCGCCTGGTCTAAGAGGTGAAGCGGCAAGAGAATACGCGGCGGCTGGCATTACTACGGATCATGAATGTTTTACCCGCGAAGAGGCGCTTGACAAACTGGAAGCCGGCATGAAAATAATTATCCGGGAGGGCAGTGCCGCCAAAAATTTTGATGCGTTGATTGATTTATTGCCTGACTACCCGGATCAGATCATGTTCTGCTCGGACGATAAGCATCCGGATAGCCTGGTGCTAGGACACATTAACCACCTAGTGCAGCGGGCAGTGATTCGCGGCATTGATGTGTTTAAAGTCCTGAAGGCCGCCTGTTACAATCCGGTCAGTCATTACGGACTGGAAGTAGGGCTGTTACGGGTAGGTGACCCGGCTGATTTTATTGTGGTAGATGATCTGACTCACTTTAAAGTCCTTAAAACTTATATTAATGGACAACTGGTAGCCGAAAACGGCCAGACCTGCTGCGCACCGGGAGAGTAGCTTGGTAAACCAATTTAAGGCTACGGCCAAGCAACCGGAAGCATTTCGAATGCTGGGAGCCGGAACGCAGATCCGGGTCATCGAAGCCCTGGATGGCCAGCTGATTACCCATCCGGTTGTAGCAGAGGTTACCATAGAAAATGGGCAGCTAGTGCTGGATATTGAAAAAGATATCCTCAAAATTGCCGTAGTGAACCGCTACCAGGATTCTCCGCCTTCAGTTGCTTTTATCAAAAATTTTGGACTAAAGGAGGGAGCCATTGCTTCATCGGTAGCCCATGATTCCCATAATATTATTGCCGTGGGCACCAGTGACGAAGCCATTTGCCGGGCTGTAAACCTGGTGATTGAAGCGCAGGGTGGTCTATCGGTGGTATCAGGCAATGCTGAAAAGACACTGCCACTCCCAATTGCCGGCTTAATGAGTGGGGAGGATGGTTATCAGGTAGCCCTTCAATATGAGGAGCTTGACAAAATGGCTAAAAAAATGGGTAGCCGGCTCAAATCTCCCTTCATGACGCTATCCTTTATGGCCCTGCTGGTAATTCCTTCGCTGAAACTAAGTGATAAGGGTTTGTTTGATGGTGATAAGTTTGTTTTTACGGAGGTTAGTTTTTAAAGACAAGCAGGTTCCGTTTCGGGAACATACGTATTAGCTGATAGCAGAAAATCATAGAAAAATGACTGACGAGGAATATCTGAAGACTAGAGAAAAGACTGTTGAAAGATTATTAGCCTTAAATCCTACTCAGGAGAAAACGTTAGAAAAAGAGATTTGGGATTGGTTTTTTCAACATATGGAAGAGTTAAAATTGAAGGGTTGGACCCCGGGAAAGCTTTTTTTATTTGCTTTGGGATATAACTTTGCATGAGTATAATCTAAAAAGAGACTACCATTGACCAGGTACATAATTATTTAACTGCCTTAAATGGAGATATTGCTCCTGACTGTTTTGAAGTATTTCCCGGAGACCCACAGGATAAAGATGAGTTTATCAGTTATGTAAGAGGAAGTGACTGGGAAGAACCGCGCCCCGCAGTATGAGGAAAGGAAACCCTCTCCCAGAGAATAAAAGAATGAAAATAAGGCCATCAGCTAACACTAAATCCGGCGAGAATCAGCCCTTTTCCTCCGCAATCCCACTGCACAGCAGGATTGATATGCGCGGATTTTTGATGCAACAAATTTCAAAAAGAAAAACGTCATTGCGAACGAGGAACGAGTGAAGCAACTATTACCTTCGGTGAGAATAGTTCTCAGCGAAGCTAATCTTTTCCGGTAGCTCCGAATGGGATGAGCTACGCTGAGCTCTTCGAGGTTGCTTCACTCGTTCCTCGTTCGCAATGACGCTAATGATATATTTCAATCTCTGTCCGATTGAGTGCGGTGAAGCTGTCTGGGTATTCTGAAACCCACCATCTGCCTTCCGAAATTCTATCAATATCCTCCGCGGTATTTGTACGTTTTGGCTACTTTATCCATTGCCACAATATAGGCGGCAATCCGCATGGGGGTCTTGTAGGACAAGGATGCCTGATACACCCGGTCAAAGGCTTCTTTCATGATCCGGTCGCTGCGGCGGTTCACCCGTTCCAGCGTCCATTTGTAGCCCAGGCGGTTTTGCACCCATTCGAAGTAGGATACTGTAACCCCGCCGGCGTTGGCCAGAATGTCGGGTACTACCAATATTCCCTTTTCATTGATCATGCGGTCAGCGGAGGCAGACGTAGGTCCGTTGGCTCCTTCCACGATCAGCTTAGCCTGGATCTGGTTGGCGTTTTCTTCCGTAATTACGTCTTCTTTGGCCGCCGGAACCAGTACGTCGACGTTCAGGGTGAGTAATTCCTCGTTGCTGATCTTCTCGGCGCCGGTAAAGCCTTCCAGCGTTCCTTTATTCGCATCCCGGTACCGGATGGCTTCCGCAATGTCAATGCCTCTTTCATTGTGATAGCCGCCCGAAATATCACTGACTGCCGTTACGGTAATGCCTCTTTCGTGCAATAGGGAAGCAGTGTGAGAACCTACATTGCCAAATCCCTGTACGGCGCAGCTGGCCTTGTACGGGTTAATGCGTAGTTTTTCCATCGCGGCCAGGGCTGATACCATGACGCCACGTCCGGTAGCTTCGGTCCGGCCCAGTGAACCACCTAGTACCAGCGGTTTACCCGTTACCACGGCATTTACGGTCATCCCTTTGGCCCGGGAATATTCATCCATCAGCCAGGCCATCTCCCGGGGGCCAGTGCCCATATCGGGAGCCGGAATATCCCGGTCGGGGCCGAAAATATCGAGCATAGAGGTGGTATAGGCCCGCATCAGGCGTTCCATCTCCCCGGCTGACATGGCTCTCGGATTACAGGCGACGCCTCCTTTAGCCCCACCGTACGGAATGTCCACCACGGCGCATTTCCAGGTCATCCAGGCGGCCAGCGCCCTGACTTCATCCAGGTTTACGGCCGGATCAAAACGGATGCCGCCTTTGCCGGGCCCAAGGATGGTGGAGTGAATAACCCGGTATCCTTCAAATACGCGGATGCTTCCGTCATCCATGGTTACCGGCAGACCGACAATCACCTGCCGGGCTGGTACTTTTAATATCATGTAGGTCTGTTCGTCCAGTCCTAACAGTTGCGCGGCCAGGTCAAACCTGGACATCATGGACTCCAGCGGGTTGTGCTTGTCCTTAATCGGCGCGGGTTCTATATACGCCATAGAGGTTATCCTTTTAGTAAGTAAATGTAGATATAGCTATTTTACGTGCCTGCAAAAATAGCGTTTTTCAATCGTGATTATTAATATTCAAAGAATGATTTTAACAAAAAAAAGATCAATTATTGCAGAAGTAATAAATAAGGAATTTTAATTCCGTTTTAAGCAGAATCTTCAAAATGAATCTCTGGACAAAGTAGTAAAGTCAGAATTAGCGGGAATATATCAGTCTACTACAAATACAACGGCTAAGCCAAGCAAGAGTTTTTATTCATGGCTTTCAACGTATTTTATTCCTGCTTTTCTACAGTCTCATCAGTTAAAATAGGAACTGTTTCAATCACCAATCCGGAATAGAGGCTTCTTTTTCAGGGTAGTATGTTGTGCATCTGCCTGCTTGAGAACGGTTTGATTTTGAACTATAAAGGCATTGTACGCTTCGGCGTGCCGGTCGTAGCGGAGGCGAAAAGGTAGAACCTTCTCATCTAATTCAATGATGCGGTCAAGCAGGGGCTGACAGTTCTGGCAGCGGCGGGGCTGCTTCAAATGCGGATAAAGCCGCTTAATTCCGTTAACTAGTGAATCAGTGGCGGCATCATAGCTGTCAATCTGCGCGGAAGAGAGCTCCTCAGGTTTGGTGTAACGCTTTTCATCAAGTGAAGTCCGAAGGCCGGTTACCTGCTCTAGTAGTTCGGAATTAGTTGGCTCCGCTTGTCTGATTTGTACCAGCAAACTATCAATCAGGTTCAGCTTTTGGGCATCAGAGGTCAGCATATCCTGCCAGCTTACCTGTATGCTGTCATTCAGACCAGAGGCAACGGTCTGTAATGAATCAAGCCGGGCTTTTGAAACGGTATCATTTGAGGACTTTTTTTTACACGCCCAAGCTAGCAGTGCGGTTACCACCAGCATGTAATAACTGGAGCTCCGGATTACCGGTGAAAGTATTCGGACTAAAACAGAAAACATAATTTGGGGCAGTTAGTTAGTGATGAAAGGAGTGAAACTTATCCATTAATCCAGCTTTTTGCGTAGAAATCATTCACAAAGAATAATTATTTCATTCACCGGCAATTTTTCAAGAGGAGGGCTGCTGGAAAATCAATAGATATGTTTACCGTAGTTGAAGCAGAAAATGTTACACCGGAAGCATTTGCTAAAGAAACGGGCTTGCGATACGTATCAGATCAGGCTCCCGGAATAAAACGGCTGAAAACCAAGGAAGGTATTTTCAGCTACCTGAAATTCAATGGGGAGCCGGTCACGGATGAAAAAACGCTGGAAAGAATAAAAATGCTGCGCATTCCACCGGCTTGGGAAAATGTTTGGATCAGCCCGACTGCCAACGGGCACATCCAGGCGACGGGAATCGACCAAAGGGGACGCAAACAGTATCGATACCACGAAAAATGGCAGACTGCCCGGAATGCAACTAAGTTTGATAAAATGCTGCAACTGGGTGCCATACTGCCCCAATTACGGGAACAGGTGCAGAAAGATTTGCGTAAGCAGGGATTTGCCCGGGGAAAAGATCATAGCCACTCTTGTGAGTCTGCTCGATACTACCTATATCCGGGTCGGCAATCGTTATTATGCGCAAACCAATAAGTCTTACGGTCTGACTACCCTCCGTAACAAGCACGTGAAAATGGAAGGGGATGCTATAAAAATCTGTTTTGTCGGAAAAAAAGAGCATTGCGCATGAAATACCGCTCACTGACCGCAAACTAATCCGTATTGTGAAGCAATGCCGCGAACTGCCTGGTTTCGAACTGTTCCAGTACCTAGATGCAGACGGCCAGCGTCGTCCGGTCCATTCGGAAGACGTTAATAATTACTTACGGGAGCATACGGGTATTGAATTAACGGCCAAGGATTTCCGGACCTGGGGCGGGTCTACGCTAGCAATTCATAAGCTCTTGTCGACGCCGCAGCCTGAAGAGGAAAAAGAAGTAAATAAGCACGTCAATGAGGCAATAAAGTTTGTAGCATCTAAGTTGGGTAATACACCCGCCGTATGCCGCAAGTATTATATTCACCCGCTGGTGCTCGAAGCTTATCAGGACGGTACCTTACTGAAAATGGCAGCCGAAGTCGAAAAATCTAATCCGGGTGAAGGCCAGCAGGGAGAAGCCGTTTTAGCCTTGCTTAGGCAAACGGCAGGTGAAGCCGCCAGCTGATTGTTTTGGCCCGGAATTTTTGTTTAATTTATTCCTTCAATCTGATTTTCATAGACGGTTACCAATTTGTGGTTTTCAATCATTATATTTTCGTTCTATTAATTGAATAGCAAATTGCTTACAGGCTTGTAAATCTTCTTTTTCCAATACGGGATATTGATACAATATCTCTTCTTCACTCGTGCCGCCCAGTAGAAACTCTAATATCGTCTGCACAGTAATGCGTAAACCTCTTATCGTTGGTTTACCGTTGCATAACTCGTCAATGGTGATTCTTTCCAGTACACAGTATTCATAGTTCAGTTCAGTCTTTATTTTTACTTTGCTTGTGGTTAACCAGTTAAAGTATTTCCAGGTGGTAAGGTCATGCGCACCCGAAGTCTATACTATTCCTTGAGAACCCTGGTGCCGAATAGATTTTCCTAGAGTGACACCTCCAAGACTTGTCCAAACTTGTCCGAGTAGGTTTCCCAAAAGCACTGATGTGCTCAACCAAAGGTCGCAGGGTTTGACCAAACTCCGATAGGGCATAATCCACTCTGGGCGGAACCTGAGGATATACCGTCCGGGTCACTAAAACCGGCTTTTTCCAGGGACCTGAGTTCCCGGATGAGTACTTTTTCGGAAATGGTAGTGACCTTCTGCTTGAGTTCACTGAACCGTAAAGATCCTTCCAGCAGGTACCAGATGATAACTCCTTTCCATTTACCACCAATTACGTCCAAAGCCACTTCTACCGCAGTAGTAACGCTTGCCGTCCAGGTGAATCAGGTAATTTTTCTCTTTTTTGATCACGTCTTAAAAATTTATTCCGCTGAGAATGAGTAAAACTGACTTAATAGTCAGGGACTGACAACTAAGTCAGTACTTTCTTGGTAATCAGTAAGTTACTATATTGGCAGCAACAAATCACTATTTAATGGAAGTGCCAGACATCATCTCCAAGCTTAGTCCCTACTTTGTACGAATGGGTAGGAGGCAAAGAAGCTTTGGAAAAGCTTACCCAAGTATTCTACGGAAAAGTACTTGACGACGATCTGCTTTCCCCGTGTTTGCCCACATATCCCCCGAGCACACGAAGCACGTAGCGCACTTTATTGCCGAAGTATTCAGCGGCCCTTTGCTCTATACCCAAACTGATCGAAGCAGCCATGCCGGGATGGTGGCGCACCACCTGGGTAAGCAATTGACTGAAAACCACCGAAAACGCTGGCTTCAACTGCTATTGGAAAGCGCCGATGAAATCGGCCTATTGAAGTGATCCAGAGTTTCGCTCAGCCCTCGTGGGCTATCTGGAGTGGGGTAGCCGGTTAGCGGTAATTAATTCTAATGCCGAAGCGAACCCCGTAGGGGAAGGAGAACCCATGCCTAAATGGGGCTGGGGCGAAACGGGTGGCCCTTACCAACCTGCTTCTTAAGGAACCCTCACCGACAAATTTTCCTGCTCTTACAATCAAACCCTATTTTACGTAACAAACCCTTCCTGATCATGGTAATTGAATACATCCGCTATAAAAGTGGAATCTTCCCAACGCGAATTACTGCTGGCTGCCTACACGCAAGCCGCCGCCCAATTAGACGCTTCTCCCTACTGCCTAGCCTATGAACTGACTGAGGTGAGGAGGAGGCCGCCAGTTTATGCTACGAATTGAATGGACTTCTACCGGAGAACACCTAAATGGCTTTCGGAAAAGCGAACTGTTTCCTCCTTTCTTTGCCTCCATAAAAGGGTTTTTTAATAATATTCAGGAAATGAGACATTACCAACTTACATCGGTTCACGGAAAAAAATAGATATCCCTGGTCCGGTCACTTCCCCGGGAGCAGGCGTACGGAGACAGTCCGGCGCGCGCCGAACCACCTGTATATAACCCGTACTGATCCACTTGCCTGATGTATATTCGTAATAAAGTCCGCTTCTCTTCGAAAATCAGATCAATGATGTCCCCATGACGGCCCTGTGCCGCACGATTGAGATTGACCTGAAAGAAATGATTGGCATGCCGAACCTTCCCGAACGCATTCAACCCGTCAATGATATATTATTGTAATGAAATCATCGTACGAAACCATTTTCGATAATAATAAAGCGTGGGTGCAGCATAAACTGGCCGGTGATCCTGAATTTTTCAATCAGCTGGCCCGGGAACAGCATCCGGAATATTTATTCATTGGCTGCTCCGACAGTCGGGTGTCGGCCAATGGAATAACTGGACTCGAACCCGGAAATCTTTTCGTGCATCGCAACATTGCCAATATTGTGCAGGGGATCGGATATAAATGTGCAGAGTGTAATTGAGTACGCGGCTACTCATTTAGACGTAAAACACATTGTCATTTGCGGGCATTATGGCTGCGGAGGTATTAAAGCAGCCATGCAGCAAAAAGATTTCGGCCTGCTCAACCCCTGGCTGAGTAACATCCGGGATGTGTACCGGCTGCATAGGGAAGAACTCGAATCCATTGGGGACGAAACCGGGCGGTACAACCGGCTGGTAGAGTTGAATGTGCAGGAACAATGCATCAACGTGTGTAAATCCCGGGCGGTACAGGCTAATTATTTTACCAAAGGGTACCCCGACGTGCATGGCTGGGTGTATGACCTGAAAAATGGAATCCTGGTAGACTTAGCCCTTGATATGCCCGAGATTATGAAGCGCCTCAATAAGATTTATAAGGTGGTCCCGTAATGACTACTCGGCCGGGCATCCTGAGCGTTGGTTTTCTCCTAAACGGATTGATTCTTTGCAACTACCAGTCTAACCAGCAAAACCGATGAGCAAAAGAAAATGGGGATTTGTTTTATGCCTGCTGATGCTTTTGGCCGGTTGTAAGGATAGCCCGACCCAGCATCATACGCGGGTGATTGCTATTGACCATGTTGTCGATTTAACGCACACGCTGACAGCTGACTTTCCCTTTATCCCCGTGAAGCAGCTCACCTATCCGTTCGAGCTCATTCCCATGGCAACCCTTGAGGATAACGGCGTGGCGGCCAATTCCTGGAGAATCCATGAACATTTGGGAACCCATATTGATGCCCCTAATCGGCTTCATTGAAAACCAGCTGTCTATTGATCAGATAGAATTAAAAAAACCTGATCGTGCCGCTGGTCGTGATTGATATAGCAGCAAAAAGCTTCGCTCAACCGGATGCCGAACTGACCGTGACGGATATTGAATATTTTGAAAAACAGTTCGGAACAATTCCTGATCATGCTTGCGTGATGATGCATTCGGGTTGGGAAAAGCGACTGAGGACAGTTCATTCGTAGGATTAGATGCAAAACAAGTTAAACATTATCCCGGCTTTTCAACGAGGCTATTCGCTTTTTACTGAACAACCGAAATATTGCCGGGTTGGGAGTGGACGTTTTATCATTTGATCCGGGCATTGACGAAAATTATTCCGGACACAAAATGCTTTTTTGCAGCGGGTAAATGGGGCGTAGAGTGCGTGGCCAACCTTAGTAAGGTTCCTCAAACCGGAGCTACTATTATTGTAGGGGCCCCCAAAGTAGGAAAGGCAACTGGAGGCTTTTCAAGAATCATGGCAGTATGGTAATGCCACGGGACGAATCGTATTTTCAGTCAGGTTAGGGTGGCGTATCCCTCAAACTTGCTGTTTTTGATAAAAACGGCAGAAATGCGAAATCGCACATTCGGGGCATTTGGGATTTCGGAGCAGTACAAATGTAGCGGCCGTGCAGAATAAGCCAGTGGTGGGCTTTTGAAACCACTTCTACCGGCAGATACTTGACCAGTTGTTTTTCTACTTCCAGCGGGTATTGGCGTTCTGATTGACCAGGCCCAGCCGCTTGGACACGCGGAACACGTGCGTATCTACGGCCATATGGGGTTGGTTGTAAATAATGGACGTTATCACGTGGGCCGTTTTGCGGCCCACACCCGGCAGCTTTTGCAGGTCTTCCACCGTAGCCGGAATTTCCCCATTAAATTCAGTTACCACCTGCTGCGCCATGCCGATCAGGTGCTTGGATTTATTGCCGGGATACGAAATACTCTTCACGAACGGAAAAACCTCTTCGTACTGCGCCAGGGCCAGGTGCTGTACCGTCGGGTATTGCGCAAACAGGCCGGCGTAACCATATTTACCCGCTTATCGGTGCACTGCGCACTGAGAATTACGGATACCAGCAACTCATATGGATTGCGGAAATGAAGTTCCGTTTTAGGATCGGCAAAATGGACGGAAAAATAATCGACAAACTGCCGGAAACGTTCTTTCTTGGTCATTAAAGTGGTTGTACTGAAGAATGTCAGAACCGTTGATGCAAATGATCATTCAATCATTTGCATCAACGGTTCTGACAATTACGCTCCCGGGGAAAGTTTCGGGAAAATTCCAGGATGCGATTGATTACCGCACCAGACGGCTCGACGCATACCTGGTTAATATGATTCTGGAGATCGACCACTTCCTGATAAAAAGCCTGCATGGCAGGATCAGTAAGCAGCATCTGCTCAATTAATTCGTTTTCTTCTTGCGGAGTTTCCTGATAGGCATACCGTAAAACATCATTGGGGGTAAAAGTTTTGATCATAGTTCCAGTTATATTTGAGCATTTGTTTGCGCAAGTTGATCAACGCATAGCGCATCCGTCCCAATGCTGTATTGATACTCACCCCGGTAGCATCAGCGATTTCCTGGAAACTCATATCGCCATAATGACGCATCATGAGTACTTCCCGCTGTTGCTCTGGCAGGCGTTGTATCATGTCCCGCAGCCGTCCATGCGTCTCATTTCTAATCTGGATAGACTCGGCAGAATCTTCCGAAAAGTCCAGTGTGTTGAACACATTGGAACCGTCTTCCAGGATTATAGTAGGATAACGCTTGTCCCTGCGAAAATAGTCTATGGCAAGATTATGTGCGATGCGTAATATCCAGGGTAAAAACTTTCCCTCTTCGTTATAGCGGCCCGTCTTGATAGTCGTAACTGCCTTAACGAAAGTATCTTGCATCAGATCTTCGGCGAGGTAAGTATCTTTAACGATTAAATAAATAGTTGTGTAAACCCGGGATTTGTGGCGTTGGAGGAGTTGTTCAAAAGCTTTCTCGTCACCTTTAATGTAGCGGGATATCAGTGTACCGTCGTCTACCAGAACTTTTTCCATATTGCAGAAATTGTGTTGAGTTAGTGAGCGTAAAGCTTTATGCCATAGAGTAGGGTTTAATTGAACAAAGCACTTTTGGGGTTTATCAAAAATAGCAATTTGACGGTAAGGTAACAAATTTGTGAACCAGTAGTGTAAGAATTTTCGTAAAAAAAACGTTTAAGGGTGTTTTGTTGATTTATCAAGTGTTTGAGTAAACGAGTGTATCGGTTTAAAAATGCAGTATTCGCTTTCTTTTGGTCTCAATAGTAGCGGATTAGTCAAGGTAAGTTATTTGCAAATCAGCGGGTTGATTGTCGTAGCCCGGTATATTCCGATAGAACCTAAACTCCGATATCTTCCTGCATTTCTTTACTTATCCACTTACAAACTCCTGCACTCATAAACTCAGATACTTCCAAGTTCTTTTAACTCCCCAACTCCCCGTATCTTTGTTAGATGAATATTGCAAACCCCGCAACAACTTTGCCAAATGCAACTATTGATGAATTAAATCCTAAAGAATTCATCATTATCAAAGGAGCCAGCGTAAATAATCTCAAAAACCTGAGCGTAGCCATTCCCCGGAATAAATTAATTGTAATAACTGGCTTATCCGGATCCGGAAAATCTTCCCTGGCTTTCGACACCTTATTCGCTGAAGGCCAGCGCATGTACGTGGAAAGCTTGAGTGCCTACGCCCGGCAATTCCTGGGTCGGATGGAGAAGCCCGAAGTAGAATACATCCGCGGCGTCTCGCCGGCCATTGCCATTGAGCAGAAAGTAAATACCCGCAATCCGCGTTCTACGGTCGGCACCAGTACCGAAATATATGATTACCTGAAATTACTTTATGCCCGTATTGGCGTTACCTATTCACCGGTTTCGGGCCGGGTCGTAAAACGGGATACGGTGACTGATGTAGCAACCTATCTGCACACTTTTGAAGATGGTCAGCGGTTTATGATCCTGTCTCCCCTGCACGTTCACCCGGGCCGTTCTTTGGAAGATGAGTTAAAGATTTTACTGCAGAAAGGCTTTACCCGGATTATCTACGAAGGCAATCTGCTGTTTCTGGAAGAGGCTATCGAGAAGCACGTAGAATGGCACCAGCCCGCCGATGTGCAGATTCTCATTGACCGCGGCGCCATTAAGCACGAGGATGAAGACAACCAGTTCCGCATTTCGGATTCGGTGCAAACGGCTTTCTACGAAGGGGATGGCGTATGTATCGTACAGGTGCTGGAGCGGGAAACCCGTACTTTTTCCGATAAGTTTGAACTTGATGGGATCACCTTTGAAGAACCCAGCGTCAATCTGTTTAGCTTCAATAATCCCTATGGAGCCTGTCGCCGCTGCGAAGGTTTTGGGAGAGTACTCGGCATTGATGAAGACTTAGTGGTTCCCGATAAAACGCAGTCTATCTACGAAGGAGCCATTGCACCCTGGCGCGGCGACAAGATGTCCGAAGAATTTCTGAAGCCGCTGCTCAAAAATGGGATCCGGTTCGACTTTCCTATCCACCGGGCGTACCAGGACCTGACCGACGAAGAAAGGCAAACCTTGTGGGAAGGAAACAGCTATTTCCGGGGAATAAACCAGTTTTTTGACTACGTAGAATCCCAGACGCACAAGATCCAGTACCGGGTGATGATTTCACGGTATCGGGGCCGCACTACCTGCCCGGAATGCCGGGGTAGCCGCCTGCGCAAAGACGCTGCCTACGTAAAGGTGGGTGGTAAATCAATTACGGATCTGGTGCTAAAGCCGGTGACGGAGACTTATACCTTTTTTGAAACCTTATCTTTAAGCGAATTTGAAGAAAAAGTTTCCAGCCGGATCATCACCGAATTGCGTAACCGGCTTTCGTACCTCGACAAAGTGGGGCTTGGCTACCTGACGCTCAATCGTCTGACCAATACTTTATCCGGCGGTGAATTTCAGCGGATTAAGCTATCTACTTCGCTGGGCAGCGCTCTGGTAGGGTCTATGTACATCATGGATGAACCTAGTATCGGCCTGCACCCCCGCGATACACAGAAACTCATTGGCGTACTGCAGATGCTCCGGAATATGGGCAATACGGTCATCGTGGTGGAACACGAAGAAGAAGTGATGCGCATGGCCGACCAGATTATCGATATCGGGCCCGAAGCCGGTTCGCACGGTGGAGAACTCGTTTTTCAGGGCACTATTGATGATATCCATGAAGCCGATACCCACACTACCCGTTTCTTGAGCGGACGCGACCAGATTTTAGTACCTAAAGTAAAGCGCAAGTGGCACGACAGCATCGAAATAAAAGGAGCCCGGGAAAATAACCTGAAGAATATCAACGTGACGTTTCCGCTGGGGGTACTGACCGTAGTTACCGGCGTGAGTGGTTCCGGAAAATCAACGCTAGTCAAGAAGGTATTGTACCCGGCCCTGGCCAAACATTACGGGCAATACTCCGAAGAATCGGCCAAATACGAAAAAATAGAGGGCAGCCTGTCACTAGTAAACCAGATTGAATTTGTGGACCAGAACCCAATTGGGAAGTCATCCCGTTCCAATCCGGTTACGTACATCAAAGCCTACGACCTGATCCGGAACCTGATG
>JAUJNL010000093.1 GCA_030448185.1 Cytophagales bacterium | reverse complement strand
ATTTATCCAAATATCTATTTATCCAAATATTTATCGCCTACGCCTAGTTTTTTCTTATTAACCAGCTAAAATCTGCCTTTATGATTAGAATTAGAATTAGTTTTTCTCGTCACTAACTTTTCCCGCAAAGAACCAATACTTTTAGTAGTAAGAAGATGGTCCAATCTATTTGGAAGATGAAGCCTTCAACTATTATTTCATACCCCTTTCTTAATCTTCCACATCCTATACCCTTTTAGCATGACTCAAAGTATTATCTCTTTTATAGGCTCCCAAAGTAGTTTTCTGAATTCCTGAACCTGGTTATTATTTACTTCTACTCCTTCTGCTTCAAGCAGTTTTTGCATAGCATCTATAGGCTCAAAATGGTGTCTTCCGGTAAGCACACCATTTCTATTAACTACCCGATGAGCTGGCACATCTGCAATAGAATGAGCGGCATTCATGGCCCATCCGACCATACGAGCACCACTTTTTAACCCTAAATATGCGGCAATTGCTCCATACGTAGTAACTCGCCCCGTAGGAACTAACTGGACTACCTGATATACATCATCATAAAATTGATTATTTATTTTCATAAAGCATTTAGGGAAAGTGATAAATGCCTTGCTTATCAAGGTTGCATTTAACAGACAAGATATTCATAAGGAGAACTATAGGTCAGCCTATTAGTGCCTGACGTTTCTTTTCAAAAAAAGGCCTAAACAATACTTTATCCATTATCATTAGAGCTAGTATTCCGTTGATAATAAAGAATCCGTTCCAAATCCACTCTTGTTGTAAAAATCCATTAAAGTCGAACCATTTACCTGAAGTATCTAGTAAGGGCTGTGTAATATCCCCTAAGGAGTAAGCTTTGATGGAAAGAAGCGAATAGTATCCACTAATTACCAGTAACGTTGTAATCAGACCAATGCTAACCCAAGCAAGTACAGGAGGGTGACGATAAACCCAATCGGTTTTGGTTTGCCCGGCAACTTGCCATTTATCCATTACTTTATCCGTAAAGTTTTCCGGTGCTTTTTCCAGCAATATATTCTTCAACTGGCTATCCAAGAAGCTGTATTCTTCCCAGAGGGCGTGGCAAGAGGCACAATTTGCCAAGTGCGTATTATAAATAGCTACTTC
Organism: Cytophagales bacterium; assembly: GCA_030448185.1. Lineage (GTDB taxonomy): Bacteria > Bacteroidota > Bacteroidia > Cytophagales > 172606-1 > CADCTQ01. The sequence goes on along the minus strand of JAUJNL010000093.1, from coordinate 22,513 downwards.
TGTGGGAGCACAATCCCCATCTAGAAGATTGAATATTTGCTCTTCGGAGAGATGCGGGTTTTGGGTGTTTGCAGTCATACTAATTGAAAAAATTGTTTTTCTAATCAACTACTACAAATCACAGGACTGTAGTTATTAGAATTCAGTTAATGATTTGGTGACAAATGCCGTATGGCAAGCAACTTTTAACAATTAATCCTACCAAGGCACTTACAGAAGTTTCCTGCACTTCGTATTTATAAGGTTACTATCTACTATACATTAAAGTAAACTTTGGGCTTCACCTTTGAGCATCCGGTTCAACTCAACCGCCATACGTTTGCGGGCCCGGTATAGTTTCACCTTCACTGTATTCGCAGGCACGCTAGTAATTTCGGCTATCTCTTCCAACGAAAGCTCCTGTAGATAAAATAGCGTAATCATGGCAACATCGTCTGGTGCCAAGTAATCAAGCGCTTGCTTAATATACTGCTGCCGTTCATTTAGCCGGATCTGATCCGTTGATTCAGTCACTCCAGTGAATAATTGATTTGTTTCCGCTAGGTCCTGAGTAGGAGGACGATGTTTACGTTTAAATCCAACGGCAGCATTAAAAACAATGCGGTAAAACCACGTTGTGAATTTAGCTTCCCGGTTGAAGCTTGATAATGAACGAAATGCCCGGATAAAAGCATCTTGTGCAATTTCTTCCGCATCCTCGCGATTTCCAACAATACGATAAGCTACGGTAAAAGCATAGTCCTGATGCCGACTGGTAAGTAGCCGGTACGCCGATGCTTCTCCCGCAAGAATGCGGTCAATCAAGACTATGTCTGGGGCATTGCTTTGCACATTCCATTAGATGTTGTAAAGATAGAATAGGTTACAGGTCTGCCAGATTTTTATCGGTAGGTGTCTGGTTTGTCTGCCAGGAAGTAACTACCGCACGCCGGTCAATCTTACCCGTGGGTGTTTGGGGGAAGATGACCAAGTAATGAATCGTTTTAGGAATTTCATAGCGGGAGAGTTGCCGGTTTAATTCTACCCGTAAACGGTCTTCAATTTCTCTTTTTAGCGAGGTCCCTTCCACAAACAAGGTTACGGCTTCACCTAAACTGGGATGTGGCAGGCCGGCGACAAAAAAACGGTTAGTGACCTCTAGCTCCTGCAGCGCGGCTTCTACTACTTTTTCCACTTTTTCAGCTTGCACCTTTATTCCACCACTGTTAATGATATTGTCGGCTCTGCCTAACCAGCGAAATGTAGTGGCAGTCAGCATTTCGACTACATCGTTGGTGACTACAACTTGATCATTCAAGGCCGGGGCTCGGATAACAAGACAACTCCGAGAGTCGGTCTCGATTTGGACGCCCTCAAGTATAGCATAATAATCAGTACGTTTGGTTCCGGTTAACCGCCGTAAGGCTATGTGGGAAACAGTTTCGGTCATACCATACGTCTGAAAAACCGGAGCTTCGATTATTTGCAGCGCATCTTCCAAAGTACCTATCAGCGGAGCACCGCCAATAATGATTGCTTTGGCGTGCTGGAGAATGTCTAGTTTGCCAGGTTCTGCCGTCAGTATTCTTTCTAACTGAAGTGGTACAAAGGACAGAAAATCAAACCGAGTCTCCGCTGGGAATGTTGACAAGGGTTCTGCTGAGGGTTCGGTTACGGTCAATTCTAATGTCAGTTCCATTCCCCTGACCAGCATCATGATGCCTGCGATGTACTGCACATTCAGGTTTACCAAGGCCCGGTCGCCAGCTTGCAAGTGAAGGGCTTTACCAGTCATCCGGGCACTGGCTGCCATTTGCTGGCGCGTAAGTACAATAGGTTTGGGAATGCCCGTTGAACCTGACGTATGCAACACAAATGATTCCTTTCCGTTGAGCCAGTCGTGACAGAACAGTAATGCTTGCCGTTCATATCCATTAAGGTGCTGTGGCCAGTTGCCATATCGTATTTCTGACTCCGTCAGGGTAACCCCCGAAGACAGAAGGGTAAGGGTAAAGGCAGTCATAAGATTTAATAGAATTGAGATACGATTACCTGGTAGCTACTGAGCGCAAGCGGTATACTACCCTTATCCATTTAACCTTTAGGGGATAAAATTTATTCCTACTCGATACAGGATGTTGGCAAATTAATAGTCAAGTTGTATTTTGGAACGAAAATCTTTTGTTTTTTAATCGAACTGGTTGTAAATCAACCTTCTGCTATCTGCCAACATCCGTTAAGCCAAGCACTGCATGACTACTTCTTCCATTATTACCTCTTATACTACTCTTAACGACAATACGCTGAAAAGGGCTTATCACCTGATGTGTGTTACCCGGTCAATGGATCAGTTGTATGAAGAGCAACGGCAAATAACGGACAAATACACGCATAGCACTTCCCGGGGGCATGAGGCAGTACAGATTGCGGCAGCTATGCACCTGAAAGCGCATGATTACGTAGCACCTTACTACCGGGATGAAGCACTGCTGCTGGGAATGGGCCTTTCGCCCTACGAACTGATGATGCAGTTGCTTGCCCGGCAAAATGACCCTTTTTCGGGAGGGAGAAATTATTACGGATGTGCTTCATTGAAGCGCAATGGCTTGCCTACTATCCCTTATATGGGTGTTCCGGATGGATCGCACGTAATACCCGCAACCGGTATGGCGCAGGGCCTTGCGTACCTGGTGGCGCAGAATCTGCGTTCTGATTTTGAGAGACCCATTGTTTTCTGTTCCCTGGGAGATGGCGCCATGACCAACGGAGAGGTAGCCGAAGCTTTGCAGATAGCCGTATTAAAGCGTCTGCCGATTGTGTATCTGATACAGGATAATGATTGGAGCCGCTCGGCCCGGGCCGAAGAATACCGGGGCATGGATGCTTATGAATTTGCCGGTGGATTTAAAGGACTAAAGCGTAACCGTATCAACGGCGCTGACTTCGTGCAAGCTTACGAAAGTATTCAGGCCGCAATAGAGTACGCCCGGATTGAACGACTACCCGTACTGCTGCACGCCAAATGTCCTCTAATCGGGCATTATAGTTCGGACCTGCGCCGTGAGCAATACCGGACGGAAGATAACATTGCCCTGCACCGGAAGGATGACCCGATTACCCGCTTGCGAAAATACCTCATCATTGAGGGAGAAACGGAAGAAAATATTAATCAGATTGATCAGGAAGCCAGTTCTCTGGTTGCCCATGCCTGGAGCCAGGCACTGGAAGCATCCGAACCTGACCGCTCTACTACTACTTTTCATACGTTCGCCCCGGAAGTGATTCTCGAAGAAAAGGGAGAACGTGCCCCTGCCCAAGCAAACCAGACCAATACTACCCAAGCAGCGGCAAAAGCAACGGATGAAATTTTAGCGGCTCACCCGGAAGCCTTGTACTATGGTCCCGATACCGGCGGAAAATTGGGCGGCTTATTTGAAGAATCCAAAGGACTGGCTCAAAAATATGGGGGAGACCGGGTGTTCAACATGCCTTATCAGCCTGCCTACCTAATTGGCTCAGCCCTCGGGATGGCCGCCGTTGGGTGTAAACCCATTGTGGAACTGACGGCTGATGCATTGTGGCAAGGACTGAAACAACTTTCACAGGGTCTTTCCAAATCCTATTACTTATCCGATGGCCAGTTTCCGGCACAAGTACTGATCCGGGTACTGGCAGGAGCTTATCCCTCCGGCGGAGCCTTTCAATCAGCAAGTATTGAGTCAACCTTACTCCAGATTCCCGGCATTAAGGTCGTGTATCCTTCTAATGCGGGTGATACCAAGGGTTTGCTGAAAGCTGCCTTCCTTGATCCTAATCCGGTACTATTGCTTGAACACCGGGCACTATACCGCACGCAAAGCCCGGAAGTCGAAGCTTTTCTAATGGTCGAACCGGCTAAGGATTATCTCGTTCCCTTAGGTAAAGCCCGCGTTGCTCAGGAGGCTGATCCGGAAAAGCGGGAAGAAGGGGGCTCTCTGGTTGTGATTACGTATGGAATGGGGGTGTATTGGGCCAGCGCCGCCAGTGAACAATTTGCCGGTGCGGTAGAGATCCTGGATTTACGTTCGCTGAACCCATTAGATTGGGAAGCTGTAGTGGCAGCCGTTAAACGTCATAATAAAGCCCTTATCCTGACGGAAGAACCTTTACGGAACTCCTTTGCCGAAGCCTTGGCTGGCCGGATCACTAAGGAATGTTTTAAGATACTCGATAGCCCGGTTTTTACCTGTGGAGCTAGCAATGTCCCGGCTATTCCGCTTAATGCGGCATTAGCGGGTGAGATATTGCCCAACGCCCATAAAGTAGCCAAGGTAATCCAAGAATTATTACGCTATTAAACCGACTGGCATAAGATTCCAAAGGAATGTTATTCTTCCTCCAAAACGTCCCCTCAGTTGGCTACTTTGCTAGAGAAAACATTCAATGGGCAGAATTTATCCGGGCTTCTTACGGTCAATCACGGGAACCCGGAAAGGGAGGGTAAACCGGCGTCCGAAAAACAGCCGAAGGTTGGAATAATTATAGGTAAGCACACTGCCTCCATTTTGGGTATTACCCGAAAAAGCCATAGAGGCAGAAGTAAGGCCGCCATAATATTTTTTACCGTTGTATCCCAGTGATAAACGTGCTTCGGCCATTCCTCCATAGTTGGAAGGATATTCTCTGGTAGTTGCATCAGCCATAGTAGCCGAACTTGCCTGCACAGTAATGCCAGGAATAAGCCCCAGATGAATGAAAAACCGCTGTTTGATTACAAAGGTGTGTACGTACCCAAAGGTAATTGCAAAAGCAACGGTAGCTGATTTGGTCAGCTGGGTTTCGGAAGGAAACTTTTGCCATAAAGCCTGGGGTACCACTGACGAATCAGCTTGGGTAGCATATCCCATGAGTGCACCGCCCAGCACAAAGGTACCGGCGCTCTTCTTTTGCTGATCAATCTGCGACAAGGCAGCATTATGAGAGTAACGCCGGTGATTGAACGCATAATTAGCACCCAGGAAAATAGCTAAATTCTCGATGTCAGGACGTGCCGGATAATAGGTTTTTTTTCGAAGCCAATCCGGGTCAATCAGCTGGGGGTTTTCTATATACTGCCCGGCATAGTATTGAATAAAAGAGGTAAACCAAACTTTACGGCCCGTACTCCCAAAACGAAAACCCCATTGTTCTGACTTGCCCCGGTGCAGTCCTATATAAGGAAGCAAAGGCAACCGGGTGGTAAGTTCCAGAGAAAGCCATTTGTAATCCAGTCCGAATCCCCAGTTATAAGCGGTGCTGGGTTTATACTGAATGGCCATTTTTGTATTACCAGGATTCACCACTTGCATATCAAGGCTTTTGGTACTGCCCACCCAGGTGACACACAGCTTATCACGATAGTTAACAATGTAGTTGGTATCGTAACGGAGAGGTTTAAGCTGAAAGTGAATTGTATCCGGCTTTTGCTGCGCGTGGCACAAGGCGGAAAGAAGAAAAAACCCGGTAAGAAGCAGCGTGCGGAGGCTGAAGGGTAGACTTATCGGCATGCTTGGTAGTAGTAATTACGGGTATGAAGTTATCATTTTATCCAAAACAAAAAGGCACTGCAGTTGCTGCAATGCCTTTTTGTACTTTATATTTTTCCTACCTGCTTACGTTAGCGCTGTGCTACACTGGCAGCGTCCCGTAAGGTAACGGTAATCTGACGTTCTTTGCCCTGCCGGTTCACAATGACGTTTATTTTATCCCCGGGCCGGTGACGGGCTACTGTTTCCAGCAACTCGGCTGAGGAACGGACTTCACGCTTATCCACTTCTACAATTACATCCTGCTGCTCAATACCAGCCTTTTGGGCTGCTCCGCCGGGTGCAACTCTTTCCACTAATACGCCTTCAGCTATTTTCAGTCCAAGATCCTGAGCCAAGGTCCAGTCCAGGTCACGGATACCTACTCCCAAATAGGGGCGCTTCACTTCACCAAAACGCATTAAATCTTCTATCACTTTAGATACCAGATTACTTGGCACCGCAAAAGCATACCCAGCATACGTACCGGTTGGAGAGGCAATAGCGGTATTAATTCCGACGAGTTCCCCGCGCAGGTTCACTAAAGCGCCGCCACTATTACCGGGGTTTACGGCTGCGTCCGTCTGTAAATAGGATTCAATAGCCGTATTATCTTCGCGAATGCCGATGCTCCGGGCTTTGGCACTGATAATACCTGCCGTCACGGTAGAAGCCAGATCAAAAGGGTTACCAACCGCCAAAACCCAATCTCCTACGTTAACCTGATCCGAATTGGCGAAAGTAGATGCAGGCAGGTTATCTTCACTGATTTTAATAACGGCAAGGTCAGTAGAAGGGTCCGTACCAATTAGTTTGGCCTTGTAGACCCGTTTGTTATGCAGTGACACTTCCAAATCGGTGGCGCCATCCACCACGTGGTTATTGGTGACAATATATCCATCCTGCCGGAAAATTACGCCTGAGCCAGTGGCCTGCTGCCGTAAACTCTCCTGACGCGGATCTTGCCCGAAGGGATCTTCAAAGCCAAAAAAGTCATCGAAAAGGGTCTTGTCCTCCCCTGCCTCTTCTCGCTGACACGGTGGCCCGAATATGTACTACTTCTTCCAGTGACCGTTCGGCTGCTTTTCCGAAGCTTACTTCTACCAGGTTACCCGAAGCTTCTACTGCTTTCCCTTTGTAGCCTACATTACTTACCCCTACACCTGATTGGGCAGACCGGCTCCCGTCGCCATTTCTTGCGTCAAGTCCCAGAAATTTATACGATGATAGGGTTACAATGCCGCCGATGATACCAGCTAAAATCAACAGAAACAGATTTTTCATTAGTTCCTCCTTCCGGATACAATTATAGTGTAGACAGTACTCTTTCTCTTTACGGGGAGACCGCGGTTTAGTTTGGGGAAAATAATACTGATTTTGCGGGTAAGGGTACTAGTTGTAAACCGCAGGTGGTAACCAGTTTTAGTGAGTATTGTTCAATGATTAATAGTTCCCATTGGGAAAGAGTATTAAGTACTTGGTATTGGGTACTTGGAAAAAGTCATTCTGGTATAACTATTGACTAATACCTATATACCTGTATAATTAAAGGGCGTAATGGCTTTCAGTTCCTGCTTTATGTCTTCACTCACGGACAGCCCCTCAATAAAGATCTGAATGCTTTCGGAAGTGATTTTTTCATTCTTCCGGGTCAGTTCCTTCAGGGCTTCGTAAGGTTTAGGGAATCCTTCGCGGCGCAGGATAGTTTGAATAGCTTCGGCTACTACAGCCCAGTTCTCTTCTAAATCGGTATGGATGGCTGCCTCATTCAATTCCAGTTTATCCAATCCTTTGAGCAGTGACCGGTAAGCAATTACGGCATGTGCCAAAGGTACGCCTAGGTTGCGGAGTACCGTGGAGTCAGTCAGATCACGTTGCAGGCGAGAGATGGGAAGTTTCGCCGAAAGGTGTTCCAGTAGCGCATTGGCGATACCCAGGTTCCCTTCGGAATTCTCGAAATCAATGGGATTTACTTTATGGGGCATGGCCGAAGACCCCACTTCACCCGCTTTAATTTTCTGCTTGAAATAATTTACGGAGACATACTGCCACACGTCTCGGTTCAGGTCAATCAGTATCGTATTAATCCTTTTGAGGGCATCGCAGAAAGCCGCCAGCTGGTCGTAATGCTCAATCTGGGTGGTAAAATGACTGCGGGAAAGCCCCAGCGTCTGATTGACAAATTTATCGGCAAAAGTTATCCAGTCAACCGCCGGATAAGCCACATGGTGGGCATTAAAATTACCCGTAGCACCCCCAAATTTAGCGGCAAAAGGGACTGCTTTCAAGGCAGCAACTTGCTTTTCAAGCCTTTCTACAAATACCATCAATTCTTTGCCTAAACGAGTAGGCGAGGCCGGTTGTCCGTGGGTCCGGGCCAGCATCGGAATATCAGTCCAGGTATTGGCTAATTCCCGCAGCCGGGCTACCGTTTTTTCAAGTAAAGGACCAATTTCGGCATCCATGGCTTCTTTCAGCAACAAGGGAATGGCAGTATTATTAATATCCTGTGAGGTCAACCCGAAATGGATGAACTCCCCGAAACCTGCTAAACCAAGTACTTCCAGCCGCCCTTTGATAAAGTATTCCACGGCTTTTACGTCGTGATTGGTCGTCTGCTCAAACTCTTTTACCGCCAGTGCATCAGCCTGAGAAAACTCCTTATAAATATCCCGCAGGGCTAAATATTTTTCTTTTGGGAAATCCTGTAGCTGCGGCAACGGCAGTTCGCAGAGGGCGATGAAGTATTCGATTTCTACCCGCACCCGGTAGTGAATCAGGCCGGCTTCGGAGAAGTAAGGTTGGAGGTTGGCAGTTTGCTTATGGTAACGGCCGTCAATGGGAGAAACGGCATACAGCGGATCTAGCGACATACACAGGCATCTAAAGCGCAAATCTCCCAATTTCCGGGCAAAACTGCTAATAACGATGTTCGATTGAAGATGTTCGATATTGGTGGAAGAAGCGAGTAGCGAGGAGATAGAAGCGAGAAGAAAGAAGATACTACTGACGCTTGACCCGGTTAACTTTAAGGAGGAAACTAGAAACCAAAATTGTCATTGCTTCTTTCCTCCTTCTCACTTCTATCTCCTCGCTTCTTCCATTGAACCATTCCTTTTCCCCACCTGTTTCCCGGTAAAACTATAAAACCAATGAGTAAACCAACCATTAAAATTGATATTGTCTCCGACGTAGTGTGCCCTTGGTGTTATGTCGGGAAGCGGCGGCTGGAGCAGGCTTTGACTAAGTTATCAGACCAATACAACTTTGAACTGGAATACCACCCCTTTGAATTAAATCCGGATATGCCACTGGAAGGTAAAAATCAGGCGGAATATTTGGGCAAGAAGTTTGGCAGTCACTCCCGCTACCAGGAAATCACCACGCACATGACCCAGGTGGCCGCCCAGGAAGGACTAGCCTTTCATTTTGAGAAACAGCAGATTTCGCCGAATACCCGAAATGCGCATCGTCTGGTACAGTTTGCCAAGTCAGCCGGGAAGCACCTGGAATTGGTGGAAGCGCTGTTTAAGGCGTATTTTACGGATGGCGTAGATTTATCCAAGAATGAGAACTTAATCAGCGTAGCCACCCAGGCAGGACTGGACCGGGAAAAAGTAGTGCAATTGCTTTCTACGGATGACGGCCTAGAGGAAGTGGCGCTGGAGGAAAAAGAAATACAGAAATTAGGTATTACCGGAGTGCCCTTCTACATCATCAATAATAAATACGGCGTTTCCGGAGCGCAACCGGCCGAGACTTTTGTCCAAGCTTTGGAGCAAGTAGGTTCTGAAGTAGCCCTGACGGGTGAATCCTGTGCTGTAGACAGCAGTAATTGCTGAGGGTAAAAGTGGTAGTAGCAGCGGCAGTATTTTTCTCGCTTCTCTCGGAAGTAGGGTGTATAGAACATATTATTACTGCTACTGCTACTGCTACTTCACCTTCTAACTTACTACCCAAATTACCCAGCCAATGAGTCCAAGGAGGGCTACAACAAAGTAGGTTTGTATACTGCCTTGCTTCACCCGGGTGAGCATTCCTACCCTTCCGGCAGTATAAGCCGTTAAGCGGACCAAACCATCCACCAGTATCCGGTCGATCCAGGCAATGATATGGGCGAAGACTACCGTGAAAATCCCCATAAAATCCACGATTTTATCGATGATGTAACTATCTACCCAATGGGCTATTCGGATAAAAAATTTAGCAGGTAGTACAACCAAGCTCTGAAAGGCTTCTTCCAGATACCAATTACGGATAGAAAGCTGCCCCAAAAAGGAGTGCATGGCAAAGGTTTTTTTCATCACCAGCCAGTAAGCTGCGCCTAAGCCAGATAGGGATAGCAATACCGAAAGAACAACCACAATGGTATGGCCGTTATGATTTACAGTAGCGTCATTAGTAAAAGCCGTTAACAACCAGCCATTGCCCGCGTCAAACGGATTGAGGGAAAAAAATAAAAAGACGGAAAGCGCAGCCAGCAGCGCCACTGGTCCCCGCATCACTAAAGGTGGTTCTTCAATATTTTCGTAAACGGGTTGATTATGCTTTGGCTCCCGCCTCCATTCCCCGAAGAAAACCAACAGTAATTGCCGCCCTATATAAAACGCCGTCAGGAAAGCGGTCAGGAATCCTAACGATGGAACCAGCCAAGCCAGATTGGAAGATTGACCATTTGCCCATTGGAAGGCTGCCAGCAGAATCGCGTCTTTCGACAAGAAACCGGAGAAGAACGGCAAGCCGGCTAAGGCCAAACCACAGAGGGTGTAGCAGACAAAGGTAAAAGGCAGTTTTTTGCGGAATCCGCCCATTCGTTGCATATCCTGAGCATCAAAATGAACATGGGTGCGATGAGCCGCTTCGTGCAAAGCGTGAATTACGATACCGGCGCATAGAAATAGACCGGCTTTAAAAAAAGCATGGGTCAGCAGGTGAAACAGACCAGCCCCCGGCGCCCCTACTCCAACCGCCATCACCATGTACCCCAATTGCGAAATAGTCGAGAAGGCCAGTAATCGCTTGATATCCGTTTGAAACAGCGCGGCTACTGCCCCCATAAAGGCGGTAATCGTTCCGGTAATGGCAATGATGGTTAACACTGATGTGTCTAGCAGCGGAAAGGTCCGGACCAGCAGAAATACCCCCGCCGCCACCATAGTTGCCGCATGGATCAGCGCTGATACGGGAGTAGGCCCGGCCATAGCCCTTGGCAGCCAGATTTGCAGCGGAAATTGCGCTGATTTGGCAATCGTGCCGCAAAAAATGCCTAATCCTACTACCAGCGACCAGGAAGTACGCATCGGCAGCATGGCCTCAGTAGTGAGAAACTTCAGATCAGAAGTACCAAATTGCAAATAGACCAGCATGATGCCAATCAGGAAACCAGTATCGCCAATCCGGTTGATCAGGAAGGCATTGCGACTGGCTAAAGGGGCTTCGATTTGTTGATACCAGAAACCAATCAGAAGGTAAGAAGACAAGCCGACCAGTTCCCAGAAGATAAATAATAAGAGTAAACTATCAGCCAGTACAATGCCCAGCATGGCAAAAGTGAACAGTCCGAGATAGCCGAAATAGTGACGGTACCGCAGTTCTCCCTGCATATAGGCCGTGGAGTAAATCTGAACCAGCAGCGAAATAAATGTCACCAGCAACCCCATCAGCACCGAAAGCTTATCTACCCAGAACCCTGCTTTGAATGAATAAGAAGCCAGTTGAAACCATTGGGCTTGGGTATGAAACTCCCCACCCGGCCAGATCCGGACAAACAGAAACAGCGCTGCCAGAAAAGAGAGTCCGCTTAAGCCAATGGCCAGCCAGTCACCTTGCCGGGGCAATTTTCTTCCCACCAGAAAAAGCAGCAGGAAAGATAGGAGTGGCGGTAAGAGGATACTGGCAAGTAGAATTTCCATTAGAAGATATTAGACAACAGACACTAGATACATATTCTATACTGATAATCAGCACATTAACACATCATCTCATCAGCAAAGCATCCAATCAGTTCATCCTCGCAGTTCATTGATCTGATCCAGCTCAGTCGTCTGAAAATGCGAATACACTTTAATGAGAATAGCCAGGGCAACGGCAGCCTCTGCGGCGGCTACTACAATGACGAATAAAGCAAACAACTGTCCCTGCAATTTTTGCGGATCGAACCGGCTAAAGGCAATCAGATTCAGATTGGCGGCATTCAGAATCAGTTCAATTCCCATCAATACTACAATCGCATTGCGCCGCGTTACGATTGCCGCCACACCGATACAAAACAGGATGGCACTAAGCAGCAGGTAATGGTCGAGTGGAATCATAGTTAAATGTCGGATAGCGGATTTTGGATAGCAGAAGTGTATTTTTTACCGCAGAGAACACGGAGCAACGCACTTCTCGCACACTACTTCTCGCGCAAGAATCTTTCTTGTGCGGACAAATGAAAAGTAGAGACGCAATGCATTGCGTCTCTACGACTTCCTGCCAGTGGGAGACTGGCAATTATTCCTTGTCACAAGTCTCGCTGCGCTAAGACTTGCGCCAATAATGGAAACACAAAGGTTTAAAAGAGAGAATATCCTGTTAATCATTTCATCATACCCGTCAACGGTTCTGCCCCTTCCCCGCAATGTAGGCGGCTCCAATCAAGGCAATTAATAACAGAATACCCGCTACTTCAAAAGGCAATACGGCGTCAGTCATCAGTTTCAGTCCGATTCCTGCTAGAGTAGACTGCTGACCCGCAGCATTACTACTAGCCGAGGCAATCCAGCCTAGATGCTCCGCATTCACCTGTACGATCATGATCAGAAACAGCGTAAACAGCCCGCCAGCCACCAGCAGCCCGAGCAAATGATTATGGGACCTGGAAGCGGGATACTCCTGGGAAGTTCGTTGCGTCAGCATGACCCCGAAAACCAGCAGTACCAGTATACCACCCACGTAAATCACAATTTGAATCACTGCCAGCAGATCGGCTCCGGCAAGCACGTACAATCCGGCAAGGCCCAGGAAGGTCAGCAGCAGCGTAAAGGCAGCGTAGAGCACATTGCGGAATAACAGTACGCCCAGGGCAGAACCTACAGTAAGCAGCGCAAATACGTAGAAAAGCAGCGTGACCAGGCTCATGCTTGGGTATCGGGTAGATTAGGGTCCGTTTTTTTAATTACTGGCTTCATCACCGGCCGCTTAATCACGGGTTTGGGCGGCGTATTTTCAGCTGGAGGGTTTGCCGGAGTTTCGGCTGACGTTTCCGTAGCAAGGACTTCCTTTCTTGGAACTTCAGCCTTTGGAGCCGGTGCTTCTGCATTAGCTTTAGCCGCATTCGCTGCATTTTTGGCAGCCAGCTTAGCCGCCTGAAAGTCTTCGTATGCTTTCTTTTTAAGTTCCGCCTCCGCTGGTGACAAATCCGAAAAATGGTAATTCAGATTATCCATGATAAACTCACTGAAATCATAGGTTTTAGTCATGGTGAGGCATTCGGTTGGGCAAACGGTAGTGCAGAGCCCGCAGAAGCAGCATTTCGCCATATCAATGTCAAACTTGGCCGCATATAACCGCACCGAGTGCCCATCAGAGGTTTTGCGGATTTCTTCAGTAGCTTTTACGGGTTCAATTTCAATGCAATCAACGGGACATATCTCAGCGCACTTGTCACAGACAATGCAGTCTTCCATCTCGTTATGCAGCCGGTAGCGGCCATTGTCAGGTACCGGCAGGGCTTCGTAGGGATATTTAAGCGTAACAATCCCTGTCTGCTGCCCAAAGTACTCCTTGTCCGCCACGCCGATAGGTTTGCGGCTTCGCCTGGCCTCAAAAATATGTTTCAGCGAAAGCTTCAGTCCTTCCCATGAAGATTTAATTCCTTCCCTGATATTGCCAAAATAGGAGCTATTGGCTCCTTTTACGTTTACTTGCATTCTTTGTATTGAAAAATTCCGGAAGCTCCAGAAGAAATTTTTCCGGCTGGGCAACATTAATCTGGCAGACTTCTGATTCTGATTTTCTGTACAGTTATCGTTGTAAACTTATTCTGCAAATCCGCCAGTCTTGTTTGGAACAGCGAAAGCAAAATAGCTGTAATCTGTGCAGTATCTTTAAACTCATACCTCAACAATACTACACTTATGTTTTTAGCTCTGTGAGCAAATACCCATTCTCCAAAATCTTTATCCTCCGTAAGAATAATTCTGGCAGGATTTTTCGATAATTCAATTACTTCGGAGTCTTCAATTCCTGAGTTGGATTCTGCTACTGAATAAACCTCAATTCCTATTTCTCTGATAGCTCGAATAATAGCGCTATCAATATTTTCATCCGCTAGAATCACGATGCTAAATTAATTACTTCTTCATTTGCAATCACTTCTGAGGCATAGGTAAGGGCCGCCAGTACATCAGCTTCGACTAGATTAGGATACATATTTATCAAGTCCTGCACAGTAGCTCCTTGGGAAAGCTTTTTCAGAATTAGTTCAACTGTAATCCGGGTACCCCGAATCACCGGCTTTCCCAGCATGATTTTATAATCCGAAACAATTCTTTCCTGGTATTTCATAGTAAAAGTTGTTTTACTGTTCTGTTAATAGTGGTGCCTCATTTTTCCATCGATTGTAATCCGGTCAGCAATGTATTCCATAGTCTTATAAATTTAGTATTCGAAACTTAGTATTCCCCCTACCCCAACAACCGCCATACTGCTGACAGGAACAGCAGGATCAGACAGGCAGGCGTAAGCACTTTCCAGCATAAGTACATGAGCTGGTCCACTCGCAACCGCGGATACGTCCATCTCACCCACATCTGCACAAATATACCACCGAAAGCTTTCGTCACCAGCCAAAAGGCCCCCGTCAAATTCCCGTAAACCGTTCCCGGGGCACCACTGGTCCAAAAGGCGAGTTTTACCGGACCGATATTGGGCAGAGGCGTATTCCAGCCCCCCAGAAACAGCACAGCTCCCAGCATGGTCAGGAGCAGCATCATGCCGTACTCGGCCAGGAATAAGATAGCCCACCGGAAACCGGAGTATTCCGTGTGAAACCCGCCCACTAGCTCCGACTCCGCCTCCGGAATATCAAACGGAGCCCGATTACATTCGGCTAAGGTGGCAATGAAGAAAATCACGTATACCACAAAAAACAGCGGCATCCGCACCACGTTCCAGGTCAGGAAGCCGCCTACCTGCGTTACGTCAATGCCCAAACTCCGCAGGCCAAACAGGTAATTCGTTTCCTGCGCATAACCGGGATATTCGTGAATCCAGATGCCCTGCTGGAAGCTGATGGCCTGTAAGTCAAGCGTCTGGCAGTAAACCGCTGCACAAATAACTGCCAGCCCAACGGGCACTTCGTAGGAAATAATCTGGGCAATGGAACGCATTGCCCCCAGCAGAGAATATTTATTATTGGAACTCCAGCCGGCCATCAGCAGGCCGATAATATCAATGGAAATGATGGCCAAGAGGTAAAAAACGCCAACGGCGGCATCAGATCCCTGCAAGTCCGGGGTAAGCGGCATGACAGCAAAACCGGCAAATACGGCCACAAAAATGATCATGGGGGCAGCCAGGAACGGCCACTTGTCGGCCCGTTCGGGTACAATGTCCTCTTTCTGCAGCAACTTAATCAGATCGGCTACGGTCTGCCCGATGCCATACCAGCCAATTTCCATCGGCCCCAGGCGGTCCTGAATAAAAGCAGAAACCTTTCGTTCGGCATACACCGCCAAAATCATGTAGGTCAGCAGTAAGCCCAGAAAGATAAGGAAGGCAAGCATCGGCGAATTCGCTGGTAGATCAATAGGCAAAAGTGAGATTAATTACGGATATGTTTTATAATTCTCCGTAATTTCTTCCGACAGCACCTTTCCTTCCGAAGTTAAGCGGAATGTAATACGTTCCCCGATCTGTACCTGTTGCTTACGAGGCTTCCAGTTAGCGGGGCTATTTACGTCCAAAGGATTGTATTGATACGTATTGGCAACGATGTTGTGTTTTTCCAGCGTCACGATCCTATTTCCTTCCGGCTGCACCGTAAATGCCCTTATATCATAATGACCACTCGATACCCGTTTGCCTAAGCGTTGGCGCAAGTCGGCTGAAACCGGGTAGAATTGAACGTTTTCTACTTTTGGCTGGCTGAAGATAAGCGTAGCAATCATTAGCCCCGCTAACTCCCCAGCCGCGTTTTCTACTACAGTAGCCAGGTACATTTTATGATCTGCGCCGAAAAAGGGCATAAACCGGGTCCGGCGACTTCCGCTGGGACCTATTTCCAAAAGTTTGCTTTCTCCGCTTTCCGGCTGGTATTGAATGACCGCAACGGCATCTTCTGCATCAGTATGAATCAGGTACACTTCTCCCCGGCTTCCCACAAACAAGCCCTGATTGGTAAAACCATCATCTATGGGGAGTTGAAAACGTCGCTTAACGGTCAGGGCCGAGTCCAGAATCAAACAATTCGCATACAGCACTGGCTGGCTGTAATCGTACCGGTAGAAAAGAAAATAATTATTCCCGGGCGAATAATGAACCTGATATTGGTATTCGAAAGGATACGCTTCTTTGACCGGTTTGCCGGATTCAACGGCATTTTGAAAGGTCTGTCGTACCCGGCCCTTCTGCGGATGGCTTTTAAAAGGCTCGATCTGGAGCCGAATCAGGACGGTTGACTTCAGTTGGTCAGTGCTGTGAAAACTGCCGGAAGCTTAATTAGCCTGGCAGTCTTTCGCTTTTCGTCAGGACTGGCAAGAATTACTTCACCGCCTTTCTGGTCGACGTGCAGTATTCGGCTTTGCCGTAAGCCCTCTCCGAATCCCAATGCTTTTCCTGAGGAATCCCGCGGCGTAATCTGGCTATAAAGCTCAATGGAGAATAAGGCAATTAAAGTAACAGGAATAAGCCGCACAATGATCTCTCAGGAATTGATAGTATTTTCTTTTCAGCACTTTTTACACAATATACGGCTTGATTACCCAGGGCTTGAATTCCCTTCAGCCGCACCATCAACTTATTGAGCATTTCATCGCCATAATACATACCAATAATTGATCCGCCTGAACCCGTAAATGTGGCGGAAGCCCCGCAACCTGGGCCGTCCCGATCATCTCCATATTACTGTCGCTGATCCGCATGATCTTGGCCCGCAGGTCAAAGTTATGGTTCATCAGATTGTGTAGCGTGGCATAATCCCGGTTCAAAATGGCATTACGTCCCTGTTCGGCTAACCCGGCAATTTCCTTCAAGGTATCGATGACAAAGGGGTCGCCATTGTCGTAACGGGTCCGGATATCATTGAGCACCTTACCGGAAACCTTGCCTAATGTGGTTTTGTAAGCAATGTACAGTTGAGGCAGCAGCGTAGGGTCAATCCGCTCGTAGTCACCGTGTTTCTGCTTCTCCATGATAGGCCGGTCGAAATTCATGTACACGCAGCCCTCATACGTCTGGGCCACGCGGTCCTGCAAACCAGCATTAATTCCTAGTTCTTCCATTTCCACGGAAAGGGCAATGTTGGGCAGAATTTCAGCGGGATTTCTACCTGGTAAAATTGCATCAGGGCCCGGAAGGTAGCAATAATAATGGCACTGGAACCGGCCAAACCCACCTGTCGGGGAATAGAGGAACTGTAGCGGAGCGTGAAATTCTTGTTACTAAGCCGGATATCGTTCCGTTCGCAGTATTCGCAGAACTTCTTGATCGCAGCTTTAATTAAGGGAATCCCTCCATTATAGCCGATCAAACTCACCGATTCTTTCAGGTGATAAATGTTCCGGTACGTAGTGCTGTCCTGCTCCTGCGGCTCAATGTGCAGCTCGGGAGACTGATACAGGGAAATATGGGCGCCGAAGTTTTTTACAATAATGGAAATCGTTTTGCCGAAATATCCATCCGAAGGATTGCCTAATAACCCGGCCGGGCGTAAGCTCTGCACTCAATGATCATAATGGGTGATATGCTATTTGGTTAGTGTGCCCTTGTGCCGCTGGAGCACGTTTTGATAATGGTAAATTCTAACTATTGAATTTTAAATGAGAAGCGTTTAATTAAGTTAATTGTCAATTACTCATACTCGTTTCATTAAACATCCGTCATACAAAATTACCAATACTGCTCTTTGCGTGAAATACAAGAACCCTGCATCTGCGTAAACGCCGTAAGTTATTACTTTTGCGTCGGAATTGGGAACGACTACCTAACACTGGTAATGCTAAATTATAAATGCTAAAGGTTAAACGAAGATTTTGCAGTAATAAGGAGTCGCAATTACTTCCATTTCATTTAGCATTCAACCTTTAGCATTTACCATTACCCTAACGCTTTGTCATTCATGAAATATCTTATCGCGGGTCTGGGCAACATTGGGCCGGAGTACGAACTCACCCGGCACAACATCGGCTTCCTGACGCTGGACCAGCTGGCCGACAAGCACGGAACTGATTTTACGACCAACCGGCTGGCATCTACGGTGGATTTTAAATATAAAGGCAAGCATATTCACTTGATTAAGCCAACGACCTACATGAATCTGAGTGGCCGGGCCGTAAACTACTGGCTGCAGGATCTGAAAATTCCCAAGGAAAATTTATTGGTAATTACGGATGACATTGCGATTCCGTTCGGAAAACTGCGCATCCGGGCTAAAGGCACCCACGGCGGACACAATGGTCTGCGTAATATTGAAGAAACGCTGGGTACCCAGGAATATGCCCGTTTACGCTTCGGGGTGGGCGGCGATTTTCCGAAAGGGGCCAGGTAGAATACGTGTTAGGCCGGTTTTCGCCGGAGGGAGTTTACTGCCTTACCGCAAGTCATAGACAAAGCCTGCGAGGCGGCCCTTTCTTTCTGTATGGCTGGTCTGCAAGCTACGATGAATCAGTTTAATGGGTAAAAAGCCATTGGTCAATAGTTGATTAGTCAATAGTCATTCCTTCGATATTCGACATTTCTTGTTCGATATTCGAAATTAGTTTTCCCATTGACTAATGTACCAATGACCAATGCACTTATGACTAATGACCAGTTAACCGTAAACCAACAACCTCAAACCAGAAACCTTCCAAACTATGAACCCTACTTCACAAACTCCGGCCCAACTAGGTTATTACTTTCCGGCGGAATGGGAACGCCATACGGCTACCTGGCTGAGCTGGCCGCACAAAGAAGCTTCCTGGCCCGGGAAAATTGAAACCGTTTTTGGGGTGTATGCGCAATTTGTTAAAGCCGTGGCTGAAGGGGAAGAGGTGTGCATTAACGTGAATGATGAAGCCATGCGGCAGTTTGCCCTGTGGCACCTGCAGGAAGCCGGGGCCAATCTGAGCAAAGTAAAGTTCTACTTTCACCCGACCAACGATGCCTGGTGCCGCGACCACGGCCCGGCCTTTCTGATCAATCCGAAGGCGGAACAGAAGAAAGTAGTGGTGAAGTGGAATTACAACGCCTGGGGCGAAAAATACCCGCCGCATGACCTGGACAATCAAATTCCGCTGAAAATAGCCGAAGTACGGGGCCTGCCGGTATTTCGTCCGGGTATCGTGATGGAAGGTGGCTCCGTGGAGTTTAACGGAAAAGGCACTTTATTGACTACCAAAGCCTGCTTGCTCAACGAAAACCGAAATCCGCTCCTAAGTCAGGGGCAGATTGAGCAGTACCTGCGGGATTATTACGGGGTGAGTCACATCCTTTGGCTGGGAGACGGCATTGTCGGCGACGATACCGACGGCCACATTGATGACCTTACCCGTTTTGTCAATGCCGATACGGTGGTTACGGTGGTGGAACACAATAAGAACGACGAGAACTACGAACCCTTGCAGGAAAACCTGAAGGAGCTCCACCAGCTGCGGCTCGAAAACGGCAAGCCGCTGAACGTAATTGAACTGCCCATGCCGGCTACCGTTGAGCACGAAGATCAGGTATTACCGGCCTCTTACGCGAACTTCTACATCAGCAATGCAGCCGTGGTAGTGCCCACTTTCCGAGATCCTAATGATCAGAAGGCTTTAGACATACTTACCGGGTGCTTCCCTGACCGCAAAGTGATCGGGTTGGATTCGACCGACTTGATCTGGGGACTGGGAAGTTTCCATTGTCTGAGCCAGCAGGAACCGGCGGTGTAACAGATTGTCATTGGTAGATTGGTCATTAGTCAATGGTCATTGGGGAAAAGGACGTTCTCAGAAAGGTATTTACCAATGACCAATGACCATTGACTAAACCCAACAACCCTCAACCCTAAACCAGAAACTTACAACTAGAAACCGTCAATGAACTGGATTACCGCCATCCGTAATTTCCGGCATTATCTCAAACTGGAACGTTCCCTTTCCCAGCATTCGGTGGAAGCGTATGAGCATGACGTCGAGAAGCTAAGGCAGTACCTCGAAATTGCTCAAATCCCTGCCAACCCGGCCCAAATCACTACCGACCACCTGAGCAATTTTCTGCAATACATCGGAGAACTGGGCCTTTCGGCGCACTCTCAGGCTCGTATTCTCTCCGGAATTAAGGCTTTCTATAAATACCTGGTGATGGAGAACCTGATTACCCGCGATCCTTCTCACCTGATAGAAGGGCCAAGGCTGGGCCGGAAATTACCTGATACGCTTTCTGCGATAGAAATAGAATCTCTCTTTTCGGTCATTGACCTATCCACCCCGGAAGGCATGCGAAACCGGGCTATGCTGGAAGTGATGTACGGATCAGGGCTGCGGGTAACGGAGTTAGTAGAGTTGAAGATCACCAACGTGTACGCCGAGTTGGGTTTTGTGCGTATTACGGGTAAAGGCAATAAGGAACGGCTTGTCCCGATTGGCCGGGATGCCTTGAAATGGATGAATCAGTACGTGGACCACGTGCGTTGTCACGTGCCGGTGAAAAAGGCATCGGAGAATTACGTTTTTCTGAAACGCCGGGGCAGTAGCCTTACCCGGGTGATGGTATTTATGATCATTAAAGATTTGGCCCAGAAAGCCGGTATTCATAAAAATATCAGCCCGCACACGTTCCGGCATTCCTTTGCCACGCACCTGGTGGAAGGCGGAGCCGACCTGCGGGCCGTACAGGAAATGCTGGGCCACGAATCCATTACCACCACTGAAATCTACACCCATCTGGACCGTGACTATCTCAAGCAAATCATCCAGGATTTTCACCCAAGAAGCTGAACTTTTAAATGCTAAAGGCTAAATGTTGAATGCTAAATGAATAGACGAGTAAGGGAAAGTTCTTCTTATTTAACACTTAGCATTTAACATTCATCATTCCTGCGAAGCAGGCTGGTATGGACCGCCAGTTTCGCCCCAGCCCCATTTGGGCATGGGTTCTCCTTCCTGTACGGGGTTTGCTTCCGCATTAGAATTAATTACCGCTAACCGGCTGCCCCATTCCAGGTATCCTACCAGGGCCGACCGAAACTCAGGGTCGTCGGCCAGGCCAATTTCGTCGGCACTTTCGAGGAGCAATTGCAACCAGCGTTTCCTTTTGGTTTCGTCTAACCTTTTTCCTACGTGGTGCGCAATCATCCGGGCATGGCTCCCTCCGTCCGATTCGGTATAGCTTTTCGGTCCTCCGAACACTTCCCCGATAAAGTGGGCTACGTGCTGCGGGTGCTCCGCCGACATGTGCCGGAAAACCTCGCCCAGCAGGTCGTCTTGTAATACTTTACCATAGAACAATTCGGTCAGTTGGGCTAACTTTCCGTTTCCACCGGCCCATTCGTAAAGGGTTGGTATAGATTTCATAAAAGATTCATTTGGCTATCTTGACAAAAGCCGTTTCTGCTAACGTTAAATAGTACTTTTTGTCAAGATAGCTAAATGCTATAACACTTTCTCTTTCTGCTTAATAGCTTTAATCTGGAGGGCATCATAGCCGTACAAATCCCGGCCCTGATTCAGGCGGCCTTTTTCGTCTACCCAGGCAGTGAGATACACAATACTAATAGGCGTTTTCGGATCCAGCTTTACCCACTTCTGTTCTTCCTGGTGCATGGCTTCATCAATTTTCTCCGGCGTCCACTCTTTATTATCTTTCAGCAAAAAGGCCGCTAGTTCGGCGGGTTTTTCCACCCGGATACATCCGTGACTCGCGGCCCGGTTGATTCGCGTGAACCAGTGCTTTTCGTTGGTATCGTGTAGGTAAATGGACAACTTATTGGGGAACATAAATTTTACGCCACCCAGTGGATTGCCTTCACCCGGTTTTTGCACCACCCGGTACGTAAAGTCCTCAGCTGCCATAACCTGCCAATCGATGCTACCCGGATCAAGCGGTTGCGCATCTTCGTTCCAGCTATTGTAAATAGCCATATTATGCCGCTCCAGGTAACCGGGGTCCTGTTTTAAATGCGGAAGTATTTCCTTCCGGGCAATGTTGTCAGTCAAAGTCCAGGTCGGGCTGAAAATAACAAACTCAAGGGTGTCGTTCAGCACGGGAGTAGAGGTAAATTCATTGCCTACGACTATTTTCATGTTCATGGCTTCTTGATCCTGCTCGTACACCCGCAGCATAAAAGAAGGCACATTTACCAGCACAAAGCGTTCCCCGAATTGGTCAGGCATCCAGCGGATACGTTCCATATTGACCCGGATGGTTTCAATCACCTGCTGTACCGGCGTATTCAGCGCCTCCAACGTCAGGGAATCTACCACACCCGTCGTATCCAGGCTGTGCATCATTTGGAATGATTTCAGAGCGGATAATAAGTCCAGATCAAACACATCCATCTGGCCGGTGGTAGTATCAGCCAACCCGGCAAAGGCAAGTCTTCGGCGGAGTGCAGCTACTTCCGGACCAATGCGCTTCGGTTTTAAATTTTGGGCTGAGGGAACAGAGGGCCACCCTCCTTTTTCTTCAATGGAACGGTACTGAGCCAGTTGGGCTTTCAATTGATTATAACCGGGATATTTTGGGAGCAAATTCTGCAAAGATTGACCAATCCGTTTTTGAGTCAATGCTTCTTCCAGATGCTTTGCCAGGTTGGCTTTCCGGGGCTGAATAAT
>JAUJNL010000092.1 GCA_030448185.1 Cytophagales bacterium | reverse complement strand
AGTGGCATATTCTTACGATATGGTCTGGTATAAATTACGCAAGGAGTATAAGCTGCCTTACGGCAAGCCGTATAGTGAGAATGCAAAAAGGTCCAAAGATGCTCCGGAACAGATTCAAAAAAAGTAGGGGCCTTTTTAGATTTGTATCCACAGGCAACAATAGGCTTTGTTGATGGCAGTACCTTGCAAAACCGGCCGAATCATAGCCGTATGTTAGTTACTCCGGTTTGGCAATACCGCTAGGAAGGACGCCGCGCTCACCCTTCTTCGGGGTTATGCCCCTGGAAGACGTAGCTTGTATAGAAGCCGTAGAAAAAGCCGATGCCAAGGCAATGGAAGCCTTTCTGGAATCAATCCGTAAACAAAACAGTAGCCGAAGATTTACAACGTATAAGGTCCGATGGAAGACCCATTGGATTAGTACTAGACAATGCCCGGATTCATCATGCCCAGGCAGTCAAACAAAAAGCCATTGCCCTGGATTTCACTTACTTTTCCTGCCCCCTTATTTGCCTAAGTTCAATCCCATTGAATTCCTCTGGAAGGATGGTAAGAAAATCCTCTCCAAAGAGGCTGACTTTAAGCAGGCTAAAGAGAATGCCCAGCACGTCTTCCTTCAGCTTATGCGACAAAGAGTTTCATCCTATGCGCGGAGTTGGACAAGCCAATTGGTTGGTTAGACCTTGTTCGTTTGTTAAAATAGTGACTAAATCAACTATAGTTGTCTTCCGTCCTATTTCTACTCTCCGAATCCACATAAAGATGACACTTTTTATATAGTTAAAATTTATAAATATTATAATTGCATAAATATTTGTTATAACTCTGCATGAATATTGAGCAATTAAAATACATTGTAGCCCTGGATACCTACCGCCATTACGTAAAAGCGGCCGAATACTGCTGCGTAACGCAACCTACGCTGAGTATGCAGGTGCAGAAGTTGGAGGAAGAGTTAAGTATCGTAATTTTTGACCGGAAAAAAACACCGCTCATTCCTACCAAAGCGGGTATCCGCATCATAGATCATGCCCGTCAGGTCTTGCGGGAGATAGAGCAACTGAAGGCCAGTGTGAAGGACGAGCAGCAGAACATTGCCGGTGAATTTCGGCTCGGCATTATTCCGACCTTGGCGCAATACCTGATTCCGATGTTCCTGATGGATTTTGTGCAGCACCACCCCGATTCGCGCTTATTGATTGAAGAGTTGCAAACGGATCACATCATCCACCAGATCCGGCACGGCCAGTTGGACATAGGCATTCTGGTCACCCCGCTGGAGGAACCGGATATCCGCGAAACCCCGCTATTCAATGAACCTTTTCTGGCGTATTTATCGGATAACCACCCACTGCTGGCTAAAGCGGAAATTCATTCCTCGGACTTGCAGGAGGGAAATTTGTGGATTCTTAATCAGGGCCACTGCTTCCGGACCCAGGTGCTGAATATCTGTAACCGCAAAGATTTATCGTGCCTGCAGTCGGGGTTTTCCTATGAGAGCGGCTCTATCGAAACCTTGAAACGGATGGTAGACCGGCATTTTGGTTTTACCCTGGTTCCTGAACTTTCGATCCTGGATAGTCTGCCACACCACCCCAAAATCAGAAGGTTTGTCTCCCCGGAACCAATCCGGGAAATCAGCATCATTACGCACCGGAGTTTTTCTAAATCTGCCTTAGTGGAAGTACTCCGGCAGGAAATTCTCCGGCAGGTTCCCGTTCGGCTGCATCATCCTGATACTCACAAAAGAATAAGATGGCGTTAGGGTAGCATTAAATTTTTATGACGGAATTTTCCAACAAGGCTGCTTTTTTTCCGTAGAACCTAATAGTAACCATTTTTTAAAACCGCTATGGGAAAAAAAACCACCATGGGAAAAGACCGCGAAGGCAATTACATTCCACCGAAAGGAAAGCCTTCCGGCGATGGGCAACCAAAGTCCGGCGGACAACGGCCCGTTAATCATCTGGACAACTTGGAAGAAAGAGACCGGATTGCGGATACGTATACGGATGGTCCAGACCAACCCGCATCCAATGTCCATATCAGGCATCCAAACCGCAACCCGAACAAGGATGATGATGGAGAGTTAGATAAACCGGCCTACGGGGGCGGACATTAATAAGTGTCTGAACCGTTGATGAGAATGATGCAAGGATAAATATGATTACCAGGCTAAGAGTATCATATCTATCCTTGCATCATTCTCATCAACGGTTCAGACTTTTACGCTTGGTTGGTTAACGAGCCACTTTTCCCAGCGGACATTATAGATTACTACCGAAACCAGGATCAGTGAATAGGCTACCCACTGATGCGTGCTGGCTTTTTCCCCGTAATAACCAAAAGCCACGGCAAAATTAATCATGGGATTCAGATACATGAGGGCCCCCATCGTACTGGCCGGCAAGCCTTTTAAGGCATAGGCATTCAGGAATAGCGGCAACACGGTAAACATAGAACTGAGGATGAAAATGTTGCCGTAAAAGAATCCTTCGCCTGGCAGTGTACCCCGGAAAGTAGAACCGAAGCTCAGTAAAATCAAAAAAGCCAGACCAACCTGCATGGCTAACAATACAATCCGGTCATATTCCCGCAGCACCCGTTGCGTAATCAGGTACAGCGCATACGTTAAGGCAATAAACAGACTGAATAGCATATTTCGTAATGAATCTACCCCAATCAAGGCGCAGGCTATCACGCAAATACCTAAGGCAAGCCATTGCGGCAATCGTAGTTTTTCCTTCAGCAGCAGAAACCCCAGCAGGGAGGTTACTATCGGGCAAACCAGATAAGCAAAGGAACCGGCCTGAACGCTGATATGATTAATTACATATATAAAAGACAGCCAGTTAACGGTCAGGAAAAGGCTTCCCAGCAAAGCACAGCGTACAAACTTCCGCTTCTCAGCACCGTCTGAGGCCTTGTACTGATGCAGCATAGCGGACAAAGAACTACGTCTAAACAGTCCGATAATACCCAACAGGCAGAGCAGCGCAAAAGTAACCCGGTAAAACAGGATTTGATTGCTTTCGTACCCATGAAGGGCTTTGATGGGTAAAGAGATAAACCCAAACACAAAGAAGGTAGCAATCGCCGACAAATAGTAGCGGTTTAGGCGCAATTTATTTTGTATGGTTGATCAGCCCCAAAGATAGGGGAAAGTTTTGGCAGGCCGGGATCGGTATAAACGCTATAAAATAAAACCGGTGGCTGCAGATACAGCCACCGGTTATCCGATACAAATCTATTAATTATTATAAATTATTATAGAGCTTACAGAGAACCAGGACGGTTCAGATCATCCGCATTACGGTTCAGCCTGGTACGCTCTTCGTCCGTGAGGTTTTCTATCTCCACGTCCGTATGGCGTACCGTATCACGGATGGTTTGCTCCTGCTCTTCTACATCTTTCTGTAGTCTTACTTCTTCTACTACCCGGGCTTCTTTGTTTACCACGGGTACTTCAGCCCGTTCGGTTACTTCGATAGTACCTTCCTGGAAATTGTTCAGGTCGGCCGCAGTAGCCGGACGATTTACCGGATTACGCTCTACATGTACGTGTTCTACGCGCAGACGCAGGCTTTCTTCTACTGGACGTTCAACGATACGGCTGCGCAGACGGGCACCACCCGTTTCCACTACACGCTTACCTACCTGTAATTCTTCTTCAATGACTGGAATAGAATTACGGGTTTCATCAGTAGTTGAACCGGCTGTATTATACGTATCCGTACCAGTATAATCAGAATATTGAGAAGCTTTCTCATTCACATCTACGGCACCATACTGGTCCAGAATGTCGGCAGCACGTTCAGCTTCCTGAGCAGTCTCGGCGTGTACCGTTACTACTGAGCCACGGCTGGCTACGGAAGTATACTTACTTCTGTCGTCATCCGCATCAAACAGATTGCTGAAGAACCGGCTTACCTTGTCACCGAAATCATCATTATCTGTATTACGGTAGCTGCTGTCTGATGAAGTACCAGTAGAAGAACTTGCACTAGATGCACTGCTGGCCGAAACATCAATATTGTTGTGAGAAAATCCATTATTTAAAAGTTGCTGCACGGCATCCTGGGCCTGTGAAGCGTTGTCGAAGATTCCAATTACTGTCTGTGACATGGTTCTTGATTGTTTTTGGTTAGTGGTTAATTCAATTGAGCTTAAATTAAAGATTTTTCCTGCGGACCGTCCCGGTCAACAGTTACTTCTTCTTTACGGATAATTACCTGTTGGGTTTCCTGCGAAGTAACCTGACGCCGGGTTACGTGCAATTCTTCCACCAGGATCAGGCGTTTTTCGATTACTTCTTTCAGTACGGGTACAATCATAGTATCCCCTTCGTACCGGACGGCCGGAGGGGCCGTCTCAATGTATTGATTCATGGGAATGCGTTCCACATTGACTTCTTCGCTAACCAGGGGAATATTCACCTGGACAGTCTCTTCGTGCACAGTCTTCTGCAGGCGTACTTTTCCCTTTTCAATTACTTCTTTGCCGATGTGGATTTGTTCTTCAATGACGGGGACCGTAATTGATTCAGATGCCATAGAGTCCGATGCCAACGAGTCAGACATCAGGTGGTCTTCTCCGGGTATATGTCCGGGCCGGGGTTGTTGAGCGGAATTTATATTGCCTTCCATAGTTCTCCTTTCTTGCTCCCCATTAAAAGGGATTTGCCTTGTAGCGGCGTTTAGGTATGTGGTATGATTACTTGCTCTTACGGCGTAACTGGCGTTTAGTTTTTAATTTGATCAGAAAATATTTAAATCAGGCGAATATTGTCTTTCCTTAATATGCTGTAGGTGAACAGTTTAATTTCATTAAAACAGCTTGCAACTGCCTGCAACTGTTTGAATAACAACCTAGCACCGACCAAGGATTACTTTATCCGAAGTTATCCGGAAAATATCCTCTGGTATTGCGCTAAAAGTTTCTCAAAGTTGTCCCCTTTGAAGCATCCCAAAGACATACCGCTTTTCCGGCTTAACAGCCAGTATCGTATCTGCTTGTTCATAAAGACAGCGTAGCGAAAGCGACTTTGGTCTGGTAATACTACCGAACTAAGGTTCAACCCGGACTCCTCGGAATGAGTACGGGATCGGATTGTTTCTTATTGCCTGATCATTTACTGGTTTGGCCTCCCAGGCCGTAAGACCAATAGGTTCCAGTCAAGAATCTTCTCATTTACAGTGGCCTTGCAGGCTTGTTCCGAGCAGAAAAAGACGGAAAGCACTTCAGTAAGTGATCGTACTGCGGCCGTTGTAACCCAAGCCTCTACTGCTAGCTTCGCTCCAGAAAGTTTGGGAAACCGATACGGTGCTTACTACGGTTGAATCTACATTAGGCTTTTTCGTTTGAAAAGCCTGCCTAATCTTCCTATTTAAATGCGGCCAGGTAGTTTCCGTATCCGACAATGAAGGTAGACAGGATTACGGTGCCCAATTCCCAGTATAATAAACCGGAGGGTTCGCGGGCTTACCCCTTTCCATTCATTCAGGTACAAAGCCCAGAGGTTACTCACAATGATAATAAATGCCATATGGAGGGTCCAGCTGGAAAACCCGAATCGGTGCGGCTGAGCAAACTTTCGCCCATGCCGTAGAAAAAGAACTGCAGATACCAGGTGGTGCGGCCACGGCCGAAAAAAGTAGTTACGGGATAAGGGCGTGGTCGGTTCAAATAATCGCCCCCGTTTTATTCGGATGTTTAAATAGAGGCACCAGAAAAAATTCGTCGTTAACCCGCCCAGAAGAATGACTACCAGCACCGGATTATTCTGCCATAAGGGATCAATGCCCCGATCTACTACCGCCTCGGCAATCGGCTTGCCGGTAGCAAAGCAAAGACATAAAAGCACTCAGAATACCCGAAAAAGTAGCCACGATGAGGCCCTTCGGAAAATTAAATTCGCGGATATTTTCCTTCTTTTCCTCCTCCAGCTCCTTTTCCTTCATAATGCCCATACTTACCGCAGATACCAATGCCAATTAGGCAAACCAGTACCCCAAGAGGTAAATTGCCCGGAAGGCAGCTGCATCAGCTCCGAAATGGTTTTTTTCACAGCCGTTATGCCCGAATAACTCGTAGTGAACGGGTGGAATCCAGGGTTCGAAGGCCGAACAATACCCTAAGGCAATGGCCATTCCGGTGACATGCCCAGGTATAACGCATCGATAATCCGAAAGTAAGCCCGCCGATTCCCCACAGCGCTCCCATCAGGTACGTAAAAAGCAGGGTACTGGTATCAGCTCCGGCCAGTATTACCAAAACCAGAGACCGTTAATGCCGCCTGCAATGGGGGTGTCACCAGCCGAAAAGCTTCGTAAGCCCAGTGGCTCCCAGGACCTGCTTCTTCATGGCCCTTAAGGGATGTGAAACTTCCGGAAAGCAAAACCTCCGACAAAATGCAAATAAATACTTAGTGCTGTGCATAGACTCAGAATCAGGTGAGTTAGTGACCCAGCAAAGAGCTGGCGGTGAATAAGAGTGTCTTTAAACTTGCTGGTCAAGGAGGTTACCCAGGTGCCTCTCGGAATTGCCCTTTTTGCTCGGGACATCAGAAACATAACTATTCGTTCCAAAGGGGTGGCTTCTCGATCCTTTCGGATTCTTGGATGGCCGCTCCGCTACTAAGGATGACCCAACGGAGAGGTTGAAACAATCAGTTCATATTCCGGAAGCTCTCCGCAGGAGGTGAATAAATACATCACTCTGCGAGAACCCTCCGTCCACAAACCGGTTGCCCTTGGGTGTTGCCAGCGGCCAGCCCGGTGCCCCAACTGCACCTTGGCAGCGCATCATCTCGATCATCAGCGAGTAAAAGGCCTCTTCGGGGTTGGGGAACTTATCCCCGGAAGAACGTAGGAGCCGAAAGAATGCTTTGTCGGGGTACTGCATGGTTTCCAGGTGAAAAAAGGGCTCCATGGGTACGGACCACTTCCGGTACAACTCCTCGTCAAAGGTAAGTGTGTGGTGATAATGACCGCCTTTCTTCCCGAAAACTTCGGCGAGTTGACTGGTTTGCCGGTTAAATTCATTCCCAAAAAACAACCTTGATGCTTTTACGGGGCCGCCATCCAGGCGCATATAATTGAGACAATCCTGATTCAGTTCAGCCTGAGTAAGCAGTTCGGTGCTGAAGGGATTAAAGGTAATGTTCCAGGTGCCGGTAGATAGCAGCAGAAAGGGTTCGCGTGAATTGAGCAAATACGGCAATAAGGCGGCCGAACTATCATGCATCCCCACGCCCACTTCTATGGTCCGGCCGTGAACCATTACGCTCATTTTCCGGGCGGCATTCACCGATTCGGGTAATTTAGAGGCGATGCCCGAAGTGGTCAGCCAGTGGTGGTAGCCATTACGGCTGAAATCCCACAGTCCGGTATGACAGCCGATACTGGTAAATTCACTCCAAGGCTGCCCGGAGAATAGGTAACTGCAATACTGCGGCAGGTGCAAAGAATACTTTATAGTGGCAAATTGGCGGGGCCGGAGCTGCTGCAACCAGTAGAGTTGCAACCCTGAATTAAGCATACCCAGCGCCGGAGAAGCCGTTCTGACGCAGAAGTCTTCTTTGCCGCCGGCCAATTGGTAGAACTCGGCCTGCAACGCTTCCGGAAAAGGTTTGAGGTAATTATATAAGGGCGTAACGGGCTGGCCCTTTTGGTCAATATGAACAAAACTGGCGCCGTACGTAGAAAAATTCAGCCTGGTAATTTCAAAATCGCTTCTCAGTAGGGCTTTCTCCAAGGTTTCATGCATCCACGCAGTCAGCAAAGCCAGGTCTTCACCGGCAAATCCGTCTTCATCCTCACTTTCGGGCAGGGTGGTATATTCCCGGTGAATCTCCGCCAGGTTTTCGTCGAAAACGGAAAACTTTTTATTGGTTTTGCCAATATCAAATACGGCCGTATGCATGATTTTAATGCTGAATTTTGAATGCTAAATGCTAAATTTTAAACGCTAAAGGATAAATGGTTTTTATAAAAACTGCTAATGATCAAATACTAAGCGTATTTCACTTAGCATTTAGCACTCAAAACTTGGCATTATACATCACAATCCCGTAGCCAGGGCGAGTTTTCCCCTTTCCCGGATCAATTGCTCACGAATATTTGCCCACCGGTAGACTCCAATCGAATCGAGGGCGCCTCCGGCCCGCCGGATGGCTTCGGCTACCAGCGGACGGACATCCGTAAAAAAGGCATCCCGCAGGACTTCTTCGGCCACTACTACATCGTTATTTTCCTGGGCTTTAGCTAACTTGTCGTGGTCCACAATCAGGGCCCGGGCATAGGACGTGAGAATATTCTGACAGGACTGGAGCAGGTCTTCGATGGGATCTTTTGTGTTGTGACTCGCATCAATCATCCAGGCAATGGGCGGATTTTTCACCTGCGCATCCTGCATCCCACTTACCAGTTCGTGGAAAATCAGGAATAGCTGGAAGGGTTTGGTAGCCCCGGTCGTCAGGTCGTCGTCCCCGTAGGAAGATCCATTGAAGTGAAACCCGCCTAAGCGCCCAAAATGCATCAGTCGAGCCACGATCTGCTCGATGTTGGTATTCGGTAAATGATGCCCCAGGTCCACCAGTACGTGCGCATTTTCTCCCAGCGTCTGGCACAGACTATAGGAAGTACCCCAGTCCGGAATGATCATGGAGTAGAAATGAGGTTCATAGGGCTTATACTCGACGAGCATGGTCCAGTCGGAAGGCATGGCCTCGTATATCTCAATCAGGGAGTCAGCCGTACGCTGGTAAGCCCGGCGCAGGTGGTGCTGCCCGGGGAAATTGGAACCATCGGCCAGCCAGACCGTCAACGTTTTGGCATCGAGTTGCTTGCCGTACGCCACACAGGCAATGTTATGATCAATGGCTTGTTTTCGTATTTCGGCCTGCGTATGACACAAAGAACCAAATTTATAGCTGTGCAACTGGTCTTTCTGGTCCTGAAACGTATTGGAGTTTACCGAATCAATGGAAAGCCCGTAGTGACTAAGCCGTCCTTTAATGGCACCCGGATCTTTGGGAATATCCCAGGGAATATGCAGGGAAATGGAATTGGCCGAACGGTTGAGGGTATGGATTAATCCTACGTCTTCAATTTTTTCTTCCAGGTTGCGGGGTTCGCCGCCCCCGGGATACCGGCCAAACCGCGTCCCTCCCGTGCCCAGTGCCCAACTGGGAATGGCAATCTGGAAGGCTTGGATTGTAGTAAGCAGATTTTCTACGTTCAGGCCTTTCCGGTGGAGGGTTTCGGCTAGAAACTGATATTGCCTCTGATGAAGGGCAGTTATTTTTTCATTGTGGCCGGCAATGGCATCAGGTGTAAGTTGCATAAAATTTACCAGGGTGGTTTTTAAGGAACTTCCCTCCGGGATGTACGACAAATTGCAGATCAACTATTAAACTTTGTTCGTGTTGTTCCGCATTTGCAATGCGGAACTGAGAAAAAGGGCATTTCAAATGCCCGGCTATACACATCCGCATTGCAAATGCGGATGAACGCTCTGCATTTTGTCGTACACCCTGCAGAGGTAGAAGTGCACAAACGGGATAACTACTTTTGTATTCACAAGTAGGATTATACACCTAATAAATAGTATAATATGATTAATCAGATTGATACTTCACTGCCTGCGTTAGCTGATTCATATTCTTTATCCGAAAATCAGATAACCGCTTATCAAAGCAATGGTCATATCTTGTTGCGCAACCTGGCTGCCCTGGAGGAGATAGCCGTGTATCGCAAGGTTATTAATGGGGCCGTAGACCGGTACAACACCGAGACTCGCAAGCTGGAAGAAAGAGATACCTACGGAAAAGCTTTTTTGCAGATCTTTAACCTGTGGGAAAAGGATGAAGCGGTTCGCCGGTTTGTACTAGCCAAACGGTTTGCCAGAGTGGCCGCCGAACTGATGGGCTGCGAAAGTGTCCGTATTTACCACGATCAGGCTTTATACAAGGAACCCGGCGGTGGGTTTACCCCCTGGCACCAGGACCAGTATTACTGGCCGCTGGATACCGACCAAACCATTACGATGTGGATGCCGCTGGTAGACCTGACCGAAGAAATGGGAATCATGAAATTTGCTTCCGGCTCCCATACCAACGGATATATTGATAAGCTGGGTATTTCGGACGCTTCCCAGAATTTTCTGGAAAACTACATTAAAGAAAAAAACTTCCCGATAGCCACTACTTCCGGCATGAAGGCCGGAGATGCTACTTTCCACGCGGGCTGGACGTTGCACGGAGCTCCCGGTAATCAATCTAGCCGGATGCGGGAAGTCATGACGATCATCTACTTCGCTAATGGGACCCGGGTAATGGAGCCCGACAACAAGAATCGTGAACTGGACATTGAAC
Source organism: Cytophagales bacterium (assembly GCA_030448185.1). Classification (GTDB taxonomy): domain Bacteria; phylum Bacteroidota; class Bacteroidia; order Cytophagales; family 172606-1; genus CADCTQ01. Next base: position 14,936 of record JAUJNL010000092.1, on the reverse strand, counting down.
GCTGGCTGCCGGGAACAAAACCGGGTGATCTGGCTGCCAGTCCGCTTAATCCGGTGGCGTATTAAAAATATTTCATACACCCTTACCGGTACAGAGAACAAAGCTGACCAGGCCCATATCTGGGAACAGAAAGTGTGTTCTGACAGAACTGGATTAGAGGTAATGTTATAGGAGTCATTTATAAGGATCAGAAAAGCCACGCTTTGCTAAGTGTGGCTTTTCTTTTTGCCGGGTAAAGCCCATCTTTCCGTTGATTGATGATTGATGGGCAATGAGTAAGAAAGCCGTTAGGTAAAAGCTTCCTTTTACCTTAAAATTCAGATTAGTCTGTCCGTTCAATCATTTTACAACCTTTGGTCAGTGGACCCTCCGGACGGGACATGTACATTTCTCCCCAGTCAAGCATTGCTTCTACAATGGGTTTCACCGACTCTCCGTAGGGCGACAGAAGATACTCTACTTTAGGGGGCACCTGGTGGTAGACCCGCCGTTCAACGACCAGATCAGATTCCAATTCGCGCAATTCGCCAATCAGCATCTTCTCGGTTATCTCCGGAATCAATCTTTTCAACTCACCATACCGGCGCGGACCCGTGATCAGATAGGAGAGAATCAGTAGTTTCCACTTGCCGCCCAATACATTCAGCGTACTCCTAACGGCACAGTAGTTAAAGGAATGTTTTTGCCGGCCTTCTTCCGAAATCAGGAAATCCTCAGCTTGTTGTTGTCGGGTTAATTTTTTCATAAAACTTTCTGTCTGATACTCAATAATTCTTACCAAAAGGTAGGCACCCTACTTTTGGGTAAGTACTTGATAAAACGAAAGTACTTCCTTTCCTTTGATGTACCAACAAAACATATAATACCATGGCAAAGAAAATTGCAGTGCTGGGTGTAACCGGACATATCGGTGCCCAACTGGCTAAGCGGTTAGTACAAAAAGGCATAGAAGTAACCGGCATTGCCCGGAATGCCGCTAAAGTAAAAGAACTGGGGCTGGAAGGCATAGAATTCCGGGAAGGCAGTATTACCGATGTCCCTTTTCTGACGGATGTGTTGCAGGGGAAAGACGCCGCCTTTATAATGATCCCACCTAATATGACCGTAGCCGACAACCTTGCCTATCAGCAACAGGCAGGGGAAGCCATTGTGGAAGCGATAAAGGCTTCGGGTATCCGGAACTTAGTGAATTTGAGCAGCCTTGGGGCTGAATTTGAGTCAGGAACCGGGCCGGTAATGGGAGTACATTACCAGGAAAAGCGACTCAATGGGCTGGAAGGGGTGAATATTATCCATCTAAGGCCTGCTTATTTCTTCGAGAATGTACTGGCTAACATTCCGATGATTCAGGTAATGGGTATTAATGGTTCTCCCATGCGAGGAGACGTGCATTTTCCGGCTATTGCCACGGCTGATATTGCCGTAGTAGCGGCTGCGTATCTGGAAAGACTTGATTTTGAGGGAAAAAAGGTGCATGTGCTCCTAGGCCCTCGTGACATTACCATGCAGGAAATCACCAAAGTACTGGGCCAGGCAACTGGGAAATCCCAACTTGCCCTATGTCCAGTTTTCTTACGAAGATGGTTTGAAAGGGATGCTGCAAGTGGGAATGAGCCAGTCAATGGCCGGATTATACGTTGAGTTTTTTAAAGGAATTAACGAAGAAACGTTCTTTAACCAGTCAAATCGTACCCCCGAAACAACTACGCCAACGACTTTTGAGGAATTCGTGGCTTCACTCCCGCTAAAACCAACGGCTACTATTTCTGCCTGAGAGATGGTAACTAACCGGTTCGCAAACAAAAACAGCACCCATACAAGGCGTGCTGTTTTTGTTTAAATATTTCGGCAGAACGGGTGGCCACCTTAAAAGAAAAAGCCCTGAAACGTTGGTTCCAGGGCTTTTGAGTAATTATTTCCGGGTTAGAACTTTGCCGTACGGATTACGCCATTCTGACCTACTACTTCAAAAGTGATGTTGCCTGCTTTCAGTTTGTTCAGGTTATATACCCGGCTATAGCTGCCGGCCATATTGATCTGATCACTATACACCAGGTTGCTAGCCGCATCATAAATATTTACTACTATCGGTTCAACCGTTCCGGTTACGGAAAGCTCATACTTGGCTTCGTTTACTGGCTTTACTGCTACAATCGGACGGGCAATGGTTACTTCATTTTTATATTCCAGGGGTACTTCTGTCTTGCCGTTGCGGTCAGCGATGGTTAAGGTGTAAGCACCTTCTGGCTGACCAATAAAGTTATAAGGACGAAGGAAAGAGCCAGTTGCCAGGATCTCATCAACCATTATAACCCGGCCAGCGGCGTCACTGATCGTTACTCTTACTATACCGGTTGCAGCAGATCTATAAATCAGGTTATAAACTGCTTTGCGGGAAGATGCTTCTATAGTAGCAGTAGCTGCTCCTCTTACTTCATCATTAGCGCTTACAGTGTGGATACCAGCGGCACTCATAGCTACTATAAGTGCGGCAGAGATTATAAGGTTTTTCATAGTTTTCAATTTTTAAAGTTTGATTAGCGTTCATCGAACGATACAAAAGTAATAGATGGATAGCTATAAGAAAAGTATAAAAACGGATATTTAAGGCTTCTGTAGCAAAACGGCCGTTTTCTTAAAGAAATAGAGGTTGTAGTACAACGCTATCCTTAGAAAAGTACAAAATATATTTGCACTTTTCTAAGTAACAGCTTTCTAAAAAGCTATATTTTCAATGTGACTTTTAAATTTATAGCGATAGGGAAATTAATTTCAAAATTGCGTTACCTTTATTAGACTCTTTCTTAAGTGAAGAATTAATATTGGATAAGTCCTAAAAAATAAGATTGGCTGCCCGTTGTTTCAAGAAAAATATCACATTTTCCCCATATGGGGATTGATTATGAATGTAAGAATATTCTCATTAAGTAAGCAATTATAAGCCTAATTCATTGGATTATAGAAGGGCGAAAAAAATAGTTTTACTGGGATGAATGAATGTGATTTTAATGTAAGTTTTTTGGGTATAATTGAATTTTTGTACTCCTTTTTTGTATGTGAGTCTGTTTGTGGCAATCTGCCAATTACGCTCATATGGCTTATACACCTTAAAATCGAAATTTTGAGCTTGTTATTCCTTGTTTGAATGGTTGAAAATAGATCTTTGAGATTATGTAATGAAAGACGAAAAATATAAAATCATCAGTATCCCGAAAATATTGTTCCTGAGCAGAAAAGCAGACGTATTAAAAACAAAAAACTGCCGTTCTTGTCGGGAGCGGCAGTTTTTTCCAGTACAAAGTGTTTTTACTTTCCTAAACTGTACTTTTCGCTAAAGCGGTTATACAGGCGCTTGTGCTTGTTGTCGAGATTAACCAGCCGCCCTGAATAAACGCATGGGTTACGTCATTAGTCCGCATATCAAGCAGATCGCCGGACGAAACGATAATATTGGCATCTTTCCCAACCGCCAGGGTGCCGGTCTTTCTGTCAATGCCTAAAATTTTAGCGGTATTCTCCGTAACCAACATCAATGCTTCTTCTTTAGTTAACCCATACCCGGCAGACTGGCCTGCCACAAAGGGATATTACGGAGTTGCATGGGTTGACCTTCGTAGCTTAACCCTACCAGAATGCCCGCTTTATGCAGTATAGCCGGAAGTTTATAGGGCATATCTAAGTCTTCGCCGGGGCGGCTGGGCAAGCGGTGCAGGGTATTAAGAATTACCGGAACGTTGTTTTCTTTCAGGAAGTCTACGATCATATAGGCATCCGCAGCCCCCACCATCACTACTTTCTTTACGCCTCTTGATTGCGCAAATTGTACGGCCTCCATGATTTCCTTACCATAATCGGCTTTGATAAACAGCGTTTTGTTGCCGTTAAATAATCCCCGCATGGCTTCCAGTTTTAGGTTCACCGGTGTAGGATTTTCAATTTGTGAATAAGCCAGGGCATCGGTAAACAAACGGTCCAGTTCGTTAAGAATGTTGTACCGTTGCTCGTTCTTCTTGAGGGGTTCCGGATTAAAATGCTCTGAGCCGCAAACAAGACCGGCCAATTAACAAAAAGGCCATCATCAGTCCGGTAAGCGGCATCTTCCCAATTCCAGGCATCTAACTGCACTATTGATGAAGTCCCCGAAACTACCGCGCCTTCCGGGGGTAACCTGAGCCAGCAGCACGCCATTAGCACGGGTGACAGGAATGTGCTCAGAATCAGAGTTATAAGAGATCAATGCACGGACATTGGAGTTGAATACGCCGGTCTCCGTATTGTCCTGGGTGGCTTTTACGGCACCTACTTCTTCCAGGCCCAAGCGTGAGTTTGGCGCAATCAGGCCGGGGTACACATGCTTGCCGCTCACGTCCACCACTTCGTATTTAGACTGATCCAGTGTTACTTTTCCTACCTCGGCTACTTCCGTGATCTGGCCGTTTTCAAAAGTGATAATAGCGTTCCCGATAATCTGTCCATTGCCCAGATGCGCCATACCGCCGACCAAGGCAATGGGTTTACTCTGCGGCTTCGCCACAGATGGGGGCTGCCCGAAGGATTGTTGGATAAAAAGGAGGATGAAATATAGGTGAGTATTTTTTTTTCATAACAAAGTGATTTGAAGATTGATTTTAAAAGGATTTAGCTTCGCTGAGAGAAGTTCTCGCAGATGTACGCAGATAAGGGCGCAGATTTCCGCAGATTTTACAGGTTGTTGGCAATCCGGACAATGCTGTCTTTTAAGGAGTTGGTATTGAAGTTGATTAGCAATCCTAGTTTTTTATTAGCTAGCCGGAGGTAGGTCAACAATTGTTTATGATGCACATCAAGCAAGGTGTCTACTGATTTTATTTCAACAATGACCAAATCATCCACCAGTAAATCAAGCCGGAAGCCTACATCCATTTTTAAATCAGCGTAAATCATAGGAACAGCAACCTGGTTTCTAATTTCGTGTCCCATCTGCTTTAATTCATAGATAAGTGCCGTTTCATACACGGACTCCAGCAAACCAGGTCCCAAGGCATTATATACTTTAAATGCCGCTCCTCGTATATCATAAGTAATATCATTCTCCTTCATCTGCGAAAAATCTGCGTCCTTATCTGCGTACATCTGCGAGAAATAAATAAGATTTAATGCCTTTCCGCATCTTCTTCCAGACCAGCAATACTTTCACAGTGGAACAATTGACTTGCCTTGGGCCGGGCAGATTGGGCCGCGGCTCCCCCGTTTTTGGCATTAAGCATTTTAGTTGCAATCCGGTTACGTTCGGTCTGGATGGCTGCCCGCAGTTGAGCATCCTGTTCCACGTCGTAGTAAACCCTACCTTCAATAATCGTTTTTTCCGGCTTGGCGTAGATAGACAGGGGATGTTCGGTCCACAATACTACATCGGCATCTTTGCCTACCTTAATGCTACCCATGCGATTATCTAAGTGCAGGGCTTTGGCTGGGTTCAGCGTGATCATCTTGAGGGCTTCTTCTTCGGAAACGCCGCCGTATTTCACAATTTTACCGGCTTCCTGATTGAGGCGCCGGGCCATTTCGGCATCATCTGAGTTGATACACACATTCAGACCGACCTTTTGCATGAGGGCAGCGTTATACGGAATGGCATCCTGCACCTCCATTTTGTAGGCCCACCAGTCGGCAAAGGTAGAGGCCGAAGCGCCGTGGGTTTTCATCTTATCGGCTACTTTATAGCCTTCCAGAATGTGGGTAAACGTATTTACCTTAAAGCCTAAAGAATCGGCAACGTGCATCAGCATGTTGATTTCAGACTGCACATAACTGTGGCAGGTGATAAACCGCTTCTTGTTCAGAATTTCCACCAGGGCATCCAGTTCCAGGTCGCGGCGGACCGGGGTAAGGGTTTTGTCCTTCGAATTTTGTTGGGCTTTCAGGGCTTTTTCGTACTCCTTGGCCCGGATAAAGGCATCCATCATGACTTGTTCTACCCCCATGCGGGTTTGCGGGAAACGGGTGGATGTCTGGGAAGAAGCTTGTTTTACGTTTTCACCCAGGGCAAATTTGATGAAGCCGTCAGTTCCTTTGATCTTTAAGCCTTCCGGCGCTTCCCCCCATTTAAGCTTAATCAAAGCCGACTGGCCGCCAATTGGGTTAGCGGAGCCGTGCAGAATCTGGGCCGCGGTAACGCCACCGGCCAGTTGCCGGTAAATATTAATGTCTTCCGAATTAAGGTTATCGCCAATGCGGACTTCAGCGGTTACGGCCTGCAATTCATTGATGGAAGCCGCGGCAATGTGGGAGTGTTCATCAATAATCCCCGCAGTCAGGTGCTTGCCAGTACCATCAATCACCTTCACACCGGGAACCGATAGGTTTTTCCCGATCTGGGCAATCTTACCACCTCGTATCAGGACATCCGTATTGCCCAGTTTGCCTTCCTGCTCACTAGTCCAGACGGTGGCGTTCTTAATCAGAATGTCCTCGGCCACGGGCTTTTTCTCGAAACCATAGGCCAGAAACGGAAACACTACTTTTCCCAGATCTTTGGGGGCTGTTTTAGCGGAATCTTTCTTAGCTTCAGTCTTTAGGGGACCAGCGAAAGTAGCCGACCATTTGATGTTTTTTCCATCGGGTGCCACCCCATCTCCTTTGATGGCTTTGCCCGCTACCCAGCCCGTAAGACGGGTCTCAGCTGTTTTGGATTTAGGGTCAGCGAAAGCAAGCGTCAACAATGTGTTGCTCAGGGAAGCTTTTGCCGTTACTTTATGGGTGTCGGTCTGCCCGATTTTTACTTCTGGTCTTTCCGGATTGCCGCTGATGGTCATTGTAAGACCCGTACGATCACCCACGTTCAGGGCATATTCCCCCCGGATATCTAAGGCTGGCATAGGGGTAACTACATACCGCTTTCCGGCCACCCAATTGTCATAAATGACATTATCCGCTTTGAATAGATTGTCGGACGTGACCAAAAAATTGGCCTGCATTCCCTTTTTGAGCCCGCCCAACTGATTTTCCATTTTCAGAAAAGCTGCCGGGGTAGCCGTAAGGGCTTTCAAGGCTGTTTTTTCATCTAACCCATACTCAATGGCTTTTCTCAGGTTAGGCCAGAAATCAACTTTGTTCTTCAGGTCAGCGGTAGTCAGGGCAAAATTAATTCCGGCCTGGGCCAGCATGGCTGGGTTTGCCGGGGCTAGTTACCAGTGCTTCATGTCTTCCAGCGGAATAACGGTAGCGACCATCGGGTCCTGTACATCATAAGGCTGCGGGAAGTTCAAGGGCACAATCAGGGAGGCATTGGTAGCCTTTACCTCATTGAGCAGTGCGTATTCATCACCCCCCGTTTTGATAATGTATTGTACGCCAAACTCGTCCCCGATCTTGTCGGCCCGCAACAGGTTGAGGCGGCTGGTGACCTCAAATACGGCGGGAAGTCCGGTCAGGCGATTAAAAGCATCCAGGGAAAGATTCGCTTCTTTCTTATTGCCCCCCTTCTTGAACCAATCGGCATCCAGGTAAGTCTGCCGGAGCAGGGCAATGCATCCCATCATGGATACCGGGTAAATCTGCCGGGAAGAACCTTTGTCCAGGGAAAAATGGGCGGTAGCAGCGGGTTTCAGCAATACCCCGTTTTCCCGGTCATTGCCTAGATGCACCACGGCACCAGTCCCCCGGGCAATACCATCCGGATGGTGGGTGAGTACCACGCCAAAGCCCATTTTTCGGAGTTCTTCCGCTTGGGGTCGGTTTACGGCGATCATATCACCGGCCAGTGTTTCGGGCCGGATGGCTTCGTTCCAGTTATAGGCTCCCTTCTTGGCCGATTCGTATTGAGGGGGACGGGAAAAAAAAGTGGCCCAGGAAAAGGGTTCTTTCTTGATTTCGGGCATGCCGTAGTTGCTGTACAGATCAATCAAGCCGGGGTAAATAGATTTGCCTTTCAGATCGGAGACAAATGCCCCGGCGGGAATGCTTACGTTCTGGCCTGCGGCTTCTACCACCCCATTGCGGATAAGCAAGGTGGCATTCTCCAGCTTGGTTTGATAATCGGTGTAAATGGTGGCATGCGTAAAGGCATAAATCTCGGGACGTTCATCGTAGACACCATTTCGCGGAAAAGTGGTTTGGGCAAGTGCATTGACTGCCAGCAGCAGAAAACCCACCAGGCCGGGTAATAGTTTTATCATTGGCAATAAGAATTTGGGATAGGGTTAGTAAAAATGCTGTAAACAGGAGTTGACTGTACGCAATATAAAATTTTATTTGGTGAAATAGGGTTTTATATAACTATTTGTGTTTTTGGTTTATATAAATGCTTGTTAACTAAATAGTTAAAAATTACTAAATTATATTAATAAATTACCATCCTTTCGGAAATGTTAAGTGTTGAATGCTCAATGAAAATGACGCCGACAATGACTGCTCAGGAGTTATTATTTCCATTTAACTTTTAGCATTTAAAATTCAGCATTTACCATTCTTTATTGCCTCCTTCCCGTATGCTGGCTAACATTGCCGGTATGGCAAATAACACCCCCGCCGTCATGCACTGGAGTGGCGGCAAAGATTCCTCCCTGACATTGCACAAGGTACTTCAATCCGGAGAATGGAAAATAGATTGCTTACTTACTACGATAAACAAAGGCTACGGCCGGATTGCCATGCACGGAGTCCGGGAAAGTTTACTGGAAGATCAGGCCGAGGCCATTGGTATTCCGCTGCAAAAGTTGTATCTGCCCGTAATGCCTGGTATGGAAGTCTACGAAGGGAGGATGCGTGAAACGTTGCTTGATTTAAAGGAAAGCGGCATTTACACGTCGGTCTTCGGGGATATTTTTCTGGAAGACCTTCGCAAATACCGTGAGAGCCAACTCGGGCAGCTGGGTTTGCAAGCCGCCTTTCCTATCTGGGGAAAGCCTACAAAAGACCTCTTGCGTGAGTTTATTGCATCCGGATTTAAAGCCGTAGCCGTCTGCGTTAATGCCCGTTTACTGGGACAATCCTTTGCCGGAAGAGAACTCGATGAGACATTTTTAAATGACCTTCCGGCTAATGTGGACCCCTGCGGGGAAAACGGGGAGTTTCACACCTTCGTGTACGACGGACCCATTTTCCGGCGGCCAGTGAAGTTTCAACGGGGGGAAGTGGTTTACCGTGATTACGCCAAAGCGGATGCGAAGGTTGATTCCGATACCTCAGTACCTGACTCGGCCTTTTGGTACTGTGATCTGAAATAGTCATTAGTAACTGGTGGATTGGTCAATAGTCATTAGTATTTACCTAAATGGTTCTTTTTCCCAATGACCAATACTAAACCTGGCGCGGAACTTAGTTCCGTGCCTAATCCTGCCAATTCGAGGAAGTTTCTTCCGCACCGCTGCCTATCTTCAAAGCAGTATGAGTAGCAAATACAAAGTCAGGACTCCGGATAAACCCTACTTCATCACCATCACTGTCGTGGACTGGGTAGATGTATTTACCCGTTCAGAATATAAGTCTTTGCTTATTGACTGCCTGAAGCATTGCCAGCAGGAAAAAGGGCTGGCTATTTACGGATGGTGCATCATGACTAATCATTTGCATCTGATTGTAGAAAGCGTCCATAATCGTTCACTAGCAGATATTGTCCGGGATTTTAAGAAGTATACTTCGGTGATGATTTGTCGGGAATTGGAGAAGAATGAGAATGAGTTGGAAAGCCGGAGTTGGATGCTGGAACGATTTGCTTATTGGGGACGAATCAGTCGGAAACACCAGAAATACAAATTCTGGCAAGAGGAATACCATCCGGTTGAGTTATACAATGAAAAGTTGTTTAAGCAGAAACTGAATTATATTCATCAAAATCCAGTTAAAGCTGGTTGGGTCCGGCAACCAGAGGATTACCTTTGGAGCAGTGCCGGACAGTACGCCGGAATTAAGGATGGGATACTGGAGGTAACAGAGGTACCATAGGAAATGGCAGCGGTTGCGGAAGAAACTTCCGCTGGTAAAAAGGACACGGAACTAAGTTCCGCGCTAGTGTTGTACACTACTTACGCAATGCGAGTTTTATTGCCTGTTTCAGCCGCCCTGACAATAGCTTCAATCACTCTCAGGTCTTTAATGCCTTCCTCTCCGGAAGCAATGGACTGCTCGCCATTGGTCACGCACCTGGCAAAGTCGTCCATTTGAGCAATTTGCTGATAAGGAGGCGCGGTAAACTCCATCGGACCTTTGCCAGAAAGCCCTTTAGTGCCAACCGCGTTAAAGGCCGGATTTAGCGTAAACCAGCCCTGCTCAGCACTGGCATACAAGCGGTCTACGTATGAGGTATACGTGGTGCTGGAGTTGGCAATGGCACCGCCCGGGAACTCAAGTTGCCAGGTCATGGCCTCGAAAATATCTTTGAAAATTGTTTTATCCCGTACGTACCCCCGGGCCGTTACGCTGATGGGTTCTTCTCCAGTTACCCGCCGGGCTCCCTGCACAGCATACAAGCCCAGATCCATAATAGCTCCTCCACCACCCATTTTTTTATTTAGCCGCCATGATTGCGGATTCGCCATTGAAAATCCCAGACTGGCTTCTATCAGCTTTACTTTTCCGAAGATTTTTTCCGTACCCATTCGCCGTGCTTCCAAGTGATGAGGCTCAAAATACAGACGGTACCCGATGGAAAGTTGATGCTTAGCCAACTTGCAAGCGGCAATCATTGTTTCGGCTTCCTTTACCGTTAAGGCCATCGGTTTTTCGCAGATCACGTGTTTGCCGGCTTTGGCTGCCCGAATGGTGTATTCGGCGTGCATTGAGTTTGGAAGCACTACGTACACAATGTCAATATCGGGGTTATCGGCAATGCGGTCGAAGGTCTGGTAGTTGTAAATGTTTTTATCGGGAATATGGTACTTTTCCTGCCACTGCTTCGCTTTTTCGGGAGTGCCGGTTACAATGCCAGCCAACCGGCAAAGTTTGGTATGCTGCAAAGCCGGGGCCAGTTGATTAGTACTGTAATTGCCCAGTCCTACCAGCGCAATACCCAATGGTTTGGTTTCCTGTGGGGCTAGAGGTGCACTACGGGCCTGGGTCAAGGTGGTTCCGGAAAGTAGTACTGTTGCGCCTAAGAATAATTGGTGCAAAGCTGCACGGCGTGAAAGGCTGTCTTCGTTTATCCGTTCCATAATGATAAGCTTGTAAATGCCAATTGGCTTGTCCTTTTAGCAGTAAAAGGGCAAATCCGATATTGCTTCCGACAGGAGCTATAAAAATAAAAGAAATAGCCAGGGAATGGGCGGCTTAAAGTAGGGGAGGCTGATTTAGATGTATAGGCGGCTGGATAGCAGGAATTTACCAAAAGTAAACTGGCGGAGTGAAAGAATGGCTTCTTCTCCGCGGATGGAATGGTGTTGCCTGAAGAGGTTAAGCCTTAATGCTTTCGAGAATGATTGAACAAGCTTCCCGGATCTGAGCTTCCGTAATGGTGAGGGGAGGGGCAATGCGCATTGCGTCATTGCAATAGAGAAACCAGTCCGTAATCAGGCCTCTTTCGATGGCCCGGTCAATGATGGGTTTTAGTACTTCGAAGGAATCAAATTGTACGGCCATCATCAACCCTTTGCTCCGGATCTGCCGGATTGCCGGATGAACCAGTAGTTGTCGGAACAGGGCTTCTTTGGCTGCCACTCCTTCCGCCAACTTTTCCGTCTGGATGGTTTGCAGCGTAGCCAGGGAAGCAGCACAACTTACCGGATGTCCGCCAAACGTGGTAATATGGCCTAAAATCGGGTTTTCTTTCAGGGCTCCCATGATTTCCCGGGAGGCAATAAAGGCCCCAATGGGCATGCCGCCTCCCATCCCTTTCGCACAGAGCAATACGTCCGGCACCATGCCAAAATGGTCAAATGCCCAGAATGTACCGGTCCGGCCAAAACCAGCTTGTATTTCGTCCAGTACTAACAGGGCGCCTACCGCCGTGCAACGCTGGCGAAGGGCTTGCATATAAGTGGTATCCGGTACCCGTACCCCGGCTTCCCCCTGTATGGTTTCCACGAACACCGCCGCCGTTTGAGAAGTGATCCGGGCCAGATCTTCCGTTTTATGGAAGGTAATTTGGCGGATGCCGGGCAGTAGCGGCCGGTAAGCCCGTTTATACGTTTCACTGCCACTTACCGATAGCGCACCCTGCGAGGAACCATGATAGGCATGGTAACAAGAAATGATTTCGCGGCGGCCCGTGTACCGTTTGGCCAGCTTCATAGCTCCTTCTGTGGCTTCACTGCCCGAATTGGTAAAATACACATTGTCCAGGGGAGCCGGTAAGGTCTCAACTAATGCCTTAGCCAGTAGAGTTTGAGGAGCCTGCACATATTCACCGTATACCATCAGGTGCAGGTATTTGTCCAGCTGTTCCCCAATGGCTGCCATCACCTTGGGATGCCGGTGACCTACATTACTGACGCCAATGCCGGAAATCAGATCCAGGTACCGTTTCCCTTCCGGTCCGTACAGATAGATGCCTTCCGCCCGTTCAATCTCAATCAACAAGGGGAAACTGGTTGTCTGGGCAAGGTGGTTGAGAAAAAGCTGACGGTGTGAAAGCATGCAGTAGATACCGGATTACTATGATTCTTCCGGAAAATTAACAAGAATACCGTGAATGTCTGCATCAAATAGTACAATTGGGAATGAATAGAGCCCTTGCCGGTGTTTAGGTAGCAGGGAAAATGTACTACTGTACTATTGTTGAACCAGGATTACCGGTACCGAATGAACCCTAAAATAGAATCCGGACAATTATTTAGAAATCAATCATTTATTGGCACATTAGCACATCAACCAATCAGCATACCAACTTGCCCTATTGTTACTGATTATGTCTATACCTAACAAAAAATATTCATTGCTGACACCCTTGTCGGTGGAGCCGCCGCCAGTGACCGGGCGGGCTGTCCCGCCAGTAGTGTCTAAAGGAAAGGATTGCTGCTCAGGAGACATCCATAGGGAAGTAGCACCGGCATCGAATGAAACTACCGGCCCTGAACACCATCACCACGATCATGCACACGAGGGAGCCATCACGTACTGGCCGGCCATCGTAAGCCTGCTGCTGTTGCTGGCAGGTATAGGCCTTGACTATGCTAAAGCTGAGTGGTTTAACGGCTATCTGCGAATAGCCACGTACGGAGTTGCCTACCTGTTGACGGGATGGAGGGTGATAAGGCATGCCGTGCAGAATATGGTCAAAGGCAGTGTCTTTAACGAATTTATGCTGATGACCCTGGCTACCTTTGGCGCTTTTTACTTGGGTGAGTACGCCGAAGGGGTGGCCGTGATGCTGTTCTACGTCATTGGGGAACACTTTCAGGAAGCAGCCGTAGCCCGGTCCCGCAAGTCCATCCGGACGCTGATTGATAATCGTCCTGCGGTCGTAGGTTTGCTCCAAAACGGAAAAGTGATTCCGGCTGATCCCCATCAGGTAAAGATTGGGGACGTGATTCAGGTAAAGGCTGGCGAAAAAGTAGCCCTGGATGGCACACTGCTCAATGACAGTGCCTCCTTTGATACGGCGGCGCTGACGGGAGAGTCACGGCCGGATACCAAAGGGCAGGGTGATGCGGTATTAGCCGGCATGATTAACGGGAATCAGGTAGTGGATCTGCAGGTAACCTCCACTTATGACAACAGCGCCTTGGCAAAAATTCTGCAATTGGTAGAGCAGGCTGGCACCCGAAAGGCAAAGACGCAGCAATTTATCAGCCGGTTTGCCAAAGTATATACGCCGGTAGTCGTCTTGCTGGCCCTGGCCCTGACGTTCCTGCCGTACTTTTTTACCGAAACCTATGTATTCAATCAATGGCTGTACCGGGCATTGATCTTTCTGGTGATTTCCTGCCCCTGTGCCCTGATGGTATCCATTCCCCTGGGCTATTTCGGGGGTATTGGCGCCGCGTCCCGCAATGGCGTGTTGTTTAAAGGTTCAAGCTATCTCGACCTGATTACGAAGGTTAATTGCGTGGTCATGGACAAAACCGGTACCCTCACTAAGGGCGTTTTTGAGGTGCAGCGCCTGCAGGCAGCTGATGGGTTTGACCGGCAGACGTTGCTTACCTTGGCAGCGGCTCTGGAAGGTAAATCGGCGCATCCCATTGCCAGCGCTATTGTAGCCTATGCCGGGGCATTACCTGCGTCGGTGGAAGTAGCAGAGGTACACGAACTTCCCGGATCGGGGATAAAGGGCAAGGTGCAAGGACAGTCCGTGCTGATGGGCAATGCCCGTTTACTCCGGCAATACGCCATCACTTTTGACCCTGAAATTGAAAAGCAGGCGGAAACTACGGTATTAGTAGCCGTGGAAGGCCGCTTTGCGGGCTACTTCATCATCGCTGACGAATTAAAACCCGATGCTGTAAAGGCCGTTCGTGACTTGCGGGCTTTGGGAGTAAGTCAACTGGTTATGTTGTCAGGGGATAAGGAATCCATTGTTCAACAAACCGCCCGGGCATTGCAATTAGACCAGGCCTATGGTGAGTTATTGCCCCAGGATAAGGTAGCCAGGGTAGAAGAATTGAAAAAGCAGGGAAAAACGGTGGCTTTTGTGGGGGATGGGATCAATGATGCGCCGGTAATTACGCTGGCTGATGTGGGAATTGCCATGGGCGGCTTGGGTTCGGATGCGGCCATTGAAACCGCTGATGTAGTGATTCAGACGGATCAGCCCGCCAAAATAGCCACTGCGATCCGGATCGGACGGCAAACGAAAAATATAGTCTGGCAAAATATTGGGTTGGCTTTCGGCGTGAAGGTGCTGGTATTGTCGCTGGGAGCCTTCGGAGTGGCCAGTATGTGGGAGGCCGTCTTTGCGGATGTAGGCGTTGCATTTCTCGCCATCCTGAATGCCATTCGTATTCAGCAGACCAGGTTTTAATGAATTTTTTGGTAGTGACATTTTTTAGTTGACAGGTATTAAAAGGAAAGAGGAATCAATATGA
>JAUJNL010000091.1 GCA_030448185.1 Cytophagales bacterium | reverse complement strand
TATATTATCAGCAGGAAGCTTTCCATGTTCAGCACGCTGACCAGCTGATTAAAGAGGGACAGATGTACATTTACCCTAAATCCTTGAATCTGAATGGGGCTTACATGATTCAGTACCGCAATATTCAGGACTTCGAAGCCGATGGGGATAACTTTACCCTGGAGACCCGGCTTAAGAATGACGAGGCCACCGGAGGATCAGTTTGCAATTACAATGCCTTGGAAATCAGGGGCGACAACAAAGATATTCGTTTTCATATCGTCACGCCGGGGTGTACCCGCTGGGGCTCCGTGGAATTTGGCGAGGTCAAATACGATGGTCAATTTCAGGATCTCTCCGGGTTAAGCCTTGATCTGTCGAAATGGCACACTATTAAGCTGGCAGTAAAAAATAAGAAAGCAACTATATGGCTTAATGATAAGCCCGCTTATCGCATGACTTATACGGAACCAGTGGGCCAGATTAAAGGCATAATTTATAGCATCCGGGCTTTTGGAGCCGTAGATTATGTAAAACTGTATAATGCGAAGGGTGAAACAGTGTACAGTGAAGATTTTGAAGGGCAACCCACCGAGTAAACCTTTCCGGTTTACTAAGGAGAGACAGCTGTAAACTTGAATTTCTTGCAAGTCTACAGCTGTCTCTCCTGCATGTAAGGATCTGTGTTAGTAAGGCCTGAGGGTTTTAGAAACCGAAGCCGCCTCTGCGTCCCCCACCAAACAAGCCGCCTAATAATCCACCGGCTCCCCGGTAGCCGCGGCCCCCGCTGAGCATGTCAAAAATAGAACCTAAGCCGCCCAAACCACCTCTTCGCATACCGCCGCCCATCATACCACCCATTCCGCCCATCATGCCTCCGCCGAGCAGCCCACCTAACAGTCCGCCCATGCCACCCATCATGCCGCCACCTCTGCGGCCGCTAAGCATCCGGCTTAATACTATAGGCGCCAGTATGCCCAACATACCTTTCATTAATGTATTGCTGTTGATGCCAGCCTTCCGGAAGGTATCTCCCAAGCCCGTGGATTGCAAAAAATCAGGATTAGTTAAATCCTGTCCCTGACTTTGGCTGCTTTCCGCCTGATCGACAAATTGATTCAAGGCATTGTACTGATTGGAGTCAATATTCAGGTAAGAGGACATCTGCTGTATTTTTTGCTGTTCTTCGGTCGTATACTGACCGTCGATCTTGGCGAAAGCAATAATATCGGTGATAAGTGAAAAGCGCAATTCGCTGTTCTTTAAGGTATCCAGACAATCCTGGAGCCGGATATTGGAAGGGTCCTGCGCGGCCCGAATGACGGATTGTTCATGTTCCTCGGATAGACCAGCCCCCTGGGCCAGTGCCTGCAGGAACTCAATTTCTTCGGCGGAAGCTTCCCGGTCAGCAGTGGCTATGCTGGCAATAGCGCCCAGGTAAGCCCCTTTTTCCCGGTCTGAATACCCCTGCAATAATTGTTCGTTGGTTTCCATAATTATTTGATTGAATGCTTTTACGTTACGTGGTTCAGTGCTTTGTACGGGGCAAATGGCTTTATTGTTAAGGTATTAGGCAAGTATCAATCCCATTGTCATTTAGAAACTTACCCTTGGGGACCGGCACCTGATCCGCTAAGTGCGGAAAAATAATTCCGGGTAAAGACCGCAGCAAAGCGTTTCTTTGCTATTTTGCTATGCTGATGGAACGCGAATTGACATTGCCGGCTGGCGTGAAGCATACTTTCGGCAGACAGATGTCTTTCCCATACTACCTTCCTAATCAATTGCCCGATGAAAAAACAGTACTTTATCAGCGCTACTGCCTGCCTGATCGGCTTTCTACTGAGCCTTCATGGGCTTTTGGCCCAAACCAAGGCCTCCCGGAAGGATTGGATCCAGTTGTTCAACGGTAGAGATTTAGCGGGCTGGGACGTAAAAATTGCGGGGTATGCGTTGAACAATAACTTTGGCAATACCTTCCGGGTGGAAAACGGGGTGCTTAAAATTGCCTATGACCAGTACGCCTCATTTGACGATAAATTTGGCCATCTCTACTACAAGCAGCCTTATTCCTATTACATTCTCCGGTTCGAATACCGGTTCACGGGCAATCAGCTCAAAGGCGGCGCTGCCTGGAATGTGCGCAACAGTGGGATCATGATTCATTCGCAGTCGGCCCGCAGCATGCCCAAAGACCAGGGATTTCCGGTTTCGCTGGAGGTGCAACTGTTGGGAGGACTCGGCGCCGGGGAACGGCACACGGCCAACTTATGCACCCCGGGTACTATCGTAGAAATGAACGGAAAAATAAACCCGGCGCACTGTATTGACTCCGATTCCAAAACTTATCACGGTGATCAGTGGGTTACGGCGGAAGCCATTGTGCTGGGAGATTCGGTGGTCCATCATGTGGTAGCGGGAGATACGGTGCTTACCTACCACAAGCCCCGCGTTGGCGGAGGTTATGTCAGTGCCGATTACAACTGGCAGAAAGGTCACGTCACCAATTATCAGGAGTGGATCAAAAAAGAAGGCACTCTGCTGAAAGAAGGGTATCTTGCCCTTCAGGCCGAAAGCCACCCGATTGAATTCCGGAAAGTGGAGCTATTGAATCTGAAAGGATGCACCAATCCCAAATGTGCCAACTACAAACCGTATTATATAAGTGCAGACGACAATTGTCAGTGTAACAATAAGCCCTGACCGGCAATAATAAACTTTACACGCTAAAGAGTAAGTGAAACGAGCTTACGCCTTTATCAACAGGAATACATATTAATTTTATGGAACGTTGAGCATTCACCATGTAGCATCGCTGTCCTTTCATTACCGATACCAGGATTAATACTTTATGGAAGATTGGAAAAAACAAGAAATCAGTTTACTAAAAGGGGATATCTACGAACGGCTGCTGGAAATGGGCGTGGATACGGAGAAAGCCAGGCAGTTGTCAAACGGCATTCTTCCGTATCAGGGTGAAGCGGGAAATCCGGTGGACAAGCTGTACCTCGATCAACGGTTCAGGCGCATTACTATTTTAATGGGATTTTGCAGTAGCGGCAATTAAGGGATCAGCCGGACTGATTTTGATCGTTCAAATGACAAGTATATTGGTTAATTATTAAATTTTTCGACGAACAGCTAGTTTACTTTTAACGAATGTCCGTATGAAAGACCAGAATACTTTTCAATAGAAACATGAATAAATTCAGAAAGACGTTGGTAGTAGATGATGACCCGGCCAGCCGGTTTTTGGTCATGATGGTGCTACAGGAACTTAATCTTGCTACCGAAATCGTTACCCTCTCCGATGGCAAACAAGCATTAGAGTATGTA
This sequence comes from Cytophagales bacterium, assembly GCA_030448185.1. Classification (GTDB taxonomy): domain Bacteria; phylum Bacteroidota; class Bacteroidia; order Cytophagales; family 172606-1; genus CADCTQ01. The sequence continues at coordinate 17,570 of JAUJNL010000091.1, read as the reverse complement.
CAGCAGCATTGCTTCAATCATAACGCCGCTCAGCAGGAGTGCCCCGACTGGATATTGCTAGACCTGAATATGCCCGTAATGGGCGGGCTGGAATTCCTGGAACATCTCCGGCAGTTGGAACAAAACAACTTTATTCATTCGTCAATTACCATTGTTACTTCTTCCAGCAACCCAAAAGACACCCAGCGGGCTGCCAGTTACGGGGTGAAAGGGTACATGCTTAAACCAGTTACCGAGCAAAATATGCGGGAATATCTTAACAAAGCCGGAATAGCTTAATATTTTACCGGAATAAGAGCTGAACAAATGCTTCCGTATGTACACATTCTTACGTAAGAGCGTTAATTGATCATTAATTAAATTATTGCTGCCAGCCCCTGACAATGAAGTATCAATTTTACGAGATTATTCACTCTTACGAAGACAGGGCCACCAAAGCAGCCCGTTTAGCCGAGAAGATCCGGGAACAAAAAAACTATTCCTGGGTGGGTATTTATAACGTACTGGAAAACGATATTTCACTCATCAATTGGAGCGGGCAAGGAGAACCCTCCTATTCTTTATTCCCCAGAGATAAAGGACTGAATGGCAGAGCAGTAGCTGCCCGGCAAATCGTTTGCGTAAATGATACCACCCTGGACCCTGATTACCTGCCTACTTTTGGAAATACGCAGTCGGAAATCATTGCGCCGGTAATCTCCCCCTTCACCGGAGAGATTATCGGCACCATAGACGTAGAAAGCCGTCAGAAAAACGCTTTTACGCAGGAAGATGTCGAGTACCTGCGACAATGTGCCCTGGCGATCACTGAGCTCTGGAAAAAGTAAGGTGCGCATTTGTTCAGGAGAAGGAAAACCTTTCCAGTGCTTCCTGAAACTTCTCCTCCGTAAGAGGTTTTTCCAGGTAGGCTTTCACCCCGAATTCTTCCATCTGCGTTACGTCCCGGTGGTGCGTTGAGGTGGTAATGACAACAACTACTTCCTCCGTTCTATGCTCCTTCTTTAAATTGGCTAATCCTTCCAGAAACTCATGCCCGGTAAGAATGGGCATGTTAATGTCCAGCAAAATCAGGTTGGGGCACTCTCTTGGAGCAGCAAAACTATCGGTACAGTGTTCAGCCACATAAGCCAGGGCCTTCTGTCCATCTTCCAGCACCACAATTTCTCCCGCTATACACATTTCCGTGAGCACCATACGATGCATAAAGTTGCTGGCGGGATCATCGTCAATCAAAAGAATTTTGTGAAATCGCTTCATTTGCTTTGCAGATGAGTGGTAAGTTGCCCTTACGCAAGGTCTATTCCTTAAGTTTCAGATTGATTTCCGCAAATGTAGTTTTATAGGGCAAAAGCGTGATGGCGATCCTCTTATCCTTCACTGAGGCGCTGCTTGTTCTGGTCTCAGGGTTGTGCCGGCAATTACCCAGGGAACTTCTCACCTTTCAAGCATTCTTATTACCTTTGACCCATGCAAGAGCGGTACATGCAACGCGGCGTTTCGGCTTCTAAAGAAGATGTACACCGGGCCATCGAGAAATCAGACAAGGGAATTTTCCCCAAAGCATTCTGCAAAATAATTCCCGACGTGCTGGGAGGAAGCCCTGAATACTGCAACATTATGCACGCCGACGGAGCCGGTACTAAATCGGCGCTTGCCTATCTGTACTGGAAAGAAACCGGTGATTTATCCGTCTGGAAAGGCATTGCCCAGGATGCCGTAGTCATGAATACCGACGACTTATTATGCGTGGGCGCCATCGACAATATTCTGCTCTCTTCTACTATTGGCCGCAATAAAAACCTGATTTCCGGAGAGGTGATTGCCGCCATTATTAACGGGACGGAAGAAGTGCTGCAAATGCTCCGCGACCATGGAATCGGTATCTACAGCACGGGTGGCGAAACGGCAGACGTAGGAGACCTGGTCCGTACCATTATTGTGGATAGTACCGTTACGGCCCGCATGAAACGCAGCGAAGTGATCAGCAATGACCGTATTGGGGCAGGAGATGTGATTGTGGGCTTTGCCTCCTTTGGGCAAGCTACTTACGAAACGGAATATAATGGCGGTATGGGCAGCAACGGACTTACCTCGGCCCGCCATGATGTATTTGGCCCTATCATTGCCCAGAAATACCCTGAAAGCTTTGACCCGGCCATTCCCGAAAATCTGGTTTACTCAGGCACCCGGCATTTAACCGATCCCGTTGCCGGACTTTCGGTGGATATGGGTAAACTCGTGCTCTCTCCTACCCGCACGTATGCGCCGGTCGTCAGGGAAATGCAGAAAGAGTTCCGTCCGCTTATTCATGGCATGGGTCATTGCAGCGGCGGTGCCCAGACCAAAGTATTACACTTCGTTGACAACGTGCATGTCATCAAAGACAACTTATTTGACATTCCTCCCCTTTTTGAAATTATTCAGACTGAAAGTGCCACGCCCTGGCAGGAGATGTATAAAGTCTTCAACATGGGTCACCGGCTGGAAGTATACCTGGAGGAGAAATACGCCGAGGACATCATTAAGATTTCCCAGGCATTTGGGATTGAGGCCCGGATTGTTGGACGAGTGGAAGCTGCCTCCGGAAAGAAATTAACCATTCGGAGTCCTTACGGGGAGTTTGTGTATTAAAAAAGCAGTAGGGGTTTCAACATGTTGAAGCCCCTACTGCTACAATCTAACGTCTTAGTAATTACGACAATGATTGGTTTTCAACGGCGGCCAATTCAAGCAGTTTCTGGTATTCGGCCGGCTTGAGGTCGTTAAAGAAGAAGTGAACCGGATTTACCTTTTGTCCGTTGTGAATAATCTCGTAATGCAGGTGCGGAGCCGTAGACGAACCCGTGCTGCCTACGTAACCGATGCATTGACCCCGCTTTACCCGCTGACCGGGCTTTACATTAAAATTATCCATGTGGGCATACAGCGTAACGTATCCGTATCCATGATTTACCTGTACTTCTTTGCCATAGCCCCCGGAATTATTGGCTACAACCGTGACAATGCCGTCTCCGGAAGCGTAAATCGGGGTACCCCGCTGGGCGGCAAAATCGACTCCGGTGTGTAACCGGCGGACTTTATAAATGGGATGAATCCGGTAACCGAATCCGGAAGCAAGACGGTTGAGTTCTTTATTGGAGACGGGTTGAATAGCCGGCAGGGCAGCCATCATTTTGGCCTTATTCTTCACCAGATTCGCAATATCATCGTAAGACTTGGTCTGGATGTACATTTTCTTTTTCAGCACATCAATCTTCTGCATAGCGTCCAGAATCAGTTCTTCCCGCTCCAGGCCCTTTTCCAGCAGTTCCTGATAGCGTTCTGAACCACCCACGCCCGCCGTCCGTACGGAAGTCGGCAGCGGTTCGGCCTCGAAAATTACGCGGTAAATATTATCATCGCGGTTCTGCAGGGCGGCCATCATCTGATTGGTCTTCTGCATCTCTTTGCCCAGCAGTTCATAGTACAGCCGTAACTCATCATTTTCCTTACGCAGCGTAGCCTCACGGTCGGACTGAAAATAAGAAGTATAGATCGGTACAAAAGCCAGGGCTAACAGGAAGGCGACGGATAAAAAGCCAAGGAGATTGAGAACTACGTCGGAACGGCGGACTTTAACGCGTTCGTACTTGCAGGTTTCAGTGTCGTAATAGTACTTAATTCTTGCCATCCTATGGGTATTTTAACTGGTTGATCAGGTTGCGCCAGTCAGACAATCACGTCTTAACTAAATCCAATTCGATATTGCAAATCAACGTCCTCATCCCTTACCTTTGCAACCGCAGGGCCCTAAAAATAAGGGAACAGTTCATATTCGCAAATCCCGCACAATTATTCCCTTACTCTTGTTTACTAAGTTACCTCCAATGAGCAGAAAAAAAGCTGCTTATTGGTTTCAAAAATCACCTTAATACCTTTTCAATATGAATTCGCACGAAATCCGGCAGCAGTTCCTGGACTTTTTCAAATCCAAAGGCCATCAGATTGTGCCTTCGGCGCCGCTGGTAACCAAGGATGATCCTACGCTGATGTTTACCAATTCGGGCATGGCTCAATTCAAGGACTACTTTTTAGGTAATAAAATACCAGCGGTCCGCCGGATAGCCGACACCCAGAAATGCCTCCGGGTTTCCGGCAAACACAATGACCTGGAAGATGTCGGTTTTGACACCTACCACCACACGATGTTTGAGATGCTGGGCAACTGGTCGTTCGGAGATTACTTCAAGAAGGAAGCACTGGAATGGTCATGGGAGTTACTTACGGAAGTATACCAATTGCCCAAGGATCGGCTCTACGTAACCGTGTTTGGCGGTGATGACAAGGAAAATTTGGCCCTGGATCAGGAAGCCTTTGACATATGGAAAACGATGGTTCCACAAAGTCAGATATAGTATCGCTCGAAAAAATACAATTTCTGGGAAATGGGTGATACCGGCCCCTGCGGCCCCTGATCCGAAATTCACAGTGATTTGAGGCCCGAGGAAGAAGTTCAGAAAGATTCTGGCAGGGAATGTTTGAACAAAGAAAAACCGCTGGACGTCGAAATCTGGAATAACGTGTTCATGCAATTTGAACGGATGACCAATGGTTCACTGGTACCGCTGCCGGAGAAACACGTAGATACCGGTATGGGCTACGAACGGCTTTGTATGGCAATCCAGGCAAGCAATCCAATTATGATACGGATGTTTTCCAGCCACTAATTACAACCTTAGGCCAGATGGCCGCAAAACCTACGGACAGGAACGCTGGACGGATATTGCCATGCGGGTAATTGCCGACCATATTCGGGCCATCAGCTTCACCATTGCCGATGGTCAATTGCCTTCCAACGTACGGGCAGGCTACGTGATCCGCCGGATTCTGCGCCGGGCGGTCCGGTATGGCTATACCTATTTACATTTTCGTGAACCCTTCCTTTTCCAGTTGGTACCCCAACTGGCTGACCAGTTTAAGGATGTTTTCCCTGAGCTGAAAGCACAGGAGGAATTTGTTTCCCGGGTAGTGCGGGAAGAAGAAGCTTCTTTCCTGCGAACCCTGGAAACGGGTTTGCGCCGCCTGGAACAGGTAGCCTCCGAAGCTAGAGGCGGCGTGGTTGATGGCAAAACAGTTTTTGAGTTATATGACACCTATGGCTTCCCCTATGACCTCACGGATCTGATTGCCCGGGAAAAGGGGTTAAGCCTGGATGAAGCCGGTTTTAAAAAGGAAATGGCCGCGCAGAAAGAACGTTCACGGACTGCCGCTGCCTCTGAATCCGGGGACTGGGTAATTATTAATGATACTGATTCGCTGGAGTTTGTGGGTTACGACCACCTGGAATCCGAAGCACGGGTGGTAAAGTACCGCGCCGTGAAGACGAAAGATAAAACCCAGTATCAGCTAGTCCTCGACCGGACACCTTTCTACGCCGAAAGTGGTGGTCAGGCCGGTGACCGGGGTCAGTTAATATTTCACCATCCCGACGGGGAGGTAAAGTTACCCATCGTGGATACGAAGAAGGAAAATGACCTGATCGTGCACCTGACCATCGACGATCTGAAGTCACTGGGTGATGTCCTGACCAGACCACTGACTGCTAAAGTAGATGTGCAGAAGCGTTTTCAGACCCAAAATAATCACACGGCAACGCACCTGATGCACGCGGCATTGAAGGAAGTGTTAGGGGCTCACGTTGCCCAAAAAGGCTCTCTGGTGAATGAGAATGTACTGCGTTTTGACTTCTCCCATTTTGCCAAAATGACGGAGGACGAAATACAACGGGTGGAGAAAATTGTCAACCGCAAAATCCGGGAAAATATCCAAAAGGATGAAAAGCGGAACGTACCGATTGCTAAAGCCTTGACCTTGGGGGCTACAGCTCTTTTCGGAGAAAAATACGGCGATTTTGTCCGGGTGATTACCTTTGATCCCAGCTTTTCGGTGGAATTGTGCGGCGGTACGCACGTACCTGCTACGGGCCAGATTGGTTTATTCAAAATAACATCTGAAACGGCCGTAGCCGCTGGTGTCCGCCGGATTGAAGCCGTTACCGCCGACCAGGCCGAAGAACTGGTGGATGAGCAGTTTGACACCCTTCGCGAACTTCGTGAGTTGCTGAAAGGCGCTAAAGACGTAAAAAAAGCAGTAGCCGACCTTTTGCAGGAAAAAAATACCCTGGCAAAACAAGTAGAATCGTTTCAATTGCAACAGGCTCAATCGATCAAGGAAGAATTATTGCAGAAGGTGCGGCGCAACAACGGCGTATCGGTCATTGCCGAAAAAGTAAGCTTACCTTCGGCGGACGCCCTGAAACAGATCGCCTACGAACTGAACCAGAAAGTAGAAAACCTGTTCCTGGTACTGGCCGCTGACGTGCAAGGCAAGCCTCAGGTAGCCGTCATGATTAATGATACCCTGGTGAAGGAAAAAAGTCTGCACGCGGGAAATATTGTGAAAGAACTGGCCAAGGAAATCAAAGGCGGTGGCGGTGGCCAGCCATTCTTCGCTACGGCCGGCGGCTCCGACCTGAGTGGCCTGGAACGGATTGTCGAAAAAGGAAGGGCTTTAGTGTAGAAGGCTGTGCGTCGTGCCCGATACGGTTCAGATTGAAAACAGTTAAATAACAACCATGTTCACCTTTGTCTCAGTCGCCTGGCTCCGCCGAGTGACAACTATGGAGCAGGCGTCTCGCCTGCGAAAAGGGCAAAGAGGAATTTATATTTACAACCAGCATCTTCGGGAAAACGGGCCAGAGACCCTTGCAATAACTGTCACTCGGCGAAGCCAAGCGACTGATTAGCGCAATTCAACTCTTTCTCCTGGAAGGGAAGTAAATAAAAAAGCCTGTCCAATCTGGATAGGCTTTTTTCGTTATCAAATCAAATGCGATTTTTAATTTCTAGCCGATTACGCCTTGGCGGTTAGCTTTTATATCAAAAGAACTCATTAGCTGAGTATCCCAGGCGTTGGGTAACCCTTTTTCTTTCCATTTACGGAGCAGAAACTTATACTTATGGCGGCCGTATTCCACAAAGCCGGGACTCGCCGTGGCTTCAAAATGGAACAAACCAAAAGGTTTCACCTTCTGAACGCCCACGAAGATAAAACGCTTCCCTCCTACTGAATCCAGGTAAAAAGCGGCCTGCCGGTCATAGTCATACTCCTGGCAACGACGCACAAATTCAGTGTAATTCCGGCAGGAAGTGGTTTTAAAATCGAGTATGGTATGATTCCGGTACAGCACATCGGGCTTGGTTTTGCAAGGCAAACCCGTTTCTGCATCCGTAAAAAACCGAGCCTCTTCCTTACGCGAAAACTTTAGGTACCATTTACACATCTTATCTGAGAGCACGCCTTTCAAGAGCCGCTGCGCTAATTTTTGATCCACATTTTCAGGTACTCCTTGAAAAGTATCCGGCTCCAGCAACATTTCGTGCAGTACCGTTCCAAAAGAATAGGCTTTCTGCGAATACCGGTACTCCATTCCCATCAGATGGTATTTTAGCTTCGTTAGATCAGAGTTGGAGACCCGTTTGATTTCGAAATAATTCATGTTAATGCAGGTTGGGAACGCACTACTCCTTGGGCAATATCGCGGAAGAAGAGCATGACATTGCCGTCATAGTGATCAATCTCCAACAGTTTCGCCTTAATCCGCTCCTGCATTCTGAGTTGCAGGCTTAAGATATAAGCTTCCACGGTTTCCATAGTCACAAAGTGAACCGTCTCCTCAGTTTCTAACCGGAAAATAGCCGAACGGTCTATCTCTCGTTCTTCCAGAAATATTGATAGCCAGTGAGTCATAATTTGAGAGTGGTTAGTAAATAGATTGCGGCTTGAAAGGCGATGCGGATCTCTACAAAATATAACTGTCATCTTCTTAAATTAAAGCTTTTAAGTGGTTTGTGGTTTCCTAAACTCACCCTAACTCCCTCTCCTCCAGAAAGGGAGTTAATTACGTAATTCTCAAAGCCCCTCTCAGTAGGGGACGAAAACGGGAGTTTTCGGGCCAGCCTGTGGGAAGGATTTGTGAAGGGATTTGCCAAAAAAGGCGAACTTCGTTTAGGGTGAGGTCTCGATACTTACGCTGCTTTATCGTCGAGCAAATCCAGTTCAGAGAGGCCGCCGGTCAATGGATAATAGCCGTGTGCCACTTTAATCTGAGCCAGATCGGTAAGCGTATCCTGACGGTAAATTTTATGATCGGCTACGAACTCCTGCAATTCCCTTACTTTTTCGGCCGGAGCCAGCTGGTAGGTGAACTGAGAAATGTAGTAGACGCCTTTAGGGGTTATCTTATTGTTTTCCTTGCGTTCGGCAGTAGCCGTGATCACCACGTGAGCCAGCGTGAGGTCTTCATAAAACAGCGGTTCAATCAGACGATAAATGTTGTCCACCGAATATCCGTGAAACAACAGTGCAGAAACACAATTTTTATCGTCTATAAAGAAAATCTCGGCCCAGTTTTTCGTCCCCAGGTTTAGAATATTATCCGTGAAAATCCGCCAGGCAATTGGCTGGAAAGTAAATATATGGCCAAGCACTTCCGCTCCATTAATGTTAAACTTTCCCTCTTTCGCATCGAAGCGGTACTGACGCGGATGTCCTTCCAGGTATTTATAACGGCTTACAATTTCACCGGTGAATGAATCTAGTAACTGATAGCTTTTCAGGCCAAGGGTAGAGGGCACTTCAAGGTTAAATTCTGCCGGTAGGTCTTGCTTGTTGTTCGTCATGATCAATAGAAGGATTATGAAAAGGCCCCGGACTAATACCCGCCGGAACATGGGGAGCTTTTTTACTAGCGAAAGTCGGGAGATTGATACCAGTTGGAAACCGGGTGACCCGGCAATTTTCAGGCAGCCAGTGATTGGTCGTCTTCAGTCTCTTCGTCTTCCCATCCCTCGGATGATTGTTGGATGTGCCATTGACTCTCCAGATAATCGTACTGCTCATCAAGCAGCCGGATATAAAATTCGGCTTCCATCGTTTGGGGAATGACAACCGGATAATAATTAATAGTAAGCATAGCGTAAAGGCATGTCTTTTTAGGTGAGGCAAAAGAGAGCCCTCTGTAGGAAATGCTAAATGTTGAATGCTAAAGGTTAAATCTCTAACCCCATTTAACATTCAACATGTAGCACTTAACATTTGCAGGTTAGGCTACCTGTTCAATCGGCTCCATTGGATTCTCAGCCCGGCGTTGTGCAATCGTTACCTTCAGTTTCTCGATTACTTTGTCCGCCCGGTCTTTGTCGAGTTTATTAATGCCGCCAATCATTTTCTCCTTCTCTTCCTTGGTAATCACTTCGCTATTGAGCAACAGCAGGATTTCGGCCTTTTGCCGGGTAGTAGCCTGGGCAGAAGCAGGTTGCGTGGCTGGCTCCGGAGTTACAATGGGTTTCGCAATCGATTCCACCGGTTTTGCCGTTGCCGCAGATTCGTGTTTTCCATTTACACCATTGCTGCTAAGCGGTTGGTTGGTATACTCCATTTCTTCGGCTGGAGTAGGCTCGTATCCGGCGGCCCGAATCAGCCAGGCTAGTATATTCCGGTAGGCTTTACCAATAGCCCGGGTTTGCGCCATAGAAGCAATAGCAAACTCCTGGAAGAATTTCTTACCCGGCTCTTTATTGGAACAGATGGCAAAACCAGATCCTACCACCTGCTCATTGCGCAGATTGAGCAACCGTACCCGCGACTGGTATTTTATCTCCAGTTCGTCGCTTAGATTGGTCAACTCTTCCACAATGGGCAAGATACCCAGACGGGAACCAGCATACTGCCAGCCTTCCACGTTCACGTATTCTTTGCCCTGAAGATTTACATATAATTTGTTTTCCTTGATAAACCGGGCCAGATCAGCAGCCAGGTGCAAGGTTTCGTCCGATTTAGATATATCGTAGCTTTCTATCTTCCGCTTGCCATTTTTGGATTCTTTTTCCTGAACCGCAGTGGAATTGTGAGCTTGTGATTCGTTGGTTTGAATTTGATTAGTGCCTTGCATAATTTTGTTGTAATTATTTGATTTAACTGATCTACCTAGATAATCCCGCTGGTGTATGCCGGCGGGTTTATTTTTGTCGGTTTTGTAACCGGACGTACTCAAAAGATCTGAAATCTACTTCCTCCGTTAAGACTACTTTCAGATTTCCCTTTTCATCCATTGCATCAAAGCAATACCGATGCGCAATCTCCCGGGGACTAAATCGGGTCCGGAACGCCTTCCCGGAAACATGCGCGAAACTGTAAAATCCTTCAAGTCGCGTGGTAGTGTAGTACATGGCAAAAGAATCTGTATCGCTTAATATCTTGATAAACAACGGCTTTCTGATAAACTAGCTCGCTCACTTATTCTTTAGTAGTTATTTATATGGTAAAGTAAGGAACTTTTCGGAAGACTACCAAATATTTTTTTATTATTTTTTGATTTTTTTAGTACAAACTATCTGACCAAAAGCCCTCCACAACTTTATTATTATTAATACACCGGGAATAAGCATGGTAAATTACCCGTCTGCCTTAATTATAACAATATATTACCTGCCTAAAATTCCGTAAATAGGAAAATAATTTAGGCTCACACTCCAAATTTTACGCTTAATAAAATATTTTTCTATTGTTTTTACAAAATACCTTTCTACTTTTGTATACCTTCGTATTAATACTCGGCATCAGTACGGAAGCATTTATCAGTATTACTACTTTTATAGTATTACAACCCGGTATAACACTAAAAATATAAGCGATATGGATATAAATCAGTCAATTGCCGATTTACTTAAAGCCCTGGACATTACCCCCTACCAGATGGCCAAAAAGTTGGGGTATAACAATGGAGATAAGATCTACAATATCATCAACCGGAAAAACAAACCCGGTTTTGATACCTTGCACGATATTCTCAAGCACTATCCGGAAGTAAGCGCCGACTGGCTACTCCGCGGGGAAGGAAGTATGCTCAAGGAAGCCTCTTCAAAGGATACAGCTATCACGCCTCAGGTTCCAGAGGTAGTTACCCTGTATCGCCCTATGGAAGACTGGGAAGAAGGCCGCATGATTCCGCTGGTAGACAAATATGCCTACGCTTCGCTGATCAATGGTTTTGCCGATGTGGACCCCGACACCATGACCCGCATTTACCTGGCCGACCTGCGGCCCGGCCGCACCTACGTAGCCGTCCGGATTTACGGAGACAGCATGCACCCCACTATTGCCGACCATGATGTAGTAGTAGCCTCGCAACTGGCCGATCCTTCGGAGATTAAGAGTAATTACGTTTACATAGTAGTTACGGTGGATGGCGTGTACTGTAAACGAGTAGTAAATCACGGGGGCCGCCTGCAAATGAAATCAGATAACCGGGCGCACCCGTATTTTTCGGTAGATACGCAGGATGTTCGGAGTGTATGGGAAGTACGCCGCCGGATTACCGCCAACTTTTCCGGCCCGATGGATACGGAACAGCGACTGGTCGAAACGGAGAAATCGGCCTATTATCTGGAGAATGAGGTGCAGCGGCTGAATGACGAAATGCAGGATATGAAACGGGAAATCAAGAAATTAACCAATGGTCTGACAGCAGGAAAGTAACCGGGGGATCGGCAATGTGAAGCAGGAAGTATGAGGTCAGAAGCAGGATAATAACGGATTGACTCTGCCAATTTTATGATTCTTCCGATGCGCCAACACTTTTGCTCCACTACTTAAAAACGAATATTTTTTAATTAAACTTGTTAGAGTTAAAAAAAGCGGCTTGCCTTGCGGGTCGCTTTTTTATTTTTCCGCCAAAACAGTAAAGCCCAGGCCATTAACCTGAGCTTTACTGTTTGTTTAACTGGAAACAAGAAACCAGCAACTACCAACCGGACAACTATACGTCCAGCAATAACCGCAAGGGGTCTTCCAGGAGTTGTTTTACCCGCACCAGGAAGCTGACTGATTCGCGGCCATCGATGATGCGATGGTCGTAAGATAAGGCTACATACATCATCGGCCGGACTACAATCTGTCCGTCCACGACTACGGGCCGTTCAATGATATTGTGCATTCCCAGGATAGCGGATTGAGGGGCATTAATGATCGGCGTTGACATCATCGAGCCGAATACGCCACCGTTGGTAATGGTAAAGGTACCACCCGTCATCTCGTCGATGGTCAGCTTGTTGTCACGGGCCCGGCCCGCCAAACGAACAATTTCAGCTTCAATCTGGGCAAAATTCATCGATTCTGCATTCCGGATTACGGGTACCACCAAACCTTTGGGTGCCGATACCGCAATGGAAACGTCGCAGAAATCATTGTAAACAATTTCGTCACCGTCAATCATGGCATTCACCGCGGGCCATTCCTTCAGGGCGGTGCAGCAGGCTTTGGTAAAGAACGACATAAACCCGAGGCCTACACTGTGTTTCTCTTTAAACTTATCCTTGTACTTAGTCCTCAGGTCCATGATTGGCTTCATATCTACCTCATTAAAGGTAGTCAGCATGGCCGTTTCGTTCTTTACGGCTACGAGTCGTCGGGCCACCGTTTTCCGCAGGGAAGTCATTTTCTGGCGACGCTGGTTGCGGGCACCCGATTGCGCTGATGTTTCCGGCTGCGGGGTTTTAGCGGTTGGCTGAGCCGGTGTTACAGCCGCTGGTTGCGGAGGGGGAGCTACCGGTTGCTGGGCATTCAGGGCATCGCCCTTAGTGATTCGTCCGTTAGGACCGGTTCCCGACACCTGATTGGATTCTACCCCTTTTTCGGCCAGTATTTTGGCGGCGGCGGGCGAAGCATGTCCCGTAGCATAATTACCCGCTACCGGAGCTTCTTTCACGTTGGAAGCAATCGTACCCGGCGCTTCTGATTTCTGATTTTCTGCCTGTAATACTTCCTTAGGAGCCGCGTAGGGTTCATTGGGAACGGTAAGACCAGGCGTAGAGGCGGCTTCAATGCGGCAGATCAGGGCACCAATCGCCAAAGTTTCACCCTGCTGAGCCACAATCCGAAGGGTTCCGGCGGCTTCGGCAGTCAGTTCGAAGGTAGCTTTGTCCGACTCAATTTCGCAAAGAATATCATCTACTTGTACCTGATCGCCATCTTTTTTCTGCCAGGTCCCAATGGTTACTTCCGCAATAGACTCTCCTACGGCTGGCACCTTCATTTCCACTACTTTGCTTTGAGCAGGAGCTCCGGTTGGCTGGGGTTTAGCTTCTGGCTGAACCGGCGGCGTAGGAGCAGGATTCGTAGGTGGAGCCTGGGCAACCGGCGGAGCCGTAGGTTTTACGGCTTCAGGCGTTACTTTTGGACCTAAGGCAGCATTACCCTCTTCGATCCGGCAGATGAGGGTACCAATGGGAATCGTCTGGCCTTCCTGCACGACTATGCGTAACACGCCAGCGGATTCGGCATTCAATTCAAAGGTGGCTTTATCTGATTCAAGTTCACAAAGCACCTCCTCCGCATTTACAAAATCGCCGTCTTTCTTGCGCCAGCCGGCAATGGTTACTTCGGTGATTGATTCGCCGACGGAAGGAACTTTAATATCTAAACTCATGAGGTTGAGAGGTTGGGAGTTTATGAGTTGAAAGTGTATGAGTAAGTGATTTTATGAGTGGAATGCTGTCTGAACCAGGATTTACTTGATTAAAGGATTAACATGATTAAATTGTCTGAATCAGCATTAACAGAATTATAGAATAACAGAATTTTAAGTTCTTTTCGTCTTATAAAAGCCTTTGTTAGTGTTTTTACCAACAACCTTCTAAAGAATGTCTTGTAATCAGGTTAATCCTTTAATCAAGTAAATCCTGGTTCAGACAATTAAGACAGGGCCCGTTTGATCAGATCCACTTGCTCCTGGTTATGCACTTTGGCGTAGCCGGTTGCTGGTGACGCACTGGCCTTCCGGGCAATCAGTTCCAGGGTAGCGTATTTATAGGACCGCAGGACGTAGCTCCAGGCACCCATATTTTCGGGTTCCTCCTGTACCCAATAGATTTTAGCTTTCTTGTCGTACTGGCTCAACAGGGCGTGTACCTGCTTGGTCGGGAAGGGTGCCAATTGCTCGATCCGGATGATGGCTACGTCGTTTTTATTGCTTTTCTGCCGTTCTTCCAGTAACTCATAATACAGTTTACCGGAACAGAGCAGCACTTTACGGGCTTGTTTGGTGGTTACTACGCTATCGCCAATCACTTCTTTGAATCCGCCCTTCGTAAAATCTTCAATGGGGGATATTGCCATCGGGTGACGGAGCATAGACTTGGGAGACATTACTACGCAGGGCTTACGGAACGGCCAGGTCAGTTGTCTTCTTAATAAGTGGAAGAAATTGGCCGGTTGGGTTACGTTCGCTACGACCATATTAAACTCGGCGGCCAGTTGCAGGAAGCGTTCCGGACGGGCATTGGAGTGTTCCGGTCCTTGTCCTTCGTAGCCGTGCGGCAGCAACAGTACCAGCCCGTTCATGCGTTGCCATTTGGTTTCGCTGGGCGCAATAAATTGGTCAATCATTACCTGGGCGCCGTTGGCAAAGTCACCAAACTGGGCTTCCCATACGACCAGCGCATTGGGATTGGCCATGGCGTAGCCAAACTCAAAGCCTAATACCCCATACTCCGAAAGCAGAGAGTTGTAAATCATCATTTTCCCTTTGCCTTCCTCCGTGAAATCGAGGCTGTCATGCGACTGGTTGGTTTCGGCATCGTGCAACACGGCATGGCGGTGCGAGAACGTGCCCCGCTGTACGTCCTGTCCGCTCAGACGTACAATTTTGTCTTCCAGCAGAATAGTACCGTAAGCCAGCAGTTCGGCCGCCGCCCAGTTAAGCTCTTTGGCTTCAAAGAACATCTGCTTACGGTCTTTCAGCAGTTTCTCAATCTGCTTAATCGGTTTGAAACCTTCGGGCACATTCACCAGCTTGTTAGCCACTTTTTCAATGACTTCCGGACTGACGCCGGTATCGGGAGACTGATCAAAGTCTTCCAGGGTTGAACGGCGGAGGGCATTCCAGGCTTCTTCGTTCTTCTGGTAGTAATAAGGCAGGGGGTGCTGTTTTACACTAGTGAGACGGTCCTGGAGCATATTGCGGAACTCCTCATCCATTTTCTCGGCCAGTTTGGCGTCCACGTCGCCCCGCGTAATCAGCTTCTTATTGTAGATTTCGCGGGGATTGGGGTGTTTGGAAATCGTATTATATAAGGTAGGCTGGGTAAATTTAGGTTCGTCGCTTTCATTGTGGCCGTGTCGGCGGTAGCACACCATGTCGATGAAGATATCCCGGTTGAAACGCTGCCGGTAATCGGCGGCCAGCTTGGCGCAGAATACCACCGCTTCGGGGTCATCGCCATTGACGTGCAGCACCGGCGCATCAATGATCTTGGCTACATCGGTACAGTAAATGCTGGAACGGGCATCTTCAAAATCGGTGGTAAAACCTACCTGGTTATTAATCACAAAGTGAATCGTGCCACCGGTGTAGTAGCCTTTCAGCTTCGACATCTGGGTCACTTCGTACACAATCCCCTGGCCGGCTACGGCGGCATCTCCGTGGATCAGAATGGGCAGCACCTTATCATAATCACTTTCGTACAGCACATCGGCCTTGGCCCGTGCGTAGCCTTCCACCACCGGATCAACGGCTTCGAGGTGAGAGGGGTTCGGAGCTAGCTTTAATTGTACATTTTTACCACCCGGCGTCTGGATCTGGCTGGCGTACCCCATGTGGTACTTCACATCGCCATCTCCCATGGTCAGATCCGGTACGGCGTTGCCTTCAAACTCGTTGAAGATATTCTCGTAGGTCTTGCCCATAATATTGGCCAGCACATTGAGACGACCCCGGTGGGCCATCCCAATAACTACTTCTACCACGCCTTCGTCAGCCGCCTGGTTGATAATCGCATCCAGAGCCGGAATAGTAGTCTCGCCGCCTTCCAGGGAGAATCGTTTCTGACCGATATATTTGGTGTGCAAAAAGTTTTCGAATACGACGGCCTCATTCAGTTTACTCAGAATCCGCTTTTTCTCCTCGCCGCTGGGGTTAAACTCCAGTGCTTCTTTTTCCACTTTCCGTTTGAAGTATTCCAGCACTTCCGGTTCGCGGATGTACATGTATTCAAACCCGATAGTGCCTTCATAAATTTTCTTTAGCGTATCTAATATCTTCCGTAAGGGAGCCGGTCCGATGCCCAGTTCCCGGCCCGACTCAAACGTGGTATCCAGATCGGCATCCGACAGTTCGAAATCCTTCAGGTCCAGGAGGGGTTTGCGGTCTTTGCGCGGACGTACCGGATTGGTAGTAGCCTTTAGGTGGCCCCGGGAACGGTAGGCGTAAATCAGATTACGCACCTGAATTTCTTTATTAATCTCTTCCGCTGATTTGGTTGAGGTAGCCGGGGCGGTAGCAGTCCCGTTGGCCATTCCGTTTGTCTGCCCTTTGCCATTTGCCGCATATTGCTGGGAGAACTCAAATCCTTCAAAAAATTTCTGCCAGGTAATGTCTACCGAAGCGGGATTTTCTTTATAAGCGGTATAAAGTTCCTCCAGGTATGCCGTATCCGCATTGGACAGGTATGAAAATTTATCCATTGTAAAGTGCTATTTTTAAAACGGTGCAAAGGTAAACAATCCAAAATTCTATCATAATTGCTAAAACGATTATACGTTTTAGCCCTTCTTACTTCTTTATGTCCTTTTAAGTATGGTAAAGTCTTTCCTTAGGATAAAATTCCCTCGAAAAAGTGCTACAAATTTTACAAGAAAAAACGGCAACCCGGCATAAATTATTCATGAATTAAGGTATACACTCATTTATTTCTATGATTAGGGAAAATTAAATCTCATTTAAGTCATTTTCATTTTTCCCGGCAAGCAGTACTTCTAAAATAGCTATAAGGCCCGAAAAGTATTTGAAACCTCTCGGGCCTTATAGCTATTTGAGATAAATGGGCAGTGTTCTCTATCCGATCTGATTAAAACTTCAGCTTCTTGTCAACAGTTCCTTTACCATTGCCTCCCATTCCGCATCCAGGGCAGTATTAGGCATGGGTTTACCAGCTCGGTTGTACCAGTACCTCGCATTTGACACGTCTCCTTCCTTGCGGTGTAAATACGCATGAATCAGGCAGTGCGCTGTAGAATTGGCTTCCTGCGCAATTTCGTGAGCCTGATGCCAGTTGCCTTTTTTGTCGTACCAGAGGGCTTTCAGAAAAGGCGAACAGGATGCCGGAGGACTATCCTGGGTGAGTGAAGAAGCAAAATCATTGAAATTCATGGGGTACTGGGATTGGGTAATAGGTACAGCAATTCCCGGTTTGGAAAGTATAACTCATTAAAAATCAACTGGTTAAAAATTTACTTTTTTGTGAATTTTATAACTAATTCATTGTCAATGAGATACATAGCGAAGAAAATTTGACAAATGTTTGTAAATCAAATAGTTACTCAAACCGGGAATTGCTGTAATAGGTATTAGGTATTGGTTAATTTGTCAATGGTTGATTGGTCATTGGTCAATAGTCATTGTTAAAAAAGATCATCTAGAGTAAAAACTAATGACTAATGACTAATGACTAATGACTAATGACTAATGACTAATG
>JAUJNL010000090.1 GCA_030448185.1 Cytophagales bacterium | reverse complement strand
ACATAGTAATCTACCGGATTAGCCCGATACGTTTTGCCAAACCCAGCCTGCAGAATGAGGGCTCTTACACTCTCCTGCCGTTCGTCATTTTTACCAATTTCCTCCAGATACCGGTTGTACGCTTCGGTGGCCTTGTCAAACTGCAGGTTGGTGTGGTAGGCCCGGCCCAACCAGTAATCATAATGTTTGTCAACGTTGTCGTCGGCCTCACGAGCCTTCAATAAATAATCCAGTGCTTTTTTATCATTGAATAAAAGCAAACGCGAAATACCGCCCAAATACAGTGCTTTCGCATTAGAAGAATCCAGACTTAAGGCTTGATTGTAGTAGTCGTATGCCTGGTGGTAGTTTTCTTTATCAAAATAGCGGCTTCCTTTCTTGAGCAATTGACGTACCTGCCTGCTTTGACCGGTAACGGAAATTGCAAACAGCACAACCAGTAATATAGTAGCTATGCATAAAGGACCGTAATTTTTTTTCATTCGTTTGAAATTAAGTGGCTGGAAATAAAAGGGACTTTGTACTTCCAGATTTCTACTTAGTTCGTTACTAAGGTGTAAGCAGATTTGTTTTCCTACTGTACCAAAAAAAGTACATAATTTATAAAAACCCAAAAATTGCGGGATATTAATGAAATTACACGGCAAGACTGATGTTGCCGATTGGTATGGGTAACAAAAAACAACTTGCCTTGCCCATTTACTTAAGAAGAGATATTCACTAGAAAAGAAGAGCCCAACCGGAGAATATCTCTCCAGTTGGGCTGATTCATAAGAATAATTGTTGCCGGTTAGGGCTAGGCTAGGAATGGATTAAACTAGCACGCCGCCATATAAGGCTTCCCGTTGCGTTTTTACGGCAGGGTCTACGATGTATTCATCGTATTCCATCATTTTGTCAATGATGCCGTTTGGTGTGAGTTCGATAATGCGGTTGGCTACAGTCTGCACAAACTGGTGGTCATGCGAGGTGAAGAGCACACTGCCCCCTTTGAAATCCTTGAGTCCGTTATTGAATGCCGTAATAGATTCAAGATCCAGGTGGTTGGTAGGCTCATCCAGCAGCAGTACGTTGGCTCCGATCAGCATCATGCGGGAGATCATACAACGCATTTTTTCTCCTCCTGATAGTACGTTAGACTTTTTCAGCGCCTCATCTCCCGAGAACAGCATCCGTCCCAGAAAGCCGCGGATGAAACTTTCGTCTTTCTCGCGGGAATACTGTCGCAGCCAGTCCACCAGATTCAGGTCGTTTTTGAAATACTCCGTATTGTCATTAGGCAAATATCCCTGCGAAGTAGTAATGCCCCACTTGAAAGTACCTTTATCCGGCTTGCGTTCTCCCATTAGAATCTGGTAGAAAGCACTGACGGCTACGCTGTCACGGCCCAGAATGGCTGCTTTATCGCCTTTATTGAGCGTGAAGCTTACTCCTTTAAACAGCACCGTGCCCTCC
Organism: Cytophagales bacterium; assembly: GCA_030448185.1. GTDB lineage: Bacteria > Bacteroidota > Bacteroidia > Cytophagales > 172606-1 > CADCTQ01. The sequence continues at coordinate 26,460 of JAUJNL010000090.1, read as the reverse complement.
GAAGAAGCAGAAAGGTGTTCTACAGTGAGTACCTGGTCGCCTACTTCCCGGTCGGGTTTGAAGGCAATGTAGGGATACTTCCGCGAAGAGGGCTTGATGTCCTCCAGGGTGAGCTTCTCCAGCATTTTCTTCCGGGCAGTGGCCTGTTTGGACTTGGCCACGTTGGCGCTGAAGCGCTGAATGAACTCCTGTAATTCTTTCCGTTTGTCTTCAGCCTTTTTATTCTGATCCTGACGTTGCCGCAACGCCAACTGGCTGGATTCGTACCAGAAGGTGTAATTACCGGAAAACAGGGTGATCTTGGCAAAGTCCAGATCCGCTATATGTGTACATACCTGATCGAGGAAGTGCCGGTCGTGCGATACGACAATAACCGTGTTTTTGAATTCGGCCAGGAAGTTATCCAGCCACAGTACGGACTCAATGTCCAGGTTGTTGGTTGGTTCGTCGAGCAGCAGTATTTCCGGATTGCCAAAAAGCGCCTGGGCGAGCAATACCCGCACTTTGTCGTTGGCCGGAATGTCCTTCATCAGTTGATAATGTAACTCTTCCTTCACGCCCAGTCCGCTCAGTAACTCAGCGGCTTCCGATTCGGCATCCCAGCCATTCAAATCCGCAAATTCGGCTTCCAGTTCAGACGCTTTTACCCCGTCTTCTTCCGAAAAATCGGGTTTGGCATAAATGGCATCCTTCTCCTGCATGATTTTGTACAGGCGTTCGTGCCCCATAATGACGGTTTGCAGGACCGGAAATTCATCATAGGTAGTTTGATTCTGCCGAAGTACGGCCATCCGTTCCCCAGGCGTAACTTCTACTGAACCAGTAGTCGGATCAATTTCTCCGGAAAGAATTTTCAGAAAAGTAGATTTACCGGCGCCATTGGCCCCAATCAGACCATAACAGTTACCGGGTGTAAATTTGATATTTACGTCCTCAAACAAGATGCGCTTTCCAACGCGCAGTGATAAATTAGAAACAGTAAGCATGTATAATAAAAAGATGTGCTAATTAAATGATATGCTGATGTGCCTATAATGAATTGATTTGCAGGCAACGGTTAAGAATCAATTTTATAAATGTATTCAATCCTGATACTGCAATCCTGAATCAGGTTGTTTTGGGTATGCAGGCTCATAGAAGAAGGCCGCCTCACCAGGAAAAGTTCAATTCCATTGCAAAAATACGAGTATTCTCCGGTTCTTAGTTCACGGTTTTTAGTTTTTAGTTTCCAGTTTATGGTTTTGGGTTTACAATTAATCTTGATGAATCTATAAATCAGTCGAGTTGTTCAGATAATTCTTTAAACCCATCAAGTGTCAGCAACCAGCGACTAAAAACCGGAAACCCGAAACCATTTCATATTTTTGCGGATATGAAGGTAGCAATCATTAAATACAATGCGGGCAATGTACAATCGGTGTTCTACGCGTTGGACCGGTTGGGCGTAAGTTACTATTTAACTGATGACGAGGCCGAAATCAGGTCAGCGGATAAAGTGATATTACCCGGCGTGGGAGAGGCCAGCAGCACCATGCGTTCTTTGCGGGAAAGGGGGTTGGATAGGGTAATTCCCACCCTGAAACAACCTTTTCTGGGAACCTGCGTGGGATTACAGCTGATGTGCCGCCATTCGGAAGAAGGCAATACCGACTGTATGGGCATTTTTAATATTGACGTCAAGCGGTTTCCGGCGGGAAAGGGGCTGAAAGTGCCGCACGTGGGCTGGAATACCATTTTTGATTACCAGACGCCGCTTACTCAGGGCCTGCAGGAGAAGGATTATGTCTATTTTGTGCATAGCTACTATGCCGAGTTGAGCCCGTATACCACCGCCAAAACGGATTATGCGCAACCTTTCAGTGCCATGCTGCAAAAGGATAATTTTTACGCGGCCCAGTTTCACACCGAAATCAGCGGCCAAGCCGGTTCGAGGATTCTGGAGAATTTTCTGAAGCTGGGTTAGGAGGTTTTGAGGGAACAAATAATTGCTACTCTTTAACCAGATAATCATTTTTGGGTTGAGTAGAAAAGAAATGGTGTTACGCAGGCCTTTGGATCATTTTCACACAAAGGCGCAAAGTTTGCCGCAAAGCAGAAGGCCTCGATGTTACCCATCTCGATGTTACCCATTTGGGTAAAATCATTTACCAGCTGTTTGTGCTAAACAACTGTCAATGGCTAGTTTTAGGGTTTTATTATACAAACTATTCATTGACAGTAGATAGCTTTTCTTTGGGGTATTTTCTAAACTGGTTTGAGCGTGGCAAGTCTTAAGTAAGGCTCTATTCTCGTCGTACAGCTCAATTTTTACTTCGGTATATGCATATTCCTGATCATGGGTAGCCTTTGACACGTAAGCTTGATAACTTTCAAGAAAGTAACATTTAACGTATGTGTTTCTTTCTCTCCCCTTATAATAATCCTTAATCTGTTTATCTATTAATCTTTTGTTCCTTTCACTAAGGACCGGAGCAACTTTATCGTTTTGCCCGGGAAAAGAGTTTAATGGAATTCTTATTTTTCTGGCCTCTACTTGTGGTCTCTGATCAATTATTTCCACGTTTATCGCTTGAGGGAAAAGTCTTTTTTTTGCTAATGGTTTGCTAATAGCTAGACTTCCGAAATATACCATAATCATCATCGAAACAGCGTAGTAGCTCTTGAGTAATTTCATGCCTTCAGCGTTATAGTTCTCATTTAATATAAACGTATAGGTAGTTTATTTCTTTATTTTTCTGATAGGCGCTTAAAACAGAGTTTCGCGCTTGTATGAAATTGAATAGGTAATTTAGCCAAAATGCAACTAATCATTTCATGAATTATAGCCGATAATTAAGAAGGGTTTTCTCCTGTTTCCTTATATTATTTATGACACTCCCAGAAATCTCGACAAGAATTGAAATTTTACGTAGCCGGTTAGATTCGATTCGTCCGTTAAATCCGGAGCAGGAACGGCGGATTATGGACAAGTTCCGGCTAGACTGGAATTATCACTCCAATCATCTGGAAGGTAATACACTGACTTACGGGGAGACCAAAGCCCTGCTGCTGTTTAATATTACCGCTCAGGGAAAACCGCTGAAAGACCATTTGGAGATTAAGGGGCATAATGAAGCAATACTTTGGATTGAAGAAGTAGCCCGGCAAAAACGTCCGTTAACTGAAAATTTTATTCGGGAACTGCATCAGTTGCTGCTGAAAGAACCCTATCAGGTAGATGCAATCACCCAGAACGGGCAACCTACCAAGCGATGGGTTCAGGTTGGACAGTATAAAACTGCTCCTAATCACGTAAAGACGCAAACAGGGGAAATCTTTCGATTTGCTACACCGGAGGAGATCCCGGCCCTTATGCACGATTTAATCGAGTGGTACCGGAATGAGTTAACTCAAAATAATACCGGTAACTGGCTGCTGGCCGCGATTTTTCATTACAAATTTATCCGTATTCATCCTTTTGACGACGGCAATGGACGCTTGGCGAGAATTTTAATGAATTTTATTCTGATGCAGCAAGGGTTTGCTCCCGCAGTGATAAAAACCGGCGAGAAAGGAGCTTATTTCCGCGCCTTGGAACAAGCGGATACCGGCAACTTAGAAGCTTTCATTATCTACATCGGTGAGCAGCTAGCCTACTCACTGGACCTGATGATCAGGGGAGCTATGGGGCAGGAAATTGAGGAAGAGGATGATCTTGACAAGCAGATTGCACTTTTAAAAGCCAATTTAGAGGCTAACAAGAATGAAGAAGTACGTTTGAAAAAATCGTGGGAGGTCGTCCAAAGTACTTATGACCAATCAATAGAACCGCTCCTAAAAGCTGTTGAGTTGAAGATTATTACATTTGATGAACTATTTGCCGAACGCAAATCAGTTTACATTTTCAATGAAGAAGAAATACCGGTAAACACTAATTTTGCTGAATACTTCAGATGGTTGATCTATAGGAAGAGAGAGGATTTGTAGACCCACTGACAGGTGAGGCTCAAGACGTTTTTGGTCAACCGAATACCCCGGCTAATTCTATAAAGGTTATTTACAATTGGCGCGGATTCAAGAAGTTAGGGATACGTGCGTTTAATGTGCATACAGAATTAAGTATAAATTTCGACGAATTTAAGTACTCTATTCTGTTGAAAAATAACCCTCTTTCTTTAATAGAGAAGCTCTACCACGAGTCTCTTTCGCGAGAAGAAATCAAGCAGTTGGCCAATGAACTTGCCAAGCAGGTATTAACTCATATCCAAGAGTCCCTGAAACGGTGAATAGTTCGGCATCTACATTAACTAGCTGCCTTTTCTGCCTCATCAGCAACAAGCATGAAACAAAAATAGGGAACGAAGCGCCTCAAACATGCATCGTTGTATCTAAAAGAGGCAACGTTCCGCAAAATAGATGCAAGCTTCTGTATCAGAGGTACAACGTTGCATCTACTTGCGGTAGCGTTCCGTCTCGAAGGTTCGACAGATAAGCAAAAAAGGGCAGACTTGATACAAAACGGTGCAACGTTGACTCCTTTTACTCCACGCTTGACTCTTTTTGCATCAACGTTGATTCTTTTTACCTCGGTGTTCCATCCGGGAAGTGCATCGGTGGAGTAAAGAGAGTCAGACGTGAGGTCAAGAGCCCCGCGTCCGGGTATAAAAGACGTATGAATGCAAGTGATTACCTCCAAAAGCATCTTTCTATCGCAAAGGTGGCTATTTTTAATGGAACCTCTCCTAGCGAAGGCTTGCGTTCACCCTTTATTCCGCAATTGTATCCGATATCCGCCATCAGACCTCCGAAGTATGTTTCACTTTCCCTTCACAAAAGCAATATTCCGCCTGAGGCCTTCGAGTTTCGTACGCTTTACTGCGGAATTTTTAAACACTTTGCTGAACACTTCCGCCGTGATTTCTTCCCAGTCCGGTTTTTTCATTTCCAGTAATCCAGAGTTGGGGTTGAATGCGGGTTCCTGGTGGGCTTTGGAAAAACGGTTCCAGGGGCATACGTCCTGGCAGATGTCGCAGCCGAAGATCCAGTTGCCGAACTTGCCTTTTACCTCATCCGGAATCTGCTCTTTCAGTTCGATGGTGAAATAGGAGATGCACTTGCTACCATCCACTACGTAAGGTTCGGTAATGGCATCCGTCGGACAGGCATCGATGCAACGGGTGCAGGTGCCACAATAATCTTTAATGGGATCGTCGTATTCCAGTTCCAGGTCGGTGATCAGTTCGGCAATAAAGAAGAAGCTACCCGTTTCGCGGTTGATTAAGTTGCTATGCTTGCCCACCCAGCCTAAACCACTGCGCTTCGCCCAGACTTTGTCCATTACCGGCGCCGAATCCACAAAAGCCCGGCCGTTCACTTCTCCGATTTCCGCCTGCATAAATTGGAGCAGCGTTTTCAGCTTGTCTTTAATGACAAAGTGGTAATCGGTGCCATACGCATATTTGGAAATCTTATAATCCTCCGGTTCAGCGGGCAGCTCCTGTTCGGGATAATAATTGAGGAGCAGGGAGATCACTGATTGGGCTCCGTCTACCAACAGCCGCGGGTCAAGTCGCTTGTCGAAATGATTGGCCATATAAACCATTTGTCCGTGGCGGTTCTGGTTGAGCCAGGCTTCCAGGCGGGGCGCTTCGGCTTCCAGAAATTCCGCCTTTGACACGCCGCAGTACCCAAAGCCCAGCTGGTGGCTTTCTGCTTAATCAATTGGGTATATCGTGCCTTGGACATATCTCACCGGGATTCCTTAATGGAAGCAGGGTAGCAGGTAAAAAAGTTCCGGAAAGATACTTGAACGCCTTTATAAGCCAACGTTACGCAATACCTTTTACTATTTTCACGCAAAGGCGCAAAGTTTTACGCAAAGAAGACCAAGACTTTACTTATTTGCTTCACATCAGTTATAAAAGAAAAAATCCGAAATCAAAGATCTCGGATTTTTTGAGTTTTAACCTTAAACCTAACCACTAAAACTTATCTTTTGCGGAATTAATTTGCCTGGCGTAATTAAACTAAGGTGATTTCTACGCGCCGGTTTTTCCGTTTTTCTTCTTCTGTTGTGTTGCCATTTAAAGGATCTGCTTGTCCGTAACCCCGTGCTACCGTACGGTTGCCAGCAATGCCTTTATTACCCAGGTATCCGGCTACTGCTTTGGCCCGGCTGTCCGAAATTACCTGGTTACGTTCCTTGGTACCATCTGAGTCCGTATACCCGGCAATCTTGATTCCGTAAGTCGGGTTTTTCTTCAAAAACTCAGTTACTTTATCCAGTTCCGGTATGGCATCTGACTTCAGATCACTTTTGTCCGTATCGAAGTACACGATATAGACCTGATTCAGTTTGAGGACCGTTTCTTTGGTAATGGTCTCCTTTTTAACGGTTGAATTTGCTGATTTCGCGCCTGGATTAGCTGTGTTTACGGCAGCCATCGTATACAAAGTATCTTTGCCTACGACAAAAGGCTGGAGTTTGCCACTGGCGTCAGCATACAGGAATTTACTCTCCGTAGCCGCTTCATTTTTGGTCATCTTACTCACATCCACCGGCTCAGCGTACACGGACTCAAGCAAAGCGCCTAAAGCGGCAGAATCAGAAGAAGAAAGGATCTTGCCCATCATAGCGTACACGTCAGAATTGTTAGCCTTGGCGCCGTTTTCTTTCTCCACATCGTGGAAAGCGTTTTTCACGGAAATACCCTGACCCACTACTTTGCCATCTTTAGTAATTGGTGACAACAGAATTTCCTGGTACAGTTCGTAGAAATAATCCTGATTCGGAACGTGAATGTTTACCAGATAGGGTTTGAACCCTTCGGCCTCAATAACCAGATCATAATTCCGGTTGGGGGGGAAGATCACCAAGTAATCACCGGTCTTAATGTTGGGATTGTAAACGTCTTTAATAATCTCGTTGGTAGCCTTGTCAACCACCTTGATTTTGGTGCGGAGCGGCTTGGGAGGATCACCAGCCAGAATCCGGCCTTTCATCATCGTCAGCGGAACCACGCCCAACTCTTCGGGAATACCCAGGAAGTAGATGTCAAAACCACCTTTGCCGCCCGGACGATCAGAAGAAAAATAACCTTTTTTCCCATCAGCGGATAAAGCGAAATACTTATCGTTGAAAGGCGTATTAACCGGAGAGCCCATATTTACGGGTACACTCCACTGGACTTTATCCAGTATTGTTTTGAAAATATCGTATCCACCCATGGAATTAGGACCATTGGAGGTAAAGAACAACGTCTTTTTATCCGGATGGATGAAGGGGGCCTGTTCGTCGTGTTTGGTATTCACCGATGGACCTAAATTCACTGGAGCCCCCCATACGCCATCAATCTGTTTCTCCACTCTCCAGATGTCCATGCCACCCTGTCCGCCGGGACGGTTGCTGGAAAAATAAACCACTTTTTCGTCGGGCGTAAAGCTGGCGCTGTTTTCTTCAAACTGTGAGTTTACCTCTTTGCCTAATTTTGTCGGTGCGCCCCACTTATCTCCCTGCAACTGGCAAGCGTGAATATCACCCGTATTGGTGGTAGTCCCCATATAAATCAGCAATTTCTGACCGTCAGGCGACAATCCCACTGAACCAATATTACTGCGTACTCCTGTAATAACTGGAGGGGTAATGCCCATACTCTGGGGAGTGCCCCAGTTGTTGCCCGATTTAGCTGACGTCATTACGTCTTCATATTCTACCACTTTTCCGCCTGATTGCCCGGGTGCAGCCTGTTTAAAGGTAGTGTACACCAGTATGCGTTCATCAGCGGAAATTACCGGACCGTATTCTGTGGCGGCCGTGTTGACTGGTGCCCCCATATTCTGAACGTACACCTCCGCTGGTGTTTCTGATAAAGCTTTGGCGTTAACGGCCCAGGAAAGATGAAGTGACGCTTCGGCAAGCAGTTCGGGCTTCTTCTCAATGGCTTTATACGCATTGAGGGTTTTGATAGCGTCTTCGTACTGTTCTTTCAGATGATATGCTTTGCCCAAATACAGATTGGCTTTGGCTGGAACATCCGGATTTTTACTCTTAATCGCCGACTGAAGGTAGTTGATCGCCTTGGTTTCTTCGCCGGGAAGGTTACTGTAGCAGTAACCAATTGCATACTGGTTGAGAGGATCATTAGGGGCGAGCTTGTCAAGCTCTAAATATAGGGGCAGGGCCTGCTTGTATTCTTTTACGGCCAGCAGAGCATCCGCCTTTTTCACTTTCTTGTCAATTTCCGGATTTTGGGCTTGTGCCAAGGAACAGGAGGCGACTAAAGCCCCTGTTACCATTAACCACCGCAGCGTGTACGGAAAACGTTTCATAAAAAAATACCTGTTTAACACTTATTTTATTCCAAAGCTTAACCGGCTTTGGTTTTGAGCTATGCAATATTATCTCATCCTGATTCAGCATACCGGACACATTCCGGGGGAAGTATGCACAGCTGATTTTTTAGCCTTATTTGAATAAAATGAAGCCAAACCGGAAGCTGAAGGCAGATTAACGGAAATATTGCGGGTAAAAGCTGTCCAGGTAGAATGGCCGCTTGTAACCTAAAATACTTGGTAGAATCAACTGGATTAAACAATTAGGTATTTTCTGACTTAGTATAGGGCAGGCAGAAATGTAAGTCTGGACCCATCGCACTGCGTGTAATACTATCTATGGTTTGGTAAACTTTCCCTGTTCAGGTTCCGGAATTTTATCCGTTGTTACAATTCATGGGGGCAGAAGGCGGTAAAATAGGACATTGGTTGCGAAAGCCCGGATCGGATACGGATAATGGGCTATTATTTACCACTAAAACCAGACCCCGGAAGAATAAATCAGTCGGGAGCACCTTTCATATTTACTCTCAAACGATGTTTAATCTCACTGACCGGAATTTTTTTAATATTGTACTGTTTATCCAGTAAACCTCTGTGCTTTTAGCTTATGAAAAAGGTAGCTCTTGCCCTTGTAATGGTACTTATCGGAATTAGCGCCCAGGCGCAGATCTTGAAGCCCGCTAAGTGGACCTATAGTGTTTCGAAAAATGAAGTAAAAGCCGGGGAAACGGTTGAGCTGATCTTTCAGGCTGCTATTGACCAGAACTGGTATCTGTACTCGACTGATTTTGATCCGAACCTGGGGCCAATGATTACGACCTTTACCTTTAAACCTCATGCCAGTTATCAGCTGGTTGGCACGATTAAGCCAGTGAAACCCAAAAAGAAATACGATGACTTGTGGGGTGGGGAGTACACGTATTTTACCGGCAATGCCCAATTCCGGCAGACTGTCAAAATTTTGAATGCTGGCACACCACCCAAAATTGAGGGAAGCATCGATTACCAGGTCTGCTCAGAAGTGGACGGTAAGTGCATTCCCAATACGGAAGAATTTAGTTTTGCCAATATTAAAGTAGCCGGTATTAATAACGCTATTCCCTCACAATCCGGCAGTGGCGTAACTGCTGTCACATCTGCTGATAGCAGCGAAACAGGGGCATTGCTCAATGAATCAGCCCAAAAGTCCAAGCTGATAATAAAGTGGCTGATGAAAAAGGAGTAGATAAAGTTAATTCGAAGCCAGTCGCTGCTTCTTCTGATGATTCAATGTTAGGGTTTGTGATTTTGGCTTTTTTAGGCGGACTTACTTCACTAGCAATGCCTTGTGTGTATCCATTGATTCCTATGACTGTTTCCTTCTTCATCAATCAGGGGGGCAGTAGAAGGAAAGGAATCTTGAATGCAAGTATATATGGCTTATCAATCATTATCATTTACACTTTAATTGGCTCAGTCTTTTCCATAGTTTTTGGAACAGATGGTCCTAATTCGATTAGTAGTCACTGGTTACCAAATCTTTTCTTTTTCATAATGCTGGTTGTTTTCGGACTGTCTTTTCTGGGTTTATTTGAAATAGTTCTACCAAGCTGGTTGGTGAATAAAGTAGATACAGAATCAGATAAAGGTGGTTTTTATGGGATCTTTTTTATGGCATTCACCTTAGCGTTGGTATCCTTTTCATGCACTGCTCCCATTGCTGGAAGCTTACTCATCGTTGCTTCCCAAGGAGTAAGCATAAAATCAATAGTCGGAATGGTAGCTTACTCCGCAGCTTTTGCTGTTCCTTTCACCTTATTTGCCATCTTTCCATCATGGTTAAAAAAATCTGCCTAAATCCGGAGGTTGGTTGAATTCCGTTAAAATTATACTAGGCTTTCTAGAATTAGCATTGGCATTAAAATTCTTAAGTAACGCTGATCAGGTTTATCATTGGGGCATTCTGGATCGAGATGTGTTCCTAGCTCTGTGGATCGTTATCTTTTCACTCATTGGTTTCTACTTGTTGGGTAAAATTAACTTATTGCATGACGAAAAAGTAGAAGCAGTAGGTGTTCTCAGAACGTTGCTTGCCTTATTTAGCCTTGCTTTTGTAGTTTATATGGTTCCTGGGCTGTTTGGTGCTCCCTTGAAGCCACTAGCGGGTATTTTACCTCCCCAAACAACGCAAGATTTTGATTTGACCCAGCCAATTATAGGTTCTTTGGTTACTTCATCAGCTTCAGAGCAGCTGCCATCGAATCGGAGCTATACTGACCGTTTTAAGACACCTTATGGACTGGAGGCATTCTATACTTTAGAAGAAGGACTGGCGTTTGCCAAAAAAGTAAATAAACCCGTTTTTATTGATTTTACCGGTCATAGCTGTGCTAATTGTAGAGAGATGGAGGCAAGGTATGGCCTGATAAAAGAGTAATTGACAAATTAAAAACACGATTATGTTCTCATTCAGCTCTATGTAGATGATAAGTATGAGCTGCCATCATCAAAATGGTATACATCAAAATTTGATAACAGAGTCAAAAAGACGTTAGGAGCGCAAAATTTTGACTACCAGGTTACCAAATTTAATTACAACGCTCAGCCGCTATATATTTTGCTTAATTCTAATGGAGAAATGCTGCCAGTGACACCAAAAGCGCACGACTTGAATCCAGACAATTTTGTAACGTTCCTCGACCAGGGCCTGGCGGCATTTAAGAACGGAAATGAGACTTTACCTACTATGCCTGTATCTGCCCGGTAAGGCATAAACCAACGCTTATAAACCAAAAGGCGGCTATTATGGCCGCCTTTTGGTTTTGTACTAATTTGGTTCTTTATTTCCCTGCTTCTGACCTCATACTTCCTACAGCCTGCTTATTCCGCTGTTTTGGGGGCAGCTTCCATAGCGACCCGGGCGGCCAATGCAGTATTGTTGTGCAGGCTGGTAGCCACTTCTTTCAGCTTGGCAATCCGATCCGACTTTCCGTACAGCGCCTGAGCTTTTGACAGTAGACTGATGCTATTTTCGTAGTTACGGTTATTAAACGCAATAACGCCCTCATTGAAATACTGAAGTCCGCATAGTTCCCGCAGGGTGATCACCTGATGATAAGTCTTGCCTTGGCTTAATTCATTGCCAGTGTACCATAGTACCCGCTTGCCGACCGCCGCTGCACCAGCTACAAACCGTTCTGGGAATCAGTGGCATCCATCAGCACTACGGTACCGGGAAGTTGTACCTGTAAATAAGCATGAAATGCTTTCTCGTGAATCTCTACCGTATAGCCTAAACGCTGCAGGATCAGGGCGTACAGACCGGTACCACTTACGCAGTTGAATTTACCGTTGACAAACAACTGGCTGAACGCCGGGTAATTTTTATCATAGCTATGAAGATACTGTTTCTGAACCTGCCCGAAGATAATCTGCAGCACCTGTTCGTCACTCTGGTATTTGCGCTGTATCCTTGCCATCTGCGCTACAAAGTTATCAAGCTGCCCGCTGATCTGATTAAACCTGGTATCATCAATAGTTGCATCGGCGGCCAGCAGCAGCGGCAGCAGGGAAGAAGACGAATTTGCCTGGGTTTGCAAAAAGATATTTCTCTCAAACGGCGATTGGAAGTATAAAGCCTGGCCAGGTGCTGCTTGTATGCAGACAAACCAAAGGCACAGGATCCGGATGAAGTTGACTCTTTTCAATTCACATAAAGTGTTAGAGGATTATAGCTATTTGTACGACTAGGTAAACTAAAAGTAACTTTAATTTAACAATTTTTTAACATTAAAATTCAAATACTTTGTGTATGTATGATTTGTTTGGTTTATAATTGCTGCCATATCGGTATTTGAGCAGTATAAAAGCACAAAAGCCCGTTGGGAAACTCCCAACGGGCTTTTAATTTAATGTTACCGTAATGTTAACGAATCACTAACACGCCGCCGCGTAAGGTACGGGCCTCACGATCAGGGTAATCCTCGGCTCTATACTCGATCTGCCAAACGTAAGTACCCGTTGGTACCGGCTTGCCTAAGTAGGTACCATCCCAGGCCCGGCTTCTCAATTCTTCGATATTTCCAGCATTTTCGGAATAAATCAGTTCTCCCCAGCGGTTATAGATTTTCATTTCGATATCCCCGACGTGTTCCCCAAATACCGCCAGTACTTTGTTCTCCGACCGGTTGCTGCCGGGAGCAAAGGCGTCGGGTACGAATACCCGGGGTTCGCATTTGTCAACCACTGTAATAGTATCTACCGCGGCGCAGGCGCCACCCGCCGCATTGGTAATGGTAACGGTGTAGTTGCCTAAAGCCGAAACATTTAAGGTCCGTTCCCGTCCAAGCACGGTTGGGCCAGAACCTATCATCCGCCATTCATAGGTAAAATTGGTGCCCGGCCCCGCATCCAGGGTAGCAGTAGGAGGGTTTAGTTCCCGGCACAAGGGTACTTCGTGGCGGGGAACGGCTGGCCGGGGCCCGGCCACGAAGGTTAACGTAACACTACTTGTTGCACTGCATTCGCCCACTGTCACCCGCACGGAATAGGTCCCGGTACGGGTAGCGGTAAGGGTTGAATCCGTAGAGCCATTGCTCCACTGGTACTGGGCGCCCGGAATCCGGGAAGTAGCGGAAAGCTTTACGGACTGTCCCTGACACACATTTCGATCATTGCCCAGATTCACGGTTGGCCGTTGGGTAACATCGAGCCTTACCTGGGTGGCAGGTCCCTGGCAACCGTTAATAGTCTGCGTAACGTACAGGAAGTACGTTCCGGGTACGTTCGTATTAATCCGGTCTTTGGCGTTACCAGGTACGTAGGAAGGCGTATGGTTGCCTTCACTTACCTGAGTAGTCGGGTCTAAGCTTGCGTTTGAATACCAGCGTACTCCCTGGCCATTAGTGACGTCAAAGGTGGTTGCCAATCCTGTACAAACACTTTTCCGTGGCTCAGAAACCGTTGGAGCGGGTACCACTGGATTAATGATTACATTCACCTGGTCGGTCTCAGTACAGCCGGACTCATTGTCTCTAACCGTGATGGTATACGTGCCGCCGACCGTAGCCCGGTACTGCTGCCCGAAAAATTTACCGCCATTATTCGGCAGCGTCCAGACAAACTCATCCCAACCATTTCCTCCCAGTGCATTTAACAACACCTCACCACCCGCACAGGCAGCGGCAGGATCAGCGCCATATTCGTATTTGGGTGGCGTGGGGATAAAAGGAACAATAACTGATACTTCCTCAAAGCACGCAGGTTCAGCAATACTAGCTACCCGCAATTTATACTCAGTACTACTTGAACCAGTTGCCGTAGTAGTTGTCTGGCCATTATTTACAACTCCTGTACCGGTCCAGGTAAACGTAACTTTCGTAGTGTCGCCGGGATAACTTGCACTCAGGAAAGCTCTGCCGCAGCCAGTCAAGGCATAATTTAGGGTAGGCTTGGCAGGTTTATTGGGCGCTGCCTTTATTTCAACTGAATATACTTCGGTACAAGTAGCACCCTGTGGATTGGTATAAACAGCAGTCAATGTGTACACGCCAGGAGGTTGATCAACAAGATCTTCAGCACTGGTAATTGGTTCTCCACTTCCTCTTCTCCAAAGCGTAGTAACGCCGCAGGACGGGGCAGCATCAATTTTCCCCAAATCCTGATCACAAGATAGTTGAACGTCGGCCGGTTCCGTATAAATTGAACTATTTGCTGTACCAACGGCAATGGTAAGCGTGGTATCGCAATCATTGAAAGAAACCGTTACTGTGTAAGTAGCTGGAGCCACACCATCTAATCCCGCGGAAGTATTAGGAACTAATTGCATTGGGGCACCGTCTCTAGACCATCGGTACCGGTACTGGCTAAAGTTAGGATCAGTCGATGAAAGCTGTATTTTGCCATCTTCAGCGCCGCAAGCCGAAGCGTTCTGCACTGTTGGGGTATTAATCTTTGGTTTCGCTCCTCCCGTTACCGTGGTTTGCCCGGTAGCAGTACAGCCGGTGACTGGGTCGGTTACTGTTACACTATACACAGCAGAGCCAGCCGCAGGCGTAACTACCAGTACCTGGCCTGTGGAGACAACGGCCCCATCTTTCCGCCATTCGTACTGCGAACCAGGATTACCCGCGTCCAGGGTAACTGGTCCACCATTGCAATTGGAAGTTTGAGGAGTCAGGTTTACTTGCAGCGTCTTAAACGTCACCTGGGCATCATCAGTCTGGAAACATTCCCCATCTGAACTGACCACAAAAACCCGATAGGTGCCGGGCAAAGTTGCATTAAAGGTTTCACTTCCAATTGCTTGTTTTCCATCAGGAGTAACCCAGACGTATATGACACCGGCAGGGCCCGTAGTACCCGGATAAGCGTCCAGCACAATAGTCGAACCAGCACAAGCCGAAGTATCATTCAAGGTGGGCTTGGGTGGTGACAGCGGGATAATAATTTGTTTATCAGGTATTACTTTGCCCTGTGGTATACAGTCGTTGAAAATAGTTAACCCAACTGTATAAGTGCCAGCCAGGAAGGTATGACTCAGACTATCAGTGGTATAAGTTACCTCCGTTCGGGAAACGCCACAAATACGTGGATTTGGTGGGGTCACCGCCCGCCCGGTCAGGTTGCGCCCGAAAGTTAACAGGAGACCGGGGTATTGGGCAAAGTACAGAGGGGCGTTCGTACGTGAAGTCTTGCCCGTAACCCTGGTTATTAGTGGCTGGGAGTTGGGCAACCCTAGCTGGCTTTTACCCGCCCCTAAATCCAATCCTTTAGTAATGTCAACCTGCGAAGTATCTCCCGGCGTAATGACACCCAGGCGATTTTGGCCCTGCAAGGCAAGGTACAAAGCGTACGGCCGTAGGGATCAATTTGCAGGGCCCTGAACTTTTCAGTGGGAGAGGTAGCAATCACTCTTCCGGTTTTTTTTGATGGAATCGGCGGTAATACTATCCGAAACGTTAAATTGCACTAACTGGGAGGAGTCGTTCCTCCGCCATTGAGAGAGACAAATAACTGGTCATCTACCAATTCCACGCCGTAGGCAGCTGGTGGTACCGTTTTCTGGTTAAGGGGAGGCGCACTGAAATCGAGGGTAATCGGATTGCTGATGGCACCCGTGGCACTGTCAAAATCAAAATTTCGACTTTATTGGGCGTGGCGCCACTTCCCCGGATCACTACCACCAATTTGTCTTCGTATACCTTCATGTACCCTTCGCCCTGCTCTTTACGGGGCCGTGCGTGGAGCCAACCATGGAAGTTACTGGTTGGCCGATTCCTGGGGCGTCAGCGGATATACCCGGAAGGTATTACTATTGTGATCATGGGTAACAATCCAGGTTGTTTCCTGGGAATTAGGGTCGTTCTGATCCGGTTGGCCCCGTACGGCGGTAATGCGTTCGGTACTGGTCTGGAACAGGGCTTGGTTCTTCAACGTTACCTGACCCAAACCATTATTTAGTCGCATATCCACGATGCTGTACGACAGTAAAGTGCCCTCCAGGGCCTGTCATCCAGACTGGTAGTGGTGAAAACATAATAGACCGGATCACAGGTATTACAACCGGGCTGGGCTACAATCATAACCCTTGCGTAGCCTTTGTACTGCCGTTTAAAGCATTATTGGCGGCAATAGTCACATTCACCCCGTTACGGTCTTTCATGGGATTGCCGTTTTTGTCAAATACATTCTGCCCGTCCGTGTAAAACAGCAGTTTACCGTCACTCCCCGAAACCACCGAGGTTCCTTCCGGGCACATTATTGATTTGTCCCCGGTTGTCGGGCTTGGGCTGACCGCCTTCAAACAGAATACCCCTTTATCTCCGAAATACCAGCGGCTTTCTTCTTTGGGTGGAGGTGGTTGAGTAGGATCGGGTTTGTAGGAAGTGATATTTACCCGGTTGGAACTTGAACAACCGGTACGAGGATCAGTGATGGTTAAGGAGTAACATTTTACACTGTCTCTGGAAACATTGATGGTGGGGGTGGTTTCTCCTGTTGGACCACAAATAAGTAGCTCCTTGCGGTAAAGAACCGCCTTGGGCAAATTCTGGTTGCAAGGTAACTGGTGATGGTCCCTTGCAGACTTCTTCCTCCTGTGGTCCCAGGTTATCGTCAGGTGAAAGCGTAAACTGAGGTACACCCTGTTCTACGGTAACCGGTTTGGTACAGGTTTCTTCCACCCCATTGCGGGTAATCGTCGGCGTAACTGTATAGTTACCCGGCTGCTGATAGCGGTAGCTGGAAACTGCAGACTAGACGTATCAGTCGCCACGCTTTGATCCCCAAAGTCCCAGGCGTATTTTGTAATGCCAGCCGTATTCCACTGACCGTAAAGGGCGTACCACGCCCCGCAGTTGTCCCCAGCACAAATCGGATTAGGAACGGTAATATCAGGACACTGGGCAAAGGTTTCCGTGGCTTCCGCCAGTGGCTAGAACAGTAAAAAGCTAAATACCAGAAGTGGTAGGAACGTTCTTCGATAGGAGCGCATTGATGAATCAATTTGTACTCAATTTAACGTAAAAAGGTACCGCCGCATTTTACGGTACCAACATTTCGTAGGGCAAAAGGGGAAGAAGTAAATGAATGTGTCTTATTCTCTATCAAAACTAAGAAGAATACCGCATATTTTGCGGAAATAGGGATAAAGCCGCGGCAGGTTAAAGTGTAAGATTTATGGCTGTTATGCGTCTGTAATCTCTGCCAACGTCTGACCAAATTTTTTTAAACTTGTAGCGTTTAAGGAGAAAAGATCACCTCAGGTCCCTCATCTTACTTTGTTCCCAAACATACATGCGAAAATTTTTGTTGGATTATCTGCGGTGTAGTGGGGGTATTGACTACACTAAAGGCTCAGGATGCCCAGTATTCGCAGTTTTACGCCAATCCGCTGTACCTGAGTCCGGCGTTTGCGGGGTTTTCCCTGACGCCAAGGGCTACGGCTAATTACCGGTTGCAGTGGCCGGCCCTGGAAGCTACGTATGCTACGTATGCGGCTTCTTTCGATTACTATTTTTCCCGCTACAACAGCGGGGTTGGTTTGTTGGTCACGCATGATCGGCAGGGATTTGCTAAATATAATTCCACGGACATCGGGGCGCAGTACGCATATCAGTTACAGGTAAGCGAAAGGGCGGCGATCCGGGCGGGCTTGCAGCTTTCGTACGTAATGCGGAGTATCAATTATTTCGGACTGACATTCGGCGACCAGTTTAACAATAACGGGCAGTTCAAGCCAGTCACGGACGACCAGTATGTGCTCAATGCCGACGGCGGCATTAAAAACTATTTCGATGTTTCAGCCGGCGGCTTATTTTATACCGATAAGTTATGGCTTGGACTGGCGGCTCATCACCTGACCAAGCCCAATCAGTCTTTAGTTGGAAATAAAGACTTTGCTTCCCGTTTGCCTTACAAATTCACGCTGCACGGCGGGTATAAGTTTTTCCTCGAAAATTCAGGCCGGCAAGGACTGGCCCGTGACGTGACGGCCCGCGAAAAGAGCTTTTCGCTAGCCACCCTCTACAAATCGCAGGGTAAATTTGATCAGCTTGACCTGGGGGCTTACTTTACCTTTGAGCCGGTCGTGCTGGGAATGTGGTACCGCGGCTTGCCCATTAAGAAGTTTGAGCAGGGAATCAATAACAGTGACGCCCTTATTTTCCTGGTAGGCTTCAAGCAAGAAGGACTTTCTATCGGATACAGCTACGACATGACGATCTCCAACCTGGGTTTATCAACGGGTGGTGCCCATGAAGTATCGGTTTCGTACGAATTTCAGGCCCCGCAATCCCGGAAGCGGGTTCCCCGCAGTGCCCGTAAGTTGCCCTGTCCCAAGTTCTAAAGGGTGTACGGCAAATTGCAGTTGTTCAGCCGCATTTATAATGCGGAACAACCTAACTAATCAGTCGCTTGCCCTAATCAGTCGCTTGCCTCCGGCGAGTGACGACTATGGGGCAGGCGTCCCGCCTGCAGTATCTACTGGCGCGGAAGTTCCTTCCGTGCTTGCCAGTAACGAAGGAACTTAGTTCCGCGATTCGCAGGAAAACGGGCCGGAGGCCCTTTCCATAGTCGTCACTCGGCAGAGCCAAGCGACTGGTTAAGTTCCTCAAAAGAACTGACTTGTGTTTTGCACTTTTCTTGGATAGGGCATTGTACTAAACCATTAAAATACTGTTAATCTTATAATTCCTGCAATTCGCTGGGTATAATTTTGATTTTTCCCGGTAATCGTCCTAATATTGCGCCGTAAAAGTAGCGTGATTTTATTCCCAAAATTTTGCTTTTCCACTAACCTTAACCTTGTTTTCCCATGGCAAAAACTAAAGTAGCCATTAACGGCTTCGGACGCATCGGCCGGTTATCCCTCCGGGCACTGCTTAATAAAGAAAACGTAGAAGTAGTTGCAATCAATGACCTGACTGATAACAGTACCCTGGCTCACCTGTTCCGTTATGATTCGGTTCATGGTAAGTTCGCCGGTACCATCACGGCCGATGCCGAAAGTATCACGGTTAACGGCAAGCGCATGAGAGCTTTTGCCGAAAAAGATCCTACCAAGCTTCCCTGGGGACAGTTGGGCGTGGATGTTGTACTGGAATCTACGGGCCGTTTCGTGGATCAGGCCGGGGCTGGTCAGCACCTGACTGCCGGAGCCAAGAAAGTAGTTATTTCGGCGCCTGCCAAAGAAAAAACCATCCCAACGATTGTACTGGGGGTAAACGAAAATATCCTGACGGGTAACGAAACTATCCTTTCCAATGCTTCCTGTACGACCAACTGCCTTGCCCCAATGGCCAAGATATTGGACACTGCGTTCGGAATCGAGAAAGGCTTTATCACTACGGTTCACGCCTATACTGCCGATCAGAACCTGCAAGACGCCCCGCACAAAGATCTCCGTCGTGCCCGGGCGGCTGCCATGTCTATTGTGCCCACTTCAACTGGTGCGGCCAAAGCCGTAGGGTTAGTACTGCCTCACCTGTCTGGCAAACTGGATGGGATTGCCATGCGGGTTCCCGTTCCCGATGGATCCGTTACGGATCTGGTTGCCATCCTCAAGCGTGATGTAACAGCAGAGGAAGTAAATGCAGCCGTGAAAAAAGCAGCTGACGCTGAAATGAAAGGTATTGTGGAGTATTCTGAAGAGCCGCTGGTATCCATTGATATTGTGGGCAATCCGCACTCCTGTATCTTCGACTCTGAACAGACTACGGTAATGGGGAATATGGTGAAAGTAGTAGGCTGGTATGACAATGAGTGGGGCTACTCTAACCGTACCGCTGATTTGATTGCCCGGTTGATAAAATAAGCAATTAGCGTCTAGCTGTATTAACAATTAGGGTTGTTGTCACTGATTGGGGAGAAAAACATCCCCCTACCCCCTTCAAAGGGGGACTTTAAATGTAATTGGCAGAAACAACCTTGTTTGTCAATACAGTTAGCAATTAGCCAATTTAAAGTGCCGGGTGAGAGCCCGGCACTTTTTTAGCTTTAGGCTAGCCGGCCTATAGGGACCTCCGTAGGCAGAACCCCCTCCATGAGTACTACCCCTAATCACTACCTCCATTTATATTAGAAACCTCGAAGGGGTCAACGAAGTTAATCCACCTTCCGAAATCCGAAATCACTATGGCGCTTACTCCTTCCCAGATGGTTCCTTTGGGCACTAAGGCTCCCGAATTTTCCCTGCCCGACGTGGTATCCGGCAAAATGGTCAGTTTACCGGAAGTTCGTTCGGGAGTAGCTACGCTGGTTATGTTTATCTGTAACCATTGTCCGTACGTGAAGCACGTGCAGCCCGAACTGGTGCGGCTGGCCAATGATTACCTTCCGAAAGGCGTTTCAATGGTGGCTATAAGCTCCAACGACGTTGCCCGTTATCCGGAAGATTCACCGGAACGCATGAAAGGAGTGGCCCTCCACTGGCATTTTGCTTTTCCTTACCTCTACGACGAAACGCAGGAAGTAGCCCGGGCCTACGATGCCGCCTGCACCCCGGATTTCTACCTCTTTGACCGTGATCTTAGCCTCGTCTACCGCGGACAATTGGATGATTCCCGTCCCGGAAAGAATATTCCCTTAACGGGCAAAGACATCAGACGTGCCTTGGATTGCGTGCTGCGTGGTGAACCCGTACCCGAAGACCAGAAAGCCGGCATTGGCTGTAGCATCAAATGGAAAACGGTTTAGGTTTACAGTTGCTGGTTTTGGGTTTCCGGTTGCTGGTGTATGGTTGTCTCATAAACGGTCATTCCTCCCATCATCGGAATAATGGATAAAGCAGGTAACACACCAAAAAACTAACAACTCGAAACCCGAAATTATAAACCTTAAACTGGCAACCGGAAACCGGAAACAAACAACTGGAAACCCGAAACTACTTGGGAAGACCATACGCAGTCAGTACCAGCTTGCGGGAGGTCGGGTGGTCCCGGTGTTCGCATAAGTAGATGCCCTGCCAGGTCCCCAGATTCAAGCGGCCATCCGTAATGGGAATGGTAACACTGCTGCCCAGTACCGATGATTTGAGGTGAGCCGGCATATCATCCGGGCCTTCATCATTGTGCTGATAGTAAGGCATGTTTGCCGGAATCATCTTATTAAAATGACTCTCAAAATCCCGGCGAACGGTCGGGTCAGCATTTTCATTAATGGTAAGCGAAGCCGAAGTGTGTTTAATAAATATATGCAGTAACCCAACCCGGATATTCCGTAATTCGGGAAACTCCCGCTGTATGATACTCGTGATCAGGTGAAAGCCGCGACCAAAAGGAGGTAAGGATATCGTTTTCTGGAAGATATTCATTCGTTATATAGTCATTAGGAGAACGTAAATGAAAAAATAAGCCCTTTTTCCGGAAAGTTTCGCATTTTTCTGTATCCCTGTCTTCGGTACGTTCGTATTTACAGACTGAACCAATCACAAAACAATTAGATCATGAAAAAATCATGGATATTTATATCTGCAGGCCTGGCCGTAGCCGCTGCCGTTTTATATATGTACAATACTGCCGCTGACGCTATTAACGAACTGGCAAGTAATTCGTCTGACGAAGATGTCTCTAAAAAGGCCCGTAGTGACCAACAATCAGATGTTCCTCAAAGTGCCAGTACCCCAGCGGAAACCGGTAAAAAAACAGGCGCCAGCACTGGCGCCAAGAAAGCCAACACAGCCAAAAAAGGAAAGTCGGAAACGGTTGAAACCGGAACCAGCAAGGTATACGGTTCTACGGATGAAGCCGCTACCGGAAATGTAGACTAAACCCTGCACATTATCTTTGCTGATTTTCAAACAAGACAGGTTGTGCATCACAATCCTGTGGAAAATACCCGAAAGGTTTGGGAAGCTTTTCGGGTGTTTGTTTTTACGGGCAAACCGAAGATTTTCAGATTTATCCGGAATAATTTGTGCGGGCAAATTACTTATTGGATTTTAACTTTTTAAGTTTGCCGTCAGTTTACTTGTTATCCTTTTCAGCCCTTCGTCAAGGCTGATATCCAGCCAATGATGACCCGTTTACCTGCCGCTGACCGCATTTTTTCCCTGCACTTTATTTTGCTCTGCTTGAGTGCCTTTCTGTTTTTTGCCAGCTTTAATATGATGATTCCGGAA
Organism: Cytophagales bacterium; assembly: GCA_030448185.1. Classification (GTDB taxonomy): domain Bacteria; phylum Bacteroidota; class Bacteroidia; order Cytophagales; family 172606-1; genus CADCTQ01. The sequence goes on along the minus strand of JAUJNL010000090.1, from coordinate 4,550 downwards.
CTGCCCGCCTATTTGTCGGGCATGGGAGGGGGAGCGTACAAAGGCCTGATCATTGCCCTGTTTACCGTAACGGCGGGTATCTCCCGGCCATTTAGCGGCAAGCTGACCGATACCATCGGACGCATTCCCGTAATGGCTTTTGGTTCGCTGGTGTGTTTTGTGTGCGGATTTCTGTATCCGTGGCTGCAAACGGTGGCTGCCTTTCTGCTGCTCCGGTTGGTGCACGGATTTTCCACGGGATTTAAGCCAACGGGTACATCGGCCTACGTAGCGGATGTGGTGCCGATCCACCGCCGGGGCGAGGCTATGGGCTGGCTTGGCTTATGGGGAACCACCGACATGGCCATCGGTCCCCAGATTGGGAGCCTTGTCACAGATGCGTTCTCGCTGGATTTTATGTTTTATACTTCTTCGGTTCTGGCCTTGCTTTCCATTGTGATTCTGCTGCGGATGCCCGAAACCCTCACCGATAAAGTGCCTTTCCGCTTGGGTCTGCTCCGGATCTCACGGCAGGAAATTGTGGAGCCATTGGTGATCCCGGCGGCCTTGGTTACTTTTCTAACCTCTTTTGCTTACGGTACTGTGCTGACGATTGCCCCGGATCAGAGTGTATTTCTGGGAATCAACAATAAAGGACTGTTTTTTACCACCTTTACAGTAGCTTCCCTGGCTACCCGGTTTCTGGCCGGCAAGTGGTCGGATAAGCTGGGGCGAGTACCGGTATTAAAAATTTCTTCGCTAGGAATGGCTATTGCCATGCTGCTGGTAGGGTTTGCGCATACGCCGGTGGCTTTTCTGGTAGGGGCCGCTCTGTTTGGCGTAGCCCTGGGGACCAACTCGCCGACGGTCTCCGCCTGGACCATTGACCTGAGCCAGGAAGAACACCGGGGACGTGCCGTAGCTACCATGTATATTGCCCTGGAGGCAGGCATCGGAACTGGTGCTTTGATGGCGGGAATTATTTACGACAACGACCCTTCCCGCTTTGGCCTGACGTTTTTCCTGGCAGCGTTGCTGGCCCTACTGGCATTTCTGTACCTGGTGTTCGGCTACCGGAAACAGTTGCAAAAGGTTTAAAGTTGCTGGTTTCTGGTTATCGGTTTCTTTCTGAACCGGGACTTTAGAGATTAACAGGTTAATCGGATTTAATTATTAAAAAGCCTTTAATCATAGAAGTTTGCCACCTTTTCTTTGCGTTCTTTCTTTGCGCCTTTGCGTGAAACTTTTAAGGAATTCAACTACATTATCCCAATCTAATCCTTTAATCCTGAAAATTTTGGTTCAGACAAAAAACGCCGACCTTGGGGTGCGGTCAGCGTTTTGATTGATTCTATCAGCTAAATTCAGCTTAACATTCTCGTCTGCAGTCTTACTTTTTCGCTGCGTCGTAGCTTTTGCTTACTTCGTCCCAGTTTACCACATTCCAGAAGGCCGCAATGTAGTCGGGGCGGCGGTTCTGATACTTGAGATAATACGCGTGTTCCCATACGTCAAGACCCAGTAGGGGCTTGCCTTGTTTATCGGCCGCATCCATCAGGGGGTTATCCTGGTTAGGCGTAGACGTAACGGCAAGGTCACCGCCCGCATCCACGATCAGCCAGGCCCAGCCGGAACCAAAACGGGTAGTGGCCGCTTTGTTGAACTCTTCCTTAAAGGCATCCAACGATCCGAATTTCTTGGTAATGGCATCGGCCAGAGTGCCGGTTGGCTTTGCACCGTTGTTTACTTTCAGGAGCTTCCAGAAGAAAGTATGATTCCAGTGGCCACCGCCGTTATTGCGAACGGCTACCGGATGTTTGCTCACGTTCTTGAGCAGTTCTTCCAGCGGTTTGCCTTCCAGTTCAGTACCGTTGGTGGCGTTGTTGAGATTGGTCACGTAGGCCTGATGGTGTTTACCATGGTGGATTTCCATGGTTTGTTTGTCAATAAAAGGCTCCAGTGAATCGGAGGCGTAGGGCAGGGGAGCAAGTTCGAATGCCATGATTGAAGTGGTTAAAGGTTATTGATGTATTTACAACAACACCGTAAAATTAGATTAGTTTCTTAACTTCCGAAAAAACTCAGTCAGCAAAACGGCGCATTCTTCAGACAGTAACCCGCTGGTGACTTGGGTCTTGGGGTGCAGCAACTGCGGAGCAATACCCGAATAGCCTCTTTTTTCGTCCTTTGTTCCGTAGACGATGCGCCCGATTTGCGCCCAGTATAACGCACCGGCGCACATGGGACATGGCTCCAGGGTTACATATAATGTGCAGTGGTTCAGATACTTGCCTCCGAGGTAGTGAGCCGCCGCCGTAATGGCCAGCATTTCGGCATGGGCCGTTACATCATTTAACTGTTGGGTCTGGTTAGCGCCTTTGGCCACAATGGTATTGCCGCACACAATAAGCGCCCCAACGGGAATTTCGCCCAGGGAGCCCGCAATGGTAGCCTGCTGCAGGGCTCCCCGCATGTAAAACTCATCAACTGACAAGTAAGGACTACTCAAAAGCGTAGGGCGGATAGTGATTAGGCCTATCACCCTCTTCCGCAGGGCAAGTATACAACCAGCCGCCGGAAGGAAACAGGAAATAAGCGTGTAACACAGGGGCAAAAACACGTATAGCCGGAAATGCAGTCTTCCCGGCTATACCTGAATGTATAGCGTACTATTCTTCGTCGTCTTCGTCAAATTCGTCCTCATCAAAGTCGTCGAAATCTTCTTCATCAATATCAAGCTCTTCGTCAAAATCGATTTCATCGAAATCTTCATCAATGTCAAGCTCTTCGTCATCTAGCTCATCTTCTTCCTCGTCCATATCTTCCCAGGCGTTCTGATAGGAGGGACGTTTCAGTAAGGTTTCGTCTTCAGTAAGAATTTCCAGGTTGTACATAACGTTAATATTAAACAAGGACAAATTTATAAAATTGGGTGAATAAGTTTTAGACTTGTTACGGGCTTAAAAGGCTTATGTTTGCAAAGACAGGCCTGTTTTTTGAATAAAACCAGTTGGTCCTATTTCCGTTCGAAGTAATTGTTTTCAATTAAATAAAACAACTCTCCGTTGAAATTTAACCTCACCCAATCAGACTGATGCCACATTTGCCTTTTATCACTGAAACCCTCAACTTCGTAAACCAATGTCTGGCTTGAAGGGTGCGAAGATAGGAGATAATAGAAGAAATTTAAGTTGTACGGGATTGATTTTATCCGGCAGAATATATTTTATCATTCCCCGCTATAGGGGCAGATGTGCATAAATTGAAAATTCTACAACCGCTGGCATGAATAACTCGTTCAGGAATGGGTCCATGAACCTTAAGAGAATACTGAAAGGCCTGCTCCGGCGATGGTACATCTTTTTATTTACGCTATCGCTGACTGTGGGCGCCGCTTACCTGTATCTGAGGTTTGCACCCTCAACATACATCGTGCGGGCTACCTTGCTGTCAAATGAGCAGCCGGTTACCGGAGGGCAGACCGCATCGCTGGAAGACGATATCGCCCAGCTTACCTCTTACAAAGTACTGCGGGAAACAGTGGGGCGTATGAACGGCCAGGTTACGTATTTCAGCCGTAACCATTTTATTACCCGCGAGGAATACCACGAATCGCCGTACCGGATTCAGTTGGATTCTTCGCAGGTGCAATTGGTGAATGTGCCTGTATATATCAATCTGATTGACCGGCATTTATATCAGATCCGGATTGCCGGCCGCAATGTGAAAGTGTATGATCTGCTCCGTGACCGGCAGGTGGACGAATTACCGGAGGTAAATATAACCCGAACCCTGCGCGTAGGGCAGCCCTACCGGGATAAGTACCTGGGCCTCACAGTACTATTTAACCAGCCTCCGGAAATGTTCTACAAAGACGAATATTTTTTTGTGATTAACAGCCTGGAGGAACGGGTTAACGCTTTTGCCAGTAAGCTTCAGGTAAAACCGCGCAGCGAACAGTCCCGCATTATTGAACTAACGACACGGGGCAGCGTGCCGGCAAAGGAAAAAGATTTTCTGAACACCCTGCTGGCGGTATACCTGGGCAATGAATTGCAGCACAAAAACCGGGCTGTTGAGGAGACTATTGCCTTTATTGACCAGCAGTTAGGCGTCAGCGGCGACTCAGCCGGTAACGCTCCGGCAGCATTGAAGGGCGGAGTGAATACTACGGAAAATGCTTTGCAGGAAGGACGGGTCCAGGTAGCGCGGCGGATTGGGCGGTACGAAGCATTGCTGCAGAATCTGAAAAATGAGGAAGATTTTGTGGCGTCGGATACCGAAGATGAGGACCCGGAGTTGAGCAGCTTGCTGAAGGTGCATCGTAAATTAGTTGAGCAAAAGAATGCCCTGCAATCCGGTGATCAGACTAGCCCGGATAAGATCGAAAAAGAAGCATAGCAGGCCGAACGGATCCGTGGCGCCGATGTGGAAAGAGATGATTTGATGATTAACAAGTTGAGTGTAGATTTTATCAGATCCAGAGGCCATCGCGAGCTGAGCGCCACTTTTTTAAAAAATTATCAACAAAAGACACGCGACCTGTCAAGAAACCGCAAGAAAAAGACACT
>JAUJNL010000089.1 GCA_030448185.1 Cytophagales bacterium | reverse complement strand
TTTGCCACTCATTCCACTAATATACGCATCATTGATTTCATTTTAGTATAAATAGACTTCTTGCGAAAGTACTTTGTAACCAATAAGGATTTGAAAAATACGTCATTGCGAACGAGGAACGAGTGAAGCAACCACGAAGTGCTCCGCGAAGCTAATCCCCTCCCGGAACTACCGGCAAGTCTATTTTATGCTAAAGCCTTTCAGATTGCTTCGCTCATCTTGCCCACTAAGCTGGCCCATGCTACACTACTGTAGCATGTCCCCCTCGCAATGACGGGTGTGTTATTCCTAAAATACTTTCCCAAGAAGTCTAATATATGGTAACGCCCTCTACGGATACATCAACCGGGTCAGGCACGGTTACCAATACTGGTACCGGTTCAACTGCCTGTATAGTGGCGCCTACTGAAACCGAAGGCCCTACCTGAATGATTGGATTCACTTTTTACAGATCTGGATCAAAACGGATCAACCGGTTGAACTGGCATCTTCACAGATTTACCCGTACGCATTGGATGCAATCGGAAACCAGTTTACCCAGATAATTCCGGGCGGTAAGACGCCGGACCTGGCCCGGAAAGGTTTTACCAATCAAGAATTACGATCTAATGTGTTATATATTGCAAATCACTAATCCAATATTCTCCCCATTGCTAAACGGCATGAAAAAAGTTCTTTTTGTTCTTCTCCTCTCATTACTTGGGTTCCAACTAAACGCGCAGGAAGTAAGACCACCGGCTGTTCCACTGGTGACCATCGACCCTTATACCAGTATCTGGTCATTTGATGATCAATTGAATGCTTCCCCCACCCGCCACTGGACCGGCAGAGCGCATCCCCTGAATGGCTTGGTAAAGGTGGACGATAAAATGTATCAGTTTATGGGAGCTCCCGCCACTAAATTAATTACCGTAGTGCCAACCGGACAAAAAACGGCTTATGAGGCCCATTATACGGTAGAAAAACCGGCTGAAGGCTGGGAAAAGCCCTCTTTTGCAGCCCAAACAAATTGGAAAACCGGCAAAGCTCCGTTTGGCAACCAGAGTGAACGCCACCCGGCCACGCCCCGGACTGAATGGCTGAAGGAGATATGGCTGCGCCGAACCTTTGACCTGAAGGACATCCGCTTTGAGAAACCCATGTTATATTTGAGTAACAATGATGGCGTAATTGTGTACCTGAACGGCGTAAAAGCTTACGAAAATGAAGGCGGCACTGCTGATTATCAGACGAAAACCATTCTTCCCGAAGCCTTAAAAACCCTCAAAGCCGGACCGAATCTCCTGGCTGTTTACTGCAAAAACCCACAAGGCAATGCTTTTATTGACGTCGGGCTGGTGGACGAACAAACCGTAAAGATGACGGGCAATGTCACCAAGGCGCAACAACAATCGCTTAAAGTGACGGCTACCCAGACCGAATATGTGTTTAAAACGGGCCCCGTGAACCTGACCGTGACTTTTACCACCCCGCTGCTGATGGATGAACTGGAGACCATGACCCGTCCGGCTTCTTACATCACTTATTCCGCCAAATCTGCCGATGGTAAGTCACACAAAGTACAGGTAATGCTCAGTGCCTCTGGCGTACTGGCTGTGAACCAGCCGGATCAGGAGGTAGACGAGAAAGTACTTACCATCCCCAGCCAAGGGGGCAATGGAAAAGGTCTGACTGCCCTTTCCTTAGGAACTACCACCCAGCCCGTATTGGCTAAGAAAGGGGACGACGTACGGATTGACTGGGGTTACGCTTTACTGGCAGCTCCTGTGTCTTCGCCGGCTCAAGCGGCCTTTGGCACCGAAACCGAGTTGATGCAACGGTTTGCCCAGGGTTGGGAAACGGGCAAGGGACAGACCGCCGACCTTCCGGCAGTACCAGCCTCTGAACGGGCTATGGCCGTAGTGAGTGATTTAGGTCCAGTCGGAACCACCGCCCAAAGTGGTCATGCTATTATTGGCTACGACGATTTGTACTCGGTGCAGTATTTTGGCCAGAACCTGCGGGCCTGGTGGCGACGCAATCCGGAAATGACCACCGAAAAGATGCTGGCCGATGCCGAACGGGAATATACCCGCCTGATGACTAAATGCAGCCAGTTTGACCAACAGTTATATAATGACGCTAAACAGGCCGGCGGGGAAGAATACGCCCAGATTTGCGAATTGGCTTACCGGCAGGCCATTGCCGCTCATAAAACGGTGGCTGGCCCCAATGGTGAAGTACTGTTCTTCTCCAAGGAAAACTTCAGTAATGGTTCGATTGGGACCGTAGACGTTACCTATCCTTCGGCACCCCTGTTTCTGCTGTATAATCCAACCTTACTCAAGGGCATGCTGGAACCCATTTTTTACTACAGTGAAAGCGGCAAATTTACCAAGCCTTTCCCGGCACACGATGTAGGCACTTATCCGCAGGCCAATGGCCAAACTTACCCCGAAGATAGGCCCGTGGAAGAGGGCGGTAATATGCTGATCCTGACTGCAGCCATTGCCGAAGTGGAGGGCAATGCGGACTACGCCAAAAAACACTGGAAAGTATTAACCGACTGGGTTAATTTCCTGAAGAAAGAAGGCTTTGACCCAGCCAATCAGCTTAGTACTGATGACTTTGCCGGTCACTTAGCTCGTAATGCCAATCTTTCCATTAAAGCCATTCTAGGACTGGCCAGCTACGGAAAACTGGCCGGAATGCTGGGCCAACCGGAGGTGGAGAAAGAATATATCAACCTGGCAAAGGATATGGCTAAGAAATGGATGCCGCTGGCGCAGGATGGCGACCATTATACCCTGGCTTTTGAGAAACAGGGTACCTGGAGCCAGAAGTATAATCTGGTGTGGGATGAGATGCTGGACCTAAATGTGTTTCCGGAGGAAATAGCCGACAAGGAAGTCAAATACTACCTAACCAAGCAAAACAAGTTCGGCTTGCCTTTAGACAGCCGTAAGAGCTACACCAAATCAGATTGGATTATCTGGACGGCTACCCTGACGGATACACCCCAGGATTTTCAGAAGATTCTGCGTCCGGTATACGTGTTTGCCAATGAAACTCCCGACCGTATGCCCTTGAGTGACTGGCACGAAACTACCGACGGTAAATCGGTCGGGTTCCGGGCCCGTTCGGTAGTAGGAGGCTATTTTATCAAAATACTGGCGGATAGACTGAAGAATAAGTAATAGACTTGCTCTGCTTTCTTTTTCAGATACTTACCTATTTGGGACATCTAACCACCCCTAACTTTTAGCTTCGCAGGACTACGTCCGGTACGTTCGGCTCCCGCCTCCGTACCCTTCGGGTTTCTTGACGGAGGAGGGGAATTAGATTTTTCTAATCACAATTTCCCCTTTTGTAGTCAAACTTCCCTCCTTGGATAAGGCTGAGGTTTACCCATAAGTTCTAGGATTTGAGAAGCGGGTAAGGGTGCAGCAACAGAGCCCGTTCTGGCCTGAAGCATTAGCCGGAGGCAGGTGGGCTGGGCCTTTTCCAAAGGGTGGAACGGGCTCTGTTGCTGCGGCCCTGTTAGCTTCGCTGATCCTTTCAGGATTGTTTTGTTACTCGTCTTCCCGGCAATCCTGGCTCAAAACTTTCGTTTTGCCCTCTTTTGGGCAAGCAAAAGAACCCGAAGACTCGACGAAGTCAAAAGTAAGCGCTTGACTAAGAAGGCGGTATGAATACATCAGAAAGCCTGAAATACCTCATGAAAACTCCAATATTTGTGGGTAAATTAGTTTATACCATTTTTGTCATTCCCGGAGGGAATTTTCTCGGTTCAGGTCAATGATTGTCGAATACTGAGAAGATTAGCTTCGCTGAGAGCGTTCCCTGCGGGAATGAACTGTGTTAAGAAGCAAGGGGAAGGTTTTTTCATTAAAAGGGGGATTATGAGTAGCAAAGGCTTGTCGAAGGAGTTTATGGGCCAGGGCCACCAAGGCGACCCTGTTAGGCTTGCCTTTTAAGAGGAGTCGCTCATAGAGTTGTGGGCAGGGTGTGTTTGATCGCACTCCCGCTACACAAGTAGCGTAACTGGCCGATGCGACTGCGGCCTAGTTTACTGCGGCCTAGTTTACGGCTGTGGCTTTTGCCCTTCACCCAACTGTCCGATTCAAACAGGCGCGGAGCCAGCCCCACAAAAGCTGCCAGTTGTTTAGCTGATTCCAAGCCGGAGCAGCGCCCGGTGATGAGCAAGAGCATCTTTCTGACCAATCCCGGGAATAGCGCGCAGTTGGGTGAGTAGTGCGGGCTGGTGCTGCTGGGCGAGTTTCTCTTCTAGTTGGGCCATCTCCTTTTCCAGCTGTTCTAGCGTACGATCCAGGGAGGCCTGGGTTGGCCAGCTTAAACCGAAAGGGGGCCTTACGCATGCCCGTCGGTTTTTACCAACCTTTGACCGAACACTGGCTCTCCCTTGCTGCTCAAACTAGTACTTTTGTCTTACTCCTACAAACATAGAATGACAATGGGAAGAACGAAGTTAAAGTATAAACCTTCCTTATTATTGAACAGTGTACTAGTCCTAATGGAAAATGCTAAAGGGTAAATGAGGGGCATTGCGTGTTTGCCATGATTTTAACGTGATTGTCTCACGTCTAAAGTCTTTTGTCTCTCTTCTTACAGACCAAATTCCTTCCGCATCTCCTCTAGCTCCTGCTCGAAGCCGCCGGAGAGAATCGGGAAACGGCACCAGGTTTTAGGGTCCAGGCTATGGTCATCGACGTGGAAGGAGGGGGCATACCGTTCCCGCTTCCACTGGTTGCGGCTCCAGAGCCGGAAGAAGCGTTCAATAGATCGGACAATTACCTCGCGGTTGTAACGTCCCGCAAATTGGTGTTCCATCAGCGGCAATACTTCTTTGGGCATTCGCTTGTCGCGGATGGCGGCAATTTCAATGGCGTTGAGCAGATCATAAGGCATCAGGTCTTCTTCGTCGGTCTGCTTTTTATCCAAAGGACGTAATTCAGCGGTGGGCTGGAGACTGTTCACAGCTTGTAGACCCCCGAAACGAATGCGGCCATCTACACCGACGTTTTCCAGCCAGCGCAGCCAATGGCGGAGAAATTGCTTGTCGATACCCGCAATGGGCGAAATGCTGCCTGCCGTATCTCCATCCATCGTGGCATAACCTACAGCGGCCTCGGAACGGTTGCTGGTAGAGAGCAGCAGGGCATTTTTAGTATTGGCTATCATCCAGATGCTGGGGGCGCGGACCCGGGCCTGGATGTTCTGCAGCGTAACATCATCCGTTTCCCAGGTCAGTTTACGGCCCAGCCCGCCTTCTACCAGACTGCGGTATTCTTTGACCAGGTTATTGATATTAATTTCAAAATAATCCGCCCCTAGAGATTCAGCCAATGACTCGGCTGAATGCCGCGTGTCCTCCGAGCTATTTTCGGTAGCTTGGTACATGCAGGTGATCAGTAGTTTGGCTACTTCTTCCTCCGTATTACAAGCCTGTACCGGTTTGCTGAACCAAAGTTTGCGCTTCAGTCCCTCGAATCCAATGTTTTCTACGCACATCTTAATGGCCAGGCGACACAGACAGGCAATGGCCGAAGAATCAGCCCCACCACTCAGGGAAAGTACCCAACCGTTGGAACGGCTTTTGCGCATGTAATCAAACATCGCCATGGAAATACAGCGGGCAAATTCCTCTTCCCGCATGTAGCCGTTGCTTTCCCAGGCTTCCAGGGTATACGCATTGTTTTCCAATGGAGTAGGAGGGAAAGTGAAATCAATTTTCACCGTTCCGTAGGTATCGGCATCATTGACGTGTACCTTGTTTTGGACCTGGGAGAGCCGGGTCATATCGATATCAATGACGGCGGGAGTGACAATAAAGTCTTCGTAATTGAAACGGTTGCCGGAGGCAATGCCTTGACCCGCCGAGGCAATAATAGCATCCCCATCAAATACGGCCCGGCCCGATTCATTGCCCAGCAGGTTTACGTAGATGTAACTCACCCCGAAGGCCCGGGAAGCATCCAGCACAAAGCGTTCCCGAACAAACGACTTGCCGAATTCAAAGTGACTTGCACTGGGGTTGAGAATGATATCAATGCCCCGCAGGTACAACTCCCGGCCCGGACGGTTGGCTACCCAGGCATCTTCGCAGATTTCGTAACCGATTTTGACGCCCTCTACTTTAAAAATCAAATCCCCGATGGGATACGTCTGCCCATTTAGTTCCAATTCGCTCTGACGGCCATTTTCCCAGGCGTGAAACCAGCGGGGTTCGTAGTAAATGCTGTTGCCAGGGAGGTTTTTCTTGCAGGCAAATCCCCAGATCTTCCCATCGGCCAGCAGACAGGCCGCATTAAAAACCCGGTTATGGTAACGGATCGGGAGGCCAATGGAAACGATCATTCCTTGCGTAGCCTCGGCAATTATAAATAGCTGCTTTAACGCCGTATCGCACAAACCGGGGGCGTAAAACATATCTTCGCACCCATACCCCGTAATGCATAGTTCAGGCAGGCACAACAGGCTTACATTTTGTTTGCGGGCTTCGGCAATGCAGTCAAGTATATTCTTCAGGTTGTTTTTCCAATCCAGGGGAGTCTGGTTGAGTACTCCGGCCGCTACTTTTATAAGTTTCATATGGTCAGGAATGTTGAATGACATGGCGGAACTATCCGGCTACGGATTTTATTTTTAAAAAGTCGTTTTCCATCAAGACTGCATTGGGATGACTATCGGTACAGTATACACATTCAAACAGGCCGGATTGTTTTATTTTTTCCAGTCCGCCCCGGCTGAAAAGTCCGTGCGTAGTCACGGCGGCAATGGTTTTGGCCCCTGCCTCCAGGTACGCTTCCGCGGCGTGAATCAAGGAGCCTCCCGTACGGATCATATCGTCATAAATGATCACATATTTGCCCTTTACGTCGGCACTGATGGAAGTGATCTGGGTTTCTTCGCCGCTGGTGCGCCGTTTAAATACAAAGGCGCCGTTGACGTGCATGTCATTGGCCAGGGACTCTACCCATTTGGCCCGGCCGCATCGGTAGAGGCCAGGATAAAATCATTGCGGCAATATCGTGGCAGGCTTCGGCAATCAGGGTTTTGGCGTACAAATGCACGGCCCGGGTTTTTCCTTCAAAATAATAGGGAAGTCCTTCCGTATGCAGATCCAGCAGCAAGACCCGGTTTTCGTGGGGGTACCCGGAATGGTAGAAAGCAGATAAGCACGGGTTTTAGCCGTCACTACTTCTCCGGGATAAACGGCCCGTTCCATGGTGGAGTAGCCGAAATAGGGAATAATTAAGGTTAGGGACTGAGCTCCCAAACTGACCAGCGTACAAGCCAGGTCATAGAGTTCCAGGGTGTCGGCATCGGAAATAGTCCCGCCAACCAGTACTACTTCCCGGCAGTCCACATCCGACAATACCCGCTGGTATCTTTCTCCATCCGGAAACTGCTTGACTTCTACTTCGCCAGTATCGAATACATTTCCCTCGCATATCTTTTTCTTCAGGTAAATATAGGACTGGGTACTGAATATAATTTTCCGGTCTGATTTCATTTTTTAGTTTCCTGTTTCGGGTTTTTAGTTTCCAGTTTTAGTTTCTGATTTCGAGTTTTTAGTTTACTGTTGTTCTGAAGCTTTGCAGACGATTTTACTAACTGTATTCTCAATACCTTCAACCGGAAACTAAAAACCAGAAACTAAAAACTGATTTTTCTTACGCTTCCTGCTCTTCATTTTTGAGGTTGCGCATACGGAGGATGAGATCGGTTTTGAAGTCGTAGAGCCCTTTTTCCAGCCCTACCGGATACGGGTGTGGATTGACAAAACGCTTGGTGCCTTCGTGTAGTCCGGCCAGTTGCCCTTTTACCCGTTCCCGGATCTGGGTAATGGAGGGCAACTGCCGAACGATTTGTCCGTGCTTGAACACCGGTACCAGTAAATCCTCGTGGGGAACCTTAAAACTGAGTCTTTTACGCTTGGTGTAATCAATGGGGTCAACGATGACCGGATTTTGCCCGTCCGTAAAAGTTTCGGTATCGAAAATCATGTCGGCGATAAAACCATTGGCGTCGTAGAAGCGGCGCACCTGTTGTACGCCGGGCGTAGAGATTTTGATGGTCTGCTCTGATAACTTGATTTTATAATCCCATTCGCCCAGGTCGTTTTTAATGGCCGCTAGTTTATAGACGCCTCCCAGGGCGGGTTGGTCGTAAGCCGTAACCAGTTTAGTGCCCACGCCCCATACATTTACTTTGGCTCCCTGATTTTTAAGGCTGGCGATGATGTTTTCATCCAGGTCGTTGCTGGCTACAATACTAGCTTCGGGAAATCCGGCTTCGTCCAGCAGCTTGCGGGCTTCAATACTCAGATAGGCAAGGTCACCGGAATCCAGCCGGATGCCTCCCAACTCGTAGCCCCGCTGGCGTAATTTATTTCCGGCTTCAATGGCCTTTTTGACCCCTTCCAGCGTATTGAATGTATCCACCAGAAAGATGGTATTATTGGGCATTACCTGGGCGTAGGTTTCAAAAGCGTCTTCCTCGGTAGGGAATGACATAACCCAACTGTGGGCGTGAGTACCCTTTACGGGGATGCCAAACATTTTGCCGGCCAGTACATTGGAGGTAGCATCGCAGCCACCGATGTAAGCGGCCCGGCTGGCAGTGAGTCCGCCGTCTATGCCCTGGGCCCGGCGCAATCCAAATTCCAGAACGGGTTCGCCCTTGGTTACCAACTTCATCCGGGCCGCTTTCGTGGCAATCAGCGACTGAAAGTTGATCATATTGAGCAGGGGCGTCTCAATGAGCTGGCATTGTAAAATGGGCCCTCTTACCCGAACCAGCGGCTCCTGCGGGAAAAACAGCGGTTCCTTCGGGAATGGCATCTACATCGCAGGTGAAGCGGAGGTTTTGCAGATACGTCAGAAAACCTTCTTCAAAAAGAGGTTGCCCGTCATTGCCCGTGATTCCGGACAAGTACTGCAGGTCGTCTTCCGAAAAGTGGAAATGCTGGAGAAAGTGCACGGCGTGTTCCAGTCCGGCCGCAATGGTAAAACCGCCGCCAAAGGGGTGTTTGCGAAAAAAGGTTGAAAACAGCTTCTTTTTCGGCAGTTCCCGACTTCCAGTACCCGTAGGCCATAGTCAGTTGGTACAGGTCAGTGAGCAGGGCCATGGACCCGGTAAATGGGTAAGCAGACATAAAGGCTAATTGTAAAATATACACTAAGGTAGGTCCTCAGGCGTATATTCCAAAATTATCGGGTAAAATATTTTTTATATGAGGGAGGTGATCAATAAAAAAGTCTACAATAAGCTCATGTAAGGCCTTTGAGCGGATTGCAAATCCGCCATTTCCCCGGTTCGGCATGGCAACTATCTCAGCGAAGCTAAATGCCGAACAACCATCGGCACACTAAGTGAGATCGGATTGGTAATCCGATTTAGGACCACCCCTCAAAATATTTTTTATATATGATTGCGGTGGTTAGGGGAGAGTCAGACTAACCATCCTGATAAGCAGCCGGTCAATAACCCTATCGAATGAAGCAAAGAATAGCCCATATTGCATTAGTAGTAGAAGACTACGATGAAGCCATCTATTTCTATACCCAAAAACTGGATTTTGCCCTTTTAGAAGATACCCCTTTAAGTGAAGACAAACGATGGGTCTTGGTTGCTCCTCGTGGGGCAACCGAATGCAGCCTGCTGCTGGCAAAAGCCGCGGATAAGAAACAAAGGTCACGTATCGGAAATCAGACGGGTGACCGGGTATTTCTGTTTTTGTTCACCGATGATTTCTGGCGGGATTACCATACAATGGTTGCCAAAGGCATTCACTTTGTCCGGCCACCCAAAGAAGAAGCCTATGAAAGGGTAGCCGTATTTGAAGACTTATATGGCAATCGTTGGGATTTGCCGGAGCCGAATGAGAATAACAAGGGACTACTATGAATCATAGGTCTAATTCTACTTGGTTGCCTTCGTTAACTGATCCAGTAGCCACTTGCCGGATTTTTCATTTTGCTCCGGATACGTCCAGTGACCGGTATCCAGGGCCAGGAATAACTCTTTCGGCGCTTTGATTACATTATAGGCTGCGTACATGGAGGTTGGCGGGCAGGTTTCGTCATTAAATCCCCAGGAGTAAAAGCCGGGTACTTTGACCTGCCGGGCAAAGTTCACCACGTCGTAATACTTTGAAGTTTCAATCTTCTTCTCAGTGTTGTTAAAGGCCAGGTTATTCTTGTCAAACAGGTGCGGCCAGCCGCCGGCCCTTCCGTGCAAATAACCCGTTACATCACTCAGTGCCGGATAAAAGGCGGCTAAATACTTCACTCTGGCATCCAGACCAGCCGTTACAATGGAAAGGGCTCCGCCCTGGCTGCCACCCGTAACAGCCAGGCTGGACCCATCAAACTGGGGCAGACTGAAAATAAAGTCCACCGACCGGACGCAGCCGAGGTAGACCCGCTTATAGTAATACCGGTCCCGGTCTTCGAGATTGTAGTTCCAGTAGCCGCTCAGCGGGCCTGCCATCAGATTCTGGTAGACGCTGTTGTCCATCGTCACGGGTACGCCATGGATACCGATTTCAAAGGTGATCAATCCTTTTTCCGCGGTGGCTACATCCCCATAATAGGGGCGGGCTCCGGCACCCGGTACTTTAAGTAGGGCAGGGTACTTTCCTTCTTTTTTGGGAACGCACAAAATACCGTACAGACGGGTGCCGGGTTTGTAATTCTGCAAGTTTACGTGGTACACATTTACCGTTTCGGTGCAACGGTCGGGGAGTAGGGTCATCCGGGCATCCATCGGGACCCTGGCAAGCTCGGCTTTGGCGTCGTTCCAGAACTTCGCGAAGTCGTCGGGCTGATTGGTCGTTGGGTTGATGTTGCCGGGTTCAAAGCCAGCCGTTCCCAACCCTTCGTAGGTTTTGCCCGCTACGTCAGCGTACACTTTACAGCGCAAAAAGCCGGGATTTTTCATCGTGCCGCCTTCAATAGTCTGTTGGCCATTGGCTAACGTTACCGCTTCGGTTTTTTGCGGCTCCATCTTCTCCGGCATTACTTCGTACTTGATTTTGGTTCCTTTCAGCGGATTGCCATTTTGCAGCACGGTTACCGAAAATTTTACCTTGTCACCAATTTTGTAAGTCCAGTCAGGCCGGTCAGGGGCTACGACTACCTTGACGAATTTCTCAACGGGTTGAGCAGCCAGTTGCTGGAAGCAAACCAGCAGGAGCAGCAATAAAAACAGGTTGCGTAAGGGAAGGTTTTTCATGGATTAGAGTGAATGTCGGAGATTAGAGTAGGGAAAAGTAGCAGTAGCAGCGGCAGTTTTAGGTTGATGGTTTCGGATTGTTAATTATTTATCATTCAAGTCATAACCAAATTGTCATCCCCGGAGGGGATCTTTCCGGCGTTGAACAATCATTACTTTACCGAGAGAAGATCCCCTCCGGGGATGACTGCAAGCGGGACATGGAGCCGTTAAACTTGAACTTCTTCTTTTCTTTCAGTCCAAAACTGCCGCTGCTACTGCCCCTACAATTTCCGGTAGTGCTTCTCAAACAAGGCCTGATACTGAGGCGCTTCGGGGTGCTTGGCTTCGCTGAGGGCTACGGCCAGCTGATTCAGCACGAATAAGTTTTCCTGCACGGCATTCTGGTCCCGGATGCCCCCGTCCAGATAATAGGCGAGGTTCTTGTCGGCCCGCTGGGACATGGTTTTGGCTAAGGCCATGGCTTTTTCCCGTTCGCCTATCTTTAGCAGGGGAGCCACAAACAGCGAACAGACCTGATCGTAGGGAACCGTCTGATCCGGAATTTTCTTCAGGCAGTTTACCAGTACCTGACGGGCTTTTTCGGTCTGATCTTCCCGGATCAACTGCTCGGCTGTGCGCACAAATGCCAGCCGACTGCCCAGCAGCCAGTTACGGGAGGTCTCCTCGTAGTACGTACCCGGATTGTTGATTCCGCGCCACGCCGTGTTGTGCATCAGATTCTGGTAGGCCACCTGACTATTGAGGAACCCGTCCCTGGCACCGGGAACCCGGACGGGCAGCAGGCGGTACACCAGGCCTTCGATCTGCGTGTGTTCTTCCAGGTGATACTGGTTAGGCAGGAACATGGAAGTAAAGTAGATGGGGCGTTCCCAGTTATTTTGGGTAAGTACGTCCAGAAAGACCAGATCATCTTTAAATAGGCTCTTTTTATCCAGTTCCAGGGTCATTCGGTCCTGCAGCAGGGGGGCAAGCTCCTCTGAAATGAAGCCTTTCTTGAGTACTGCTTCTTTATTTACCGGCAGTACCAGTTTGCTGGAAGGAAGAATATTGATCGACTCTCCATTCTGCAAGCCCACCTGAATTCCCGGGTTGTTCTCCCGGATCAGCTTCAGATACGCCGGCAGGTTAATGCCACCCCCGCTGTATTCCGGATTTTCGTGGTACAGCAACTGGTTGTTTACGGCGGATACGTAGTTCTCATACTTGAGGGAAATCGGCAGGGCATCGGCCTGGTAAACCTTATTTTTCAACTGGTCGATATACCAATCCGTACCCATGAATTGCGAAATGCAGATCCGGACATCCGGCCGGACACCTTCCACTTCCTGGGCGTAGATCAGCGGATAAGTATCATTGTCGCCGTTCGTAAATAAGATGGCATTAGGGGCGCAGGAGTTGAGAATATTTTTGGCCGAATCAATGGCAATGTAGCGACCCGAACGGTCGTGATCATCCCAGTTCTGGCTGACCAGTAACAAGGGCACCCCCAGGCAAATGGCACCCGCCAGCACCGGACGCAATACTTCCCTTTTTAGCAAATACCCTAATCCTTCGGCTACGGCCAGCACACCGAGTCCCATCCAGATGGCAAAAGCGTAGAATGAACCCACGTAGATATAGTCCCGTTCGCGGGGCTCTACCGGCGGCGGATTCAAGTACGTGACCAGGGCCAGCCCCGTCAGGAAAAACAGCAAGCCGGTAATAAAGAACGAATGGCGGTGCTTGCGGTACTGATAAAAGGCTCCGGCTAAACCAAGCAGCAAGGGCAGGAAAAAGAATTGATTATGTCCCTGATTCCGGGCCAGATCCGGCGGCAGGTTCTTCGTAGCAGTTAACGTAGTAGTCCAACCAGCATCCTGCTTGTCGCTGTCGCGCCCCGCGAAATTCCACATGAAATACCGCCAGTACATATGTCCCCACTGGTGGGTGAACATATAGCCCAGGTTCTGTCCCATAGAGGGTTTTTCTCCGGCCCGCAGCCCAGTCATCTGCCGGTAAATTTGGGGGTGATTCTTGTCGTTGCTCCACAGGCGGGGCAACAGGGACTGATGCTTCGGATCAAAAGTATTTTTCAGCCGGTGGCTGTACACCTCGTATTGGTCTTTTCCCTTCACGTACATGGGGTCACCCTGTTCCTGCTCGATTACCTCAGCCGTGAACTGCGGACCATAGATCAGGGGACGGCCGCCGCCGTACTGCTCCATGTTCATGTAATACATAAAGCCCGGCGCATCTTTGGGATCATTTAGTTTAAAAGTAGCCTGGTAGTTGGCCCGGATAATCAGTACGCTGTAGGAGGAAAACCCGATCAGCACAAAAGTGAAAGCCAGCAAGGCCGTATGCAGCACGGCATTTTGCTTCCGGATGGAATACCAGATGCCGTAAACCAAAGCGCCGATAAAGAGTACGCCAAATGCGGCCACTCCGCTACCGAAAGGCAATCCCAGCGTATTGACGAAGAAAACGTCCCACCCACCCGCAAAACCAGGAATAATGGTCCGCATGCCCGTCATCAGGGCCAGTACCAACCCCCCGCCAACCGCAAAAGTCAGGAGGCCGCCTTTGAAAGTAGGTTTGTATTTTTTAAAATAAAATATAAATGCCAGCGCCGGCAGCGTAACCAGGTTCAGTAAGTGCGTGCCGATGGAAAGACCCACCGCGTACGCAATCAGCACCAGCCAACGGGTAGCCGCTGCCTGGTCGGTTATCCGTTCCCACTTGAGCATGGCCCATACGGCAAAGGCGGTAAATAGGGAAGACATGGCGTATACTTCCGCTTCTACCGCCGAAAACCAGGAGGTATCTGAAAAGGCGTACGACAGGGAACCGACGATACCCGCTGCCAAAATGCCGAAGGTTTGAGTAGGAGCGTAGTTTTCTTCCGTACCAGTCACCAGTTTACGGGCCAGTAGCGTAATTGTCCAGCACAGGAACAGCACCGTGCCTGCACTGCAGAGGGCCGAGAGAATATTAATCCAGTAGGCAATCTGGGTAACATCGTTACCCGCCATCAACGTAAAGAGCCGGGCTACCAGCAGGAAAAACGGGGCTCCCGGTGGGTGGCCAATCAGCAGTTTATACGAAGCGGCAATGAATTCGCCGCAATCCCACCAGGAGGCGGTGGGCTCGACAGTGCGGAGGTAAACGGCAGCGGAAGCAGCAAATACTGCCCAGCCGGTCAGGTTGTTGAGTTTCCGGAAGGTCATCTAAAGGTGTGATTGGTTAGAGCCGGAATCTATGAATTATTCGACAAATTTTTTAGTTGCTGGTTGCTGGTTGTTAGTTTCCGGTTGTTGGTTGCCAGTTGTTCGTTTCTGGTTTAGGGTTTACGGTTAGAATACAAATAAGTGTAATCTTCAGAAAACAGTTTTGCAGCAACCACTAACTAAGTAACGGTAAACCCATAACCAGCAACTGGCAACCGAAAACCAGCAACTACTTCATGACTGTTCTCAAAAAGGCTACACTTTTAGGAATTTGCTGTTCAGAGCGGGACGCTTCGTCCTCAATGAAATGGTATTTCACGCCGTATTTAGGTGCCGCTTTCATAAACTCGGCTACGCCTACGTCACCGGCGCCGAGTACTACGTTGGTTTCCACATCGGCCTCGCCGTTCTGGTTGCCGGGAGTACCGGGTTTACGGTCTTTCAGGTGCGACAGCGGAAAGCGGTTCGGGTATTTCTTCAGCAGGGCAACGGGGTCCTGGCCCGGATGTTTCACCCAGAAAATATCCATTTCGAAATTGGCGTATTTAGGGTCCATATGGGCAGCCATATAATCGAACAGCGTGCCTTTTTCGTACGGACGGAATTCATATCCATGGGCGTGGTAGCAGAACTGCAACCCGTTTTCTTTCAATACTTTGCCCGCTTTATTGAATACATCTACCGCTTTTTTGGCGTCTTCAATCGTAAAATTATCGCCGTTGTGCGGTACCCAGGCGCATACCACATACTTGGCCCCCAAGGCTTTGGCCTCATCAGCTACTGCTTTTGGGTTTTCCTGCAGCCGTTTGAAGTCAGATCCTGTGCTGATTGCTTTAATCCCATTGGCATCCAGCAATTTCCGGAATTCCGGTACCGACAAGCCATAGGTGCCGGCTACCTCTACTTCCCGGAAGCCCATCGCTTTTACTTTTTTCATGGTGCCCGGCACATCTTTGGCAAACTGATCACGCAGACTATACAGTTCCAAGCCAACCGGGGCAGGGGTACTCTGGGCGTTTATGCTTTGCTGAAGACTGAAAAGAGCCAAAATGGCTACCGGAATTTTTGTCAGGCAGGTACGTAACTGATGCATGAAGGGGATAGGTTAGACAAATAACCCTAAAGATGTTTATAAGCGGGTACCTTCCAAAGAAAAAGTAGCAGTTTTAAGCTCTTACCCATTCAAAGACCTTCTTATTTAATTCTTAACGTGAGTTCATGGAAAATTTACAGGATAAGATCATTCCCTCTGTCTATGAGCATTCACGCATCTGATCTGGCTTTTAATTAAGAGTAATACCCCTGAATACTTTTCCTTCAAAAAAGAGGTTCAGAAAGAGATATGACTCATTAACTTTTCACTCTCTACCTCAATCACTCCCTTTCGTTACTGGATCTGCTTGCCGAAGGGCATCAGACTAAGAGATACCAGCTTCAGGTGCTGCTTGGCAAAAGGCAAACCAATAATGGTGATGGCGCACAGTACCGCAAATACCAGATGCGTCAGGGCAATCCAGATGCCTCCCAGCAGAATCCATAATACATTCATGACCAGGGAGAGGAAGCCTCCGGCAGCAGGAGTAGAAACAATTTTTTTCCCGAAGGGGAACAGGGAAAAAAAAGCCAGTTTAATGCATTGCAGACCAAAGGGCAGTCCGATAATAGTCAGACAAAGCAGTAAGCCGCCAATGAGGTATTCCAGGAACAGAATAAATCCGCCTAACAGTATCCAGAGCAAATTGCCGATCAGGTTCATCTATAATAGGGGGTTGATATGTACCGGTTTATGGGAAACGGCCGTTCCAGTAACCCTGATTTCCGGTTGTTTTAGCGGATTGCATTAAAATTTTCAAAAAAAACTAATTCTCCCCGGATGAAGCTTTTGATTTGATAAACAGACTAATATATTTATAGCTTCATCTTATTCTATCACAATTAATAAAGTAAACAATGCCTACAGGAACCGTAAAATTTTTTAATGATTCAAAAGGTTTTGGATTTATTATCACCGACGGTACTTCTCAGGAAGTATTCGTGCATGCTTCTGGTTTAGTTGACCAGGTTCAAGAAGGAGACAAAGTAACCTTTGAAGTGGAGCAAGGTAAAAAAGGACCTAATGCCGTGAAGGTAAAACGGTCACGCTAATCATTGCCAGCAAGGATTTGCTCAGCCAACTGTAAAATACCGGATTTTAGGGGTTTATCCATTTCCTGTCAATAGCCCCACGATTCTTCCGTAAAGTCCCTCTTCGAAAATAGCCGGTAACCGGCAAGCGAAGAATCTCGCAGGTAACACGAAGGTACGGAAGCTGGAAAATACATAAGCGTAGTAATCAGAATACATAAAGCCCTGGCCACGAGAGCTAGGGTTTTTTATTTTCCGGAGTTTTTTGTAAAAAGCTGCCGGCTGGGTTACTTCCGAAGAATCTTTCCATAAAGAGTCAAACAACAATCTTCTAAATCGCCATGACAACGAAACTCACCCGTTCTTATTCCGACAAAATGCTTTCCGGTGTATGTGGAGGTATTGCCAGGTATTTTAACATTGATGCTACCATAATCCGGATTTTATTTGTGCTGGCCACCATCTTTGGTCTAGGGTCTCCCATTATTATTTACATCATACTAGCCCTGTTGATACCCCAGTCGTAAAGGGTACCGACAGGTAGCGTGCAGCGGTGGCTATTATGCAGAATAGATGCATCAGCCTGGTTATATGATTACTATCCGGAAGCGGGCTCAACAAAGCCCGCTTCTTTTATTAGCTTTAGCTGGGTTTCGGAAAAGTATCTCTTAGCTCGACTTTCGCATTTCCGAAAATCAGAAAAACCTGCATTTGCAGCGGAAATTAAGGTGTTTTTAATTTTTGAACATCGCACTTTCAACCTGACATTTAAAAATGATTCTCAGGATTAGCCCTATTTCAACGGTTTCGCACATTGTATTATGAGAAAATGCGAAAGTTGAGCTAAAGGAGCGGACGTAGTCCTAGGCTGGGGGTGAGGTCTCAGAACAGTTCCAAGGAAAAGCGCATGGTTATGGAGATCACCCGAAATCAGGCGCTTTTGTTTTTCGAAAATTTTTGTCGAATTATGTATGGTTTACTGATCCTTGATTTATAATTACAGGATTATGCCATTCCTGTATGCAAGATAAACCCCTTAATCGCCGTCAGTTTCTGCTTTCTGCGGCGGCCTTTAGTATCTTTTCCCCCACCAAGCTTTGGGTACCTGCTCCCCCGGCCAAAGTGCAGACGGTGCAGGGAGTAATTCGTTCCGTTGACATGGGAATTACCCTGCCGCATGAACACATATTGGTTGATTTTATCGGGGCGGAAAGTGTAAGCCCGGACCGGTATGATGCGGAAGAAGTATTCAGGGTGGCCCTGCCGCATTTGCAGCAATTATATAAGTTAGGTTGCCGTACTCTGGTAGAGTGTACCCCGGCTTATCTGGGCCGTGACGCCGCCTTACTCCAGCGGTTGTCCAAAGCCAGTGGGTTACAGATTCTCACCAATACGGGATATTACAGCGCAGTAGGCGGTAAATACCTGCCGTCTCATGCATTTTCCGAAACAGCAACGCAACTTTCAGCCCGTTGGGTGAGGGAGTGGGCAGCAGGAATTGACGGAACGGGAATCAAACCCGGGTTCATTAAAATTAGTGTGGACAAAGCGCCGCTGAAGGAATACAGCCAGAAGATTGTAAAAGCTGCTGCCCTTACGCATCTCCAGACTGGCCTCACCATTGCTGCCCATACCGGTAATGGGGCAGCCGCTTTGGAAGAAATTGAGATTCTGCGTAGCAATGGGGTTAAAGAAAGTGCCTTTATCTGGGTACATGCCCAAAACGAAAAAGATGCTAAGGTACACCAGGAGATGGCCCGCCGCGGCGCCTGGGTAGAATTTGATGGATTAAACGCCGAAAATATCGAAGATTACCTGCAATATGTACAGTCAATGCGAAAAGCAGGATTATTACAGAATACACTCCTTTCGCACGATGCCGGATGGTATCACGCAGGTGAAACCGGAGGGGGCAGTTATCGGCCGTACGATACCCTTTTTAAAAGGCTCTTACCATCCCTCCGCCGTATTGGTTTTACCGGTGCGCAAATAGATCAGTTGTTGGTTGTTAATCCCAGGAATGCTTTTACCCTCCGTATCCGGAAGACTTAGCATTTTTCTGGCAGCAGGTAAGCAAATTTAGTCCATTTCTATACATCGGTAACGTATTGTTTGAGCACTGGCAGAGTTACCCGGCATGGTTGGTGGGGATATACCCCAAAAACCATTGAACGTTTATGAAAAAAAGATTTCTGGCAATTGCCACAATGTTTGTATTAGGTCTGGGGGCATGCACTAAAGATGATTCTTTGGGTACGGCTAAATTACAGGTCCGGTTAACTGATGCGCCTGGTGATTACGAAGCCGTAAATGTAGACATTCAGCGGGTCGAAGTAAATGCAGGTACTGATGAGAGCAGCGGCTGGACCAGTCTGAAGGGAATTAGACCCGGCGTCTATGATTTATTGAAGTTAACCAATGGGCTGGATACGCTGCTGGCTTCCGACGAACTACCGGCTGGCAAAATAGCCCAAATCCGTTTGGTATTAGGAGAAAAAAATACCTTACAAGTAAAGGGGCAAACGGTAGCCTTAAAAACACCTAGTGCTCAGCAGTCTGGGTTGAAGCTCAATGTGAATACGACCTTAACGGAAGGTATTACTTATACCATTCTACTTGACTTCGACGCCTCCCGTTCTATTGTAAAAGCGGGTAACTCGGGCAATTATAACCTGAAGCCAGTGATTCGCTCAGTGGTGGAAGCGCAAAGTGGCGCAATCAAGGGTTCCGTTAGTCCAGTTATAGCATCCCCGGCAGTATATGCTATCGCGGGAACGGATACAGTGGGTACGTATGCCAATGCTACCGGAGGGTTTTTGCTGAAAGGTCTAAAGCCGGGTACGTATAGAGTAGTACTTCAGCCTAAAGAAGGCTACCAGGAAAAAATAATTGAATCCGTAACGGTAACTTTAGGTTCAGTCTCAATGCTGGAAACTATCCAGTTGTCAGCAAAATAAAAACGGCCTTTCGAAACGAAAAAACCCTGTCTCTACGTAGAGGCAGGGTTTTGGCTTATTTCCCGGAGCATACTTGACCTAGTATAGTGTCTCCGGAAAACTTTATCAGGAATACCAGCAGTAAAACTTACTGGAATTGAACTTACTGTTTTACAATAAACAAGGATGCAATTCCCAGCACCTGTTCTTTCGTTAAGGGCTCATCAAAAGCCTCACCCACTGCGGAAGCCGGGGCTTGCGTGATGGTCGTTACATTTACGCCGCCCTGAGTCAGGTTTTCCTCTCCTGCGTATACTGCAGCCGGTGCCCCCGTATTGCCGGTGATCCAGCCCTTCTGGCCGCGTAAACGACGTACTTCCGAAGCGTGACGGGCTTCCACGGAGTGGATTTGTAAGGCAGCCGTCAGTACATCGTTGTTGCTGATCAGCGCACCTGCCTGACCTTTATAGGCCCGTACTCCCGTATCTTCAAACGCCTGAGACAACGTCAGGAACGTCTGGTAGTTCGAAAAGACGTCCGGGAAAGAATTTTTAGCTGTAAAGTCAAAAGCAGGCTTATCCACTGGTTTGCCACCCGAACTGGTGATGGCCGTTTTCAGGAAAGCTACGTGCGCCGATTCGTGCTTGCCGATCTGAGTGAAGATAGTCCGGTCAGCCATAGGGATCAGGTTGGCAGCCTTTAGCCCATTGATATAAAACTCGTCTTCCAGGTACTCCAGGGTAAGCGCATAATTTAAAACATCTACAATTGCACTGGTAGACTGACCGTACGCCTGACGGAACATGGAACCCATAGCCAGCGGAACGGCAGCCAAGGCTACTTTGGTGCCAAAGCGGAACGCATTGCGACGCGACGAAAGACGGTCGTATACTTCAGGATCGGCCTTTTCGATATCATTAAATAATTTGAAGAGATTCATAGGATCGGGGATTATTGAGTGGGCAATTGATCAGCGTTAATCTGGGTTTTTACGTAGGTTTTGGCGGCAGACAGCACTTCCATCGGCATCCGCTGTACGTCCAGGCCATTGCCGGCCGTGACTACGTCATCACCCGCAAAATCAGCCGATTTAGGATTGAGTAAAGAGCGGATTGCCGCAGCGTGACGGGCTTCTACCGATACAATTTTACCGGCCAGCAGCAGATAGTCAGCACTAACCAGCAGTTTACCAGCGCCGTTATAAGCTGATACGCCTAAGTCTTCAAATGTTTTGGCCGCATTGAGTACGCTGGCCCGGTCATTGAATTTTATCGAACTAAAGTCAACCTCCAGTCCTGGGATGGCATTGGAACCCAGTGCAGCCTTGAAAAAATCACGATGGGCTACTTCGTGGTCCCGGATGTCGGTTAAAATCTGCTCCTCGGCCGTCGTCATACCGGCATATTTGGATTGAATTACCTGGATATAAAATGCAGCTTCCAGTTGTTCAAGGGCATACGCGTAGTTCAGAATTCCAATATCACCGGAGCCTAAATTCACGCCAGTCATTTTATTATCGTCGTCCTTATCGCAGCCTGCCAGCAATAGTGCGGAGGTTGCAGCGGTCATTCCCGCATATCTGAGAAACAGCCGGCGACCCACCGGTTGTAATACCCCTTTCTCTAACTGGTAGTCGCTGGGGTTAGCAATGATCTGTTTAGGCATTGTGTAATCAATTTAAGTGTTGGTACAAATGGGCTTCCGAATAGCGGAAGTGCCAAACCTACGTGGACTGAGTTGGTGCCGGATTCGGGGTACGGACGATTTTCCAGATTTTATTTTTAATGCATATGGCTGTCAATAGGTTAGGCAGATAAAAAAATCAATTGAAAAACTTTTTTGGGAATAAATCCGGTAAGAAACTGCAGTTTAACTACCAAACACAATGGAAGGACAAAAAGAAATCCCGGCCGAAACCCGGTTTGATGATATGACCGGTGCCGCCTCCATAAACTTCAGAGAGGGTGAAAGCTTGCAAAGCTTTGCGGCTAAGATTGCCCACGTGGACCTGGATCGATACCAGCCCATCTTTATGCGATTATATGTGGAGCATTACCCAATTATCACCATTTACGCCCTGGATAAAGCCAATTACCAGGCACATCACCAACAAACGGGTAAACTGCTGGTGCGGAAATACAAAGTAGACGTGAAACTGGAAGAAGTGCTGGGCTACTTCAAACAGCTGGATTTTTTCGCTGCTGGCCGGCGACTACCGGGTAGAGGAATTCGACGTAATTATGTAAGCTCCGTTGGGAGAGAAAAGCCAGAGGCTTAGCATCAAGTCAAGCCTTGCCTAGCGTATTTCGCTTCTTGAGATGGAACCCCAACGGGTTTCCCAAAACCTGCTGGGGTTTGATATAGCTATGGTTATACCGCTATTGAGATAAAATAAAATGGAACCTGAAGACTGGCACGAAAACTGTGCGGGTCATAAAATAAAATATTTTCCTAAATGTCTCCAGCGCTGGTATTTATGGTTAATATACTCGTTGACAGCATGTTAAAAGCTTTAATGTTCGTAGTAATCAGTCTCTCTCTTTTCCTGTACACCTACCATTCATTACTTAGGAGATTCCTATCAGGCGGTTACAGCAGTACAGGTATATTATGACAGCAAAGAAGTGAAAAAAGACTATAAGATCATTGGAAGAATGACCAATGGTGAAGTTGTTGCCTACGGGACTGAAAAGGTAAAGGAAAATGATTGAAAAGGCTAAGCGGATTGGTGCTGATGGCATTATATTTTCCTATCCATGGATGATGATGATTCGGGAGAAATACGAGCTGAATTAATTAAATTCTTGTAAGTGGTTGACTTTACATCTCCATAGGTGTTCTTTTGCTTGCCAAAATTAACCTTAACTTCTAAATCTGAATAGATTGATATTAGTATTAATTTTACGCACTAGTGAGTAGCAATTCTTGCAAAAGTCATTCTGGAATGAGTTAACTTATTAATCTTTAACTCACGCTAACCCGATATTCCTCATGAAAATCACTGCGAAAGTTAAAAATAGCTTTAATAAACACACGGTGACCGTCCAAACCAATGATACTACGCAGGAACTGGCTATTCCAGGGAAGTCAGCCGGATTGGGATCGGCCGTAAATGGGGGTGAATTATTATGCCTGGCCTTAGCCACCTGTTTTTGCAATGATATTTACCGGGAGGCCCGGAAAAAGAATATCCATGTGACGAAGGTTTTAGTGGAAGCAAGGGCAGAATTTGCGGCCGAAGGCGAACCCGGATATAATTTCAGTTACAAAGCTCAATTAGAAGGGGACGCTTCTGATGAAGTATTAACCCAATTAATAAGGCACACGGATCAGGTAGCCGAAATTCAGAATACATTACGATCCGGCGTAGAAGTATCTCTCTTGCCATAGCCTCTGAATCCGGCCGCGAACCAAGAATAAAGGTTTCAATCGGCATGATGCTGCTATAAGTTCAACCAATACCTGATGGAAAATCGTGTGAGGTATTAGTCCATACCGGCCTTTCCTGCCCATTAGAATTGTGCCATTTGCCCAGCCAGTATAAAACGCTGCGGTTCCCCTGACCCATATAATCCCTCTCCCATACAGTACTGCCGAAGTTGGATAAAAGCTTACGCACAACCTCTTTTCCCAGCCTCATTAAGCGGATAAACAGCCGTACGGAGAATTTTGATTTCTATAAATGAGTCACTGCTTAGCGGCTGCCTACATCTTATGTCTCCTGTCTTCTATCTTTCACCTCCCCGCTTATGACTCGCATTAAGCCTTTGCTTAACTAAATTTGTTGCTTTAATTATAAAAAATTTAATTTTAAGCAGGTAGGTGCAGGACAGTTGCGTAAATTGAATTAGCAATCTTGCCTGGCACAAATGCTATACTTTCCGGTGACTGCTGCCGGAGGGAGGGTATACGACAAAATGCCCTTTTTCTCAGTTGCAGAGCGTTCATCCGCATTTGCAATGCGGATGTGTATAGCCGGGCATTTGAAATGCCCTTTTTCTCAGTTCCGCATTGCAAATGCGGAACAACACGAACAAAGTTTAATAGTTGATCTGCAATTTGTCGTACATCCCGGAGGGAAGTTCCTTAAAAACCACCCTGGTAAATTTTATGCAACTTACACCTGATGCCATTGCCGGCCACAATGAAAAAATAACTGCCCTTCATCAGAGGCAATATCAGTTTCTAGCCGAAACCCTCCACCGGAAAGGCCTGAACGTAGAAAATCTGCTTACTACAATCCAAGCCTTCCAGATTGCCATTCCCAGTTGGGCACTGGGCACGGGAGGGACGCGGTTTGGCCGGTATCCCGGGGCGGCGAACCCCGCAACCTGGAAGAAAAATTGAAGACGTAGGATTAATCCATACCCTCAACCGTTCGGCCAATTCCATTTCCCTGCATATTCCCTGATATTCCCAAAGATCCGGGTGCCATTAAAGGACGGCTTAGTCACTACGGGCTTTCCATTGATTCGGTAAACCCAATACGTTTCAGGACCAGAAAGACCAGTTGCACAGCTATAAATTTGGTTCTTTGTGTCATACGCAGGCCGAAATACGAAAACAAGCCATTGATCATAACATTGCCTGTGTGGCGTACGGCAAGCAACTCGATGCCAAAACGTTGACGGTCTGGCTGGCCGATGGTTCCAATTTCCCGGGCAGCACCACCTGCGCCGGGCTTACCAGCGTACGGCTGACTCCCTGAGATATACGATTGGATATACCATGCCTTCCGACTGGACCATGCTCGTCGAGTATAAGCCCTATGAACCTCATTTCTACTCCATGATCATTCCGGACTGGGGTACTTCCTATAGTCTGTGCCAGACGCTGGGAGAAAATGCGCACGTACTGGTGGACCTGGGGCATCATTTACCGAATACCAACATCGAGCAGATCGTGGCTCGACTGATGCATTTTGGGCGCTTAGGCGGGTTTCACTTCAATGGATCTTCCTACGGGGACGACGACCTGACGACCGGGGCTACCAAACCCTTCCAGCTATTCCTGATTTTCCACGAACTGGTAAGTGGGATGCAGGATGCGCAGGTGA
Organism: Cytophagales bacterium; assembly: GCA_030448185.1. Taxonomy (GTDB): domain Bacteria; phylum Bacteroidota; class Bacteroidia; order Cytophagales; family 172606-1; genus CADCTQ01. Next base: position 3,678 of record JAUJNL010000089.1, on the reverse strand, counting down.
AAAATCCGCCCATTGCCTGGATGATTGATGCGAGTCACAACACAAAAGATCCCATCGAAGACCTGCTCCAGTCCTGTCAGAATATTCTCACGTCCTATGCCCGGGCCCTGATTGTGGACCACGACAAGTTAGCTAAAGCCCAGGAAAATAACGATGTAGTAGTGGCCGAAGAAGTCCTGCGGGATGCCTTTTGCCGGATGTCCGTCCGCTGGTAGCCGAAGCCATCCGGCGGGCCGAGGAAGCCCTCGATTCGATTGGAGTCTACCGGTGGGCAAATATTCGTGAGCAATTGATCCGGAAAGGGGAAAACTCGCCCTGGCTACGGGATTGTGATGTATAATGCCAAGTTTGAGTGCTAAATGCTAAGTGAAATACGCTTAGTATTTGATCATTAGCAGTTTTTATAAAAACCATTTATCCTTTAGCGTTTAAAATTTAGCATTTAGCATTCAAAATTCAGCATTAAAATCATGCATACGGCCGTATTTGATATTGGCAAAACCAATAAAAGTTTTCCGTTTTCGACGAAAACCTGGCGGAGATTCACCGGGAATATACCACCCTGCCCGAAAGTGAGGATGAAGACGGATTTGCCGGTGAAGACCTGGCTTTGCTGACTGCGTGGATGCATGAAACCTTGGAGAAAGCCCTACTGAGAAGCGATTTTGAAATTACCAGGCTGAATTTTTCTACGTACGGCGCCAGTTTTGTTCATATTGACCAAAAGGGCCAGCCCGTTACGCCCTTATATAATTACCTCAAACCTTTTCCGGAAGCGTTGCAGGCCGAGTTCTACCAATTGGCGGCGGCAAAGAAGACTTCTGCGTCAGAACGGCTTCTCCGGCGCTGGGTATGCTTAATTCAGGGTTGCAACTCTACTGGTTACAGCAGCTCCGGCCCCGCCAATTTGCCACTATAAAGTATTCTTTGCACCTGCCGCAGTATTGCAGTTGCCTATTCTCCGGGCAGCCTTGGAGTGAATTTACCAGTATCGGCTGTCATACCGGACTGTGGATTTCAGCCGTAATGGCTACCACCACTGGCTGACCACTTCGGGCATCGCCTCTAAATTACCCGAATCGGTGAATGCCGCCCGGAAAATGAGCGTAATGGTTCACGGCCGGACCATAGAAGTGGGCGTGGGGATGCATGATATTCGGCCGCCTTATTGCCGTATTTGCTCAATTCACGCGAACCCTTTCTGCTGCTATCTACCGGCACCTGGAACATTACCTTTAATCCCCTTCAGCACCGAACTGCTTACTCAGGCTGAACTGAATCAGGATTGTCTCAATTATATGCGCCTGGATGGCGGCCCGTAAAAGCATCAAGGTTGTTTTTTGGGAATGAATTTAACCGGCAAACCAGTCAACTCGCCGAAGTTTTCGGGAAGAAAGGCTGTCATTCTCACCAACCAATTACCAGTGACGAGGAGTTGTACCGGAAGTGGTCCGTACCCATGGAGCCCTTTTTTCACCTGGAAACCATGCAGTACCCCGACAAAAGCATTCTTTCGGCTCCTACTACTCAGTGGGATAAGTTCCCCAACTTCGAAGAGGCCTTTCACCGGCTGATGATCGAGATGATGCGCTGGCAGGTTGGGGCAATCGGGCTGGCCGCTGGCAACACCCAAGTGCGCAAACTGTTTGTGGACGGAGGGTTCTCGCAGAGTGATGTATTTATTCACCTCCTGCGGAGAGAGCTTCCGGAATATGAACTGATTGTTTCAACCTCTCCGCTGGGGTCATCCTTAGGGGTAGCGATGGCCATCCAAGAACCGGAAAGGATCGAGAAATACCCCTTTGAAACGAGAAGAGTACTGATGTCCTGAGAAAAAATTCCGGCAGAGGCACCGGCAAGGGTAACTTCCGATCATAAGTTTAAAGATACCTTTATTCACCGCCAGCCTCTTTGCTGGTCACTTAACCACCTGATTCTATTCATGCAAGTTGTACTGGGCATTATTCTGCATTTTGTCGGAGGTTTTGCTTCCGGAAGTTTCTACATCCCTTATAATAAAGTAAAGAAGTGGTCCTGGGAAAGCTACTGGCTTATTGGGGGCTTCTTTTCGTGGCTGGTAGTACCCCCCATTGCGGCGGCATTAACGGCCCCCGGTTTTGGTAATGTACTGGCCGGAGCTGATACCAGTACCCTGCTTTTTACGTACCTGATGGGAGCTTTGTGGGGAATCGGCGGGCTTACTTTCGGATTATCGATGCGGTACCTGGGCATGTCACTCGGAATGGCCATTGCCTTAGGGTATTGTTCGGCCTTCGGAACCCTGATTCCACCCGTCTACTACGAGTTATTCGGGCATAACGGCCAGGAAAAAACCATTTCGGAGCTGATGCAGCTGCCTTCCGGGCAATTTACCCTCCTTGGGGTACTGGTTTGCCTAATTGGCATTGGTATCTGCGGTAAGGCGGGCATTATGAAGGAAAAGGAGCTTTCGGAGGAGGAAAAGAAGGAAAATATCCGCGAATTTAATTTTCCGAAGGGCCTCATCGTGGCTACTTTTTCGGGTATTCTGAGTGCTTTTATGTCTTTTGGCTTTGCTACCGGCAAGCCGATTGCCGAGGCGGTAGTAGATCGGGGCATTGATCCCTTATGGCAGAATAATCCGGTGCTGGTAGTCATTCTTCTGGGCGGGTTAACGACGAATTTTTTCTGGTGCCTCTATTTAAACATCCGGAATAAAACGGGGGGCGATTACCTGAACCGGACCACGCCCTTATCCCGTAACTACTTTTTTTCGGCCGTGGCCGGCACCACCTGGTATCTGCAGTTCTTTTTCTACGGCATGGGCGAAAGTTTGCTCAGCCGCACCGGATTCGGGTTTTCCAGCTGGACCCTCCATATGGCATTTATTATCATTGTGAGTAACCTCTGGGCTTTGTACCTGAATGAATGGAAAGGGGTAAGCCCGCGAACCCTCCGGTTTATTATACTGGGAATTGGCACCGTAATCCTGTCTACCTTCATTGTCGGATACGGAAACTACCTGGCCGCATTTAAATAGGAAGATTAGTCAGGGCTTTTCAAACGAAAAAGCCTAATGTAGATTCAACCGTAGTAAGCACCGTATCGGTTTCCCAAACTTTCTGGAGCGAAGGAGTAGGGGAGGCTTGGGTTACAACGGCCGCAGTACGATCACTTACTGAAGTGCTTTCCGTCTTTTTCTGCTCGGAACAAGCCTGCAAGGCCACTGTAAATGAGAAGATTCTTGACTGGAACCTATTGGTCTTACGGCCTGGGAGGCCAAACCAGTAAATGATTGTGGCAATAAGAAACTAATCCGATCCCGTACTCATTCCGAGGAGTCCGGGCTGAACCTTAGTTCGGTAGTATTACCTAGACCAAAGTCGCTTTCTGCTACGCTGTCTTTATGAACAAGCAGATACGATACTGGCTGTTAAGCCGGAAAAGCGGTATGTCTTTGGGATGCTTCAAATGGGACAAAGTTGAGAAACGTTTAGCGCAATAACAGAGGCTATTTTCCGGATAACTTCGGAGAAATTCATACATGATGCGTGCTAGGTTGGTATTCAAACAGTTGCAGGCAGTTGCAAGCTGTTTTAATGCAATTAAACTGTTCACCTTCAGCATATTAAGGAAAGACAATATTAGCCTGATTTAAATATTTTCTGATCAAATTAAAAAATAAACGCCAGTTACGCC
>JAUJNL010000207.1 GCA_030448185.1 Cytophagales bacterium | reverse complement strand
AGAAACTTATTGCAGTAATAATATTGCTAATCGAATCACTAGCCTTGCTTCGATACGGCGAATCAGTGAGCACTTGATGGACATCCTATGGACTAAATACCTGAATAAAACGCATAGTGAGTTAACTCAAGCATCAGGCAAAAGGACCAAAGAAATAATTGAATATTTCGACCGTAACCATTCCTCTGTTACACCCAAGCCAGTGTTTCACTGCGTCTGTAACATATACCACACAGCTTCTACTTATGGCAATCACAATGAAACTTCCGCCTCCGCCTTGGCTTATTACCCCAGTAGTTACCTTGTTTCCAATTTAACTTTTGGCCTGCTTGAAACTATATTGTGGGCCAAAAAGCTATCACCTCAGTCTTAAATTTAAAAAACACTATTAAAAGACATGATTACCGGAGAATTACGCAATCAAATTGACAAAGTATGGAATGCCTTCTGGACGGGAGGTATTTCTAACCCCTTGATGGTTATTGAACAGATCACCTATCTACTGTTCATTAAGCGGCTGGATGAATTGCAAACGGCTGAAGAGAAGAAGGCTAATTTGTTACAGAAACCTATTGAGAAGCCCATATTCCCTCCCGATAAATATGATTTGCGCTGGAGCCGGTTCAAGGATAAAAGCCCGGAGGAAATGCTTACTCTATTCAAAAAAGAGGGTGGCGTTTTCGATTTTATCCGTGGCTTTGGCAAGGACAGCTCTTTCAGTAAGTATATGAAGGGCGCCAACTTTATGATTCCGACTGCTCGTTTGCTAGACCAGGTAGTGCAATTGCTATCCGCTATTGAAATGCGGGACCGGGATACGAAAGGAGATGTGTATGAATACTTATTGTCTAAAATAGAATCGGCGGGTCAGAACGGACAGTTTCGTACGCCGAGGCATATCATTAAAATGATAGTGGCTATGATGGAGCCCACACCAGAGGATATTATTTGTGACCCTTCGGCGGGAAGTTGCGGCTTTCTGGTAATGGCTGGGGAATATATCCGGGAGAAATATGCGCAGGAATTGCTGAAACCGGCAGTGAAAGAGCATTTTGAGAACCGGGCTATCATGGGAATGGAGTTTGACCCAACTATGATTCGGATTGGGGCTATGAACCTGTTGTTACACGGTATTGAAAATGCCCAGATACAGGATATAGATGCCCTTTCAAAGAACAATGAAGAATTTAAGGAGCAGTCTACACTGGCATTAGCGAATCCTCCCTTTAAGGGCAGCTTGGATGCCGACCATGTGCTGGTGGATTTACTTCGACTGGTGCAAACGAAGAAAACGGAACTGCTCTTTCTGGCACTGATGCTACGAGGATTGAAAACAGGTGGCCGGGCCGCAGTAATTGTGCCTGATGGGGTACTGTTTAGCTCCTCGAAGGCGCATTTGCAGATAAGGCGCGAACTGGTGGAGAAGCAGAAACTGCAAGCGATTATTTCCATGCCCTCGGGTGTATTTAAGCCCTACGCAGGGGTAAGTACAGCGGTGCTCATCTTTACCAAAACTAATTCAGGTGGTACCGACAAAGTGTGGTTTTACGATATGAAAGCTGATGGCCGCAGTCTTGACGACAAACGAACTGTAATTGGTCCTGACTTTGAGAAGTTTGCGGAACTGGATGCCCTGATTGCCCAGCACCAACAGCAACCGATTACGAACAACGACATCCCGGACATTGTAGGCCGGTGGCGTAACAAGGTTACGGAAACCAGCCGAAAACGCACCGAGCAGAGCTTTTTCGTACCGTTGGAGGAAATTCGGACGAATAAATACGACCTGTCTATTAACCGATATAAGGAGGTTTCCTATGAACAGAAGACCTTTGACTCGCCAGAAGTGATTCTTGACAAGATTAAGCAGTTGGATGAGGAGCGAAAAGAAGGATTACAGTTGCTTGAGGAAATGCTGGGCCAAAATGTTGAGACAGGATTTTAAAGTTTAAAGTGTTGATAATTATCTAATGATAGCAGAGATGCAAAAAGTTAAGCTGGGAGAATCT
>JAUJNL010000088.1 GCA_030448185.1 Cytophagales bacterium | reverse complement strand
CGGGGAGAAGTAAGACGATAAAAATACATGCCCGCAACCGCGTTATTGCCCCAATCATTCTGATAAGAATCACTCAGGTATACGGGGCGCCCCCACCGGTCATATACCTCCAATTTCCAACCCAATAAGGGTACTATGGGCGTATTTGCTCCGTCGCCGGAGTGGATCATAAAAGTTTCGTTCTGGCCGTCGCCATCCGGGGTAATCACGTTAGGCGGCATGGCCGGATTCTCAATTTTGACCGTTGTGCGGCTGCTTTGCATACAAACGCCCTGGAAGGCCTGCAGGATGATTTCGTATTCACCCGGTTTATCGTAGGTGTAGGTTTCCGGTGTTTCCGTAGATAGGGTATCGCCGTTGCCCAGCATCCAGACGTAGCGGTCGGCCTTACCAGTTTTGTTGATCAGTACGACCCTTTCCGGCTTGGCACATTCCGACTTAATAAAAATATCAAAGGCCGGCTGTATGTCGGCAGATACTTCTACCTGAGTCCTGAGTTCTTTTACGCAACCAAACTCATTGGTGATTTTTACCCGGTATTCGGTGGTTTGCGAGGGGTTGGCAACTGGATTGGCAATATTAGGGTTATTTAAACTGCCTACCGGAGACCATTCGTATTTAGCGCCGCCTCTTGCCCAGAGTTGGGTTGTACTGCCCGCACAGATTTTAGATACTGGATTTACACTTACTTCGGTAGACTGCCGCACCGTGACCTTGCGGCTTACAGTGTCTATTTTCTTGCAGGTAGCCGGACTATAAGCAAGCAGAGTAATAATATATTCGCCGGGCTGGTTGAATGTGTAAGTAAAAGGCCCCGCAGCAGTAGACACATTTTGCCCGTTTACCTGCCACTGGTACGTTTTACCGCCTTTACTGGTATTATTGAAGCTAGCACTAAATGGGCTACACCCTTCAGGTTCTCCCGTAAAAGCAGCATCTAATCCATCTAGTTCAAATTTAAAAGCCACATTGTTGCAGCCATCATTAGCTAAGTTAGTATCCGAACGGTCGCCATTATTTATTCTGGACCAGGCTCCCGGCGTAGTCGGGAAAGTGCTTTCATCGCGGCATGCACAGGCAGCATGATAAATCGTACCATCTTTCCGGAAACGGGAAGTACCCCCGTCTACGTGATTATCCCGGTTGGCGCCGCCAAAAAAAGTTCCGTATAGCAGTGAAGAAGCATTTTCGCTAAGTATCATCAGGTAAAAGTCATCTCCACTGGTAGTGGCCTGATGGGCATCATTGGTAACAGGCAAACCAGTAGTGCTCGTAGCAGGAAAGTTTTGTTTCTGACTTACATCACCTCCCCATCCAGTCAGGTAGATAAAACCACAGTCACTGATCATAAAAGCAGTGGGAGAAATATCCGGTGAGCTTTTTCCGGAGCTGATTACAGTCGAAAAAATTGTTTGCGTAAAGGTATTATTCATGGCATGAATAAACTGTCCACTGCTACCTCTTCGATAGGTGCCGGCCGTGATCGGATACTGGCCATAGGTAAGTCCCATCACGTACACATTCTCACTTTTATCCAAGTCAATCAGGTAAAGCTGGTCCCGGCTTGCCGTGCCAACGTACGAAACCGATGCGGCAGCATTACCCGAAAATTTCACAAGCATCCCATCCTCCGCATCACTCATGGTCGGTTTCAGCACCCCTGCGGTAACTGGTAAATTTTTGCTGGTTGTCCCTCCGCACACATATACGCTTCCGGAACGACCTATCCGGATGCCGTAAAAACCTTCATAACCTGTGCCCCCGAAATAGGTACTCCAAAGCAGAGAGGTCAAATCAGAACTAAGCTTACAGACTACTCCATCCTGTTCCCCGGATAAATTGTTCTGGGGATCATTCTGCAGGGAAAAGTTAGGTGAAGCAGTGGTAGTAGCAATGTAGATATTACCGGCCTCATCTAGGTTCACTTCACCCCGGAATTGATCGCCGTAATTCCTCACGGTAGATTGGGTAGAGACGTTTAGCCCATCATTTCCGGAGCCTCCCAGATACGTGGAGCCAAGTAATTGATTACCGGCTGCATTTAGTTTGGCTACGTAGAGATCACTGCCAGCGGTATATTCAATACCACTCAGTGGAGTCAGGCTTTTACCGCCTCCAAAATTAGTATCATACGCCCCGGATGTTTTTGGAAAATCACCCGAGGAGGTAGTCCCGAAAATCACCAGTTCATTGGCTTTATTGACAATTAAGCTATGCGGCACTTCCGCTTTGGTGCCACCCAGATAGGTAGCATACAGCAACTTAGCACCATCAGGCGTATATTTAAGAATTGCCACATCAATGCTCCCGCCAAATTTTACCTGGAAAGCTCCATTCGTAGCGGGAAACTTTGCACCAAACTCAATACCCCCCGAGTAAAGATTTCCTGCTTCATCATAGGTAGCCGTAAAGCCCCAGTTGTCGCTGAAAGAACCTGAGTAGGTGGAAAACACCAGGAAGGGGTCAATGGTTAGCGGTTGATTGCGGCGATATCCTTCCGGAAACTCAAAGGTCACTTCATTGCCCTTCAGCACATAACGCGCAGCTACCTCTTGTTGGCCCGTCCGGGTAGTCTGATAGCAGTAAGGCGGGGTTTCGGTAACGGTGTTTACGGTAGTCTTGGTTACCAGAAATCCGTCTTTCAGGCTTAGCTGCGACATTCCCTCGTAGGCAAGTTTGATCCGGGAAGGGTCGGCACCCGGAGCCACCAGTAATTCGTACTTGGCGGTGCCATTCTGGGTAAACAGTCTTAAATCGATGCCACGATAAAGATTACGGTAAAGCACCTCCGAAAAAGCGGGAACGTCAGTAGCCCACTGGGCAGCATCCTCGCCCAGGTAATAGTTTTTCTTCTCCCCGGTTTCGCCATTTCCCTCCAGTGTTACCTCCTTACTAGCGCCCCTGAAACTCACCTCATACCCATGCGCTTTGATCACATCGTTTTCTACCGGGTTCTGGAATGACTGGCGGCCGGATGATTGGTCCTCCGAACCGTGCGGGTGCTGCCGGCTGACGGCTTTGGTATCGTAGAAAACGTATTGTAAAGAACTTCGCTTCAGGAATAGATAGCCCCCAGGCAGGTCGGCCCGGTACAGGATTCCTTTATCCCATTGACCCTCATTGCGGACGAAACGCATGGCCGGAGCCGTTGGAGTTGACGCTGCCAGCGCCGCAGTTAAATTAAATAGTAACAGGTTTAGGAGAAGTGATAAAAATCGCATGACAATTGTTTTACAACTATCCAAATTACTAAAAATACATCACTTCCCGAAAGGTGTTAAAACGCTTAGTTGGGGTTAATTTTACCCGGCAGAACGTCAATATCCATTAGACTAATCTTCAGGTGCGTTCAATTGGCCGAGAACTACCTGTATAGCTTTTGGGATAGGGCAATAAGCCAATTTCTCCCTTACTGATGAATCATGGATGCATTGAAAAAGTACAAGCGGGCACTGACCATTGCCGGTTCTGATAGCGGCGGCGGGGCCGGTATACAAGCCGACCTCAAAACATTCGCCGCCCTTCAGTGCTACGGCACCTCAGTGATTACGGCGGTTACCGCCCAGAACACGATAGCCGTTACGGCTGTTCATCCCGTGCCGGCTACGGTAGTGGAGCAACAATTAGAAGCAGTTTTATCGGATATCGGCACGGATGCCGTCAAAATTGGAATGCTGTTTTCGGCCGAGGTAATCGAACGGGTGGCATGTACCCTTGCCCGGTTTAAGGTACCCGCCATTGTACTCGACCCGGTGATGGTGGCTACCAGTGGCCGTAAATTGCTGGAGGATGAAGCGGTTAAAACGCTGCGGGAGAAACTGATCCCAATGGTTCAGCTGTTTACACCCAATCTGCCCGAAGCCGAAGTGCTGACAGGCATGAAAATACGGTCGGAGGCGGATATGGAAAGGGCCGGACGTAAGCTGCTGGAAAAGGGCTGCCAGGCAGTGCTGGTCAAAGGTGGACATCTGCAGGGACGGGTAGCCCCCGATTACCTTTTAATCCAATGCCAGAAGGACGCTTTGCGATTCGGGTCAGACAGAGTAGATACGCCCAATACGCACGGAACAGGCTGTACACTATCGTCAGCTATTACGGCCTACCTGGCCCGGGACTACGACCTGACAACCGCTGTTTGTCTTGCCAAAGAATACCTCTTCCAAGCCTTGCAGCACGGTAGCCAGTATCAGGTGGGGTATGGACACGGGCCATTGCATCATCTGTATGGTTACTGGCAGTAAACGGCACGTTACGGCTCCTTTGAAGCCAACACCCCATAAGTAAAATAAAACCGGGCCAATTAAGTCGCTAAACGGTTGATTTTAGAGATATTTACTTCCCGTTTTCCAAAGCACCGCTAGCTTTTTGATATTTTAGGGATTTAAACTTTATGTCAGCCCACCACTACAACTCATTCCATACCCCAATGCAACCGCTGGGAGGCTTCGTCCTGCCAGCCCTGCCGGCTGCGCCCTTCCAAAAAATAACGGATCTGATTGTGCAGGGAAGTCCGGTGTTGTGTCATTACCAGAGCCAACGGAGAGAAGATTTTTTGTTTTACCGAGTGGATGGTGATTTATTATACCAACGGTGGTTGGTCTGCCGGGTCACTTTCGATCAATTGCTTCAGTACCTGGACCGGAAGGTGTCTTTGCAATTGGTTTTTATGAATCCCGCGGACGGTTTTTTGTATTCAGTAGATTCGGATCCCGCCGGCTCATTTTTCCAGCCTAGATTACTACCGGTTGCCGAGGTGCCCAAATATTATTTCCCGGACAAAAAATCCTATTACACGGGTTTACCCACCGGCGCTGCATTTGATTTGACGGGCCTTTCCCGACAGCTGGAAACAGGGCTGCTCCAGATCAGTTACCGGAGTCACTCCCGGGTCGGGTATGGCACTATTTATCTTTCGGTACTGGCCCCCACGCTGGCGTGCCTGTTTGAAATGACAAATCAACTGGGGCATAGCTATTACCGCCGCTGGCAGGAAACCACTACGTTTCACTTCACGGACAAGTCACTCAAAAATTCGCACAAAAATAATCTGCTCAGCGCCGCTAAGTATGAATTGATTGGCTTTCAGGCGGGTTCTTTCGGCCTGACCCTGAAACCCCTTAACCAGCAACTTACCCTGCCCGGGCAGGAGAGTGAGGCCGACAAATTCACGGAATATTTCATTGATTTTATCCAGGCCAGTTTCGACTTTGCCCAACTGCGCAACTTCGCCAGTCAGGTAGATACCCGGGTAGTATCCAATTATCAGTGCCTGCTTAAACTGATCCGGTCTTATAAACTAGAGTTGCAATTGCAGTGGGCCAATGCCAATAGTGGAATTCGCTATGGGCAACTCATTTCGCATAAAGAAGCCCTGCTCATTCAGGATAATATTACCCGCCTGGAATACCTGAATAACGATGACCTGGTGCTGACTGGCCGCTTCGTAGCCTTGAATGTAAAGAACAATAATTACGTATTTGAATCTAATGAGCCTTCCGAGCCCAATTCCCGGGGATTCATTGCCTCAGCCCTGCACGGAGGCGTGCCTATGATCTCCTTTAATAAGGAATATGAAGTGGTAGTACAGCGGATTGAGATGAAACAGGCCGGTCTGCAAAAGCCCAAAATCAAGGACTTATTGATTTCTTTTACGGAGACGGAGGGAGGGAGTTGATGAGATAATTGATACTGCGGTGAGGGGCCGATGAAAGTTAATTGTACCTTATACTTAGTAAGTGGAAAACGTCATTGGATTATGACACGCTACAAAAGTGTGGCGGGGGCCAGCTCTGCGTAATAATGTTTTTCAGAATACGCAGATTAAGGACTAAATGCATGCCATCCTGATGCGGAAAAGCTCAAGGTAATCCTTTAATCAGGCGAATCATGGTCCTTACTTGATCAGGAACGTAGCCGACATTTCGTAGCGGAGCTTTATTTTCTGAAAGTCAATACTTGGTTCAGCAGCACTGGCAGCATCCGCTTCCATAGCCATACTTCTCATCCTCATATTACTCTGATAAATAGGTTGCGGATAAAACTACCATCGCCACCTTCCTGAATCTCCAGTACGCCGCCCAGTTGTTCGTCCACGGCTTGCACGAGATAGCCAGCTTTTTCTTTAGCAGCCTGTAAAGCTTTTATCTTCAAATCCTTTCCGAATTGTTCCATCCTGGTATGGTCGTACCGGCTGATGTTCACAAATTCTACCCTTTGCTATCCACTTTTGACACAACCGTCAATCTTAGACAGGTCGGATAGTTCCAGCACGTACCGTTTGCTTTCCATAAAGTCAGCGGGTTTTTTCTTGCCGTACTGCCAGCGGTTGCCGTAAATATTTTCGATTTGAAAATTGTCTGGGATACCTGCTTCCCGGACGGCGGCTACCAACTGTTTTTCCAGGGTTTCGATCCCCACCTTATTCTTGTCCTTATCCTGGAAATACTCCCGGAGAGAAATGCTAAAGAAGATACGGTCCGGAATTCCTCTCATTTCGGCGCTGCCGGTTACATTGATTTTTTCACGTTAGGTTTTGGATGACAATGGGTTGCTGGGCAAAATAGTAGTCAGGGAAACGGCCGACAAAATAGCCGTGACAAGCAGAGTTTTCAATAGTTTCATAGAACAAGTAAGGTTACTTAATAAACTTGTATTTGGAGGATGCAATCTACGTGCCTATTTCATACTTAAGGAATGATGCTTTGGGATGAATGGAAAAAGGAAGTTATGAATGGAAATCTTATTCTACTTTCTAAAATACAGCAATCAATATTGGTATTTCTACTATTGAAAGAATAAAGGTGTAATATTTAGCCTAACTTTTGTATAAATGTTCTTTAAAAGATTGAACCCTTTCTCTATCTTTCTCCCCAAATCCATCCCCTCTATTTCCTGATCTGAAACCGAGTAAACCTGTTATGTATTCCTCTCCGAAAAACCTTCTTTGTTTGGGCTTGCCGCCCTTTGGCTGGCCTCATGCAGCAGTAAAAACTGATCTCCGCGGCCGTAACTTCGGTGAGGAGGTGGCCCGGCAGCAAAACCTCGTATTTACCTTCAGTCACGACCTGATTGCCGATTCGCTGGTAGACCGCTGGGACAGCACGGAGTACGTCACCTTTGAGCCCGCCGTACGCGGAAAATTCAAGTGGACGTCCTCCAATGAACTCATGTTCTCCCCGACCTCGGTTTCCGGGCTAGTACCAATTACAAGGCCCGGCTAACGAAAAATGTGTTACTGAACATCAAAACGCTGGAGGAAGACAAGCAGGAGAAATTGTCGCTGGGCGAGGAACCCGGAATTGGCCTTCCATACGCCCTACCTCAATTTGGCAAGTGCCGATATGTTCTGACCAAGACCAAAACAGGAGCCGTAGAACTCAAATTCGGGCTGAATTTCAATTACAAGGTAAACCGATGGAAGTAGCCAGCCGCCTGCAAATACAGATTGGCGGTCAGCCAGTCACGGCCCGGTAATCAGCGCCAATCCGGGAGAAACGGTAATCGTAAGTGTGACGCAGCCTTCCGGGAAAAGTTTGACGAGAAAAACGTAGTCATTACCGTAAAGGAAGGCCTGAAATGCGCCGAAAGTGACTACATAACCCCCAAGCCCCTCCGCTTTCGAGACTATTGTGCCGGATAAGGGCAACTTCCAGATTGTGCAGGTAATGCCGGAATACCAGGGCGAAAAGGGTACATCAAGGTTTTACCAACCAGACCATTGAAAGCACAGGTATTGCCCGTTTTATTACGATTAGTCCAGAAGTAAAAATTGAGGTGGAACCGCAGGACTACGGTTTTCGATTAGCGGCGACTTTCAGGTGGGTAATTATGACCTCACTATCTCCAAGGAACTCCGTGGCATGTTTGGTAGTTTGACTGACGACTTTTCGCAGGTAGTGGTTTTCGGGGAAATGAAGCCTTCCATTGCCTTCACCGACCGCAAATCAATTTACCTCTCCAGCAAGGGCAGCCGCAACCTAGGCGTCCGGATTATTAACGTACCGAAGGTGAATGCAGGTGTTTAAGATTTACGAGAATAATATTCTGGCCTTCATGCGAAACAACGGCGTGATTGGTAATTACTACGGCGGAGACTACGAAGGAGAATACTATGAGGATTACGAACAGTCGTACTACATCGGCTCCGAAGAAAACAACCCTATGGCAAGGTGGTGCTGGAAAAGGAAATTGAGACAAAAGACCTGGCTAAATCAGGAGATGTTCGGTTGCTGAACCTGACGCTGCCCGAAGACGACCAGTTCAAGGGCATTTACTTCGTAAAAGTGACTTCCGACAACGAACAGTACCTCTCGGCCACGCAGCTGGTGTCGGTGTCTGACATTGGGTTTATGATAAAGGAAACGGAAAACGAGGTGATGGTTTTCTGCAATTCCATTCTTTCGGCCCAGCCTATGGCCGGCGTGAAGGTGAGCCTGATTTCCGGTAATAACCAGAATATATACACCGTAGAATCGGATGCCGACGGCATCGCTAAATTCCCCGACCTGAAGCAGAAAGCCCCGAATTTTAAGATTGCCATGGTGGCTGGTTTGCAGGGCAACGATTTCAATTACATTTTGTTCGAACAGACCCGGGTAGAGACGTCTCGCTACGACGTGGGCGGCCTGCGGGAAAATGCGGCGGGTTACCAAGCCTTTATTTATGGTGACCGGGATATTTACCGGCCCGGCGAAACAGTGTACCTGAACACGGTAATCCGGGACGGAAAATGGGAATCCACGGACGAAATGCCCATTAAACTGAAAATGCTGCTGCCCAACGGGAAAGAATTTGCCCTGCTTCGCGGTACGCTGAACGAACAGGGAGCCTACGCTACTTCATTGAATATTCCGCAGGAAGGCGTTACCGGCACCTACCACGCCGAAATCTACACCGCCAACGACGTGTTGCTGGCGACCAAGGCAATCAGCGTGGAAGAATTCATGCCGGACCGCATTAAGGTCAATGTAAACCTCAACCGCACCGCCCTGAAAGTGGGTGAGTCCCTGGACGTAAAGGCTACGGCGCTGAACCTGTTTGGGCCACCAGCCGCCAACCGCAACTACGAAATGACTTTCAACTTAAAACGGAAAGTTTTCTCCCCGGAACAATTCCCGCAGTACAACTTCTCCCCGGACGCGGACAAGAAAGTTTCCTTCGAACAGGATGTGCGGGAAGGTTCTACAGACAATGACGGACAGCTTTCCGAGTCTTTTTCCATTCCGACGGAATACAAAGATTTGGGCGTACTGGCCGGCACAGTGTACACCACCGTTTTTGACGAAACGGGAAGACCGGTAAACCGCCTGAACCGGTTCGACGTGTTTACGCAGGACATTTTCTACGGCATTCACTTGCCGGATGCGTACGTAAATACCCGGGAAGCCCTGAAAATTCCCCTCGTCGCCGTGGACCGGAACGGAAAAGCCGTGAGTGCGGCCGCCAACGTGCAGATTGTAAAACTGAACTGGCAGACGGTACTGGTAAAAAGCGGCAGCGGCGAGTACCGCTACGAATCCCAAAAACGGGAACAGGTGCTTTCTGAAAAGGATATGACCATTAGCGGCACGCAAACCTTCTTTTCATTTGTACCGAATCTGTCGGGTGAATACGAAATCCGGGTGAGTCGTCCGGGAGCTAAGGCTTACGTGGCCAGTGGGTTCTATGCCTACGGCTGGGGCTTTACCCAAAACACGGCTTTTGAAGTAAACAAGGAAGGTCAGATTGACATTCAACTGGATAAGAAGGTATATCAAGTCGGCGACAACGCCGAAATTCTGCTCAAAACGCCCTTCGCCGGAAAAGTGCTGGTGACTGTGGAACGCAACAAAGTGTTTGACTACGTATATCAGGAAACGGACAAAAAATCGGCTAAAATCACGATCCCGGTTAAAAAAGAATACCTGCCGAACTTCTACGTAACTGCCACGCTGATTAAACCAGTGGATAACGGAGCTATGCCGCTTACCGTGGCGCATGGTTTTGCCCCGGCCAAAGTGGAGGAAGAAGGCCACAAACTGCCCGTTCAGATTACCGCGGCGGCCCAGTCGCACTCCAAAACCAAGCAGACCATTACCGTTAAAACGCAGCCGGACGCCGAAGTTACCCTGGCCGTGGTGGACGAAGGCATTCTGCAACTCAAAAACTACCAGTCTCCTGACCCATTCGGCTTTTTCTTCCAGAAAAGAGCTTTGGAAGTAAACGCCTACGACCTGTATCCGAAGTTATTCCCCGAACTCAGCGGAATATCCAGCAGCCCGGGCGGCGACGGGTATAACCTCGAAAAACGGGTGAACCCGCTGACGAACAAACGGGTAAAACTGGTAGCCTTCTGGAGTGGGCCACTGAAGGCCAATGGCAGCGGCGAGGTGAGTTATACCGTAGACATTCCGCAGTTCTCCGGCGATTTACGGGTAATGGCGGTAGCCTACAAAGGAAGTGCTTTCGGGTCTGGTTCTTCGAATATGAAAGTGGCCGACCCGGTGGTAATTAGTACGGCCCTCCCCCGCTTCCTGAGTCCCGGCGACCAGCTGGAAATGCCGGTTACGCTGTCCAATACGACCAATAAAAGTTCTTCGGCTACCGTACGGCTTAAAACAACCGGCGCCGTACAGGTGGAAGGCGAGGCCGAACAAACTGTAGAGCTGCCAGCCAATCAGGAAACGCAGGTGCATTTTGCCCTGAATGCGGAAACGGCAGTCGGTACGGCAATGGTAACGGTAGAAGTGGATGCCTTGGGCGGCAAATTCACTGACCAGACGGATATTACCGTTCGTCCGGTTACTTCCCTGCTCAAGCAAAGCGGTTCCGGGGTGATTGCGGCCGGGGCTGCTACCAATATTTCGCTGGCTACGGATTTTATTCCGGCTACTACCAAAGCCAAATTTATCCTGAGCCGTTCGCCAGTGGTACAGTTTGCCGATAACCTCGATTTTCTGGTGCAATACCCCTACGGCTGCGTCGAACAGACTACTTCCGGTGCTTTCCCGCAACTGTACTTCGCTGATTTGAGCCAGTCGCTGAACAAGACTTTCGGCAAGTCGGACAAGGCTACCACCAACAGCGCCAACTATAATGTGCAGGAGGCCATTCGCAAACTGCAATCTATGCAACTCGGTAACGGAGACCTGAGTTACTGGCCGGAAGGCGGCGACGAAAGCTGGTGGGGCACGGCCTACGCGGCGCATTTCCTCATCGAAGCCCGCAAAGCTGGGTTTGCGGTAAATAATCAGGTACTCGACCGGATGCTGAGTTACCTGAGCAATCAGGTAAAACGGAAGGAGTCCGAGGAGTATTTTTACTTCGCGACCCTGGGCGGAAACCGGCTTAGCAAACACATTGCCCCGAAGGAAGTGGCCTATTCTCTCTACGTAATGGCATTGGGTGGCCGTCAGGACGTAGCGACCATGAACTACTATAAATCCCACCGAAACCTGCTGGCGCTGGATTCCCGCTACCTGCTGGCCTGCACCTACCAGCTGCTCGGCGACCAGGGTTCTTTCCGGGGTATGGTACCATCGGCCTTTGCCAACGAATATTCGGTCAATGCTTTCGGCGGAAGTTTCTACTCCTACGTCCGCGACGAGGCCATTTCCCTGAATGCGCTGCTGGAATCAGACCCGAAAAATCCGCAGATTCCGGTGATGGCCAAGCACCTGTCGGAACAACTGAAGCGGGACCGTTACTTCAATACGCAGGAAAGAGCCTTTGCCCTGCTGGCTTTAGGTAAATTGGCCCGCAAAACCAACAACAGCGAGGCTACGGCGCAGGTAAAAGCGGGCGGCAAAGTGCTGGGCGAACTGAAAAACAACGAATCAACCGATGGTAACTTGATTTTAACCCAAAATCTGGTGAACCAACGATTAACCGTACAACCGGAAGGCAGTGGAGCCCTGTACTACTTCTGGCAGGCCGAAGGATTAAGTCAGAGCACCAGCGTCCCCGAAGAAGACAGCTATTTGCAGGTCCGCAAATCATTTTATGACCGTTATGGCAACCCGGTTTCGGGTAATTCTTTCCGGCAAAATGACCTGATTGTGGTACGGGTGTCAATAGTTTCTACCAACAACCAGCGGGTAGACAACGTAGTAATTACCGACATGCTGCCCGCCGGTTTCGAAATCGAGAATCCCCGGATTGCGGAATTGCCCGAAATGACTTGGGCGAAAAATGCCGCTTCCCCCGAACACTTCGATATCCGCGACGACCGGATTAACCTGTTTACTACGGCAACCGGCCAG
Organism: Cytophagales bacterium; assembly: GCA_030448185.1. GTDB lineage: Bacteria > Bacteroidota > Bacteroidia > Cytophagales > 172606-1 > CADCTQ01. The sequence continues at coordinate 12,640 of JAUJNL010000088.1, read as the reverse complement.
GGAAAACACTTCTACTACGCCGTACGAGCCGTTTCCACGGGTACCTTCCGCATGGGTCCGGTGGGTGCCGATGCTATGTACAACGGCGAATACCACTACCGCAATGGGGCCGGAGAAATCCGGATTACCAGCGGAAGAAATGCGGGGAAAGAATCAGTGGGAGAGTGAGGTGAAGTTTCGAATATACTCGATGCCAGATTGGCAATGTCCGAAATAGTAAAATGTATACGCCTTTGACAAAATGCTGATATCTAATATCTGTCTGAATCAGGATTTCATTTTATAATCCGGCCAATCTATTAATCCTATAAATCCTGATTCGGACCGCAGTTCAGAAAACAAAAAAGACGTGAATATTCACGTCTTTTTGTTTTCTGAGGAATATTATCGGAAGGATATCTTATGATATAAGCCCTAGATCGATAATCGAACATCGCAAAATTACCCTTCCTCTCAGCCATTCGCGGCCTTCTTCAATGGATTTTACGTACCTGGTGGCAAAGTCCATACCAGGCACCGGTTCAGGATATCTTCCACTGAAAGCTGGTTGAAAATATCGTCGGAAACCAGGATAGCGAAGCGGCGGTATCTTGCGCCAAAGGCCCGGGAAGCCAATCATTAATACTCCAATCCTGGTCTCAACCACTGCACCAAGGTTTCTGGCATCAGATAACAGTTTTACAATACCATTATCTTTCATACAGTCAATGATTTTATTCATTCCATACCCGAAATTCAGGGCTTAGCGGAAAACGGCGCCAGTCAGCAAAAACATAGCCTTCTTCCTTGTCGTAAGACAGCTTCAGGTAATCTGATTCGAAAAATTTTTGCAACATACAGGGTAAAAATTAAAAAGTCCGATTCACACACGATTTTGCCCATAAAAAACCAGAAGTACAAAGCATTTTAAGGTAATACAGCACGTAATGAATCCGGAAAATCTTTGCGGATCAACCCAAAACGATTAAGTCCGGTCAAAAACGGCATTACTTAGCGCCGAAAAATCCGTATTTGAGAATGCAGTAAATAGCCCGGAAACCATCCTTCCAATTGATTTTCTTGCCTTCCGCATAGGTACGGCCATAGTAGGAAATGCCTACCTCGTAGATTCGGATGCCGGGAACCCGGGCAATTTTGGCAGTAACCTCAGGCTCAAACCCAAAGCGGTTCTCGACCAGATTCAGTTGCTGTACCGTAGTCGTTTTAAAAAGCTTGTAGCAGGTTTCCATGTCTGTCAGGTTCAGATTGGTAGACATATTGGACAGGAAAGTGAGGAATTTGTTGCCGATGGTATGCCAGAAGAATAAGATCCGGTGTGGTTTACCTCCCATAAACCGGGAGCCGAAAACAACATCGGCAAATCCGTCTAATACGGGCTGAATAAGAATATTGTATTCGACTGGGTTATATTCCAAGTCGGCATCCTGGATAATAACGTACTCTCCCGTTGCATGCCCTATCCCAGTGTGTAAGGCTGCTCCTTTCCCCTTATTTACTTCATGCTTCAAATACCGCAGGTTAAGTTCGGGGTTATGGGCCTTATACCACAGAATAGCCTCCTCTGTATTGTCCTTAGAACAATCATTGACAATGATTACCTCTTTCTGAATATTGTTTTTTAATGCTACCTCTTTGATCTTATTAAGAATCAGGTGGACGGTTTTACCTTCATTATAAGCCGGAATAACAATGGAGAGCTTGGTAAAAAGAGTAGTGCTCACGTAGTAGGTTTCAATTTTGAGGGCAATTTTAGTAAAAGATTTGCACTTTTATTCCCTTGGCAACCATAACTAGCCATCACACCAAAGCCAAGTTGCCCGGATAAATAATAAAACCTACTTTTTAGCCTATTCCTTTGGAGATTAGAATAGCAAATAATGGCCTAATCCAGCCAAAGCGCTGATACCAATCCAGACTATTTTGTTCACTTTCAGGCGCAGCAGCACAACCAATGAAAGCACCAACCAAATTGCCGCAAACCAATCAGCCGTCCACAGGGAGATACTCTGCGGAAACAACACGGCCCGGCCCGCATATAAAAGGAAGTGAATGAGAATGCCGGTTATAGCAGCCAGGACCCCGCATAATACAGGTCGTATTTTTTCAAGGAACGGACTATTCTCCAGATGCGGACCAGCGACAAATACGATAGCAAACCAAGGCAGGAACGTATAATACGCGGCAGTAAGCAGCCCAGCGATCCCCATTAGCAAAGAACCGGCCCAATAGGTGTGGTACCCAGCCATAAACCCGGCAAAAGGCAATACTACGGCCAATGGCCCCGGCGTAAGTTCACTAATAGCCAATCCATCTAATAGCTGCGTTTCACTGAACCAGTTGCCTTGTTGCGACCCAGCCTGCATTAAGTAAGGCAATACGCCGTAAGCTCCGCCAAAGGTTACCGCCGAAGCACCGCCAAATACCCGCACCACAGATTGCCAAAAAGCCGTATTTTCTGTAAACAGGAACAAGGCTGCTGCCGGAATCAGACAAAGTCCGGCTACAATTAGTAGCCGGCGCCATAGGGTTCCGTCTCCCTGAACCCCTTCAGGCAGGAGCTGGTGAATATTTAAAAAATAATTCGATTCATCCACAGATGTTATACGGTCCATTTCTTCTTCTTTAAACCACCTGGGCTTCACCTGTTTAATCAGCCAAGTCAGCACAAATGCCCCCAGGATAATGAATGGAAAAGGAATATTCAGGAAAAAAATAGCGGCAAAACTAAGCTGGGCAATAATCCAGTGGAAGGATGTAATCAGAGACCGCCTACCAATTCTCAGCAAGACAATAACCAGTACCGCCACTACAGCCGGACGCACCGCATGGAACAGTGATGTTACCCAAGGAGCTGCACCAGCAGTAACGTAAATGGTACACAAGGCAGCCATAAATAATAATGAGGGCAGCACAAATGCCAGACCAGCGGCTAATCCGCCCCGTAACCCATGAAGCAGCCAGCCCAGATATACTGCCATTTGCAGCGAACCAGGTCCAGGCAGGCTAGTAACCCGCTGGGTAACGTGCTCAAAACGGGATTGGGAAATCCATTTTTTCTCTTCTACCAAAAATGCATGCATAGCGGCAATCTGCTGCCGTTGTTCACCGAAACTGGTAAAACCTAACTTAAGCCAGCAGGCAAGTACCTCACGGAAGGCTGGTTTTTTTCCGGTTACTATAGTGCCGTTTAGAGGGGTCGCTGCGGCAAATACATTCATGTGATCATCCTGAAGCGTAACTGCCTGATTCATCATCTTTATCCTGTTTAGGGTATATAAATAAGTGGTTTGCAAGACAACTAAATACTGTTCAGTTCACGTATGGGTTGTGAAAGACAAATGCAGGACGCAACGGGCTTATAAAAAACTTTTATATATAACCGTTATCGGCTAATCTGCAATCTTACTTTCTCCTCTAAATAGTATCTACTTTGCTTTCTGAAGGAACACGATGCTACTTTGCAGGCATTATACTAAAAGCATGGGTACAGATCATGTAGTGTACGAAAGAGATTATTCATGGTTGGGACGAAGGTCAAGATTCTGGAAAAAGAACAATCTTATCACGTGATTGTTCTGAAAACGGTTTCCGGCGGGAAGCTGTTGGAAGAGATTCATGTAGCCTAGTTGGGCGTTTAGGGTTTTGGTAAACTGGTATCCGATACCGAGGAAGAGGCGGTTTTGATCGAAGTAATTGTACACAATTTTCTTACCGGCATTAAAATGTACCTCGTCATTGAAAGACAGGAACGGGCTCCGGAAGATACCAGTTGAGTATCTCAAAGGCCGTTCTTTCAGTGACTACTGGAAATCCTACCGGATGCTGCTCAGTAAGGGCAATCATTGCTTAGTAGGCAAAGAAAGCGGAGAAACCAATCACCTCGAACGATGGAATGCTACCCTAAGCGCCCGAATCACCCGATAGGTCCGCAAAAGTCTATCCTTCTCCCGTAACCTTAAGTACCACCATTTAGTGACTAAACTCTTCATTATCAACTATAACCAGGACTGTTGCAATATGGACCTTGTTCCTTAATATTCCATCTACACCTTTTTTACAACTACCGCTGCCCTGAAAATTCAGCGATATATTATACGCTTACTTATTAGGTTGAGGAGTCAGTCGGAGATAAGGCTTCACGGCTTGGTAGCCTTTCGGGAATTTGGCGGGAATATCCTCATCCTTAATAGCCGGTACAATTACGCAGTCTTCGCCATCCTGCCAGTCGGCGGGAGTGGCTACGCTGTGATTAGCCGTCAATTGCAGGGAATCAATCACCCGCAGGATTTCCTGGAAGTTGCGGCCCGTGGAAGCCGGGTACGTAATGGTCAACTTCACTTTTTTGTCCGGCCCGATCACAAATACTGACCGCACCGTAGCCTTTTCGGAGGCGTTTGGGTGAATCATATCGTACAGGGTAGCCACCTTTCGGTCGTCATCCGCAATGATTGGAAGTTCACCTGCGTATTTTGCGTTTCATTGATGTCTTTAATCCACTCGTGATGGGAGTCAACCGGGTCTACGCTAACTGCAATCACTTTCACATTCCGCTTGCTAAATTCATCCTTCAATTTAGCGGTCATCCCTAATTCTGTGGTACATACCGGGGTAAAATCAGCCGGATGCGAAAATAAAACGCCCCAGCTATTGCCTAGCCACTGGTGAAAATGAATTTCTCCTTGGGTAGTGGTGGCCGTAAAGTCAGGAGCCACGTCGCCTAAACGGATTGTCATAAGTTTATAAGGGGTTGGAGTGGTGAATGTTAAATGGGTATTGGATATCCGGTATTTGGCACTAAGTACAATCAAGGAAGACTTGACGAATTCCAGGAAATGAAGAATTAGGGCTTCCGGCATCCCTGGTAGTATTTCCATTTTGTCATCCGGCAAAACATTCTTGATTGTACTTAGGTTGGAATTTAGAAGATGGCTAGCAGACTGTCAAGCCATTCAGTATAATCTGTCAGTATCAGGTTGCGGATGCTTAAACCAATAATAAGTACTCCTACCATGATCATCAATGTCTTGGCCGAAAATTTTTTGCACAAAACAGCCGCAAATGGAGCTGCAAAGGCACCGCCCAGGATCAGCCCCAAGATAATCTGCCAGTTGCCCGTACCGATCAAAGCCACAAACATACCGGCACCAGCTAGAGCCACAAAGAATTCAGACAGATTTACCGAACCAATAGCATACCGCGGATTATGACCACGACTCAGCAGCGTAGAAGCTACCACCGGTCCCCAGCCGCCGCCACCCACGGCATCCACAAAGCCACCAAACAGGGCCAGCGGGGCCAGTTTCTTTTCTTCAGCCTGTGCAGGTTGCTTCCGGAATGCTTTGCGAATGATAATCACACCCATTGCCAGCAAGTATACGGCAATAACCGGTTTAATGAGTGTGCCATCTAAGGAAGTAAGTACATAAGCTCCCACAATGGCTCCTATAGCTCCGGGCAAAGCTAATTGCCTGAATAATTTACGGTTCACATTTCCCATCCGAAGGTGCGAAAGACCAGATATACCGGAGGTAATTACTTCAGCCACGTGTACGCTGGAACTCGCCAGCGCCGGAGGCACTCCCAACCCAAGCAGAAATGAGGTTGAACTGACGCCGTAAGCCATTCCCAAAGCGCCATCAATCATCTGGGCCAGAAAGCCAACCAACGCAAAAAACAGCAATTGCTCTGAGAACACCGGCCGGGCCGTGGTGCTAAACCAGTACAGTAAGTTCTGCTGGGAAGCAGCAGGCAGGAAAAAAAGCAATAAGAGGGCTGTTACTGCCAAAATTAAGAGCAAACGCAGCCATTTTGGGAATCCTTTAGCCGTTTCTCTAGTAATTCCTTCTGGCACAGCCGTAACGGCTCCTTCAAGATTGCCTTTATCAAGCATAAGTGTATAATCCGTGGTTTGCAAGTACTAATATTGTATTATGTAACAAAGTAACAATATAATCTCTATAGTATCAATAGAGATATTAACTTATTTTTTTAACCTTACGGGACTTTCGCAATTGTTACTCCCACCCCCTGAAGGGGGCTAATAAGACAGTTCCTGAAGTCCCCTTCAGGGGATTTAGGGGCGTTTTGCGAAAGTCCTGTCTTCTCTACTCGTTCTTTATAGCCGCGACAGTTTGGGATAAACACAATAAATAGATAGAAATACTATAATATTGCGAAAAAATAGTATATGCTCTCGAAGAAAGCCAAGTATGCGCTTAGAGCTCTTTTTGCCTTAGCAACGGATAATCCGCACGGACAGAAGTCAATGCTAATTGCGGACATAGCCCAACAGGAAAAAATACCTAAGAAATTTCTGGAGGCTATTCTGCTCGACTTAAAGAACCACGGTATTTTGTATAGCAAACGGGGAAAAACTGGAGGCTATGCCCTGCGCAAAACTCCCGATCTGATCACGATTGGTCAAATTATCCGGGTGATTGACGGTCCCCTTGCCTTAGTCCCCTGTGCCAGCCAGACCGCGTATGTACCCTGTGATGAATGTACTGACGTAGAGACCTGCGCTATCCGGATTACCATGCGCAAAGTCCGGGACGCTACCGCCAGTATTCTGGATAACACTACCCTGGTGGATGCTTTAAAGAACCGCAAACAAACGGTAGATTGGGTTATATAGGTTGAATGGTTTTATGCTAAATGATTCTTTTTCTAAAGCTTGTCTGAGCTTTTCTTTTTATCAGCCATTTAACAATCTAGCCATATAGCAATTTAACAATTCAGCAATTTGACATCCTACCTAAAAAATATCTTGGTGAGAATGGTGTCAATCACCTCAAAGGCTATCAGCAGGATCACGATCCATTCCAGGCGGGTACTTTCGCGGTTTTGCATCAGCTCAGTAAACAGTCTTAGATTATCCTGCACAATTCGCAATTCGTAGTCAAGTTCCCGGAACCGGGTATTGATGTCGAACATTTCGCGCAATCCGTGGTCTAGTTTTGCCAGGTATTCGTTTTCCCACACCACATCCGGCGAGTTAAACACGTAAAGATTGTCAATAATTGAATTTTTAACTTTCAGGGTCCGCCCGATAAATTTGAGCAGATTGAAACGGGAGCTCCGCACTTTCCCGTACTGTTCCAGCTCATCGGCAAATCGGGAAGTACCCTCCAGAATTTCGTTGCCCAATGTTTCATACAATTCCAGGGCTACCGATTGGGCAATATTGAGCATGATAATCCGGACCACGTTTTCATCGAGCTTGGGTACGGTGAGTGAGCTATAACCCAAAGTCAGTTTCTTCTCCGGCTCCACTTCTACCAGCAGGTCGTCCTTAAAATCACCTTCTACGGGTTTTTCCAGGTAACTGTGTAAAAATTTAATGAAGTCACTTTTCTCGACATCCGAATAGTTAGCAAAGGCTACCACCCCATAATTGAGCACGTAGATGTATTTATCAAAGCTTTGCGCATAGAAGGCTTCGTAGTTAGAAGCAAAAAAGGCTACTCCTTTAAACTCACTCTTGAACTTCTTGATATTGATCTGCTCGGCAATCTGAAAGGCTTCGATCAGCAGCATATAAGTGGTTTTGGGTGCAAGATAGCAGTTCAGTTCAAAAAAATACCCCACGAGTGTCGCGGGGCAGGCATTTGTCCGAACCTTAATTTACCGGGTTAAAGGATTACCATGATTTAAAAGCAGGCATCTAAACCAGGGTTTGCAGGATGAAAGAAGGAACCAGATCTAATTATTGAAAAAGTACTTAGAGCATCAGTGACGGACGGAGTGGAAAGGCGGCTGCATAAACCTGCCAACTTATAATCAGGGTAATCCTTTAATCCAATAAATCAAGGTTCAGACTAGCACCTTTCTGATCTTTTCAGCCACAGTTATCAGTGCTTCCTGACCAGGATTTAGTTTGGGTTTGCTGAAATTAATATCCTGCATGGAATTGAGGGGCACCAGATGCACATGCGTGTGAGGCACTTCCAGGCCGATTACTGTAACGCCCACCCGCAGACAGGGAACGGCGGCTGGCAATGCTTTTGCAATCCGCTTGGCGAAAAGCATTAGCCCGGTGTAGGTTTCATCATCCAGATTAAAGAGATAGTCTACTTCCTTTTTGGGAATCACCAGCGTATGCCCTTCAGCCACCGGGTTAATGTCCAGAAAGGCCAGAAACTGGTCATTTTCTGCTATTTTGTGGCAAGGAATTTCTCCGTTAATAATGCGGGTGAAGATGGTTGGCATTTTTATATAACTATATGGTTAAATGGCTGAATTGCTATATAGCTAAATTGTTGAATGGCTGGGAAAAGCTCAAACAACTTTCAGAAAAAGAATCATTCAGGATAAAAACAATTCAACAATTCAACAATTCAACAATTCAACAATTCAACAATTCAACAATCTGAATAAACAATTCAACAATTCAACAATTCAACAATTCAACAATTCAACAATTCAACATAGGACAATTCTCACTGAAAAGGCGTATGCTATACGCCCCTACAAGTATTCTGTATTCAATCATTCAATCCTACCGGCTGATTTCTACTACCTCAAATTCCATTTGTCCGGCGAGCACGGTAATAGAGGCAGACTGTCCTACCTTCTTACCGAGCAAACCTTTGCCAATCGGCGACTGCACGGAAATCTTACCGGCTTTCAGATCGGCTTCTTCTTCCGACACCAGTGTATAACATACGGTGGCCCCATTCTTCTTATTTTTAATCTTAACTTTAGATAGTATAGATACCTGTGAGGAATCAATCGAAGACTCATCTACTAAAGCGGGTATTAGGCTACAATCTCTTCCGAGTTTAGCAATTTTTAACTCCAGCAGTCCCTGAGCATCTTTAGCAGCATCATACTCAGCATTTTCGCTCAGGTCTCCTTTATCACGGGCCTCGGGCAATCTGACGGGCAATCTCGGCCCGGCCTCTGGTTCTCAGTTCAGCAAGCTCGTCTCTCAGCCTGTTCAGTCCTTCTTCAGTGTAATACGAAATCTTAGCCATCATATCATTTAATTAATTAACAATCAACAATAAAAAGAACGGCAAATTTACTTGACCGTTCTGCAAAACTTTAAATCGGGATTTGCAGGGAAATTTATCCGGAATTAGAATGGACAGGGAAATAATGCATTATAAACTTATTTTTATCGCTTTTGTAAAACTCTCTAACTTAGCAATAAGTTTTAGGATTGGCAAGAAGGTTCCCACCAATCCTAAAACTTAAATCCGGTGCTGATTTATTACATCAAAATCACATGTAAATTTTTGATATTACTTTTCTTGGGTAAAATCTGAGCGGACAGTTTTTGATTCAGACTCCAATAAGTAGGTTTGAGACATGGCACAACCACTCAAAATCATTTTCATGGGTACCCCCGAATTTGCCGTGCCCAGCCTGGAAATACTACTCAAGCACCAGTATGCAGTAGTGGCCGTTGTTACGGCTCCGGATAAACCTTCCGGCCGGGGCCTCAAACTGACTCATTCCCCGGTAAAGGAAGTAGCCATGCGGCATAATTTACCCGTGCTGCAACCAACTAATCTGAAATCACCCGAGTTTTTGGAGGAACTACGTAGTTACGAGGCCACCTTGCAAATTGTAGTAGCTTTTCGGATGCTGCCGGAGGCAGTCTGGAATATGCCCTTATTGGGGACATTCAACCTGCATGCCTCCCTCCTGCCCCAATTTCGCGGCGCAGCTCCTATCAACTGGGCTATTATTCACGGGGAGAAAGAGACTGGCGTAACTACCTTTTTCATCCGGCACGAAATAGACACTGGTGATATGCTGCTGCAGGAAAAAGAGCCAATTCATCAGGAGGATACTGCCGGCACATTGTCTGAAAGGCTTATGCATAAAGGCGCCCATCTGGTACTACGAACAGTACAATTGATTTCAAGCGGAGATTACCCAAAAAATCCACAACCGCAAACCGATAACCTGGTGCCTGCACCTAAGCTGTTTAAGGAAATGTGCGAGATAAATTGGGATCAGCCCGCTGATGAAGTTTACAATTTTATCCGGGGTCTTTCGCCTTACCCGGCTGCCTGGACGAAGCTGAATGACAAATTTTGTAAAATTTACTTCGGCCGACCCGTTCAAGTGAATACTTCGGCCAGTCCTGGCGAGTACCGGACGGATCAGAAAACGTATGTACACTTCAGAACGGCCGATGGCTGGCTGGCCGTGGAAGATTTGCAACTGGAAGGTAAAAAACGAATGAATATCGGAGAGTTTCTGAGGGGAAATAAGCTCTGAAAAATTGCGGATTTCGGATGTAAGAGAAGTAAACTTATACCGGCTCCTTCCTAGCGATGATGAATAAGGCCCCTAAATCATCATATTGAAGTCCGGCTATCTTTAATCCCCGCTCCGTGAGCAGGTGCAAGAATTTATCCAATTGAAAATAGTTGACAGCCCCCGCCCAATGATTGTGTTCCACCTTTTTAATAACGGGTAAGTAAAAAAGGTTCTTTTTGAGGTATACCACTAATGACGAGTTTTCAAAAGGAATCTTCTTTAATATTACATACCGGTGATCAAAAAACGGGTGTTGACAGGGTATCTGTAATTTAACGTATCCTCCAACTTTAGTCACCCTGGCTATCTCTTCGTATAACTGTCAACTATTCAAACACTGTTTTCTTTGCCGGATCTTCCAGAAATTGGAAGAGCATGTTTATTTGTGATGCTACATTCCGATCAACCGACAATGGCGGGAGTTCATACTGACCAAAAAAACCGGCTTCATGGGTTTCCATGCCAGCAGTCAGTTCACCGCCGGTGATACGGCAAAGAATAAACATTTTGTAAACGTGGTAAGGAGATGGCGGGTGCGGGTGAAATTTTTTATCCAGTACAGCCAGCAGTCTTATGGCTTCCACTTCCAGTCCGGCTTCCTCACGGGCCTCTTTCACGGCCACTTCCGCCGGCGAGTAGCCAATGTCAGCCCAACCACCGGGTAAGGCCCACAATCCATCAATCTTCTCCCGGACCATGGCAATCTTGTCCTCTTTAAAAATGACTGCCCGTACGTCTACTTTCGGGGTTTGGTAACCGGTTTCATTGGTAAATAAAGGGCCAATGAGTTCTACCGGTTCGGTGCTTAACCTCGAAAGCATCTCAATACTCATATCTTGCAACTCCTGAAACCGTTCCCGGTCGTAATCATTCACGGCGTAGTGCAGCCCGGCCTGGGCAATTGAGCCAATGCGTTTGGCATATTCTAACCATGTCTCATTCATAGTACTGTCCGGTTGATTAGCGAAGTGCGAAGTATAAGGTGTGATGCAGGAAGTTACCTTTGTAAAACTACCAGAATCTGTTCTATAATAAGCCTTATCTAGCTACCGGTTTCAGTAGCACAAACTGCTCCCTGGAATAAGGATCTACCATAAGGGTATCAATACTTGCGTGCAAGTAAGGTGACAGAACAACACCAGGCGCAAGAAACAGGTGAGTAATACGGTGCTGCTTGATAAAATCAACTTGACTTTGCCCTTCGTGTCTAAATTTTTTCGTCCGCTGTTGCTCTCTTACATATTCAAGGAAAGGGTGGGTGTTTTTCAGCACCCGCTGGGCAGTCGGATGATACAGACCCTCTTTAACAATATTATTAGGCAAAAAAATCGCTACCTGCCGGTAATCGGTGCGTAAAGTAAATAGATGTAATCCCACCTCAGGCATGGTAGCGTGTTGATTGGCAACAACGGATTGACACGTATCGAGAATAAATCCGCCTAGAGGTTGCTTGTTCTCCAGTAATTGCGCGGTAGTCCGAATAAACTCGTCGGAGTAGCGTGGGGAAAACTTTCTGGAAAAGGTACTCCGAACTCCTAACCCGGCAAATAGCAGCAGACAAGCTACTGACACCCAGCGGACCATTGGTTTTCCGTTCCGCTGCCATACCCAATAAAGGCCGGCAAAAATAGAAATATTAAGTAATGGATTAATTAGGTTAGAGAAAATTTGCCAAGCCTCAATGGTATATTCAAGTAGGGCGCGGCCAGCTAAAGCGCTTCCGTACAGCAACGGTGCGATGCTAGCAAACTGGTAGCGTTGCACAACTTGGAAGATAGATCGGTAAATTAACATAGCCAGTAACACTGCTGGTAAATAAAACAACAGGGTTTGCAGCATGGTTAATACCGAAATTTTAATACTTAGCAGTAAGTAGGAGGGGTTAAATACTACTGAGGATATTTTATCGTCCGGAAGAAGATATTCATTCGGATAACGAAATAAGACGCTATAGAATAGTAGTAGAAAGAAGCCAGTAGCTACTATTAAAGTGAGCATTACCCGCAGCTCTTTTGTCCGTCGTCCTGCGAACCAATAATAAGTATTGTAAATTAATAAGGCCATCAGTACCCCTGGTGCGGTAATAATGTTGATAATGGGCAGGCAAAGCAGCGCGCAAAAAGCTTGAAAGGGCTTTCCGTACAGGAAAGCTATCAGTCCGGTGACCAGGAATAAATAGACGGGAAATAGTTTAGGCCGGGTAAATACGTTCTTTGCAAGGATGCCGTTTGCTCCTTCCGTAGCTAAACCACCCGCATCCGCCAACAGATTAAATCCAGTGATAAACAAGCAAAGCAACAGGATAACCTTGGCCACCACAGATACCCTCCCCAGCCTTTCGGCAATAACATAATACCCCAACCAT
>JAUJNL010000087.1 GCA_030448185.1 Cytophagales bacterium | reverse complement strand
GTTAACACTACTGGTTTTACGGTCAGTAACCCTTTGGCCGATCTGAATCCAAGCGATATCGATTCGTACGAAATTCTGAAAGACGCCTCAGCAACCGCTATTTACGGATCGCGGGCGGCCAACGGGGTAATTTTGATCACTACCAAAAAGGGGAGTAAAGGGAAACCTACTGTCAATTTTGATACTTGGATAGGCGTAAGTGAGGCATTCCGGAAGTTTGATGTGCTCAATGCCCAGGAATATGTTACTATCAAAAATGAGGGCTACGCCAACTGGGTAGAGGGGGGGAACAGCCGGGTAAGTAATCGTACTATTGAGCAAGGCATTGCCCAACTAGATACTATCAATGGCCAGATTGTGGATACCGACTGGTACGACGTCGTATATCGCAGGGGGGTTCAGCAGAACTACGCCCTCAACGTGAGCGGCGCTTCTGATAAATCCGCGTATTTGTTCTCCGTAGGGTATACCAACCAGGAGGGGATGCTGAAAGCTAACTCCTTCCGGCGGTATACTGCTCGCATGAATGTTGAACACAAAGTGTATGATTGGCTGACAGTAGGCGCTAACGGGCAATTTACCAATAGCCTGGGGAGGTCGCCGAATACCGGAGTTACGGGTGCCTTCAATACCAGTGGCCTGGGACGTATTCCTATCGTACAACCACCTAACGTGCCCGTGTATAATGAAGATGGTACGTATAATATCGATGCTACCAACAACCGTCTCGGGGTGGGCAACAATGCTCCCAATGCCATTGGGTTAAACTTCCCTAATCCGCAGCCCGAAATTGATAAAAATAACTCGACCGCCGAAACGAATCGTATCTTCGGCAATATCTTCCTGGATGTACGTATTTTAAAGGGGCTGAACTTCCGGACCATCTACGGCCTGGACAACCTTAATGTGGAAGGATTGGTTTTCCAAACAGCTTTGCATGGTGATGGCTGGACGAACGGCGGGGTGGCCAATAATTTTTTCGTACGGAGCCGCTTATCCAACTGGCAGAACACGCTTAACTTCAGCCGGACATTTGGAAAACTGAACCTGTCAGCACTTGCCGGCACGGAGCTACAGGAAACCAGCCTCAACAGTTGGGGGGCCAGCCGCCAAGGGGTTGCTGATGATTTCTTCAACACGTTCCAGGGAACGTTCTCGGTGAACAACCCGCCGGTAGGCAACTTTCAAACCAGCAACGGGTTAATATCCTTCTTTAGCCGGGCCAATTTATCACTGGCCGATAAGTACTTGTTTTCGGCCAATGTGCGCCGTGACGGTTTCTCGGCCCTAGCCTCTGGCAACAAATGGGGGAATTTCTGGGGAGTGTCAGCCGGTTGGAGAGTTTCTCAGGAGGCATTCTTCAAAAAGGCAGGCTTGGCTTTTGTAAATGAGCTTAAATTTCGGGGTAGTTACGGAACGGTAGGCAATACTTTCTTGCCGAGTGATTTCGGATCTCTAGCTCTGTTTAACAGTGGTTTGTATGGCGATGCGGCTACCTTTCTATATTCACAAGCAGCCAGCCCGAACCTGCGCTGGGAGTCTAACCAGAAGATAGATTTTGGGGTGGATGCCTCCTTTTTTAATAACCGCCTCGCCTTGGAATTTGCCTACTACCGGAATAATCTTTCGGACTTGGTACTTTTCAACCCCGAGCCTCCGTCTAAAGGTATTCCTGGATTACCCGGCAACCCACCTAATGCAATTCTTTCTAATGTGGCTAAAATGCGTAATTCCGGTATTGAGTTGGGCGTGAATACGACAAACATTGACCGTGGCGGATTTGTCTGGGAAACCTCATTCAATATATCTACGCTCCGCAATGAAGTATTGCAATTGGATATTAACAACTCCGATATCAATACGACTACTGGCGGACTGGAGCAAACCAACATCACTCGCGTAGGAGAATCCATTGGCAGCTTGTACGCCGTAAGATGGATGCGGATCAACCCTGACAACGGACGGGCCGTATTTCTCAACAAAGACGGTCAGGAAGTGCAGTATAACCACGCTGCTCCTGCCGCCGACCGCTGGACGTTTGTAAGCGACGGTTCCCGTGCTCCTTCACCTGCTGGCGACCGTGTACTAGCTGGCAACACACTGCCTAAGTGGTTTGGCGGCTTAGGCAACACGTTCCGCTACAAAGGTTTCGACTTGAACGTTTTCCTGCAATTCTCGGGTGGTAACAAAATTTACAATGGTACGCGGGCTGGTCTGCTCGATCAGCGGATGTGGAATAACCGAACCGAAGTGCTTGAACGGTGGACAACGCCCGGCCAGCAAACGGATGTACCCCGGGTGGTATACTCCGATAATGTATCAAATGGATCTGCTTTTGCCATGACCCGTAACGTAGAGAGCGGTGACTTTCTACGCTTCCGGAATATTGTGCTTGCCTATAATTTCCGCGAATTACCTTTTGTTTCAAAAGCAGGTCTTAACAACATTCGATTATACGCCCAAGTGCAGAACGCTTTTATTATTACTAAGTACACTGGCTCAGACCCCGAGGTTAGTACCAACGGGGCAGCGCAAGGTTTCCAAGCAACTAACCTCGCTCCAGGGGTAGACCGGAATTCTACTCCCCAAGCCCGTACCTATACCCTGGGACTAAATGTTATTTTCTAATAGTTAAGTACCTGTACCTAATGGAATATAAAATGCATATGAATTAATCCGTTGATTGTTAGATGCTTATAACTATTCATTTTATATAGCAAATAGTACAGGCACTTAAATACACTCAAACATATGATTCGAAAGTTAATATCTATATACAGCTCCTGGCTGATTCCCTTCGCTGGTTTTTACCGTAGCCTGTAACCAGGAGGAAGTGTTAAATCCCTTGCCCCCGACTTTACTGTCGATCAAGATGCCTTTGATTCTCCCAGCCGGGTTTACTCCCAGTTAACGGTTTATATGCATCCTTAAAGTCCGGCCAGTTGCTGGGCGGCCGTATGCAGGTATACCACGATGTACGGGAGAGGACTTTACGAACTGGTTGGGTAACGGGTTACTGGTCTTTTCGCCTGGAACTATAATCAGTTATCTACGAATGCCGAGCCGTTCAACGCCTGGACCAACGGTTACCTTACCATCAACCGATGCAACGTATTTCTAAAGGGATGGACGATAATCCGAACGTGGTAGACGCCACTTTAGCAAAACAGTACCTGGCCGAAGCTCATTTCTTACGGCAGTAACCTACTACTTTCTCGTCAATCTGTATGCCCGCCCTTACGCCGTTAATAATGGAAACACACGCCGGGATTGCCGCTGCGTTTACTGGCAGAGACTGGTCCGGCTAATCGCGATTTGGCCAGGAGCACAGTAGCTGAAGTGTACGGACAAATCATTGAGGATCTGGAATTTTGCCGAGCAGAACTTACCACTTGCGTATTCGTCTGCACTGCTTAACGTCAGCCATTAGCCCGCAATAGCGCAATCGCGTTCAAAACCCGCGTTTACTTAGCCATGCAGCGTTACGATAAGGTAGTAGAGGAAGCTCTGAAAATTGTACCCCAAACAATGGGGCCTTTCAAGGCTACTTCCGGCGTTCAACATGAATTGATGCCGAATATTCAAACGGTATTTGCGCCTCCTATACCAATAGTGAATCCTATCTTCTCACCGCCTATGAGTACCAATGACGTACCGGGTGTACAAAATGGCTTAGGGCATTATTTCAACCGTCCCGGCGCTGGTTTTGGCAACGGAGAATACTACTTGGACGGGTCCCCCAGGCGATTTTAAATAATCCGGCATTTACAGCCACTGATGCCCGCCGGACAGCCTTATTAGTGACAGTCAGTAACCTGACGTATGTACGTAAATATCCGGCTAATCCCTTTACTGACTATCCCCATTACCCGTTACGCTGAGGTACTATTGAACTATGCCGAAGCCTTAACTCGGGTTAACAGCACAGTAGACCCATTGGCGCTAAAACCTGCTGAATGCCGTCAGGGGACGGTCAGCACCCTCTGCTGTCTATTCAGCAGCCAACACTACGGCCAATGAATTGATCAATGCGATTCTGCTGGAAAGAAGGATTGAACTAATGGCAGAAGGATTTCGAGGAATTGATATCACCCGGTTGGCGCTGCCGCTGCCCGCTAAAACAGGGTGCAAGGTTCTGTCCCCATAACGGCACAGCAGTACGTGTGGCCTATCCCGCAGGTAGAGTTGGACAACAACCGCTTGATGGTACAGAATGAGTAGTAAATGCGGGTATCAATCTTCACCAAGCATGAAGCACCTAATCCCGGCGGACTAAGTGCTTCATTCCTGGCTTAACCAGTACCTTTTTACCCTCCCTTTTTTTAGCACAAAAGCCCCTTTCTAAAGAGGGGCTTTATGTTTTTACCGGGTCAGATTAAAATTTTATTCAATAAATCATCCCCAATATTCTGCCCCTCCAATCCCTTTTATCTTCCGGTTCAGCGTAAATTTGGTCCATCATGAAACGGTACACTGCTATATTGCTTGTCTTCAGCCTGCTGGTGCAGGCATTGGGCAGTATATCCGTGCTCACCTGTTATAAGCTTAATAAAGCCCTGATCACCGAATACTTCTGCGTGAATAAGGCTAAGCCCGCTCTGCGTTGCGAAGGAAATGCTATTTGAAAAAGCAACTGCAAAAGCATAAAGAAGCCCAGCAACAATCTACCGAACAAACCGAGAGTAGTGTGTTTCATCTGATTATGCCCCAGGAAAGTTTCTCGCATAATTTATTCCCTTTGGGTGATTGATTGGGATATTGAAGAACCAGAGATTCAATATGCTCAAAGTAAGTTTATGATTTGGTCTTTGAAAGCAACTGGCCATTACGACAAGCTTGTTCAATAGCGGCTTCAAATTGGGCTAAAGTCATTTACTGTCAGCATGGTGGAGGACTTTCTGGCGAATCAAATGGATAGCATATTCAACTAAGTTGAGTTTAGGAGAGTAAGCCGCCATCAGGTGAAAATCCACCTGGATGGTTAGCTCAGCGGTAAGCTTGAAAAGTGCTGCATCTTTTGTCGATGAGTAGGGTTGCGGTCAAGGAAAATGTCGAGTTGGGTAAAGCCCTTTTGTTGGTAATGCCTAGCTAAATCAGCAAAGTACTCCGCTACCTGCTCCGCTTGGGCTTTGGCATTAGCCTGGAAAAAGCAATCAGCACTAAACAGGTCAATACTTAAGAACCCATTGGTGCGTGCTCTTTTTTTCGTTGGTTACTACCCGTGGCCGCGTGTTCTTTTCGGCCCATCCGTAATAGGCAGTAGGTTTGTCACAAACGGAGAACTCATCAAACTTGACTACGGCTGTTTTTTCATCAGCAGCCAGGATAGTTCTTTCAGTTGGCTCATAAACGCAGCTTGTTCTTCGGCTTTCGCGTTGCCATAATCACAGTGTGCCTTTTGATGCGAGAGGCCCATGCGTTGGAGTAAATCATAAATACCGGATTTGTAGCTCACCTGATAGGTGGCTTGCAAATCATTTCAGCCTCAGTTGGCCCGTCCAGATATTGCCCTCAAGACCTACTTCAAAAGGACGTTTGCTCAGTAAGACGGCTTTGAAGGCTGTCCTCTCTGGTTGACTCAATTGACTCCGCTGGGCACGAACCGTAGGTTGGCAGAGTAAGGCAAATCCTCCTGCCAGATACGTATTCACATACGAACGGACTGTTTTATGGTTTAACCCATACTCACCAGCTATCTGGTCAAACTCCTGTCCTTGCCAGTACCCGATAAACGCTTCGCAGCTTAACCCGAATGTATTCAGCTTGACACTTGTGGATGTAGCGTTGATATTCTGCTGCATCAAAGCCTTTTTGCGCAAATTTGTTTCGTTGGTAGCCCATCCTCTAATTTACCAATTTATCACCCAAAGGGAGTAACTACTCCCGAAGGCATCCTGTTAATGCATACTGCCAGTTACACGGTTGCTTCTTATCCCGATCCACTCTTCGTTACCTTCCACCCGCCCAAGGTCTGATTCAGCCTTTGCTGCGAATACGGCTGTACCATAGCTATTGGGAGAGCACGCAAATCAAGGGTGGCGATGCGCTTTAAGACGTTCCGCTTTTATCAGGTTGCCTGAATGGTTCCTTCGGGAGGCGAGGAATTCCTGACCGGTTCCATAGAACCACCTGCTATCTTGCTGCTACTATTGCATTTGCCTATCCACCTGTTTATACACGGGCTTCAAACTGGCTAATACCCCACCTTTAGCAGTTAATCAGATTCTTTCCTTACCAATCCTAGTCCATGAAATCCATCCGGATTCTATACCTAACCCTGACCGTACTATTCCATCTGCCTTTACGGGCCCAACATACCATTACCGGCAGCATTTACAATGCCCACACGAAGGAGCCCTTGCCCGGCGTAACAGTGACCGTCCGGGGGACGGCAGCCGGAACCACTACCAATGCCTCCGGAGACTTCTCCTTATCGGTAAGTGCTGTAACCGATAGCCTGGTAATCTCCTGTATTGGGTACCAGTCAGCCTGCATCAGTTGCCGGAATCACGTTGCCCGGCCACGCATAGGACTTCAGCCTGCTGTAGCCAGCCTGCAAACTATGCTGGTGACGGCCAGCCGCGATGCCCGGCCCCGTACCGAAACTCCCGTTGCCATCAGTGCCCTTTCGCCGCGGCAAATCGAAGAAACCAGGCCAACGTACCTGACCGAAGTCATGAATAAAGTACCCGGGGTATTGATGGTGAATCTGGGCAATGAGCAGCATGCCATGAGTATCCGGCAGCCCATGTCATACCGGGGCTACTTCCTGTACCTGGAAGACGGTATTCCCATCCGGCCGGCTGGTCTGTTTAACCACAATGCCCTTATCGAGGTGAATATGCTGGGCGTCCGTTCGGTAGAAGTGATCAAAGGGCCGGCCTCTTCTATTTATGGCAGTGAGGCTATTGGTGGTGCCGTCAATTTCATCACCCAAGGTCCTACTACCGTGCCAACGGCTAAAATCGGTATTCACGGGGATCACTGGGGATACCGGCGGGTGCAGTTTAGCGGCGGGGGTTTTGTCCATAAAAAGTTAGGCTTATACCTGGGCGGCTATTATGCCCGGCAGCGCAATGGCTGGCAGGGACACAGTGATTTCGACAAACTTTCCCTCAACTTCCGCTCGGATTACCAGTTAAGTGAAAAAATGCGGCTGATTGCCAGCCTGACTACCAATGACCTTGATACCCAGACCGGGGGCAGCCTGGACAGCCTGGGGTTCTACGAAAGGAAATACACTACCCTGCATACCTTTACCTACCGTAAGGTGCAAGCCACGCGGGGAAGAATCACCCTGCAGAAAGTATGGAACGGACCTAATGAAACGCAGGTAACGGCCTTTTACCGGAATAACCGCATCGGACAGCTTCCCAGTTATGCGGTCCGGAATGTGCAGCGGGATTTATCTATAGCCCATGGCGAGATCAACGAGGCCCGTTTTCAGAGCTACGGTCTGCTCGCGCAACACAACCAGGAATTGCCTTTTCTCCAGTCTAACCTGATTGCGGGATTACTGGCTGATTATACTCCTTCCGGGTACACGGCCAATGACATTGCCATTGACCGGGATATAAACACGGGGCAGTATGAACGCTACCAGAACCGGCCCGACTCCGTGCTGACTGATTACCGGACCAACCTGTTAAATACGGCAGCTTATCTGCAATGGGAAGCCTCTCCCGTGAAACAGCTGCGAATCGTTGCCGGTCTGCGTTATGACCGGATGGACCTCCGCTACGATAATCACCTGCCCATTTCGGCCTTTTCGGGTGCTCCCAATGAAAATAATCATTTTGCCTTTCTGACCCCTAAACTGGGACTTACTTATGACCTGGGAAAAGGAGTCGGCTGGTACGCCAATGTAAGTAGCGGGGCGTATACGCCGGGCATCAGTGAACTCTACCGGGGGGTAAAGGTACCGGTGCTCAAACCAGCCCGGTTCACCAATTACGAGGCCGGAACCTGGGCCTCTTTCCTGAATAAAAAGGTGCAGGCAGAGGTAAGTCTGTACCAGATGAACGGGGCTAATGAGATAGTGAGCTACATCCTGCCGGACAATTCCACTGAAAACCGCAACTCGGGCCGGACGCTGCACCGGGGAATTGAGTACAGCCTGATCTATGCACCGGCGCCATCGTTCAGTTTCCGGTTTAGCGGTACCAATGCCTTACACCAGTACACCGAATATGCTACCCGCGAGGGAACCCATTACGATGGTAAAAAAATGCCTAATGCGCCCTCCTGGATTGCTTTAGCCGAATGTACCTACAAACCCTCTTTCATTTCCGGCTTCCGGATCAGTGCCGAATGGCAACGGATCAGCCGCTACTTCACGGATGACGCCAACCAGTACCGGTACCATGATACAACCTTGTTCGGGCTGAAAGGCGTAAGCGTGGTCAATCTAAGGGCCGGATATGCTTATAAGGGACTGGAGGTATACAGCAACATTACGAATCTTACCGATGAACTGTATGCACATATGGTCACCCGAAGCCGCTGGGGAAGCACCTATACGCCGGCCGCGGCCCGCACATTTGTGCTGGGAATAAACTACGCTTTCACCGGGAAGTAAGGGAGAGCCGCAGACATCCTATACAAAATATAAGACATTATCACATCCGCACATTACCTTATCCGCACACCAACTTTATGCAGACTTTACCCATTGCACTAATACTTCTGCTGACCTTAGCAGCTCATTCCGTTTTTCCGGTAAAAGAGCAATCCGTCAGCCATTCATCAGCCCAGACTATCCCGAATGCTTCCGGCGTTTACCTTACTAAAGACCCTACCGGTAAGGTGGTCATGAGTTGGGTAGAAGGGGATAGGCACGACCAGCGTGGCGTGATGAAATTTGCCCGTTCAACGGATGGCGGTAAGACATTCGGCCAGCCAATATTAGTTCCTCATAGCCAGGGTGTAGGCACTGCCCACGGCGAATGTCCGCCTAAAATCGCTTTCCGGAAAGAAGGAACGCTGGTAGTTGTTTACCGCGTGGACGAACCGACCGACAACAACCCGCACGCGGGGAATATATACTTTGTTACTTCTCCGGATGAAGGCAAAACCTGGTCCGCCAGAAAACCGCTTTTACCGGAAGAAGCGCGGAGCCGGGCCTTTTTTGACGTAGCTACGTTGCCCGATGGCGAAGTAGGGGTAGTCTGGCTGGAAGGAAGCAGCCAGCACGACAAACACGCCGGTTCCAATCTGAAGTTTGCCCGTACGGATCAGCGTAAAGAATTTACGGCTCCGGTTATTGTTTCCAAATCGGTTTGCCAGTGCTGCAAAACCCGCTTGTACGCCGATGGTCAGGGCCAGTTGCACGTAGTGTTCCGTAAGATATTTGAAGATGGGGCCCGTGACATGGCGCATGTGCTTTCGCGGGATAATGGCAAAACTTTCTCGCAGCCCAAAACAGTTTCACCCGATAAATGGATCATTAATGGCTGTCCGCACGTAGGGCCCGATCTGGCGGCAAATGGAAAAGCGCTGAATTTCGTCTGGTATTCGAATGGCAGTCTTTACCGAAACCAATCAACTGATCATGGCAAAACTTTTTCGCCGAAAATTCCGGTAGCGGAAGGCAAAAGAGCTTCGCATCCTTATGTAACCGCCCTACCTAATGGCACTATGGTTATTGTATGGGATGAATCAGTACCCGCCGGGGAGAAAAATATCCTGAAGGTTGGCCTGCAAACGATCAGCCCCGACGGAAAGGCTAAAACAGAATATATCACTTCCGGGGGAGATACCGAACGTCCATTTGTACTGAGCACTGATAGCCATTCTCTTTTGCTGGCTTTTACCCAGTCCGGTGAGCATAACCATCAGGTTGTTTATCAAACAATTTCGGTGAAGTAAGTTTTCAGTTGTAGGTTTGCAGCTTCCGGTTTAAGGTTGTTAGTTTCTGGTTTCCGGTTCTTAGTTGATACTTTTATCGGGCTAATCAACTGGAAACTTTAAACCCTAAACTGGAAACTACATTATGAATTTTCTCTACGTTAAGGCCCTGCATATCATTTTTGTGGTGACTTGGTTTGCCGGGCTGTTCTACATCCCCCGGCTGTTTATCTATTTTGTGGAAGCCGGAGAAAGATCAGAGCCCGAGAAAAGCATTTTGCAACAACAACTGGCTAAAATGCAGAAACTGCTCTGGTACGGTATTGCGTGGCCTTCCGCCCTGATTACCTTGGGAATGGGCTTATCGACCTGGTACCTCTATGGCGGCTTTCCGGAGTGGCTCCGGTACAAGCTGTTTTTTGTGGCCTTGCTGTACGGATATCATCTCTGGTGCCACCTTATTTTTCATCAGTTGCAAAACGGGGTAGTGAAATATTCCTCTATTCAGTTGAGGGTATTTAATGAAGCCGCTACCGTTTTTCTGTTTGCCATTGTATTTCTGGTGGTGCTTAAGAATGCGCTCAGCATGGTTTGGGGATTACTGGGTTTGGTGGTTTTCACCGTTGTACTACTGGTAGCGATCCGGCTGTATAAACGGGCCAGGGAGAAAAAAATGAAAGCGTAAATAATTCAAGCAGCTTGCTAGCGGTAACCAGCATGAGAACAAACCTGCAAATTGACAAAAAGGACTATTCCGCCTTCTATCTGTACCTCTACTACAATAGTAAAAATAGGTTAATAAGGGTCTTACGGTACATAGGTGGCCCTATTCTAATCCTATTAAGTTTCTATATGCTGGATCGTGAAGGAAAATTCTCGGTGGCCTATGGGGGCTTTTGCCTAGGCTATGGCATATACTACCTGTTAAAGCCTTTTCTGGAATTACTCCTAAAGAGGTTTGCACCACAAGATATAAGCTTAGAAATAAACGGGGCACAACTGTCCTTTGAAACAAAGGATGGTAAGTCCGAAGTAAACATCAGTAGATTAAAAACCTATAAAACCAAGCAGTTTTTCGTCATTCAATTGGAAAACAACCAATCCGTCTTCCTGCCAAAGAAAAAGCTAGGGACTGCGGCTAAAGCAGAATTAGAGGAGCAGATCACCTAATTAGCGCATTTCGGCGTTTTGGTGTCAGGATACGCATTTCTATTGGTAGCCGCTGGCCTGCAGGCGGAATAGTTCGGCGTAGCGGCCGTCTTTCGCCAGTAGTTCATGATGACTGCCAATCTCGTTGAACTGGCCATTTTCCAGCACCAGTATGCGGTCAGCCATCCGGACCGTCGAGAACCGATGCGATATCAAAACGGCCGACTTGCCTTTAGTAAGCTCAGCAAACCGCTGGAATACTTCGTGTTCGGCCCGGGCATCCAAAGCCGCCGTTGGCTCATCCAGAATCAATACTTGTGCCTCGCGCATGTAGGCCCGGCCTAAGGCAATCTTCTGCCACTCACCGCCGGAGAGTTCCGCGCCTTGCTCAAAACTCTTACCCAGCATCTGGTCATAGCGGTTGGGCAGTTTCTGAATCACCGTATCTGCCAGGCTCTGACGGGCCGAACTTTCAATCCTCGAACGATTTTCCCGTTCCCGGATATTGCCAATGGCAATATTATCGGCAGCCGTCATCTTAAAGCGCAGGTAATCCTGGAAAATCACGCCGATATTCTGCCGGAGTTCGTGCAGGTCGTACTCCCTCAGATCATGTCCATCCAGCAAAATACGGCCTTCCGTGGGGTCATACAACCGGGCCAGCAACTTGACCAAGGTTGTCTTGCCGGCCCCATTTTCACCAACCAGCGCCAGCTTTTCACCTGCCTGTAAGGTAAAACTGAGGTGGCGGTTGGCCCACCGCTCCGAGTTCTGGTACCGGAACCCAACGTTCTCAAATACAAAGCCCTGCCGGATCGGATTAGGGAACGGTCGCGGCTTGGCCGGAGACAGTACTTTCGGTTTGATCTCAAAGAATTCAAATAAATCCCGGAGATACAACGCCCCTTGCGACACGGTGGAAAAACGGGTCAGTATGCCCTCCAGCAGGGAACGAAGCTGCCGGAACGAACCCGCCATAAACGTCAGATCACCTACCGATAACCGGCCATTGACGGTTTGAAAAATGATATATCCGTAAGCACTGTAGTAACCCAGTGTCCCGATAGTAGCGAAGAGACCGCCCCAGGTAGCCCGGCGAATCGATAAACTTCGGTTGGCCAGGAAGTATTTCCCCGAAAGCCCCTTGAATTTCTCAATCAGGAAGGGCGACAGGCCAAAGGTTTTCACCTCCTTGGCTGTTTCGTCACTGGCTCCGATGTAACGGATATAATCTAACTCGCGGCGTTCGGGAGTCCAGCCGCGTACCAAAGAATACGATTTTTCGTTGAAATACGATTCCCCGAGAAAGGCCGGAATCACGGCTACGCACAGCAGCACGATCAGCCACGGGTTGAAGGCTATCAACCCGGCAGCCAGAAAAACCATGGTAATAGTATCCTGCACTTGTCCGAGTACCTGTGATAATAGTACCGTTCGGCCCACGGTTTGCTGCCGGGCCCGTTCCAGTTTGTCGTAAAAAGTAGAATCTTCGAACTGATCCAGGTCCAGCGTGGCGGCGTGTTCCATAATCCGGGTGGAAGTACGGTTGGCAAACAGGTCGCCCAGCAAACTATCAAGTAATGACAGCCCCCGGCTGAGGGCATCTGACAGAATAGCCAACCCTAATTCGGCCGCAACCAGCGTCCAAAGCGGGTTTAAGTCGTGCGGAGGAGGTGTTTGAGTCAGCAGTACTACCTGGTCAATAATGAGTTTCCCGAGGTACAGGACCAGCAGCGGAATAGCCGACCGGATCAGCCGGAGAAATATATTAGCCGAAGCCATGGCCGGAGAAGTTTGCCAGACCAGCCGGAAAAAAGCCGGTAAGTTTCGCAGCGCCTCCATTCGTTCTTTGAAGGTGAGCGGTTTTTCTTCGCGGCCGAAGCCCTGTCCACCGCCGCCACCTCCTGCTTTGCCCGGCCGGCCATTTCCATTAGAAGATGTATTCCCAAATAAACTGGAAAGAATTGCCATTAATTTTATCGAATGCTGAATGTGATGATTATAGTTGTTTGCTTAACATGCTGAATTAAATTGGTATTGCAAGGAACCCGTCATTGCGAACGAGGCATGAGTGAAGCAATATTTGTCGGAGCTAACAAAACAGATTGCTTCGTCGTTCCTCCTCGCAATGACGATTCGGGAGAGATTAGCTTTTCTTAGCTTAGCTAAACTGAAGTTTAACTACGTTTGATCCATTCGGCTCCCGCCTCATATCCTTCAGGCTTACTTCTGCACTTCTCGTAATGATTACCCCTGATTAGGTAAAATGCTTTACTCTATAGAATCATAAAGATCTGTCCAATCAGGATTGATACTATTTATAAGCATCTCCTTCTTAAGCCTGGAACCTCCTTTTATCTGTTTCTCTCTGGCAATAGCTTCTTCAATGCTACCAAATGATTCATAATAAACCAGTTTAGTTAAATTATACTTGGCAGTAAAACTATTAGGGTACTTTTTCATTCTGTGTTCCTGAACGCGGATTATCAGATCAGCCGTTACGCCTACATAAAGAGTGGAGTTGTTTTTGTTAGTCAGAATATAAATGCAGCCTCCTCTTTTCATATATTTTTAGCAGTCAGGGTAATGACAGCAAGGCATTTTGAACGGTTTTGTTTATTGCAGGGTATAGGAAAAGTTTATAAAAATTGAATGTAAATACGTCATTGCGAACGAGGAACGAGTGAAGCAATCTTTATGGTAACTCCGAAATAGATTAAATAGATTGCTTCACTCGTTCCTCGTTCTCAATGACGCACTAGTAAAGTCATTAATAACTTGCCTTACATTCGTCATTGCCTATCTAACAATCCCGCTGAAGTTAAAGTTTATGGAATCGTATTTTGGCCATTCTTGTAATTTGTATACACTAACCATCACTATTGCCCGAATCTTCCGCACCTTTGTACCGCTACCCCGAATTACCCACCCAACCTTATGAAAAAAAATGCAATCCTATTTTTGGGCGCCCTGTTGCCGCTTTCTTTAGCCTGTGCGCAGAACCCAACTATTGAACCCGCAGAGGTAAACCAGATTATCAAAACATTGTCGTCCGATGCCATGGCCGGACGTAAAACTTTTGAACCCGGCATCAAAAAAGCTTCGGATTTTATTGCCGGAGAATTTAAAAAGATCGGTTTACAGCCACTGCCCGGATCCAAAAGCTATGAGCAGTCTTTCTTTGCTTATCGCATCCAGCCCGGCACCGCCCAGGTTTCCGTAAATGGACAAAGTATCAGCGCGGAAAACGTAATTGTGGTTTCCAATGTTCCTGCCATTGACTGGAAAGCGGGTCAAATGGCTGACATAGAAACCATCACTGTGAAGGAAGGAGATGATTTTAAAGCAAAGATGGGCGAGATCCGTAAGGCAAAAAAAGATGCTGTGCTGCTGGTTGACCCCGCCCACGCCGATTTATTCAGCCGGTACAAAGGATATTATTCTCATGAACATGTGGTGCTGGAAAATGACAGAGAGCCCACGTATGTATTGGTACTGACGAAAGCCCTGGAAAACCCCTCCGCGATGGTCAAAGCAACTAATAAAGTGGAAAAACTTCCCCTGAATAACGTAGTGGGCATCCTTCCGGGTAAGAGCCGTAAGGAGGAGATGGTGGTCTTCTCGGGCCACTATGATCACATCGGTACCCTGTCACCGGTTAAAGGAGATAGCATTGCCAATGGCGCCGACGATGATGCTTCTGGTACTACTGCCGTAATCGCCCTGGCTAAATACTTCAAGCAACTCAATACCCATGAGCGGACCCTGGTTTTTGTGGCCTTCACGGCGGAGGAAATGGGCGGGTATGGGTCTCAGTACTTTTCCAAAGGGCTTGACCCCACTCAAGTAGTAGCCATGTTTAATATGGAGATGATCGGAAAAGAGTCTAAATTCGGGCAACAGGCGGCCTTTATTACGGGCTATGAACGGTCGGATTTCGGCAAGATTCTGCAAAAAAACCTTGAAGGTACCGGGTTCACCTTTCATCCAGATCCCTATCCGGATCAAAATTTGTTTTACCGTTCGGATAATGCCACCCTGGCCAAGCTGGGTGTTCCGGCCCATACCATTTCTACGGACCAGATCGACGTGGATAAATACTATCACACCGTGGATGATGAGTACGAAACGCTGAATGTAACCAATATTGTCAACACCATCCGGGCCATTGCCCTCAGTGCCCGCAGTATTGTAGCCGGTACGGATACGCCTACCCGGGTTGCCATTGAGTGAAAGAATCATAGATGGGTAAAATGAGTTAATTATATTAGGATGGGCCGTGGTTTGGCCCATTATTTATTATAAGGAATACTATAAAAACGATTAAACATCGCCCATTGAACCTCGAAGGTTGGGTTAGTATGAGCTAAATCCTTGATTATTATTAGCTTTATGCTGCATTTTGCTGCTACCTCATTTTTCAATCAGCGTCTGCTTGCGTAATTTTATAAAATTATTCCATCCGGGGTCTCCTTCTACTACTGCATGAATGCATTTAATACTTTTTGGGAAACCATTTCTGAACAGGGTATACAGCCAGCGTTGCCTACCAAGCAATACAAGAGTATTGTCCTAACCAATCAGATCAGCATTACCGCTGCCTTGTGTTGCATCCCTTTTATTATCCTGTATTACCTGCTGTCCCTGGACTCACTGTTTGCCGTAGCGTATATCAGTCTGTTCCTGTTTCTGGTCTGTCTCCTGCTGAATCGCTTCGGGGAACACCGGCGGATTAACTATCAGGCTTCCAAGGTATTGATGATGCTGGTAGTGAATGCGCACATATTTTTTACGGCTTCCTGTCTGGGCCGGGAAAGCGGCTTTCACCTGATGTATTTTTCGTCTCTGTTGGGAGTGGTACTGTATTACAACTTTCACCAGCGGCTTCCCTTCCTGATCGTGGGCTTGTCATTACCGCTGGCCTGTCTGGTAGCCCTGGAGTTTACGGGCTATTCTTTATTTCTGATTCCCAGCCTCGAAGCTAGGCAGCAGCATAATATTTACCTGGCCGTAATGATCGTAAACATTATTGTGTCGCTGCTGATTGCCTTTTATTTCAATACCCTTAATGCCCGTCACCGGCAGACACTGGCTTCCGTCCGGCAAGAACTGGAGACTGTATTTGATAACTCCTACGATGCCATTATCCTGATCGACAGCCGTACCGATAAAATACTGGAATGCAACCGCAAAGCCGTAAAACTGTTTGAGGCTGAAAGCAAAGCGGCCCTGATCGGTATTCCAAGCAAGCGTTTTCAAAAAGTGCCTTTTACCCTTCAGGAGAATCAGGGACTGCTTCAATCACTGCAGCACAAAGGTACCTGGGTAGAAGAAAGGCGGCTGGTCTCCCTCAGAGGGCGGGAGTTCTGGGGCGATATAGGGATTACCCTGCTTCCGCAAGAGGATAAAGTCTTGTATCTGGTCCGGATTACCGATATTACCGAAAAGCAAGCCGCCAAGGAACAGTTGCAGAAGAGTGAATCAGCCCTCCGGGAAGCCCAACGGCTGGCACGCATGGGCAACTTTGAGTTTAACCTGCAAACCGGAAAGGGAGTAGTTTCGGAAGAGGTGTACCGCATTTTTGGAATGCCCCCGCATAAAGAGATTTCCCTGACTCAGTTTGTGCAGTGGTTTGCTTCCCACCATACGAGTGTATTGCAGGAAACGATTGGACAGGCCTCCCCCCGCAAAAAAGGCTTTGAAGTAGAATATGAGGCTACCCGGCCCGATGGTGAGACTCCTCTGTATATCCAAAGTTTCGGCGAAGTATTGTTTGATGCGGAAGGCAGACCGTCCCGCATTGTCGGTACCACCCAGGACATTACGGAACGGAAACTGCGGGAAATAGAACTGATTAAAGCAAAGGCACAAGCCGAACAGGCTTCCATTGCCAAAGAACAGTTCTTATCGACAATGAGCCACGAGATCCGGACGCCGATCAATGCCATTCTGGGCTTGTCCCATTTTCTGCTCGAAGATAGTCCGCGACCCGATCAGGCCGAGAACCTGAAAGTGCTGCACTTTTCGGCCGAAAACCTGCTGATGCTGATCAACGATATTCTGGACCTCAATAAAATAGAGGCGGGAAAAATTGCTTTTGAAGCAATAGAGTTTAATCTGAGTGAACTCGTTCAGCGAATCCAGCGGCCATTATCCTACCTGGCCTATGAGAAAAATTTAGCTTTCTCGTGTTATGTTGACCCGGCGATACCGCCGGTGCTGGTAGGTGATCCGGTACGGCTTGGCCAGGTAATTAACAACCTGCTGAGCAATGCCATTAAATTTACCGAGGAAGGCTCGGTACGGGTAGAAGCCCAGTTAAAACAGCTGGAAGGCTCCTATGCCGAAATAGGCTTTGCCATCACCGATACGGGCATTGGCATTGCGGAAGATAAGCTCGAATACGTGTTTGAGACCTTTACGCAGGCTTCCTCCGATACGACCCGAAAATACGGTGGTACCGGACTGGGGCTGACCATCACCAAGCGGTTGCTGGAACTGCAAAACAGCCCGATCTCCGTAAAAAGCAAATTAGGAGAGGGATCTGGATTTTACTTTACCCTCTGGTTCCGCAAAAGTGAGGCGCAGGCCCTTAATCTGTACCCGGCCAGTGCCATGCCTGATTCGGAATCACAGCCACTCCGCGGACGCAAAATATTGCTGGTGGAGGACAATGAAATTAACCGGTTAGTAGCGGCCAAAATTTTCCAGAAATGGGGCATTGTACTCGACGAGGTAACCAACGGCATGGAAGCCGTAGAACGGGTGCAGCAGACAACGTATGATATTGTGCTGATGGACCTGCAAATGCCGCATATGGATGGGTATGAAACGACGCAACTAATCCGGGGTTTGGAAGGCAGTTACTTCAGTCAGCTTCCGATCATTGCGATTACGGCTTCGGTTATGCCCGATGTGCAGGAGAAGACCCGGAGCAGCGGGATGAATGATTGTGTAACCAAGCCTTTTCAGCCGGAAGAATTGTACGGCAAGATGCTCAGGCTGTTAGGGGAAATGCCGGCACCGGAGCTTTCGAGTGGTGTGCTACCAATAAACAATACACAAATACCCATACCGGAAACCGGGTCCACCAGTGAGCCTTCCCTTAATTACGGGAAATTGCAGGAGCTGACTGCCGGTAATGAGGAGTTCCAGCATTTGCTGACCCGTTCTTACGTAAATCTGTTTCGTCAGTTAAAGGATGATTACCGCAGTGCCCTGCTCTCCCGTAATCCCGAACAGCTGCGGTTTATCCTTAATTATATCGAACCTCCTTTTTCTTTCCTGGAGGTAACCCGGTTAAAAGATGAAATCCTGGAGGGGTCCCGGATGCTGGAAAGGGACAATCCGGTCGAAAAGACGCTGCAACGTTCCGTAGACCACGTAGGTGTATGTTGTGACCAGCTTGCGGGTATGCTGGAAGAAAGATTGCAGCCCGGACAACCGGTAGTAGCAGGGTGATGGTCGAGGAAATAAGTTGAAATAGTTAGAAAAGAGCCCGGATTTGTAAACCCGGGCTCTTCCTTTTACTGAGTCTTATCCGCCAACTCCTGTTCGCGTTCTTTTTTCCGTTCCTCCCTTTTCTCCTTCCGGCGTTCTTTCCGTTCTTCCTTTTCTTCCCGTTTCTCGGTGCGGCGTTCCTTCCGTTCTTCCTTTTTCTCCTCTACTTGTTCCTTCCGAACCGTTTTCTTAGTGTGTTTCGCTTCTTCCCGCAGCGTTGCCTCCGTATCCTTCATGTTGCCCAGGTTCATGGTTACGTCGAGGCTTGGGTTAATTGCCTTTACAAAGGCGTTTTCAAGCACCTTGATTACGGTAGTCTAAACATCTACCTCCGGGTTATTGAAGTCTCCGGAACCGTGAATTTTAGTATCGACCTGGTCTTTGGGATAATTACGGAAGATCGTATTGACTAGTCCGATACCCGCTTCCCAGATTAGCCGGAAAGGCTTTTCGTTATCTTCTTTGACATCCAGCACTTTGGCGTCCTTAAATATCGGCTTCAGGTATCCGTTAAACTTTCCGTTTTCGCCAGTCATCTCCGAGTACAGGTTAAAAGTGCCCTGCTCCATATCAATCTTCGCATAAGCCCGGAAGAAGTCGTTGAGCTTCGTCAGGGGAACGCTTTCCAGGGAAAGATCCAGGTTAAAAGGAATCTGTTTCTGCAGCGGGTTCAGGTCCAGGTGGGTCGTAAATCGGCCATCTCCCATGATTTTTGCTCCGCCATCTATGGTAGCTACCAGCGTTTTGGAGATGTCTTCGCTGTTGGTCAGGTTACGGGCCACCAGATCCAGATCGTTCATAAATACGTCCACCTTAGGCTTGGCATGCAGGTTACGGAAGTGAACCTCGCCATCCCGGATCACAAACTTATTGATGCGTAAGGGAAAGAGTTTATCAATCGTAGCCTGCCAGTTGCCCTCTTCCCCCGTCTGTGTCTGGGCCTCACTGGGACCATCCACAAAGTTGAGCCGGGGATGCAGTGCCGTAATCTCGGCTACCAGTGAACCGTCAAACAAGGCTTGCCATTCAATGGAAAAATCGATTTTATCCACATCCAGAAAGGGGACCGGGACTTTTCCGTTTTTCTTCTTAAGGGTAAGCTTATCCAGCGAGTAAGCCCCGCGGATCAAGGCAATATCCACATCGGCTACGCTGCCCGTATAGCCTTTCAGGTCATTTTGCAGTGTTTTATTCAAGTAGTGTTTAGCGACATAAGGCAGTGCGATACGGGCCCCAACCAGCAGCACCGCAAATACAATCAAAAGCTTTATTTTCAGGCTCATAATTCAAAAAATGGATGGTAATTCTTCTGAAGCTTATACTGTCCGTAATCGCAAAGAGTTGCTCCGGTTACAAGAGTTTTAATAAGACAGAAAGCTGCTGATCATCAGTGCCTTAGGTGAGGTGGAAGTAATTTGTGGCTATATTTTGTAACCAATCTCTTACAATCGTGGCATGAATCTATGCGAACCAGACAGTATGAGTGATGAAACGCATAAAAATGGAAAACCCTAATGTGGAAGTAGCCCGTTATCCGGTATGCGGCGCCTCAGCAGTAGATGCGTGCAAAAAACCGGAATTAAAGAAGACGAATGACTGTCCCAGGACTAAATAAAGAACTTACAGAATAGGGTTTAGGTAGAGAGGGTGACAAACCCCGTTGGTTATAGCTAGCCAACGGGCCAACGGGGTTTTGTTTTTAAATGTTTTTTCTTCTCCGGTATCTATCCCTGACCTGTAGCTAAATGAATAGAAATTTTCAAAGAAATTACCCATAGGGAACTGTCTGGGTCAAGGTATTAGTTTTATATATTTGTAGAAATTATTTACAATCAGGTACGATCCGGCAAATAAACTTTTCTTACCCTAAACCCAATGGTTTCGGTAACATGTTTGCCCGATAGGCTGATGCTGCTCATGACTACCGAACAACTCCGTCACCTGGCCGCCCAACTGAAAGGCGAACTGCACTTCGATAAGGCAATGCGTACGCTTTACGCTACGGATGCTTCAGCTTACCGGGAAGTACCCCAGGCAGTAGCCATCCCTAAAGACATCGCTGACCTCCAAACATTGATTTCTTTTGCCCGCGAAAATAAAACCTCGCTGATTCCACGAACGGCCGGTACTTCACTAGCCGGACAGGTAGTAGGCGGCGGTATTGTAGTTGATGTTTCCCGGAAGTTTACTAAAATTCTGGAGCTGAATGCTGAGGAGGGTTGGGTGCGGGTGCAGCCCGGCGTGGTTCGTGACGAATTGAACCTGTTTCTGAAGGAACACGGTCTGTATTTTGGTCCGGAGACTTCCACGGCCAACCGGGCCATGATCGGCGGGATGGTGGGGAATAATTCATGCGGGTCCAACTCAGTGGTGTATGGCAGTACGCGTGAACACGTTTTGTCGGTGAGGGCGCTGCTTAGTGATGGTAGCGAGACGGAGTTCAGGGCCCTGTCATCCGGTGAGTTCGAAGCAAAGTGTCAGGGGACTCCTTTCGGAAAGCCGGTTCCCCGTGGATATAAATCCGCCGAAAACCTGGAAACACGGGCGTATCGTAAAGTAAGAGACATGCTGAAGGACCCGGCCAACCAGCACGAGATCCGGACGCAGTTTCCGAAGCGGAGTGTACCCCGGCGTAATACGGGTTATGCCCTCGATATGCTGCTGGACACGGAACCCTTTACCCAAGGCGGCGAACCGTTTAATTTCTGCAAACTGATTGCCGGTTCGGAGGGTACCTTGTGCTTCATCACGGAAATTACCCTGAATGTAGTGCCGCTGCCACCCAAGGAGGCAGGTTTGTTGTGTATTCACTGTCATACGATAGATGAATCACTGAGGGCCAACCTGGTAGCATTACAGTATACGATCAGCGCCAGCGAACTGATTGATCATTACATTCTGGAATGCACGAAAGACAATATTGAGCAGCGCAAAAACCGGTTCTTTGTACAAGGTGATCCTGGCGCCATCTTAGTCGTGGAAATAGCCCGGCATACCCGCGAAGAAGTGCAGGAAACAGCCTTGCAACTTCGACTGGAACTGGAATCTAAAGGGTTAGGCTACCACTATCCCCTGTTGTTCGGGGAAGATACCAAGAAAGTATGGACGCTGCGGAAAGCAGGCTTGGGGTTATTGACCAATATGCCCGGCGATGCTAAGCCGGTGGCGGTTATTGAAGATACTGCGGTAGATGTAAACGACCTGCCTGACTACATCCGGGAATTCAACGGGATTCTGAAAAAATACGGCCTCTATTCCGTACACTATGCGCATGCCGGCTCCGGCGAATTGCATCTCCGGCCAATTATTGACCTGAAAACTCCCGAAGGCAATGGGCTTTTCCGGAAGATTGCCGAGGAAATAGCGGTGCTGGTTAAAAAATACGATGGTTCACTAAGCGGCGAACACGGGGACGGACGGCTGCGGGGTGAGTTTATTCCCTACATGGTGGGCGAAAAGAACTATCAGCTGTTCGAAGAGATCAAGCGGACCTTTGACCCGGAAAATATCTTTAACCCCGGCAAGATCGTCAATACCCCGCCGATGCATACTTTTCTACGGTATGAGCCCGGTCAGCCGACACCGCACGTGAAGACATTTCTCGATTTTTCGCGGGAAGGGGGCATTCTGCGCCACGC
The DNA here is from genome assembly GCA_030448185.1 of Cytophagales bacterium. Taxonomy (GTDB): domain Bacteria; phylum Bacteroidota; class Bacteroidia; order Cytophagales; family 172606-1; genus CADCTQ01. The sequence continues at coordinate 2,064 of JAUJNL010000087.1, read as the reverse complement.
CGAACAGTGTAATGGCTCGGGGGACTGCCGGAAGAGTCATTTGATGGGAGGGACGATGTGTCCTTCTTATATGGCCACTAAGAATGAGAAGGATACCACCCGGGCCCGGGCCAATATGTTAAGGGAGATGCTCACCCGGTCAGAAAAAGCCAATAAGTTTGACCATGAGGAAATAAAGACGGTGATGGATTTGTGCCTCTCCTGCAAGGGCTGCAAGGCTGAGTGTCCTTCGAATGTGGATGTGGGCAAGCTCAAGGCCGAGTGGCAGCAGCACTACTACGAAGCTAATGGAGTACCCTTACGGACCTGGCTCATTGCCCACTTTACTACGCTGAATAAACTGGCCAGCCTGGCTCCCTGGGCCTATAACTTTATTTTTACCAACTCTTTCACGAGTAAACTCGCTAAACGCCTGACGGGTTTTGCCCCCCAGCGCAGCATTCCCCTGCTGGAGCAGACTACTTTGCGCAAGTGGTTTGAGCGAAGACAGAAGCGAGGAGTGAGGAGCGAGGAGACAGAAGACGGAAGACAGAAGTCAGAAGGTAAAAAACCGGAAATCACGAACGGACAACCCGAAAGTAAAAACCGGCAACTGAAAAAGGTGTATTTGTTCTGTGATGAGTTTAGCGACTACAATGACGTATCCCTGGGCCAGCAGGCTGTCGAACTACTGGAACGCTTAGGCTATCAGGTAGAGCTGCCGCTCCATGAGGAGAGTGGGCGGACCTATCTTTCCAAAGGCTTATTAAAGCAGGCCCGGCAACTAGCCACCCGGAATGTTTCCCTGCTCAAAGACCTTGTCTCCCAGGAGACTCCCCTGCTGGGCATTGAACCTTCAGCGATTCTCACGTTTCGGGATGAATATATTGACTTAGTGGCTGAGGACTTGAAACCTGCTGCTCAGGCTTTGGCTAAAAACAGTCTGTTGATTGAAGAGTTTTTAGCCAAAGAATTAGACAAGGGCCACCTCAAAAAAGAGCAGTTCACGTCTGAGCCTAAGCTTATCAAGCTGCATGGGCACTGTCACCAGAAAGCCTTGTCTTCTTTAGTGCCCCTGAAGAAACTGCTCTCCCTGCCGGAGAACTACCAGGTTCAGCTTATTCCTTCCGGCTGTTGTGGAATGGCGGGTTCTTTCGGCTACGAAAAAGAGCACTACCAAGTCTCCCAGCAGATCGGTGAACTGGTGCTGTTTCCTGCGGTCAGAAGTGCTTCGGCGGATACCCTGATTTGTGCGCCGGGTACTTCCTGTCGGCACCAGATCAAGGATGGTACCGGCAGGATAGCCCTCCATCCCGTCCAGATCCTGCTCCAGGCGCTGAATAAAGAGCAAAAGTCAGCTGCCGAGGGAGTAGAACGTACTGCTTTAACTTCAGTTTAACAGAACTTAAGTATACTTTCCGGGTGGGGACAGCAGAGCTGTTAGTTGAGGAATAACCGGAAAAAAGTAATTATTTTCCTTTCTAAACGCAATAGTTAATATAATGCAATCGATTTACCCGGCTCATTGCTGATACCAATTTGATTGCTATTGGTTTAGCGCCTGATTTTACGGAGGCTAGTAATCTTCCGGATTCCGAATCTTGGTTCCCTTTCGAATGACACGATCCTACAAACCGATTATTCAGGCTGGATATTTCACTGCGTTAATCATCATGATGCTGGTGGGCTATACCACTTACCGGTATTTTGAACGGTTACTCGAAAGCTCAGAGTGGCTGATTCACGGCAATCAGATCGTACGTACCTCGGAGCGGTTGCTTTTTCTCATTAAAGGAGCCGAATCACAGCAGCGGGAATTGATCTATTATGCTGATAGTACACGCTTTACTGATAGTACCGCTTACCAGCCTTATCTGAGCGAGGTAGATTCAATTGGCAAGTGCCTGAAGCAACTTGAATACCTGCTGGCCAGACATCACGTATCAAAGCTGCAGCTGGATTCCCTGAAGGAACTGACTTTTACCCAGATCGATCTGATGCATCATGCCATCCAGTTGAAGGCTTACAACAGCACAGCCGCTTTCTGGCGGTTTGTAGTGCACGACCTGGATCAGCAAAAAGAAA